>JBBDIJ010000001.1:0-54516 GCA_040880485.1 Balneolaceae bacterium
GGGCATACGAGATTCAGAAGAGGCTGGAGAGGGGTGAAGCGGGCCCGTTGGCCGGGTGCGTGATCGGGATCAAGGATATCATTTGCGAAAAGGGCAAGCGAACTTCTTGTGCCTCCAATATTCTGAAGGGGTTCGAGAGTATATACGACGCTACTGTAATCCGCCGTTTGAAAGAAGCGGATGCACTGCTCATCGGACGCCTCAATATGGATGAGTTCGGCATGGGCTCCTCCAACGAAAATTCGATTTACGGACCGGTTCGAAACCCGCACGACGAAACCAGGGTTCCCGGTGGTTCAAGTGGCGGTAGCGCAGCAGCGGTGGCCGCAAATCTCTGTACGGCTGCTCTGGGTTCCGATACGGGCGGTTCCATTCGCCAACCCGCCTCATTTTGTGGTGTGGTGGGACTGAAGCCCACCTGGGGGCGGGTTTCACGATACGGCCTGGTCGCCTTTGCCTCTTCCTTCGACAGCATCGGGCCACTGACCAATAGTGTGACCGATGCCGCGCTTGTACTACAGTCCATTGCAGGGGAGGACCCTGAAGACGGGACCAGTTCTGCAGAGCCCGTGCCCGATTATACAGCAGGACTGGAGGCCGACGAGGTGCTCCGGGTGGGTGTTCCTGAAGAGTATTTTGGTGAGGGGCTTCACGTCGGAGTGCGTAACGTGATTGACGGGAGGCTGAAACAGCTTGAAAAAGAGCGGAAGGTAGAACTGAAACCGATTAGTCTTCCCCATTCCCGCTACAGTATTGCTACCTACTACATATTAGCCACAGCCGAAGCTTCCAGCAACCTGGCCCGTTTCGACGGTGTTCGGTACGGGCATCGCAGTGATGTCTCAAAACTGAAAGAGGAGCTGCGTGAAGAGAGGGAGGCCCTGCAAAAGTCACTAAACAGCAGCAGGGGAGATCAGCGAGACAGGTGGTCACAGCAACTGGATTCGATGGACAGTGCGCTGATCCGTCTCTACAAGCGCTCTCGTACTGAAGGGTTCGGCCGCGAGGTGAAGCGGCGTATTATGCTGGGGACGTATGTTCTTAGTGCCGGATATTATGATGCATACTATGCAAAAGCACAGAAAGTGCGCCGGCTCATCCGGCAAGACTTTCTGGACGCATTTTCCGAGGTGGATGTGATTGCCGGCCCTACGGCCCCTACTACAGCCTTCGAGCTGGGAGCTCGTTTGAACGATCCGGTTCAGATGTATCTGAATGATATCTACACCACGGCGGCGAACCTGGCTGGAATCTGCGGCATCAGTGTCCCGGCAGGTATCCTGGAGGGGCTTCCGGTGGGAATTCAGTTTCTGGGTAACCGCTTTGAGGAGCAGAAAATTTTGCGTGCGGGACGCCTGATAGAGTTGTTGGAGGGGCAGGGATGAGAACTCCGCTACTCTGGCTGCTGAGTCCGCTCCTTTTCATTCAATGTGCCCCTCCGGAGCCGGAGCCCCGATTCCGGTTCGAGGATCGGCAGAGAGAGGTCCCCGCTTTTTCAGCCGACAGTGCGTGGCACTACATAAACGAGCAGGTGGAGTTCGGCACCCGGCACCCCAATTCGGAAGGCCACCGACAAACCAAAGATTGGCTGGCCGGAAAACTGCAGGAGTATGCCGGGCCCGGTGCGGTCTATGTGCAATCCTTTACAGAGGAGGGCTACGAAGGGGAGGAGCTGGAACTTCACAATATTGTAGCTGCGTTCAACCCGTCCAATGGCGATCGGATCCTGCTGGCTGCCCATTGGGATACCCGACCCAGAGCCGAAGAGGATCCGGAGTACCCGGATGAGCCTTTGACCGGCGCAGATGATGGGGGTAGCGGCACCGGTGTTCTGATCGAACTGGCCAGATTGTTCAGTGAAAACCCGCCTCCGGTGGGGGTCGACATCGTACTCTTCGACGGAGAGGATTATGGCAGGCCGGGAGAGCTTGATTTTTACTTTCTGGGGGCCCGATACTGGTCTAACAACCTCCCGGCCTCCGGATACAACCCCCGATTCGGTATACTGCTGGATATGACGGGGGGCGTGGATGCCGTTTTCGCAAAGGAGGAGAACTCCGTTCGGTTCGCACCCTCCCTGGTGAATGCGCTTTGGGAGCTGGCGGATGAACTGGGCTATGGCGAGATGTTCCCGGACGAGCGTGGCGCGTTGGTGTCTGACGATCATGTTATAGTACAGCGTCATGCCGGTATCCCGATGATAAATATCATCCACCATTCGCGTGCGCCCGATGGAGGGGCGCAGTTTCCACCATGGTGGCATACCCATCGCGACAACATGGAGATCATCGACCGGACTACTCTGCAAGCGGTGGGCGATCTGTTGACCGAGTTTATCTACAACCGAATCCGGTAGCCAACTAACCCCACTCTTATGGCTCCCTCCAGCCCGGCCGCCTGGTTGAAAATCACATTGATCGCTCCGGATGAGGATCAGGAGAGGCTGATGGCCGATCTGCACGAACTGGGCTTCTATGCTTTTGAACAGCAGGAGGGGCGCATTGCCACCTATATTGCGGAGAAGGTGTTCGAGGATGTGGTTCAAAGAGAGTTTTCGAGGGTTCTGAAGAACTATTCTTCAGTCCGGCAACTCACTGAAGAGTGGCTTGTGGAAGAGAACTGGAATCGCAAGTGGGAGGAGTCGATACAACCGATGGAAATCGGCCCCTTTCTGATCCGTCCAACATGGGCTTCTGTCCCTGACGGTGAGGAGAGGATGGAGATTTTAATTGACCCGAAAATGGCATTCGGAACGGGAAGCCACGCTACTACTCGTCTCATGCTTGAGGCGCTTTCGGGGTTGAACCTGCCCGGGAAGCGGGTACTGGATGCGGGAACGGGTACGGGAATACTGGCAATTGCAGCGCTGAAAGGGGGCGCGGAGCAGGTATTCGCCTTCGATTTGGACCCATGGAGTATCGATAATGCGAGAGAAAATGCGGAGTTGAACGGGGTGGCCGGAAAACTGGAGATCCGGCAAGGAAGCGAAGAGACGATTCCAAAGGGGGCAACGTACGACCTGATACTGGCGAATATCAATCGTAACGCACTTTTCAATCTCCTGGAAGCCTTTATGGAGCATCTGTCGGAAGAGGGCGAAATGGTGCTCTCCGGGCTACTACTGCAGGACCGGGAGGTGATGATAAATGCTGCAGCCAGTGCTGGATTTCGTCTGACAGGAGAGGAGAGTTTACCCGATTGGCCGGGTGGGCTGGTTCCGGATAGCGAGAAGCCTACGGAAGGATTTGCACAGATTGGCCACACGGCACCATCAGATACGTGGCTGCGCCTTCACTTTCGCAGAGATATATAAAAAAAGGGCCCTCCATATGGAGCGCCCTTCGTAACGGCCGAAAAGCCGCAGTGTCTGATTAAACAGGGATCAGAGACCGAAACGGACACCGAATCCGATGACGAACTGATCGGCATTACCACCAAGGCCGCCCAGTTTCAGCTCTCCAAAAAGGTCGCCGAAGTTCAGTCCATACTCCACGCCTGCACCGAGATTGAGGCCCATCTCCGAGTCACTGAATTCACCCGCTTGTGATTCCTGGGAGAAGCCAAAAATATTGATACCACCCAATCCGTATGCGGAGACGGCTTCTTCTGCGAAAAAGATGTAGTGGGCATTAAAGTTCAGCTCCCAGAAGTTCATGTCTACCCCGCCCTCACTCTTTGGAAAGTAGAAGGTGAAGTCGGCCGCACCGCGAATTTGCGGGGTAAAAGCATAGCTTCCATCTGCACGGATCCCCAAATCGTTGGATAGGGACCCGAATCCGACTCCTGAGCCGTATGTAAGGCCTACACCGGCTTTAATATCCCCTTGCTGTGATTGAGCTTCTGCGCTTTCGGCAGAGAGACCCAGTGCGGTTGTCAGTACGAGTGCTATCACTCCTGTCAGTAGTTTTTTCATCGCTGTATGATTAAGTTAACTGTAATTGGTGGTTGTGTAACCGCCGCCAGGGCGTTGCCATCCCATGGCTTTTACCAGCCGCAGGCGGGTTGTTTACCGTCTGGTTTATGGTAAAGAACTGAAGGGAAAACTCCCAAAACAGAATTTGGCGCGATAGATAGTCGATGAGTAGTAAATCGGGCGACGAAAATGGGGGCGTGCAGCGCAAAAATGCGTCACGCAGCAGCGTAGAGGACGAAAAACTGCTCGAGCGAGCGGCTGCTGGAGACGAGTCTGCTTCTGCAAGGCTGGTAGAGAAATATCGAAAGTCTCTCATCTTTCATATCAGGGGGATGGTAAAGGAGGCGGAAGAGGTGGAAGATCTGGTGCAGGAGTCCTTCGTCAAGGTATTTGAGAATCTGGCGAACTACAATCCGGAGTACGCATTTTCTACATGGCTCTACCGGATCGCGACCAACCATACGATCGATTTCCTTCGCAGGAAGAAGCTTCAAACCTTCTCGATAGATCGTTCTCACCCTGGCAGCGAGGGGGATGAAGCAACCATACAACTTCCTGCCGGGGGTGAGGAAGCAGACCGGCACGTGATCAAAAAAGAGCGGAGGCGAATGGTTCGGGAGGCGATTGCGGCCCTTCCGGAAAAGTATAGGCAGGTGATCGAGCTTCGTCATATGGAGGAGCTCAGCTACGATGAGATTTCGGATCAGCTGGATATGCCGCTGGGTACGGTTAAAGCGCACATCTTTCGCGCCCGTGAACTTCTGTACAAATCGATGAAGGACAAGCGGGACCGATTTTAATCAGGGGCTGCCGTCCGGCTCTCTGATTGCGCCCGGTTCTATTTTGCTCGCGCGCGTCTCTACAGAGAGACCCAGGGAAACTTTCGAAATTCCGGCTTCCTCTTCTCCAGAAAGGAGTCGCGCCCCTCTCTCGCCTCCTCCGTTCCGTAGGCGAGGCGGGTGGCTTCGCCGGAGAAGACCTGCTGGCCTACCATTCCGTCGTCCTGCAGGTTGAACGCAAATTTGAGCATACGGATAGCGGTGGGGCTCTTCTCCAGGATTTCGTTTGCCCACTCCAGCGCTGTCTCCTCCAGCCGGTCGTGCGGCACCACTTCGTTCACCATACCCATCTCCAACCCCTGCTGAGCAGAGTAGGTTCGGCCCAGAAAGAAGATCTCCCGAGCCCGTTTCTGTCCCGTCTGGCGCGCCAGAAGCGCCGATCCATACCCTCCGTCGAAACTGCCCACATCGGCATCGGTCTGCTTGAATTTTGCATGCTCCCGGCTCGCCAGAGTCAGGTCGCACACCACATGGAGGCTGTGCCCGCCGCCCGCCGCCCAGCCGGGGACCACAGCGATGGCCACCTTGGGCATAAACCGAATGATGCGTTGAATCTCCAGGACATTGAGGCGCTGCACTCCGTCTGTGCCCTCGTAGCCTGTGGCTCCCCGAACCTTCTGATCGCCTCCCGAGCAGAATGACCATACACCATCCCTGGCCGGGCCCTCGGCGCTTAGCAAAACGACCCCGATGGTCCGGTCTTCCCGGGCGTCGATGAGCGCTTCCTCCATCTCTGCGAGGGTTTTGGGCCGGAAGGCGTTACGAACTTCCGGGCGGTTGAAGGCGATGCGTGCCACGCCGTCCGTTTTACGGTAGGTTATATCTTCATATTCTTTAATCGTTTTCCAGTCGCTCATGACATTTGATTCTGTTTCAGATGGTTTGTGAAGATTGTAATGGCATCGGCCAGCACGGCGGGACTGTCGAGATGAACTCTGTGGCCCGCTTCCGGAATCGATATGAATCGGGAGTGAGGGATCTTCTGCTCAATCGTGATCAGGATCTGACGGTACCTCACGTCCAGCTCTCCTGCTACCAGAAGCAACGGGGTTTGCCTGCCTCCCGGCTTTGGTATCAGTGAGGGCATGATCCCCTGTCCGAATCCGCGAAGTGATGCGGCCATCCAGGCGGGGTTCTGTCCGGCCATGATCCTTCGATACTCTTCCCACTCCGGTGAATGAAGAGACGGCCCTCTGAAGAGGGGTTTATTGAGCCATCTCTCCAAAAAAGCGTCATATCCGGATTCGATCTCCACCGCCCTCTCTTCATCTTTGGCCTGCCGGTGGGATCGCATAGCTGGATCGTCAATACCACTGCCGGAACTCTCTACAACCACGGCATCCACCAGGTCCGGGTATTCATTGGCAAAATGGAGTGCCAGCCTACCGCCCATCGAATAGCCGTGCAGGACAAGAGGGCGGAAATTGATTCGCTCCAGAATGGAGCGAATGTCATCCATCTGCTCCCGGAGACTGTACCGGGCAGGATCTTCTGATCCTCCGCTGCGGCCGTGACCTGCAAGGTCCAGAACAACCGGGTTGAACCGATCTTTCAGCCGGTTCGACAGGTTGTGAAAAGCACGGCCTGATCCCATAAAACCGTGAAGATGAAGGATCCATGGCAGGCCCTTACTGGAGGAGAGCACCTCGGCGTAATACTCGATATCCCGGCACCAAAGTCTCACAAAGCCCTCTCTCTTCGAGTGATGGAGTTGAACCAACCCTCCATGAGGTTACACCATTCAATTCGACTGAAGCGCTCTTCAAGATCCTGGCGGCAGAAGGCACGGTCGATGGAGTCGATTCTATTCATGGCACCAGCCAGCTTATCCGGCCGATCCGGCTCTGTAAGATAGCCGGTTTTTCCATCCTTTACGATCCCGGAAGGCCCCCCTCGGTTGTAGCTGATAACCGGTACTCCGCAGGCAAGCGCCTCGAGTGTCACCAGCCCGAACGCCTCGACCCAACGCGGGGTCATCAGCAGTGCCCTTGCCCAGCCCAGCAGTTCCTGAAAATGTCTGGTGTCGTGATAGCCTCCATATTTCGGCTTCGTACCAGGATACTGCTCCATGACCCGGTTCCAGTAGGCGAGGTTTTCCATCTTTCCAAGGACCAGCAATCGGCAGCCGCAGAGAGCGGATGCCTCCACGGCATCTTCCAGGCCTTTTTCAGGAGAGATGCGGCCTGCCCATACAAAATATTCCCGGGGCCGGCTCCGAAATGTGTAGAGCGAAGAGTCGATTCCTGCTCCCAAAACCTGAAAGGCTTCGGGGGATGGAAAAGTTTGAGCCTGGCGATAGCTGTAGCAGGCAAGACGTCCCGGGAAGAGTTTACCTGTGCGGGTGATGGCCCGGTCCATTTCGGGGTGAATCGAACTCATGGACACGAAGTGAACGAGTGGAGTCTGCAGTTCGACTGTGAGGCGGTAGGGGAGTTCGTCGTATGCAAAGTTCAGTATCAGGTCGTACTCTGCCTGTCGCTCTTTTGCGTACCGGCAGAGACTCTTCAGAACGGAGCTTTCTACCCCGTTTGAGGCTCTTTGTGCAGGGGGCTGGAGCGATCCTTCTGCCTGGATCAGGTGGGCGCCTTCGGCGGCCAGTGTGGACCCGGCCGGCGCCACCACATCAATCTCCCAGGCCCGCTCGCGAAACCCCGCAACCAGACTGTTGATCGTACGCTCCACACCGCCGCCGAGGCCCGACCCGAGAGGCCCGACCGGTGTAGACAGGATCAGGAGCTTCTGCAGCTCTGTTTCGGCGCCCTGCCTACTCATGAGAGTTCCTTTAACGCGTTGCGAAGGGAGTGGGAGGCCTCCGGGTCGGTGCGGCACTCCAGAAGGAGTGCCGGCGCCCCCCCGTGCGCCCTTCCGGGACTTTTCAGGCTTTCCATATCGGCCTTCCGGGGATTCCCCTTAGCATCCGTCATAAGAGCCGCTTCTGCCGTTTCACGAAGCTTCTCCAGAGACACCTTTTCGAGTCCCTTTCTATCATTTATCAAACTGCTTTTAAGCCCGTGTGCATGGGCCAGTAGCCTGATATCTGCTTCCTGAGGTGTCTCAAAGTAGGAGGTAAAAACCTCACGGAATGAATGGACTGGCAGCATCCGGAATATGGAGCCACCGCCATTATTTATGACAATAATGATGAGCGGTCCGGTGAGAGTACGCAGTGAGAGTAGTGCATTGCTGTCGTGCAGCATAGCCAAATCGCCGATGAATACCAGTGTGGGCCTTCCGCTACCCGTCTGAATTCCACTGGCCGTGGAGAGGATGCCATCAATTCCGGCGGCCCCCCGGTTGACGTGAGCCGGGCCAGGATAGCCGGGGAGGGCACCAAAAAAGCTGTAGTCCCGTACGATCAGAGAGTTGGAGAGCATGACCTCCCAATCGTCGGAGAGCTGCCGGGTAAAGTGGTGGATCACATGTCCGTCGGTCAGTCTTTCTTCACTCTCCAGCAGGGCGTCTCTCTTGCCCGCAGCCTCTGTGGCCCAATTCATGGCATTGTTCAGCCACGTCTCAGGTTTGGAATCCAGACCATCCGGATTCAGACGGTCCGAGTGCAGCGGCACTCTGTGAAGCGTTTTACCATAGGGGTCTTGCCACTCTTCACGCGTAGTAAATTCAATGATCTCCGGCCCGTCCGGACGCTCCAGCAGGCGAGTGATCTGTGGGCTGTAGGGGTAATCGCCGAAACGCAGAATCAGGTCGGGCTCTTCGTCAATTTTGCGTCGCTCTCCGAAGAGCGCGGGCCAGGGGAGGTGATTAGGCCCCCGGGGGGCCATGGAACCGGCTTCGCAGAGAACCGGAGCGCGGGTGATGTCACAGAGCTGCCGCATCAGTCCCGCAGGAGTATGGGCTGGCAGTTGCGGCCCCGACAGGATCAGCGGGCGCCTGGATCGGTTGATTACCTCCCTGACGGAGGGGTGAAGAGTCATGGAGTCGGCAGGCCATCGTAGCTCTGTGGCAATTTCCTCCGACGGAGCCACCCGCAGTGAAGGTTCCTGTACAGGGTACATCTCTCTCTCCAGTTTGATCGTCTGCCGGGTAGGTTCAAGCGGCTTGCTAAAAGGAATATTGATCTGTACAGCCCCGCCTCTGCGAATCGCCTCTGTTACCGCCTGGCGGCCAAGCAGGGAGAACCTCGACAGGTCACCTTCCTTGTCCACCGGCTCTCCGGTTTCATGAAACCAGACGGCCTGGTCACCAAAGAGTTTAATCTGGTCTATGGTCTGTGAGCTGCCACTGCCCCTGAGACGGGGAGGACGGTCGGCCGAAAGGATGATAAGAGGGGTGCCGGACTCTTTTGCTTCCACCACGGCGGGAAAGTAGTTGGCCACTGCCGTGCCGGATGTACATACAAGCAACGCAGGAATACCGGTCGCTTTTCCAATACCGAGAGCACGAAAGCCGGCGGATCGTTCGTCCAGCACCACATATTTCTTTAGGCCGGGGTGCATTGAGATGGAGAAAACCAGTGGCGTGGAGCGGGAGCCGGGTGAGAGGATGGCGTGCCGTACACCTTCTCGATAAAGGCTGCGAATGAGTGGAGAGATCCAGCTCAGCTGGTCGATGGAAGAGGCCCGGTTCATCCTGAAGCCGCCTGCCCGAGAGCCTCCAGAAGGGGTTCAAGCTTCAGTTCTGTTTCGTTCCACTCCCGGTCGGGGTCGGAGTCGGCCACAATGCCGCATCCTGCAAAAAGCCGTGCGCTGCTTCCCTCGATAAGGGCGCTTCGAATGGCTACGGCAAACTCACCGCTGCCATCAGTGGTGCACCAGCCAACCGGCCCGGCATACCAACCGCGATCGAAGGGCTCCAGCTCCTCAATGGCGGGAATCGCACTGGTAGATGGGTATCCTCCAACGGCCGGGGTCGGGTGCAGACGCCCGGCCAGTTCATGGATGCCGTACCCCTCCCTGATTCGGGCGCGGATTGGTGTATAGAGGTGTTGAACGTTCTGGAGCCGTTTGATGACAGGAGTGGAAGGGAAATCGATCTCTTCGCTAACCGGCTCAAGTGCACGCTCTATATCCCGGACTACATACCGATGTTCGCTTCTCTCTTTTTTGCTCCCGAGCAGGTTCAGTCCCAGAGAAGCATCTTCTGACGCACTCTTGCCTCGGGGGGTGCTTCCGGCCAGTCCTTCCGTGAGCATACTCTGTTTTCGTAGTGAGAGCAGCCTCTCCGGTGTGGATCCTGCGAAACAGGGCCCACCTGCAGCCCGGATCAAAAAGGTGTAGCAGCCGGAGTAACGATAGCGAAGAGTGTGAACCACACGGGTGGCCTGGATCGGTTCCTCGGAAGTCAGATCGAGTGTTCGGGCCAGCACTACTTTTTTGTACTCCCCCGCATGGATGTTTTGGCGAAGCCGGTTCACTTTCCGGTTCCACACCTCACGCGTTTCGGAAGACTCCTGAATTTTCAGGATGCCGGATCGCTCTTTTCCGGGACGGAACGTATGTTCCTGCAGCTTTTGCTGGATAGATGAAAATTTTTTCAGTTTGTTCACCAGCCGGGTGGTGAGCTGTTCCGGGTCCTCCTCTTTAATCGGAACAGCCAGGGAGAGGAGGCAGAGCCTCCCGCTCCGTTTTAGTGTCCATTCAGGAAGTATGAACCGTGCAGCGCCGAACCGGTTCCAGGGGGACCGTACGGCATAGTCGGAAAAGGAGTAGCCACCCAGAAGGAGAGGTTCGGCGAGGGAGTGTTGAATCGGGCTCCAGTTTACGATTCTTTTGTGCAGGCTGCGAACAAGACTCCCCATCTCCTCGAACCGGTTGCGCCCGGTGGTTTTCAGGACGGTTGCCGCTCCTCCGGAGGCCAGGGAAAAATCGTGATCCTGCTGCTCCCAGTAGTATATCTCCTGCTCTTCGGTAAACTGTTCCAGCAGAGCCAGCGGGTCTGTTTCGGGGACCGGAAGGGAAACGGTGAGCCACTCACTGCGCTGCGAGGTCTGTTGCTGTGCGTTGCGGATCACCTCTGTGATCTCTGAAATCTCGGAAGGCGTTAGGGCCCACGCCTCACGACGGCCGGTTGAAGGCTTATCAAGATCGGAGCCGGTATGATGGGTAGTCTCTTCTTTCATCTGAAATCCGGTCAGGAGAGGGGCCTGTAGCCCCTTCCAGGGTCTTCACACAAAAGGTACCAATTTGCATTCAAAACTTTCAATTTATATTGAAAGTTTACCGTGCATCATCGTCTTCACCCGTCAGGAAAGGATTGTTTATACCAAATTCTACAGGATCGTATTCGGCCAGCTCAAAAAAGTAGTTCCAGGCGAGCTCGCTCTGGCCACTCTCTTCGACCCAGCTCGGATGACTCTGTTTGATGAGGCCAACCACACGTTTGGCATATTGAATGCGCTCCTGCTGATCTTCGATGCGAGGGATCGCTTCAATCATCAGATCCATATTGTAACCGCAATCGTAATCCCTGGGCTTATTTTTCTCGAGAAACATACTGTCTTATCATCAGTTCTTATTTACCGGGCCGCGAGGGCCCGGGTGGCAATGCTCCCGTCGTAAAGGGAATGGCCCATCTGTTCTCACTGGGGGGCTTCCCGGGAGCGAGGGGAAAGGTACCACTTTCCCTCTACATTTTCTCTGTGCCCGGGCGCAAGCAAAGCCGGCACTCTTCAGACAAGAGGTGTCACGGTTTGGAGCCCGACTTTTTGCTATATTCCGGGTCAATTTTTTTACAGATTTACAGACGACCGAAAAAGGCCTGAACATGTACTACAACTCTATCATTGAGACGATCGGGAACACCCCGCTGGTCCGGCTGAACAGTGTGACGGATAGCGCCGAGGCCACCTTTCTTGCCAAAGTGGAATATATGAATCCCGGCCAGAGTGTGAAGGATCGCATAGGCCTGAAGATGATTGAGGATGCGGAGAGGGAGGGGTTGATCCGCCCGGGCGGAACCATCATCGAAGGAACTTCCGGTAATACGGGTGTGGGCCTCGCCCTTGCTGCTGTAGCCAGGGGGTACAAATGTGTCTTTACAACCAACGACAAGCAGAGTCAGACGAAGATTGATATACTGCGTGCTTATGGAGCCGAAGTGATCGTCTGCCCGACTGATGTGGATGCCGACGATCCTGAGAGTTACTACTCGGTGGCGCGAAGGTTGAAACGGGAAATTCCAAACTCCTGGTACCCCAATCAGTATGAGAACCTGAGCAATAGTCAGGCTCATTATGAGACGACTGGTCCGGAGATCTGGGAACAGACGGAGGGAAAGATCACGCACTATGTGGTAGGAATGGGCACAGGTGGCACCATTTCCGGAGCCGGAAAGTATCTGAAGGAGCAGAATCCGGATGTTCGGGTGGTTGGTGTAGATAGTGTCGGTTCCGTCCTGAAAAAGTATCACGAGACAGGCAAATTCGACCATAAGGAGATCAGGCCCTATCTGACCGAGGGAATCGGAGAGGATATCATCCCGGGCAATATCAACTTTGGTCTGATTGACGATGTACTACAGGTGAACGACAAGAGTGCATTTCAGATGACCAGGCGGCTGGCACGCGAAGAGGGATTGCTGGTAGGCGGGTCCTGCGGGGCGGCCGTTTACGGGGCCATTGAGTATGCCGAAAAGAGTAACCTGGGCCCCGATGACCTGATTGTGATCATCCTGCCGGACAGCGGTTCCCGGTACGTCTCAAAGATTTTTAATGACGACTGGATGAAAGAGCACGGCTTTCTCGAAGAGTAGCGGACGGACGAACGCTAACCGCAAGGCCATTGGAGTCGGTGGTGTGCGGGGCAGGGTGTTACTTCTTTGTGAGGATGAGCAGCGTAATGCCAATAACCAGGAAGAAAAGGTGGGGAAAGAGAGCGGCGTGTAGCGGATCAATTGAGCCGGCAGCTCCAAAAGGTTCTATCACTTTCATCATGGCCAGATAGATAAAACTGATCGCGAGTCCGGCAGCAATATTGAATCCTTTCCCACCCTTTCGCTGTTCACTGGCAAGCGCGAATCCAATGAGCGTGACAATAAGAATGGAGGCGGGGTAGGCCACCCGGCCGTAAAACTGAACCCTGGGCAGACTGATCTCGCCTGCGCCAATTCTCCGGATCGATGCGATATACTGCACCGCTTCGTGCCAGGTGAGTTGATAGATGTCCGAAGAGTGTCTGGAGAGGTCTCCCGGCTGAATCTGCATTTGCAGTTCAATATTTCCCAGATTGGTGTCTGTGTATCCCTGATCGTCGAACTCTCTCTTTCTGGCCAGGTTCAGGCTCCAAACCTCAAGGGAGTCTGTCCACTCCATCCTGGGGGCAGTCGTCATAGCGGAAATCTCACCGTCTTCCATCTCCAGAAAGGTCATTCTGTAACCGATGTGAGTGTTGGGATCGTAATGGTCGATATGGAGGATCGTTCCCGGAGACTCCTGACGATACATCTCTCCCTGGTCGATCTGATCCGTACGGTCGTCTAAAAATTCCCGCTCGAAAGCGATTCTTTCACTGTTCGATTTGGGGATCAAAAAGGCGTCCAGCAGGCTGATGAGTAGTGCGGCCATTACTCCGAATGTGAGAAATGGAACCGCCAGCCGGTATAGGCTGATCCCGCTCGCCTTGATGGCCACAATCTCCAGCCTTTCGGTCATCTGGCCTGCGAGAAACAGGCAGGCGACAAAGATGGCTACCGGTGTGATGAGCCGGATCATTTCCGGGATGTAATTTACATAGTATTCGCTCCATATGAGAGAGAGCGGTGCTCCCCGATCGGCAAATTCGTCGCTGTTCTCCGAGAAATCGATCAGAATGAAGATGGCGATCAGTACGGCTACCACCATGAGGGTCATGGTCAGCAGCCGGAAGATGATATATCGGTCCAGTCGGTTCATGTAGAAATTCCGGTTTCAGGATCAGGCCGGAATGCCTGCAGGCCACGGCCCCATTCCCGATTCCTGAGAGCAGGGGGAAGCAGGTTGGTGAGCTTGAAACTGGTGGATACATGAAGCAGTAGCAGGAGGCCGATGAGAGTAAATAGTATGTTGAAGGACCACATCCCCATAAAAGGCGTAATCACGAGCCGATCGGCCAGTTTTTCTCCCTGGATGATGCCAATAAAATAGATCGTGAGAAGGACCGAGCTGATGAGGGCAGCTACCCCGATGTTTCCCTTGCGCGTCATCATGCCAATCGGACCACCCAACAGGACGAACATGATGCATGCGTAAGGGAGGGCTATTTTTTTATGAACATCAACCATAAACTCTGCGATTCTTATCTCCCGTCTATTCATGTTTCTGTCCAGGTTGTTGAGCTCTCCCTGGTAGCCGTTGATCTGTGCAAGGGCAATTGAGATTAGCTGCTCCTGCTCCTCAACCTTGTCCATTTTGTTAAGGGTTCCGAATCGGGAGTGGTAGATATCGGGGGGGCCGGCACCCGGCCTCACACTTCCAGCATGCTCCGATCGGCGGATGTAGATACCGGTCTCCGTGCTTATCGGGAAATCCCCGAACTGTCTGAAAAACGACTGGTACTCCTCCTCCCTCTCTCTGTACATGGTGTCGATGTAGGCGAGCATCGCCTGACCGGTCATGGTGCGTTCGTTCCGGGTTCGCTGTTCAGGATTGGATCGGGAGAAGGAGAGTTCAGAGAGGTCGAAACTGATACGGTAGCGGCTGAACCAGGAGTGTTCAATCGTCTCCTCTCCCCGCCGCTCCCCCGGTATGAATCGCAGGATGGAGCCCTCTACGAGATGAAGGGAGAGGGTCAGTTCATCGTTGCTTACCAGACGTCCGTTTTCGGCCTGGATGACAGCGCGGTATCGCCCCTGTCGGGGCTCCTGAAAGAGAGTAATATCTTTGAGGCTGTCGGCGCCGGCAGGAATTTCACGCACCAGAAAGGTGTATCCGTTGATACCGGTATAAAATACTCCGGGTTGCAGGTCGAAGCCCGGTTTTTTCATGCGAATGTCTATGAAGAGTGAACGAGCCTTGTGGTTCGCTTCCGGCAGGACCTCGTTGGAAAAGTAGGTGAGGAATAGAAACATCACTCCGGCAACAACCAGAACCGGTTTCAGGAGCGAGATCGGGTTCACTCCGGCTGCTTTCAGGGCGGTGAGTTCGTTCCATTCGGAGAACTTTCCGAACGCCATCAGGGTGGATACCAGCACGGCCATCGGGGTGGCAAGTACCACCATGTAGGCGATATTGCTCAGAATGAGTTCTACAACGATTCCAAACTCGAGCCCTTTTCCAACCAGTTTGTCTACATGCAGGATCAGAAACTGCATCAGAAGAATGAACATCACCGTCAGGAAACAGAAGAGAAAAGGCCCGATATGTTTCAACAACAGGTCTTTCTGGATCTGATTTAGCATGAGTCGGTGTCTCTTCACCGGTTGGATGAAGAAAAGTTAACCGTTCTGTTGGGTCGGCTTACTTTCAACATCATGAAAAATACTTTATTATCGGATTCCTGTTTCTGTAACGAGATGGACAGGGTATTCGTCTTTTCTCTGCTGAATCCGGGTTACGAAGCCGGAATATATGGAAGAATCGTGAATATTGAACTCCGGCCGACTGCGATTGCAGGGAGTGCAGCCCGGGTTGACCTACCCATATTTTGCGTATCATCCTATTCAGAATAGCGATTCTGGCCGCCCTGCTGTTTACAGGCTGGCCCGGGGAGGCCTGGGGCCGCCAGGAGGTGCCGGACAGTGGGGAGGAGGAGCGTCCTTCTACGCTCTTTGCACAGCAGATGGAGCGGCTCTTCTCCCTCTCATGGAGCGGCTCACTTCGCACACCCTTTCCTGGACACACTTCCCCTCTCTATATGGTGGTTCAACCCGGAGAGCTAATCGATCAGTGGCGACTTCCGGACGGCCGTTATGCAATTCGGCTACGGGCGGGTGGTGTGGAGAGTGGTGTGCCGGTGGTTTGGTCTTTTGAAGAGTACACACACGAGAGCCTGGCTCACCAGAAGCGTGAAAATTGGGACCGGCTCATGCGAGAGGCAGGGGAGGCGGCTCTGGCCGATCGTGGACTGCTGGATTTCAGTATTGCCATACCCGGAGGCCGCGAGTCGGCATTTACTACCGTTTTCGGGAGACCGGAGGTGAATCTCCGGATACAGGGGGTGGCCAATATGAATGCAGGGGTCACTATCCAGCACTCGGCAGACCCCTCTCTATCGGAAGATCAGCAGACACGCATCGATCCCACCTTCGAACAAAATCTGCAGCTCAATATTCAGGGCACCATCGGAGACAAACTCACCATTCAGACCGACTGGGATACGGAACGGGCGTTCGACTTTCAAAACCGGTTCCGAATCTTCTATGAGGGGTATGAAGATGAGATCGTCCGGAGTGTGGAGATGGGGAACATCTCGATGGACACAGGGAACTCACTCATTCGCGGCTCAGGTTCTCTATTCGGGATCAAGTCCATAGCAGAGCTTGGGGCTCTGCGTTTTACTTCGGTCGTCTCTCAACAGAAAGGCCAGAGCAATGTGGAGACGATTCGCGGCGGTTCACAGGAGCAGCCGATCCGGTTAAAGCCGGCTGGATATGAGAATGATCGCCACTTCTTTCTGGACTTCTATACCCGCCAGGAGTTTGAGGAGAGCATGGCCAACCCGCAGCAGGGCAGTCAGACCCTTCAGATATCGGAGTTGAACGTATGGGTATTACGGGAACAGACGCAGACGGAGGAGAGTGCCCGTCAGGCGGTAGCACTGGCAGATTACGGAGTGGTGGAGAATCCTGATGGGTCGTTCGGGCCTCCCTCCGAAGAGCTTGACAGGTTCGACCCGGTGGTGATTGACTCCTTCCGCGATCCGGTGGAGCCAATATCTGCGTCGGCTCTGGGGCTGGATGACTCTCGCGATATGGAAATGGGGTATTTTACACTGCTGCGTGAAGGGCAGGATTATACGGTGAACACGGTCACAGGTACGCTCTCCTTGAATCGTTCACTCGGTCCAAGGGACGTGTTAGCGGTCTCTTTTTCCTATATAGGGCCGGGCGGCGAAACTGTGACGGTTGGGGATGTGAATCAGGGGGGAAGCGGACGCCTCTTTCTGAAGATGCTACGCTCCGGGAATATGGTGACCGACCACCGGGTGTTTCCCCTGACCATGCGTAATGTCTATTCACTGGGTGTCGGGAATCTGACCCGTGACAATCTGGACCTGGAGATTCTGTTTACAGGTGGAAACATTGAACAGAACCATCTTCCGGGCCGGAGTAGTACTCTGTTGCAGGATCTGGGCCTGGACCGGGTAGACAGTGAGGGTGCGTTGAATCCGGATAACCAGGTCGATTTTGGTACGGGTACCCTGGATGCGCTGAACGGAAGAATCATTTTCCCCTGGCTGGAGCCGTTCGGCAGCAGAATTGAGGAACTTTTACTGGAGTCAGGTGCCAGTCAGGAGGAGATTGACCAGCTCGCCTATCGGGAGCTCTACAGCGAACAGCAGCAGAATGCCAGCCGGGACTCCCGAAACAGTTTCTACAGGATTGACGGACGAGCCAGGGGTGGTGTACAGGAGAACTATACACTGGGAATCGCCCTGGTGGAGGGTTCGGTGAGAGTCTTTGCAAACGGGAGTGAATTGCAGGAAGACGTTGATTTTCAGGTCGATTACAGTTTTGGAAGCATTACCATCCTGAACAGCCGCTATACCGCTCCGGGCCAGGATATCCGGATCGAATATGAGGAGCAGGCGCTGGCCACCATCGAGCAGAAGACCTTTACCGGGATGCGTGCCGAGTATCGGCTGAGTAACGATATTCAATTTGGAGGTACCTATTTCCGTTATAGTGAACGGCCACTCGAGGATAAGATTCGTATCGGGGATGAACCGATCCGGAATGTAATTATCGGACTGGATGCCAACGCACGAATTGAAACTCCAATGGTCACGCGTGCTCTGGATGCCATGCCTTTTATCTCCACTTTGGAGCCGTCGGAACTTCGGCTGAGCGGAGAGTTTGCGCAGCTGCGCCCGGGAGTATCTGAAACCCGGGCAGTCCGTCGCGCCGTTCGTAACAACGAACTCTACCCCGACGAAGAGGAGGGGGTTTCGTTTGTCGATGATTTTGAGGGATCCAGCATTTCGATCAATTTGTTGAATGCCACGCGATGGCATCTGGCTGCCCCACCTTCCGCAGTCCCCGGATTTGAACCCGATGAGGTCTACTTTGAGACGACACTTCAGGCTCCGTCGGACTCACCCCTGGATTTTCAGGCGGGCAGGGCCGACCTGCGTTCGAAGTTGAGCTGGTATACCATTCCCAGAAACATCTCTACTATCCTGCCCGAAGTGGAATTTACTCCGGAGTCCCGGCCGGTTCGCGTCAGAGATGTTTTCCCGGGACGGGAGACAAGGAATCCGCAGGAGGAGATCATTAATACCCTCGACCTTATTTTCGATCCCCAATCCCGGGGACCTTACAACTACAACATGGAGCTGCGTTCGCTGCTTGAGGAAAATTCGGAGCGAACCTGGGGAGGGATGACAGCCGTCATTCCCTCCGGCCAGGAGGATTTCACACAAAACAATGTGGAGTTTCTTGAGTTCTGGGTGCAGCCGTTACTCCCGGGTGGCCGCTTTCCTGCCGGTGCGGATATGGAGGAGTATGACGGAACCATCTATATCGATATCGGCCTGGTATCGGAGGATGTGATTCCGAACGCCAAACTGAATACGGAGGATGGCCTGGCAGTGAATCTGGAGTCACTTGCCCCCGACAGGCTGTCCAACACGCGCTCCTACATTCCTGCCAACCCGGTTCCACCCGAAGGGGAATTCTCACTGGAAAACCGTGAGTTGGAGGATGTGGGCCTCGACGGAATACCCGGTTCCAACGGATTTAACGGCCTCGATGAGCAGACCGTTTTTTCAGACTTTATTGATCAGATGCGGGGGTTGTATGGTGAGTCCAGTGAGGAGTTTAAGAGCATTCTCGAAGATCCATCCAATGATCAGTACCGTTATTACGGGGAGTCGGAGATGGAAGGGTTGCCTCTGCACCGTCGTTTTCACCGGATGCTTGCCTATCCTGAAGGAAATACGCCGCTGGATCAGAGCGACCGGCGTGCGGTAACCAATCGCCCCAACTCCGAGGGCCTGGTGAACCCCTCCAGGGTAGAGCTTAGCAACGCCTATTTTCAGTATGAAGTTGCACTGAACCCGGCAGACGACACCCGCATGCAGATAGGCGGGGAAGGGACTTATATTGTAGATATGGTGCCTGGTTCCCGTCCTCAGGACCGCTGGTATCAGGTCCGTATTCCTCTGTCGGAGTTTGAAAGAAGGGTAGGGGATATCCAGGATTTTCAGAATATAAGCTATGTCCGATTCTGGATGTCGGGCTACAGCGAACCGCTTACCCTTCGCTTTGCCTCCTTCGAATTTGTGGGCAGCCAGTGGCAGAAAGCAGAAGAGATCAATGAACAGAGTGATCCCGGCGCCGGCCTAAGGGTATCTACCATCAACATCGAAGAGAATTCCAGCCGGCGGCCTATTCCGTATCGGCAACCGTTTGGGGCTATCCGTGCCCAGAATCGGGGTACGCAGCTTCAGTCTCTGGCAAATGAGCAGTCCATTGTACTGGAAGCGAACAACCTGGGGCCGGGAGCTGTGCAGTTGGTACAGCGAAGTTTTCCAGGCGGGATGAACATGCTTAATTACTCTAACATGAGGATGTTCGTTCACGGCGAGGGTTTTCAGGCACGCGGAGATGCAGAACTGGTTATGCGGTTTGGCAACGATCTGGAGAACAGTTATTACGAATATCGACAGCCGGTTACGCCGACCCGGGACGATTACCCATTTCAGAGTTACGATCCGGCACACACCGGACGGATGGAGGAGGAGGCGGCACAAGTCTGGAAGTATGACGAGAATAGCATGAACTTGCTACTGACCGCGTTCAATCAGCTCAAGCAGCTACGGAACCTGGAGCAGAGCGCTGGCAGCGATCAGCTCTACGAGCGGGCCGACCTGCTGGAAGAAGCGGTACCGGGAGCGGTGATTGCCATTCGGGGAAACCCCTCTCTGGATCGGGTCATGGAGATCGGGATGGGGATACGAAACCCGTATGATCTGGACGATCCGTCCGGTTCCGGTGTCCCTGTTCTGGATGCCCAGCTCTGGCTGAACGAGCTGCGCGTTTCGGGATTTGACAACCGCCACGGCTGGGCAGCCAATGCGCGTGCAGATATGCAGTTTGCCGATGTGGCCACGATTCGTGCAAATTTTGCCCGTCAGACCGACGGTTTCGGGGCTCTTGACTCGCGGCTGGGTCAGCGCCGGATTTCGGATCAGCTCGGGTACGATCTCGGCTCTACGCTCTATCTGCACTCTTTTATTCCTGACCGGTATAGCTGGAACCTTCCGGTCTCTTTTACACATCGCAGAAACAGACAGACCCCTCGCTACCTGCCAAATGAGGGGGATGTGCGCCTCAGTGAGTTTATGGATGCAGTGAATTCCCGTCAGGATATAGGAGAGGTGCAGAAAAACAGACTGATTGACAATAAAATGAGGGAGGTTCAGACCTATAACGAGGCGTGGTCATTGAACCTGAACAACCTGACCAAGCGCAATTCGGTAAGTGCACTGATGCGCTACACACTGGACAACCTCACGTTCAATTATGTCTATAACAACTCTCACGCTCGTAATCCACAAAATCTCTTTCAGGACAACTGGAACTATAACGCTTCTGTCAGATACAGCCACACGTTCAGGCAGGACCGATTTATGACTCCATTGTCCCTGTTTTCCGAAACACCTTTCTTGCGGCACCTCTCCGGATTTCAAATGGGTTATGCTCCGGACAACATTACCGCATCCATTTCTACACGAAGGGTCTTTGAAGAGCGCAGACGAAGGGTGTATGCCCCGGACGATGCAGAGCAGCCACTTCAGCAGACGCATAATTTTAACTATTCGACCCTGTTCGGGTTCGACTATTCATTCACCCGCTCCATCACGACCGGTTTCCAGGCAAGGGGTATATTTGATCTGAACAGAATTTCACTGGAGGATGCTGGATATTCCGGGGCCGACAGCGACGCAGTAAGACCCATTCCCACACACAGGGTGTTGAACGACCTGTTGACACGGGCAGAGAGTGCACGCCGTTCAAATTATCAGGAGGATTATACGGCAACCTGGAGGCCGGAGCTACACCGGGTGGAACCTGTGAACTGGATCGACTATACACTTCAATATGGTGGCGGATTTCGATGGGAAAATACACCGTCCGGGTCGCAGCTTGGATCAAGGGTCTCCAACTCCTTTCGCCTGGACCACACCCTGCGACTCGATATCCAGTCGCTCTCTTCCAGGTCCTCTTTTCTGGCTGTCACCAGGCTGCAGAGTACCGATATCACATGGGTTTCCAACCGGACCGGCACGCAGGCCGGGTATGCCGGTGGGTCCGGACTGATCGATATGTTGGGAACGGGTAGCGACTTCTCACCATCACCCGGTTATCGGCTCGGTTTTACAGAGTCCATCTCACCGGATCGGCTGATCGGTCATCCCGGAGAGGGCTCTCCGGTTCAGATTCCGTCCAGCAATACTTTTAGCGACCGGTTGAGCCTGACAGCCCGTTTTCTTCCTTTTGCCAATCTGTCGGTGGAGCTGACCTGGGCTACAGACTGGGATGAGCGGGAGACGGAAACATTGACTCTCGATCCGGACGGCTCCTCAGGCAGAGTCTCGGGTGGGTCCGGAAATGTCGCCTCCAGTACGTGGGCCTTTGGAGGAGGGTACCGTGAGCTATTTGAACGACAGTTGCAAACCGCGTTTGTGGATATAGACGCCTCGGCCGACAGTATCAGCGATGCGAGGGGCAGTATGGACGGAAGGACGGTTTTGAACCGGGTTACACTGCAGGAGGATTTTCGCTACTCCTATCTTTCCGGATCTGCCGGAGGGTTTGGAGACCGGGGTTTTACACCGCTTTCGATGCCCTCCTGGCGTGTAAACTGGACCGGCCTGGAGGAGTGGATCCCGTGGGCAGGCCGCTACATGCAACGTGCTTCTGTTACGCATGCCTACACCGGAACCTATCGACTCGGCTGGATCTTTAACAACAATCCCGGTCCGCTTTCGCCCCGCAGAATCGGCACTTATGTTGTTGAGGATGAGCGACCGGAGTTTGAACCTAACAATTTGAATATCGAGAAGCGGTTTGCGCCTGTGGTTCAGCTCAATGTAACCTGGAATAATAGCCTTCGTACCCAGATAGGGTATGAGTTCAGTGAGCTTACCAGTTTTGCCCTCTCCAATATGAATGTAACGGAGCGTATTTCGAAGGGTATGAGACTTTCGGCAGGATACACAGTTCGCAATTTTCGAATGCCACTTTTCGGGGATATTGGAAACAATCTGGACATTACCCTCACCGGAAATATCATCGAGGATTCTGAGCAGCGTTTTCTGCTGGATGCCGACCTGGAGCGAGCCCTTTCGGAGGGACATGAGACGATAGACCGTAACCCGGTTTCCCACCGGATCAGCCCGAGGCCCCCATCCGGCCTGACTCGCCTGAACGGGTCACTCCTTCTGGGGTACCGGTTTAGCAATAGGCTGCAGGCCAATTTTGAATACAATTTTACCCGTATTCTTCCAAAATCTTCCCGAACCTTCGAACGAACGATTCACGACATTCGATTTAACATAAGGATACATATTCAGTCGTGATCAGCTTGGCATTTATCGAGGTTTTCTTTATATAAATACCCTCAATAAACCTTGTAATTACGGCCTTTGGGTGCGAATTGCATGTGATTGGATGCACAGTCTGGCCGGGTCGGGCCGGAGAAGAGTCGCAGGGCCGCTATCTATTGAACCTTAAATGTTAACGAACAGGAAGACAAGCTTATGTCCAATAAGAAAGTAAACATTGCCATTGTTGGCCTTGGTTTTGGAGCGGAGTTTATTCCGATCTACCAGAAGCACCCCAATGCCAACATGTATGCCATCTGCCAGCGAAATGAAAAATCGTTGAATGAAGTGGGAGATCAATTCGGGATCGATGAACGCTATGAATCCTATGAAGAGATGCTGAAGAACCCCAAAATTGACGCGGTTCATATCAATACTCCGATTCAGCTCCATGCAGAGCATACCCTTATGGCTCTCAGGGCTGGCAAACATGTGGCCTGTACGGTACCAATGGCCACTACTGTAGCGGATTGCGAGGAGATTGTGAAGACCGTCAAAAAGACCGGCCTGAAGTACACTATGGCTGAGACCGTGGTCTACAGCCGTGAGTATCTCTTTGTGAAGGAGCTCTATGAGAAAGGCGAACTGGGTGAGATTCAGTATCTGCAGGCGAGCCACCCCCAGGATATGGAAGGCTGGCCCGAATATTGGGAGCGGATGAAGCCAATGCACTACGCCACGCACGTGGTCAGCCCCGTTTTGGGCCTATTGAACAAGCCGGCTGAATATGTCTCCTGCTTCGGCTCCGGAAAGATCAGCGATGATCTTGCCAAAAAATCGGGCTGCTCATTTGCTGTACAGTCTGCTCAAATCAAGCTGAAGGACTCCGATGTTTCGGCCCACATCTACCGCTCACTGTTCGATACGGCACGTCAGTATCGCGAGAGCTTTGACGCCTACGGGACTAAAAAGTCTTTCGAGTGGCCGCTGGTAGAGGGAGAAGAGCCGGTAATCCATACGGCCAAGAAGCCCGAACCGGAGATACCGGAACGTGTAGAGGTGCCCGATTACGGTCACAGACTGCCGAAGGAGATTCAGGCATTCACCCAGGCGGGTGTGTATGATGCCGAAGATTCTGCTCACCTCTCCTTTATTCAGGGTGGCGGGCACGGCGGATCACATCCGCACCTGGCGCATGAGTTTGTCTCTTCCATCGTGGAAGACCGCGATCCCTATCCGAACGTTGTGCAATCTGCGAACTGGACCTGCGTCGGACTTCTGGCACATGAATCGTCGATGAACGGTGGCAAGATCATGAAGCTGCCAGAGTTTACGCTTCACGACTGATTTGTGCTGGACAGATTCAGATGTGAAAGCCGGTAACGACCGTTTTCGCATCGGAGTGGAGTATATAAACCCGGAACCGACTAATCGGTTTCGGGTTTTTTAATGTCCTGAGGTCAGGCGTTTGAGTCGGTTTTCCGGAAGGCCGGAATCAGCGATCCCAGAAGCGCCAGTGCCAGGACAAGCAGGTTGAACCAGTCGCCGAATCGCATGTAGGGGGTGAGCCGGCTGTTGGGTTCTATGGTGGCTGTAAACGCGTCCTGAACCCAGTAATCCGTCTTTCTGTGTATGGTTCCGTCGGGCCCGATGATACCGGAGATACCATTGTTGGCGCTTCTGGCAATCCAGCGCTGTGTCTCGATGGCGCGTAGCCGTGCGAATGCGAAGTGCTGTATATGTCCGCTGGTGTAGCCCCACCACCCGTCGTTGGTGATGATTGTCAGAAAATCGGCTCCCCCGGTTACAAATTCACGAACCCACTCCGGAAACACGGAGTCGTAACAGATGAGTGCAGGTGTATACAGAGGTCCCACCGGGAAATTAACGGCCTCTTCGCCTCTGCCATACCCCGTCAGGCTTCCCCAGTCCACCCATCCCGCGCGGTCCAGCCCCTGAAAAAACTCTGCGAAGGGGAGACGCTCTACTACCGGCACGAGCCGCCCTTTTTTATAGACGCTAACCTGCCCGTCCGGAGAGAAGTGAAGCGCGGCATTGTAAACATTCCATGGCACTCCGTTCCGATAGCCGCGCACAACCTTTGGCACCCTCTCTTCGTAGGTCTGCAGGTATCCGGATCCTGTAATCAGGGTACTGTTCCAGACACGTACCGAGTCCCGAATCCGATCTACATGGCGGCTATCGAGTGTCACAACAGATTCCAGCGCATTTTCGGGCCACAGTATAAGGCGGGTATTTCGGGTTCGAACCACATTGGTCTGCTCCAGCAGGCTGGTGACCACCTCATCTGCATTTTCAAAACCGCCTAAATCGATATAGGAGTCCAGATTGGGCTGGATGACAGCTACTTCGATCGGGGGGTGCGGGCTCTCCGGATTCGGTGTAGTGTTCATTGCCAGCATGGATAGGAGTGGAAAAATCAGGATGGAGGCCAGTAGCATGTAGAGACGTCGGGGAACCGGTTGCCGTACGGCCTGCCAAAGAAATGCCGAGGTGAGTACGATCCAGAAACTGATTCCCAGATACCCTGTCCAGCTGATGTAATGGACCAGATAGGGGAGTTCAGCCCAGCCGTTACCCAGAGCGAGCCAGTTCCAGGCCAAATCCCAGCGATGGTGCAGAAATTCATAACTTGTCCACACGGCTGCGGCGACGGGTGCAAACCAGAACGCCTGGGCGGAAGAGTGCATCAGTTTCCTGATCCATAGAAGGGGGATCAGCATCAGAAGCGAATTGGCAAGGATGGCTGCGATCCCTCCCGTCAGAGTGGCCATTACAAGCCAGTATGTCGTGATGGTGTTCCAGAGGATCAGGCCTGGATAGGTGTAGAGGATCACCTCCCGGACAGTTCTGCAGTGTTTCAGGAGCATAAAGAGCAGCAGAAAGGCGGGGAACTGCAGAATCGGCAGGTTTACGGGAGGCCAGGCCAGGCCGAGGAGAACTCCGGCGGTCAGTGAGAGTAGCCACGGCTTCTTCGAAAACTCTTTGAACGTCTCACTCATTCTGTATAGGATTTGGCAGCTATGATTAGAACGATCTCCCCTTTCGGTTCACCCCGCTCTTTCCAGTGTGCAGCCAGTTCGCCCAGGGAGCCGCGCTGAACCTCTTCATGCAGTTTGGTCAGTTCACGGGCGATGCAGACCAAACGTGCCTCCCCGGTGTGTTCTATCAGTTCTCCTAACAAACGGTTTAAACGCTTTGGGCTTTCAAATAGTACTGTGGTGACCTCATGTTCTGCTATTTCGCGGAGGCGGGTCTGGCGACCCTTCTTGTGAGGCAGGAATCCTTCGAACAGATAGCGGTCGGAAGGAAGACCACTACAGGCGAGAGCGGTGCTGCAGGCATCGGCTCCGGGGATGGTACAAACCGTGTGCCCACTCTGCCAGGCGGCCCGCGCAGCGAGAAAACCCGGATCCGACAGGCCGGGCATCCCGGCGTCGGTGATCAGTGCGATATCCTCTCCACGGTCCAGCATGGAGATCAGGTCGTTGATCTTCCGATGCTCGTTGTGCTGGTGAAAAGGGAACAGGGGGGTATCGATTCCGTAGTGCCCCATAAGCCTGGATGAGGTGCGTGTATCTTCACAGGCGATTCTGGCCACCTGTTTGAGCACCTCTGCAGCTCTGGTTGAAAAATCCCCGAGATTGCCGATAGGTGTGGCGACCAGATAGAGTTTGGACATATCCCTGTAGAATGAATGTGGAAAAACGGTTCAAAGATAAGCGCAAAAACCCGTAGTTTCCTCCCCTGAATTGGAATGAACAATGAACGCATGAAATCGTTTAAACCGGACGGTATAAATCATATCACTATTCGGGTGAACCGGATTGAACCGGCTGAGGAGTTCTATGGAGAGATTCTCGGTTTCGAACAGGTTAGAAAGATGGGCAAGAGTATGACTGTCTACAGAGTGGGCCGTAACGATACCATCGTCCTGGTTGAAGCAGAGACCAGCTACGACCCGAACTCCCGGGATTTTCGGGTAGATCATTTCGGGTTCAGTCTGAACAGCAACGAAGAGGTAGATGAGATGGGCAAGTATCTCAGGGAGAATGAGATCACCATCCTCAGCGGACCGGCAAATCGGAAAAAGGGCCGTTTTCTGTTTATTTCCGACCCGGATGGCAATATGATTGAGTTCTACCACGAAGGAGAGTAACAATGTCAGGACCTGATTTACTGAGGGAGATTGGCACTATCTTTGCTCACTCAATGAGCAGAACAGAATCAAATGGTAACATCATCTATGAAAGAGCAACCGTACGACGAGCAGAAGGGGAAAGATCCATCCATCGGAGCCGGATCGCAGGAAGAAGTGCGTGATTCGGGTATGAACCCGGGTGCAGAGCAGCCCGGGTTTGAGAATGGCCCGGATGATGAGCTTTCTGAAGAAGAGGCCCGGGAGGTGATCCTGGATCAACAGGATCAGATACGTGAGCTTCAGCAGCAGCTGGATGCTGCAAGGGACTCCCAATTGAGAAAAGCGGCAGAGTTGGACAATGTAAGGAAACGGATCGAGAGGGATCGGATGCAGGTCTATGAAAAGTCGAAGGGAGTGGCTATTGAGGCCTTTCTGCCTGTTTATGACGATCTGCAAAGGACTCTGCAGGCCTGTCAGGAGTCCGGTGAAGAGTTGAACAGTGCGTTGTTGGACGGGGTTCGGCTTGTCGCGGAGAAGTTCAGGGAGGCACTACAGCAGTTTAATGTGGAGCCGATTAGCGAAACAGGTATACCATTTGATGTCAATCTGCACGATGCGCTCTTGCGGCAGCCCGCCCCGGATGATTCGGTAGGCAGCGATGTTGTGCTTCAGATACTGGAAAATGGCTACCGAATGGGCGACCGCACCATACGGCATGCCAAAGTGATTGTGAGCGAGTAGATAAGGTTTTTATGTCCAAACGAGATTATTACGAGATTCTTGGAGTCAGCCGTCAGGCGACCGGAGACGAACTGAAAAAAGCGTACCGAAAGCGTGCCATGAAATACCATCCCGATCGAAACAAGGGGGATGAGGCGGCCGCCAAAAAGTTCAAAGAGGCATCCGAAGCGTATGAAGTGTTGCAGGATCCGCAAAAAAGGCAACGCTACGACCAGTATGGACATGCAGGCGTTAACGGAGGAGGATTTCAGGCGGGTGCCGACTTCGACAATATGAACTTTGAGGATATTTTCAGTCGGTTCAGCGATATTTTTGGAGGGGATGTATTCGGTGGAGACCCCTTCGGTGGTCAGGGCCGCAGCCGCAGTCGGCGCAGTGCCGGTCAGCGGGGAAGTGACATGAAAGTGCGGGTCTCGCTTTCACTCCGGGAAGTTGCATTCGGAACGGACAAAACCCTGAAGGTAAAGAAGAAGGTGACCTGTGACACCTGCGGGGGCAGCGGAGCCGAAAGCGAGTCGGATGTGGAGATGTGTTCGACCTGTAACGGAATGGGTGAAGTCCGGCAAGTCTCCAGAACCATGTTTGGACAGTTTGTAAATGTGCAGCCATGCCCGCAGTGTCGTGGAGAGGGCAGAGTGGTGCGGAATCACTGCCCGGACTGCCACGGAGAAGGGAGGGTGAAAGGGGTGGAAACTGTAGAGATCTCCATCCCATCCGGAGTTGCCGAAGGGAACTACATTACCTTGCGTGGAAAGGGGAACGCCGGGGCTCGCGGAGGAGCTTCGGGTGATCTCATTGTGCTTATCGAGGAGAAGAAAGAGGAGAATTTTGAGAGGGAGGGAAACGATATCTACTGCGATTTGATGCTAAGTGTACCCGAAGCGATTCTGGGTACGGATAAGAAGGTGCCCACTCTGAAGGGGTCGGCCAAAATCAAGATTGAAGCTGGTATTCAGCCCGGTAAGCTTCTGCGCCTCAAGGAGAAAGGAATTGTCGGCCTACACAACTCCGGTACAGGAGATCAATACATCCGAATCAAGGTGTATATCCCGAATGACCTGACAGAGGAGGAGCAGAAGCATGTAGAAGCACTTCAGGGTAGCGAGCATTTTGACGCTTCCAACGCAAAAGACAGGGAGAAGGGGTTCTTTGCAAAGATCAAGGATGTATTTACCCGGTAACCAGGGTCTCTTTTGGCGAAATATGCCACTATACGATAGTACTCTGACGGAATAGCTCTCACCTGAATGAGAGCGGGTCTCAGTATAAACTGAGCTCAGATCAGATTACCGCTCTTCTCCCTGGACAGATTGGCCATCTCCTCCCGATACGCCTCGAGAGCATTTGCTATTTCAGGGTCGCGGGTTCCCAGTATTCTGAGCGCCAGCAATCCGGCATTCAGCGCTTTGCCTATCGCAACGGTTGCAACAGGTACACCATTCGGCATCTGTACAATGGAGTAGAGACTATCTACCCCGCCCAGTGCGGTAGTCTTTACCGGTACACCGATGACGGGAAGGGTGGTGTGAGCGGCAAGCATTCCGGGAAGGTGAGCGGCTCCTCCGGCTCCGGCAATGATCACTTCCAGCCCACGCTCTCTGGCACTTCGGCCATAGTCGGCCATATCATCCGGCGTACGATGTGCAGAAACAACCTGTTTCTCGAATGGTACATCGAACTGGTTCAATATTCGACAGGACTCTTTCATGGTTGGCCAGTCGCTGTCGCTTCCCATCACTACGCCTACTTTCGGTGGTTTGGACATATCTCGATTTTAAATTGATCTGAATCCGCTGGCAATCTATGAAAATGAGAGGAGAATAGGGAAGAGGTTCAGTCAAATCTGAATGTCGGCGGCAAGGGCTCGTCCCTTGCGGTAGAGCTCCTCCATATCTTCGCCGAGAAGGGTCATATGCCCCATCTTGCGCCCCACCTTGCTCTGCAGCTTTCCATAGATGTGAAGGTGTGCATCCGGGTGGTTCCAAAGCGCTTCGGAGGCTTCAGTAAGAGCAGGGCGGTTGTGAGTTCCCAGAAGGTTGACCATTACAACGGCCGGAGCTCTCATTTCCGTGCTTCCCGGTTTGAGTCCAAGTACCGATCTCACATGATTTTCGAACTGAGAGGTGACAGATCCTTCAATAGTGTAGTGGCCCGAGTTGTGGGGGCGTGGAGCCGACTCGTTCAGTAGAATCTCCCCCTCTGAGGTGAGAAAAAATTCATAAGCGTAGATTCCACGCCCTTCTATTGCTTCAGTGGCGGCTACGGCCAGTTGCTGTGCTCGCTTTTGGTGAGCGGGATCAATCGGGGCGGGAGATTTAACTGCAACACAGATATGATTTTCCTGAATCGTTTCACAACATGGATATACGGATGTTCCCGTAGAATTTCTGGAGACCTGTACAGCCAATTCATGAGTATACTCTACGAAGGCCTCTGCCAGAATGTCGTGGCCTTTATCTCCGCCAAGCTCTCTGTAAGCTTTTTCAGCTTCAGATAACGTGGCAACTGTGCGGTTACCGTATCCATCATAACCGCCCTTGGAGGATTTCAGAAGGAACGGCCAGCCGTTATCATCTCCAAAAGATATTAGATCTTCTCTATTATTTACTAATTTGTAAGGTGTTACAGGTATTCCTGCTTTTTCAAATGTTTGTTTCTCAATCCACTTGTTCTCAATCAGGGAGAAACTTCCAGGGGATGGATAGATTTCAGTTCCACTCCGCTCCACCACTTGCTGCAGTATGTCCGATGCAATAAACTCATTCTCCAGAGTAATCAGGTCGCACGTTTTGGCAAACCGGACCATAGCGTCCGGGTCTTCGAAAGAACCGGACTGTGAGTGAGGTGTCATGAGTTGAACCGGTTCATCTTCGGGCCGGTCGGAGAATACAGACACCTGAATTCCATATCGAAACGCCTGAAGTGCCGACATTCTGGCCAGCTGGCCAGCACCTAAAAATCCGAGTTTGAAATCTGCGCGCAAAGGGTTCATCAATCGAAATTGCCTGGTTATTTGAAGTGTGAGGGAATGAAGGTAACCAATTTATTGATTCACTTTCTGCTGATTCCTGTGGCGCTCATTTGTCACATCATATTTTGTTACATTTACATAACGTCGGTATGAGCTCCTATAGTGGTTATTTCTTTTGCAATTATCGTGATGTGGTGGGATGAGAACCGGCTGACACGAAAACGGATAATTTCATTTTTTTATGGATCTGGAAGCGAAATTAAATCAGGTGAAGGAGCGGTATGAAGAGCTGAATCAGGCGATGTCCGATCCGGGGATTTTCGACCATCCGGAGGAGTATGCCGAGATGACGAAAGAGCATACGAAGCTGAGGGGACTGGTGGACGATTTCGACCACTGGAGTGAGATCCAGAAGAACATTCGGGGAAACAGGCAGCTGATCGAATCGGGAGAGGATGCGGAGATTACCGAGATGGCCCGTGAGGAGAACCAGGAGCTCGCGACCGAACTGGAAAAGCTGGAGGAGAAGATCCGGTTCCGCCTGATCCCGAAGGATCCGGAAGATTCGAAGAACTGCATTGTGGAGATCCGTGCCGGTACCGGGGGCGACGAGGCGGCTATTTTTGCAGGTGACCTCTACGAAATGTACCGGCGCTATGCTGATGGCCGGGGCTGGAAACAGGAGCTGTTGTCGGTTCAGCCCGGAGATATGGGGGGATTCAAGGAGATTGTATTTGGCCTGAAAGGAGAGGACGTTTTTGCTGAGATGAAGTATGAGAGCGGGGTGCACCGGGTCCAGCGCGTTCCGGAGACGGAGTCGCAGGGCCGAGTTCATACTTCGGCAGCTACCGTAGCAGTGTTACCGGAAGCGGAGGAGGTAGATGTGAAGGTCGATATGAGCGATATTCGTGTCGATACGTTCCGTTCCAGCGGAGCGGGTGGGCAACATGTGAACAAGACCGATTCGGCGATTCGCCTGACGCATGAGCCGAGTGGAATCGTGGTGGAGTGCCAGGAGGAGCGTTCTCAGCATCAGAACAAGGAGAAGGCGTTGATGATGTTACGAAGCAAGCTTTATAATGCCGAACAGGAGAAGCTTCGTGCCGCAAGGGCCGAGGAGAGAAAAAACCAGGTCTCTACAGGAGACAGAAGCGCGAAGATTCGTACTTACAACTTCCCGCAGGGGCGTGTGACCGACCACCGGATTAATCTGACCCTATACAATCTGGACGCCATTCTGAAAGGGGAAGTGGGTGAAGTGATCGGCGCTCTCAGGATGGAGGACAACCTGCAAAAGCTACAAAGCGTCATGCAGTAGATTATGCGGCCAGCCTGTTGTTCCGGGGTTGAGTATCGACGCCTGAAGTGGTAGCTTAATGGCGTCTAAAGCTAACTTCTAACTCCCGTACTATTGAACTTTCCGAGCCCCTTTTATCGCTGGCGCCCCCACCCGTGGCATGGTCTTGAAACCGGTGACAACCCGCCGCATGTGGTGAACGCATTTATCGAGATCACCCCGTTTGATATGATCAAGTACGAGGTAGACAAAAAGACCGGATACATGCGAGTGGACCGGCCCCAGAGAAGTTCTTCTCAGCCGCCCTCTCTCTACGGTTTTGTTCCCCGTACCTTTTGTGGAGATCGGGTCGGCAAACTCTCTCCCAAGACGAAGAAGGGAGATGAAGATCCGCTGGACCTCTGTGTGTTGAGTGAGCGGCCGATCGACCGCACGGAAGTGATACTGAGCGCCAGGGTGATCGGGGGCCTTCACATGGTAGATCACGGGGAAGCGGACGACAAGATTATCTCTGTACTGGATAACGACCGTTACTACGAGGGAATCCAGTCCATTGACGATCTGCCTGAAGTGTTGGTTCAGCGCCTGAGCCACTACTTTTCGACGTACAAGCTTATGCCGGGCCAGGATACGGATGTTTATGTGGATCGTGTATATGGTGCCGATCATGCAAAGAAGGTGATAGAGGCATCTATCGCAGACTATATTGAGATGTTTGGAGAGTAATAGAGAGATGAAAAGATATATCGGAGCCCATGTGAGTGCGGCAGGTGGAGTCGAGAATGTGCCTGGGAGGGCGAATGAGATCGGTGCCACCGGTTTTGCTCTTTTTACCAAAAATCAGAGACAATGGAGTGCCAGGCCTCTTACGGAAGAGAGCATAGCAGGGTTCAGAAGTGAGTGTGAGATGTACGGGTTCAACATGGAAGGTATTATGCCTCACGACAGTTATCTGATCAATCTGGGCCATCCGGAGAGAGAGAAGCTGGAGAAGTCCAGAAGGGCGTTTTTGGACGAGCTGCAGAGATGCGAACAGCTTGGGATCCGGTTGCTCAACTTTCACCCCGGAAGCCACCTCTCCAAAATCGATGAGAAGGAGTGTCTTAAACGTATTGCGGAGTCGATCAATCTGGCCCTTGCAGAGACCGACTATGTGACGGCAGTGATAGAGAATACCGCAGGCCAGGGGACCAATATGGGGTTCCGGTTCGAACAGCTCGCGGAGATATTGGAAGGTGTAGAACAGACGGATCGGGCTGGCGTATGCATTGATACGGCCCACGCCTTTGCAGCCGGTTATGATCTCTCTACAGATGAAGGGTTTCAGGAGACGTTTGAAGAGTTTGACGCCCGGGTCGGGTTTCAATATTTGAGGGGAATGCATCTGAACGACTCTAAAAAGAAACTGGGTAGCCGTGTAGACCGGCACGACTCTCTCGGAGAGGGATTCATTGGAATCGAGGCGTTCAGGAGAATTATGCAGGATGAAAGGTTTGACGGTATTCCGCATATTCTGGAAACTCCCAATATGGAGATATGGGCCGACGAAATCGCCTGCCTGAAAGAATTCCTCATGGATTGACACCCACTTCCCATGACTGATACAGATCTTTTCATTGCGTTGCTATACTCACTAGGAGTTGGCTTGCTGATTGGTATTGAGCGTGGATGGAGCGGCCGGCTGGAGGAGGAGGGGGATCGTGTGGCCGGAATACGAACTTTCAGTATCGTGGGACTACTCGGGGGGGTGACGGCTCATTTGGGAACCGAATTGGGTGAGTGGATTGTACCTGCCATTTTCATCGCTGTGGCGGCTCTCATCATTGTCGCCTATCTAGTTGAAGCACGCGAAAACGAAGATATTGGCACTACAACCGCGTTTTCGATGATGGCTACCTTTCTCCTGGCGGTCTGGGCCAGCCTGGGTTTTCACATCTATGCACTGGGTGCTGCAGTCATTGTAGTGGCGCTTCTGAGCCTGAAACCGATCTTGCACAGATGGGTCTGGAATATGGAGACGCATGAGATCTATGCCGGTATCAAGCTTCTGATTATCTCTGTGATTCTTCTGCCACTGCTTCCAAATGAGGGGATGGGACCCTGGGATGCTTTCAATCCGAGATGGGTCTGGTGGATGGTGGTACTAATCTGCGGTATCTCGTTTGTCGGATATTTCGCAATCAAATTTATTGGCAGCCGTATGGGAACGCTGGTTACTGCGCTCACTGGCGGACTGGCGTCGTCCACCGCAGTCACTCTGAGTATGGCTCAACTGGCTAAATCCAAGACCTCTTCATCGATATTTATGGCAGGTGCGATGGTGGCCTCCTCCATTATGTTGATCCGTGTATCGGTAGAGGTTGCTGTGGTGAATGCTTCTCTTTTGTACCCTCTCTGGATACCCTTGCTTGTGATGTTTCTCTCCATCGTTCTCGGAGGCATCTGGCTCTGGTACAGATCCGGCCGTGAATCTGACGAATCAGATCACGATATGGGCATTCAGAATCCGTTCAGAATTGCCATGGCATTGAAATTCGGCCTCATATTGGGAGTGATTCTCGTACTGGCCGCCGCCATGAAAGAGTATTTCGGATCCGGGGGCGTCTATCTGTTGTCCCTGGTGTCGGGTCTGCTGGATGTGGACGCGATCACCCTTTCGCTCTCCCTGCTGGCACTTGAAGGCCTGGAAGAGGAGGTGGCAGTGATGGGGATTATCCTGGCAACGGTTAGCAATACGATCTTCAAGGGTTTGCTTTTCGCATTTATATCAGGTTTTAGAAAATCGATACCACTTATCATCCTGATGACAGTATCCGGGGTGCTCGGGCTTTTGGCGACTGCTCTGTTGCTTTAAGTGTTGGCTGTCAGAATCCGGTCGGTCTCATGAGTCGGTGATACGGTTCAATCCGACAACTTTTTTGCGGCCGTATCCGGTTCAGGAGGAGGGATGATCTATTTCGGAAAGTGTCATTTTCAGTTTTCCGAGGTTGCTCTCCGCATCTCTCTCTTTCTGTCGTTCGCGTTCCACAACTGCATCGGGAGCGTTCTCGACAAACTGCCGGTTGGATAGCTTTTTTCGTACGGAATGGAGAAAACCTTCTGCATTTTCAATCTCTTTCGTAATCCGGCTGCGCTCTCTCTCCAGGTCGATGATACCCTCGAGAGGGATCCATAGTTCCGTTTGCCCGATCATAGCGGAAGCACAGGCGGGTGGCTTCGAGGCATTGCAGTCTGCTGCCAGACGAGCGACAGGAAGAAGCTTTCTGAATACCCACTTCATCTCATTAAGTTCTGTTTCCCTCTGTTTGTCCTGCGGTCGAAGAAGCAGTGTGAGCTCTTTTTTCGGAGAGAGAGACATTTCGGCCTGGATATTTCGGATAGCCGAGGTGATCTGCTGTACATCTCTGAAACGGCGAATGGCCTCTTTATCGATGCGATCAGGGTTGTTGGCGGGCCAGTCGGAGATGATGAGGGCCTCCTTCGTGTTTCGGGGGGCTATCTGTTGCCAGATCTCTTCAGTTATAAACGGCATGAACGGGTGAAGCAGGCGTACCAGTTTTTCAAAGTGGCCGAGCGCGCGTGCAAGCCTCTCACGAGGTATTTTCTCTCCGGGTTGATCCGACTTGATGACCTCAATGTACCAGTCACAAAAGTCGTCCCAAACGAGTGAGTAGATCTTTTGAAGGGCTTCGTTCAGGCGGTACCGATCGAAGTCTTCATTCATGGCCGCTATGGTCTGCTCAATTCTGGAGTCGATCCAGGCTTCTGCTGCATCGCCGGAAGGTGGCGGGGAGTGGTCGGGAGCCGGAGGGTTCTGCCCGTCCATATTCATATGTAGGAAGCGGAAGGCATTCCAGATTTTGTTGGAAAAGTTCCGGCCCTGTTCACAAAGGGCGGGGTCGAACAGCAGATCGTTTCCAGCAGGCGAGGAGAAGAGCATACCGGCACGCGTTCCATCGGCACCATACTTTTCGATGAGCTCCAGGGGATCGGGGGAGTTGCCGAGAGATTTGGACATCTTGCGTCGCTGCGAGTCACGAACAATGCCGTGGTAATAGACATTACTGAACGGCTGTTGGCCGCGGAAGAAATATCCGGCCATGATCATTCGTGCGACCCAGAAGAACATGATTTCAGGAGCGGTCACCAGATCGTTTGTAGGATAGTAGTATCGGATCTCACGGTTTTCAGGATCTTTTAGGCCTCCAAATACCGTCATCGGCCATAGCCAGGATGAGAACCAGGTGTCCAGTACATCTTCATCCTGGTGAATATCCTCTTCGGTGATATTCCTACCCGCTTTCTCAGTAGCAAGCCCGATCGCTTCCTTAGGTGTTCGTGCAATCACATACTCCTCGTCACCGTCTCCATAATACCATGCCGGAATTCTGTGCCCCCACCAGAGCTGTCGGGAGATACACCAGTCCCGGATGTTCTCCATCCAGTGTCTGTATGTGTTTTTAAACTTCTCCGGATGGAACATTACCTCCCCATCCATTACGCTTTTCAATGCGGGACCGGCCAGCTTCTCCATCCGGCAGAACCACTGCAGGGAGAGTCGGGGCTCGATGACGGCATCGGTTCTCTCCGAATAGCCAACCTTATTGGATATCTCCTCTGTATGTTCCAGCCTATCTTCATCTTTCAGGTCTTTTATAATACTTTTTCTTGCATCGAAGCGGTCCTGGCCTGCAAACCGGCCTGCCACCCCGGAGAGCGTTCCGTCGGCGTTAAGCATGTCGATCACTTCCAGATTGTGTCGCAGGCCTATCTCGTAGTCGTTCACATCATGGGCAGGTGTAACCTTCAGGCACCCGGTTCCGTATTCGGGGTCCACATAGTCGTCTGCAATGATCGGTATCTCCCTTCCTGCAAGTGGAACGACGGCCGTGCCCCCGGCAAACTCACTGAAACGGGGGTCATCGGGATGAACACAGATGGCTGTATCGGCCAGTATGGTTTCGGGCCTCGTTGTGGCTATGACGATCCCACTGTCCGATCCCTTTACATCGTATCGTATGTGGTACAGATTGGACTGGACATCTTTGTGGATCACCTCTTCGTCGGAGAGAGCCGTTTTGGCTTCCGGATCCCAGTTGATCATTCGGAGCCCGCGGTAGATATAGCCCTGTCGATGGAGTTCGATGAAGCATTCTGTTACAGACTCGGAGAGCTCCTCTTCCATGGTGAACCGGGTTCGCTCCCAATCGCAGGATGCTCCCAGCTTTCGGAGCTGCTGCAGGATGATTCCGCCGTGCTCTTCGGTCCACTCCCACGCGTGATCTATAAACTCCTCCCGGGAGAGATCGGCTTTACTGATTCCACGTTCCCGAAGCCGGCGAACTACTTTTGCTTCGGTGGCAATGGAGGCGTGGTCGGTACCTGGAACCCAGCAAGTGTTTCTGCCCATCATTCGGGCACGACGAACCAGTACATCCTGAATCGTGTTGTTGAGCATGTGCCCCATGTGGAGCACACCCGTTACATTTGGGGGCGGAATGACGACGCTGTAAGGTTCACGTTCATCAGGTTCCGAATGAAAAAAACCGTTCTCTTCCCACCATCTATACCATTTTGGTTCTGTTTTGGAGGGGTCGTACTGTTTGGGAAGTTCTCTTTGTCTACTGTTTGGCATGGCCGTTCTGTTCGCGGATCAGGCATTACGGATCACTTTGGCTCGTACTCTATTCTCCGATGTCCACCGGCTTATATTTCAAGGCCGGATCGAATTCGAATTTCTATTTAATTCGCCGCAGACGAACGCCAAAATGACCGTCACAATGATGTTTATGGGGCAGTGTTTGATACGCTTTCCCCTCCTGAATCAACACCTCTTCAGGCAGGTCATCCTTCAGACTCTCCAGCTCGAAATTATCGTATCTATCGAGGAATTTTTCGATCTGTTCCCAGTTTTCTTCAGGCTCGATCGAGCAGGTGCTGTAGACGAGGCGCCCGCCCTTTTTAACTTTGTTTGCTGCTTCGTCCAATAGCTCTTCCTGCAGCTTCACAAGATCGGCAAGATCCTCCTCTTTACGTTTCCATCGCAAGTCCGCTCTTTTACTGAGGACCCCAGTACCGGTGCAAGGAGCGTCGAGAAGAACACCGTCGGCCATCTTCAGATCGATATCACGAGCATCTGCTCGGCGAATCTTGATGTTTTCGGCGCTGTAATTAAGTGCGTTTTCGGCCAGAAGTTCCAGACGTTCAGCGCTAATATCTATAGCAAATACGGTCCCTTCACCGCCCATCAGGTCGGAGAGCATGATCGTTTTGGTTCCTGGTGCGGCACAGAGGTCATAGATGGTTTCTCCCGGTTCCGGGTCTACAATGGTTGCCGCAAATCCGGCGGCGATGTCCTGTATTTGGCAGAACCCTTTTCTGAGCCAACCTTTGGATATGAAAGGCTCAACAGAATCTACGATAAAGTAGCCCGGCAGCCATTCGCTCTCCGTATATTCAATTCCTGCCTTGTCCATACGAAGTTTGAAGTTTTCGGTCCGAGTCCTCAGGTTGTTCACACGGATGTAGAAAGTCGGAGGCTGGTTGTTTGCCTGCATCAGCTGGAATGCTTCACGCTCTCCGTACCGTTTGGACCAGCGTTTTGCCATCCATTCCGGGTGAGAGAAGGTAGTCGCAACCAGTTTGGTTCGGTCTTCGAAATCCGGTTTCGGCAGGTTCTCTATATCCCGCTGAATATTTCGAAGTATGGCATTCACCAGGTCACCTGATTTGGAACCGAGTGTCTTTTTTGCAATCTCTACTGCTTCGTTGATGGCTGCATAGTCCGGGCTACGTTCCATGAATACCATCTCAAAAAGGCCCAGTCGTAGAATATTTTTCAGAGGCGGCTTCATCTCCTCCATCGAGATGTTGGAAAAACGGCCGATCAGAAAGTCAAGATAGCTCCTCTTACGAAGAATGCTCTGCACATAGTCTCTGGTCCGAGCACGGTCTCTGGACTCCAGCTCATTGGCCGGGCCATAATCCAGATGGTTCTCTTCATCGAAATGAATCAGAATTTCTACGCTTACGGAACGTGCAGTAATCTCTGTTTCCAATAGTCTGATCTTTGAATGCTTGAATTTCCAGCTCCGGCCGGCCGATCGGCTGAAGCAATTGAGTCCGGATTGCAAGCCTGAAACGAAGTTCAGGTGCGGTTTTTGACCGAATCCGGAAGATATGACTTTGAGACTCTTTTTGCTAATCCCTGTTCCTGTACCTGGCCCGTATCCGGGTGGGTGGAGAGAGTTGTTTACCCCCATCGCTGCTTTGCTTTTTGGGGATGAGATCTGTATTTTTGGGCGCTATTCAAAAGACCATAAATTACAACTACTGACGAACAGATTTCGAATGAACAAAGGACGTGTAGCACAGGTGATCGGACCCGTTGTGGACGTGGATTTCAAGCAGGGAGAACTGCCATTCGTTTTGAACGCTCTCCGCATAGATAAGGAGGATGGTTCAAGACTCTTTCTGGAAGTGGCCCAACATCTCGGAGAGAATCGTGTTCGAACCATCGCAATGGATTCCACTGATGGCCTTGTTCGCCAGGATGAGGTGATCGATACCGGCTCTCCAATCAGTATGCCTGTAGGGGAAGATATACGCGGGCGACTGTTTAACGTGGTAGGAGAGGCGATTGACGGTATGAAGAAGCCCGGGGGCGATCGCAGATACTCGATCCATCGACCCGCTCCGGAATATGAAGATCTTGCGACAAGTACCGAGATACTTGAGACGGGAATCAAGGTTATCGATCTGCTTTGCCCCTACTCAAAGGGTGGAAAAATCGGACTGTTCGGGGGAGCAGGGGTAGGGAAGACAGTTCTAATCCAGGAGTTGATTAATAATATCGCCAAAGAGCATGGCGGCTTGTCGGTCTTTGCCGGTGTCGGGGAGCGTACGCGTGAGGGGAACGATTTGCTCCGCGAGTTTCTTGAGTCGGGAGTCATCAAATATGGAGAGGAATTTAACGAGTCGATGGAGAAGGGCGAGTGGGATCTCTCCAAAGTGGACTACGATGTGATGAAGGAGTCCCAGGCCACTCTTGTATTTGGACAGATGAACGAACCACCCGGCGCAAGGATGCGCGTTGCACTCTCCGGACTTACTGTTGCAGAGTACTTTCGCGATGAGGTCTCCAGAGACATCCTGTTATTTATCGACAATATTTTCCGTTTTACCCAGGCTGGTTCCGAAGTGTCGGCGCTACTTGGCCGAATGCCTTCTGCTGTAGGATATCAGCCAACTCTTGCAACCGAAATGGGGGATCTTCAGGAGCGGATCACCTCTACCAAAAACGGGTCAATTACTTCGGTTCAGGCGATCTATGTACCGGCCGATGACCTTACGGATCCTGCTCCCGCCACTACCTTCTCTCACCTCGATGCCACTACGGTTCTAAGCCGGGCACTGACGCAGATCGGGATCTATCCGGCGGTGGATCCACTGGACTCCACATCCCGGATCAACGATCCGAAAGTGGTTGGTGAAAAGCATTACAAATGTGCGCAGCGTGTAAAGGAGATTTTGCAGCAGTACAAGGATCTGCAGGATATCATCGCTATTCTCGGTATGGACGAGCTCTCCGATGAGGACAAAACGATAGTATATCGTGCCCGCAGAGTACAGCGATTCCTCAGCCAGCCCTTCTTCGTTGCCGAGCAGTTTACCGGCCAGCCGGGCAAGTATGTGAAAATTGACGATACCATCAAAGGCTTCAATATGATTCTGGATGGTGAACTCGATGAACTTCCCGAAAACGCTTTCCACCTCGTTGGTACCATAGAAGAGGCGATTGAGAAGGGTGAAAAGCTGAAAGCTGAAGCGGCCTGATCTTCTGTCTATGTCTGAAAAGAGATTTCATGCGTCCATCGTGACCCCCGAAGGAAAAGTTTTCGAGGGAGAGGTTAGTGGAGTCAGGGTCCCCGGCAGTGAGGGGAGTTTTGAGATGAAGGCGGGCCACGCACCCATTGTTTCAGCACTCGAAGTTGGCCATATTCGAATTTTGTCGGGTGATGAGGATCCCCGCCATTTTGCTGTCAGTTATGGATTTGTCGAGATGAGTGAAAATCGTCTGACCATTCTGGCAGAGTCGGCTGAATATGTAGAAGATATCGATGTGGCACGTGCACGCGAAGCAAAAGAGAGGGCATTGATGCGTATGAGAGACAATAAGTCTCCCAATATGAACTACGAAAGAGTACTCAAAGCACTGAAAAGAGCTGATAACCGCCTTAAAATTGCGGAACGTTACTCCAGAGCCCATCTTGAAGCCACCAGGGCCGAATAAAAAAGGCGGCCACACACTGCATGGCCGCCCTGGATAAGTTTAGAAGCAGATTCGACTTCGATGTTCGAAAAGCTTCAGGGGATTATCGGATCAGCCGTTAATGCCGACCACTTCAATTTCGAACGTTAGCTCTTTGCCTGCCAGTGGATGGTTGGCATCGAGTACGATCTCCTCCTCTTTGACCTCGGTAATCCGTACCGGAATGGGTTGTCCGTCCGGCTGGTTTACTTGCAGCTGCATGCCCACTTCGGGCTCCACATCGTCTGGCAACTGATCTTTGGGCACAGACAAGATCAGATCTTCACGCCCCTCTCCGTACGCTTCATCGCTGGGAATGGTAACTTTGGTTGAGGCTCCCTTCTCCAGTCCCTCTACAGCTTTTTCGAAACCGGGAATCAGTTGTCCCGATCCCATTTCGAATTCAAGGGGGTCACGACCCTCGGAGGAGTCGAAAACAGATCCGTCCTCCAGGGTTCCTGTATAGTGTACTTTAACGGTGTCGCCGTTTTTAATCTTGGACAAAATTCTCCTGTTTTTGTTGGAAGGGAGTGCTGAATTCAGCTTTTCCCTCCTGTTTTCACTTGAGGTTTAGTCCCTCAAGGTACGGATTTTTTGTGTAAAGCCGGAATAACACCGTCGACGAGCGCCACCACCTTACATCCTGATTTCCGTGGTAGAGCTGCTCTCAGGGTGTAACAGATTTTCACGCTCGGTACGATGTTTCTCAAGGGCTTCTGCGAGAATCCTCTCCACCGAAAGTCTGTCCTCTTCCGGGATTCTTGTACAGAGTGTTCGAATCTCCTCGCGAGGACCTGAAGGATCATGAATAACCTCCAGGCAGACTACCGTTTCAGACTGCCAGTTCCAGGAAACAAGTTGTGGCCAGGGTATGATCTTGTCCAGATAGTGAATGCCATTAGCCCTGAATTGAGGAACGATGTTCAGCGTCCAGATCGCAATGCCGAAGGTGATGAGGGAGAGACCCGAAGAGAACCGAACCGGGCTCATGAACGCAGAGGTGAGAAGCGAAGTTCGGTAGAGCCCGAAGAGTATGAGCAGAATGGCACCCATTGCAGGTGCATGGTCACTCCAGAAAGACCTGTGCCGGTAGAGGAGCACAGAGTGGTTCTGTACAGAAACCAGCCTTCTCCAGGAATAGCCGGCAAAAAGCCCGGCAAAAGCTCCGTATAGAAGGCTCATTGCTGCAGCTGCACCATTTTCTGAAAGCAGGCCGGTGATTCTGCCCGTAGCGACAAGAGAGATCAGGAGTACCAGAGTCAGGGATCCATAGCGTACCCGTTCGGGCGTAAGACTCTCCAGTGTGAACCCCGTCCAGCGGCCTGCTGCACTGCCGGCCAGAAGAGAAAGGGCCGGAAGTGTGTAGATTGCGATCAGCTCCATTTCGTATCTTTGATGGGAGAAAGGTAAAAAAAAGTGAAGAGGATGACAGAAAGAATGGTGCAAGATGGAGGCCGGTTCCGCCCGGAGAAGATCGAGGTAGACAATCGTGAGCAAGTGCTGGACATTCAATGGGCCGATGGGCATCTGTCGAAGTATCCGCTCTATGCTCTGCGCCGCAACTGTCCGTGTGTTGTGTGCCGGGGTGGCCACGACCGTATGGGGGAGCTCGAAATGGAGTGGTTTTTCCGTGAGACTCACAAGCGTATAGATATTCTCGAACTCAGAGAGGTGGGGAACCACGCCCTGTCCATCTCCTGGAGCGATGGCCACAGCTCCGGCATGTATCGCTGGGAGTTGTTGCGTCATCTGTGTCCGATTGAATATCGGGAAAGAATGGAGGAAGCGGGGGAGAATCCGGGTTGAACCGGCTCATTCTCCAGGGAGTTCGAACAGGGTCCAGGGCCAGGCTTTTTCGGGAGGTGAGACGATCGTGGTCCGGTCCCCTGTATCCGGATGCTGAAAATCGATTCGGAATGCATGGAGGGCCATCGGAGCGCGGTGGCCTGAACCGGTCTTTCCATATTTTCGATCGCCCACAATGGGAAACCCCCTGCTGGCAAACTGTACACGTATCTGGTGGGGACGGCCTGTGACGAGATGAACTCTAATCAAAGAGAGGTGATCTTTTGGGGCCGAAGCGATTTTCAGGTAGTGAAGCTCAGCATCCATACCGCCGGCATCACTCTCTCCGGCTACCCGTACGGTATTGGTGTGGTTCTCCTTGACCAGCCGGTCGGTCAGTAGCCCGTTTGGAGGAGTTTCTCCTTGAACGGCCGCCAGATAGTGTTTCTGTATCAACCTTTTTCGAATCTGTTCCGAAAGGCTGGCTGCAGCTGCGGGGGTTTTTGCGAAGAGCATGGCACCGCCCACCGGCCTGTCCAGACGGTGAAGCAATCCGAGCCACGCTTTCGAGCCTCTGTTCCCTCTTTTAGCCAGAGCGCTCTTGCAGAGATCAAGCAGATTATCGTTCCCTGTATGATCGCCCTGCGCCAGTAATCCCGCCGGTTTGGCAACGGCCAGCAGAAACCGGTCTTCGTAGAGCAGCGGGATGCCGGGCAGCAGATTCAGGTGTTCGGGGTCGGCCATAGGTATGGATTGAATAGAATGGGTTGAGGTGTCGTGAACTCTCACTATCTTGGCTCAGAAGTTCGCGTTTTTGTGTTCAAAGAGCGAACGTTAAGGAAGATTGTAACGGAAATATCATGTCTGCAGAAGAGCTCAGGGAGAAGGTAGATCGTCTGCCGCGCCAGCCCGGCGTCTATCAATTCAGGGACCAAAACGGGGGCATTCTATATGTTGGCAAGGCGAAGAGACTGCGTACACGGGTTCAATCCTATTTTCGCAATTTGGAAGCGAAAGAAGGACGGCTGAAACTGATGATCTCTAAAATTGCCGATGTGGATGTGGTGGTCACCGATACAGAAGCGGAAGCATTGATTCTGGAGAACACTCTGATCAAGAAGCTGCAGCCGCGGTATAACATCATGTATCGTGATGACAAGTCTTACCCCTACATCTGCCTCACACGCGACGGGCGTCCGAGGGTCTATCCGACCCGTACTGTGGTTCGGGACGGAAGCAAGTATTTTGGACCCTATGACCATGCGGGCCATATGCGCAGGATGCTTGAAACCATCCGAAAGGCTTTCCGGCTCTGCACTTGTGCCGTCTCGGCACGTACGGTTGATCCGAATCGTGGAGCACCGCGATGGCGCTCCTGTTTTGAGGCCTACCTGGGCAACTGTTCTGCAGAAATGGATGAGGAGAAATACAGGGAAGTGATGAGCCAGGTGGAGCGTCTTCTTGCCGGGCGTACGGACGAATTGATTCGTGAGCTTAAAGAGGAGATGGAGATCGCCTCTTCGGCTCTTGAATTTGAGGAGGCAGCCCGTCTTCGTGACGCAACTGAGTCGCTTGTGAAGTACAATCGGAAAATGAAAGTGGTGGCCGACCGGCAGGTGCACAGGGATCTTTTTACACTGTCTGTAGACCGTGAGTTCGGGGAAGCCTGTGGAGTTCTGTTCAAGATCAGAGAGGGAAAACTGATCGGAAAATTTCACCGCTTTCTGAAAAATATAGAGGGCCTGGAACCGGGTGAGATGATGCAATCCTTTTTAGAGGATTACTATACGGAACAGGCCGCATCTACCATTCCGGACGAAGTGTATGTGAGTGAGGATCTGCCGGACAGCGAACCGCTACTTGCGTATCTCTGGGAGGAGAGAGGGGTCAAAGTGCCCATTCACAGGCCTAGAATTGGAGAGAAAAAACAGCTTGTAGAGATGGCCGTCTCCAACGCAGAGTGGCTTTTGAAAGAGCGAATCCTGGAACGGGAAAAGACAAACAGAGCACGCATTCCGCAGGCTCTGAAAGATCTGAAGGAGTACCTGAGGCTTACCCGCCTTCCCCGACGAATCGAGTGTTTCGACAACTCCAATCTGCAGGGTAGCGATCCGGTTGCCTCCATGGTGGTCTTTGTCGATGCGCACCCGCGAAAGAGCCTCTACAAAAAGTTTCATATCAGGACGGTGACCGGATCCGACGATTTCGCATCCATGAGGGAGGTGGTGCTTCGCAGATACAACCGCCTGGTAAAGGAGGGCAACCAGCTTCCCGACCTGATTCTGGTGGATGGGGGAAAAGGGCAGTTAAACGCTGCTATGGATGCGATACGTGAGGCCGGTATTGAAGATGATTGTGATGTGGCCGGGCTCTCGAAGCGCCTGGAAGAAGTTTGGCGTCCGGGATTGGCCGATCCGGTTATGATTTCCAAGCGATCTCCATCCCTGAAGCTTCTGCAGCAGGCGAGAGACGAGGCACACCGGTTTGCGGTCTCCTTTCATAAAAAGACCCGCTCCGGACGCATGCTCAAAAGTGAGTTGACTGAAATCAAAGGTGTCGGAGAGAAGACAGCGACCCTGTTGATGCGCAACTTCGGTTCGGTAAAAAAGGTAGCTTCCGCTACTGAGGAGGAGCTTTTTGAAGCGGTCGGGAAAGTTACGGGGGAGAACATTTTTCGATACTTCCAACAGAGGGGAAAGGGAACGGGATGAACCGGAACGGGGTCGCATGTAGATGTGATGGTGCATTCATTCGAATAGATGCAAATTACTTGTAGAAAACGTGGGAAGTTCACACAACATTTGTACCTCCCCGTGAGTTATAAGAGTGGTGATGTTGAGTTTCACCGGAAATCTCCTAATTTCTACGCTATGAGATTGCACAAATCGGATCATATACCTGAAAAGTACGAGCAGCTTGACGATGGCGAACTTGTACGAATGTTTCGCAAGAAGGGCGATGAGCTCGCATTTCGCGAGCTGATGAACCGCCATCAGGCAAAGATATATTCCTATATTTATAGCATGGTAAATAACGGGGAGGTGGCCAACGATATCTTTCAGGAGACCTTCACCAAGGTGATTACCAAGATGGATGACACCTACAATGAACAGGGGAAATGGATCGCATGGGTAATGAGAATTGCACACAACGCAACGATCGACCATATCAGAAAACAGAAGCGATTCGTTGATGTAAGTAGCAACTACGATGCGGAGTCCAATACAGACTTCTACGATCGGCTTCCGGACGAGGATAGAGTGAGTCAGCAGGAGGAGCTTGAACTTGACGAGTCAAGAAGCAGCCTTCTTAAACACATTGCAGACTTGCCGGAAGAGCAGAGAACAGTTGTCATGTTGAGGCACTATTACGAGATGCCATTCAAAGAGATCGCTGAATTGACCGAAGTATCAATCAATACAGCCCTCGGCCGTATGCGCTATGCATTAATCAACCTGAGAAAATTGTTCGATCAGGAAAAACAAAGCGAATCAAGGAAGATATGACGTTTGACAAAAATGCCTCTATCCGTTACCTGATGAAGGAGATGGACCCTTCTGAAGAGATGCTCTTCGAAAAGGAGATGCTGAACGACGAAAACCTTCTTATCGAGGTGGAAAGCCTGAGGAAGGTGTACAATCGAATTTCCGATCTGCCACCTCTGTCGGTGCCTGACCATGTTCTGGACAGGGTGGTGACAGATGCGGTGAACCGAACCGGGACGGGAATTCGGCGAACACGAACTCTTGCTTTCGCCTGGTCAGTAGCCGCCACGGTGCTGCTCACACTTTTTGCGGGACTCTTCTGGAGCGTTATGAACCCGGACAGTGGTGATGCGACAGGGGAGATTCATCAGGCATCGGCTCCGGGTGCACAAAACGCTCCGGTACCGGATGCAGCCTCTTCACCTCTTCAGGTTCCCGAAACTTCCGCAGCCTCTTCGCTGGTCACTCCAGACGCAGGGCTCACTCCATGGGTCGATCAGGATAACATACTTCACTTCTCTGATCGTCTTGACGCGACTCATACTTCGGCATTCGATTCCATCTTTCAGAACAGCTATCAAAAGCTGGAACCGATCCAGAGAATTGAAGGAAGTTCCGGACCTGGTCGAACCATTCAGATGACAGGAAATTGAGCATCTGTCCGGGGTGCATGGTTTGGTGTCCGAACTGTCGGGCCGGAACCACCCCGGAATGTGTATAACCGTCCACATCCGGCATGGTTGAAAATCCTGCAATCATTTGGTGCATATGAAAATAAGTGGTATGGAGCGCAGGGGTTCTATGTGCATAACTTCTTTTGGTTGGCAGGGGGCATCCCTTTATATTGAATGAACTTCTACACGTATTGGTTGCGGGAAAAACTCCGTTCCGATCGATCATTGACAGAGATACCTGAATGGGAAAAGTGATATCCATTGCCAACCAGAAGGGTGGTGTTGGGAAGACAACAACAGCCATCAATCTTGCTGCCAGTCTGGCTGCCATCGAGCATCCCACCCTGCTGATTGACGTTGACCCGCAGAGCAATACAACGAGCGGACTGGGTATAGAGCCTAAAACGGTGAGCAATTCGGTCTATGAGATGATGATAGGTGGCGTGAGTGCGGACGAGGTCATCAGAGAGACTGAACTTCCCTATCTGGATCTGATTCCATCTCATATCAATCTGGTGGGAGCCGAGATTGAGATGGTGGATAGAAAGGATCGTGAACGTATTCTCGATCGTGCAATCGGCGAAGCCAGGAAAAAATATGACTTTATCATTATAGATTGCCCTCCTTCGCTCGGTCTGCTGACTATCAATGCATTGACAACATCCAATTCTGTTCTTATTCCCGTACAGTGTGAATATTTTGCGCTTGAAGGGCTTGGGCAGCTTTTGAATACCATTAAAATAGTTAGACAGCATCTGAACAGGGATCTGGAGATTGAGGGGGTGGTACTCACGATGTACGACACCCGTACCCGCCTTTCCAATCAGGTTGCAGATGAAGTGAAGCGCTATTTTGATGACCGGGTATTCAAGGCTGTAATCTCACGAAATGTACGACTTGCCGAGGCTCCCAGTTTCGGAAAACCGGCTCTGCTTTATGATGCTACAAGCGTTGGAGCTAAAAACTATCTGGCACTTGCCAAAGAGTTGATCACAAGAAATCGAAAGATTTTTCGGAACAGTACGGTTCTGACCAACTGATCGGTGCATTAGATGAGCAAGAAAGTACTTGGAAGAGGGCTCGGCGCATTTTTTCCGGAGTATGGGGACTCCGGTGAACAGAGTGAGGGCAGCGGCCAGAAGGAGGCTAATAGACCTGTAGTGGATCCGAAGGAGCGGGTGAACGTGGTACTTCAGATCCCGGTCGGACATATTCGACCCAATCCGAATCAGCCTCGAACTCATTTTAACGAGACCGCACTTGAACAGCTCGCATCCTCTCTGAAGGAGCATGGTTTGATTCAGCCTGTGACGGTTCGCTATCTGGGAGAGAAACGATTTGAGCTGGTCAGCGGAGAGAGGCGCCTGAGGGCGGCCAGGCTGGCTGGTATGACCGAGATCCCCGCATACATCCGGGAGGTAGAGGATGATCAGCTTTTGGCTCTTGCGTTAATTGAAAACATTCAGCGCGAGGAGTTGAATCCGATTGAAGTGGCCATCGGATATCAACGCATGATAGATGAGTTGAACTATACACAGGGGGAGGTGGCGTCCAGTGTGGGCAAAAGCCGAACCACGGTCACAAATCAGATTCGTCTGCTTCAACTGCCCGATTTTATCCAGGCTGCCCTGCGTGACGACCGAATAACCACCGGCCATGCGCGCGCTCTGATCCACCTGAAGAGTGAAGATCAGCAGAAGGCACTTCTGAAGAAGATTGAGGAGAACGAACTGTCGGTGCGTGAACTGGAAGTCGAGGCGCGAAAACTGGATAAGAAGAGAGAAACGGGGAGAAAAAACAAACCTTCGAATCCCGGCATTGATCCGTTTATAAAAGATATTTCAGAGCGATTGCGCCGCACGTTAAGTACCAGAGTAGACCTGAAAACCAGGAAAAATGGTGGTGAAATACGTATATCATACTACTCGGATGAGGATCTGGAGAGACTGCTGCAACTCTTTGAGTCAATCGGGTAGAGCCATCCCTGCGGGGATATCACTGGTTCTTTTTGCCTGGCTGTTTGCAGTGCCGCTCTCTGCACAATCTCCTTCACTCGAAGTGTACAAATCATACATAGAATTGCACACTACCGATGATACGCCGGCTGCACATGAATGGCTGAATAGTGAAAATGAAGGGGAGGAGTATCCGGATCCGGCGCGTGTGATGTACAGATCGATGATTGTCCCGGGCTGGGGCCAGGTGATCAACCGGCAAGCCTGGAAGATTCCGGTTATATACGGTATGATTGGTGGCCTCATTTGGTACAGTGTGGAGTTAACCGAACAGTATCACGACTACCGGGCAGCATACTACAATGAAAGCAGAGGCGAGGAGAGTGATTTCCGTTTTGGCCCCACCCCGTCCCATATTTCGGACACTGTGGGACAGGAGCAGTTGAGGGAAATTCGAAATGGATATCGAAATCGCCGTGATCTGATGATTCTGGTGACCGGTGTTGCCTACGGCTTGAATGTGCTGGATGCGTATGTATTTGCTCATATGAGATCGTTTGATGTGTCGGATGATCTCTCTGCAACGGCTACACTTTCACCCGCTATGGTTGCCGGCAGAGCTCCAGGGTTCCATCTGAATATTCGGTTGCAGAGAAATCAGCAACCTTAATTTGAAAGCAAGAAGCAAGATGAAAAAATTTGAGAAATTTGAGAGTCAGAAGACAGTCCGTAAGAGTAATAGCGGGACTTTCGAGGAGGATCCGAGCCACGATCTGTGGAGCATTTTCAAGATTATGGGCGAGTTTGTAGACGGTTACGACAAACTTCTCCGTATTGGGCCTTGCGTCTCGCTGTTTGGCTCTGCCCGTTTGAGTCCCGAGAGCCCCTATTATGAGCTGGCTGTGAAGACAGCTGAATTGATTTCTGAAAACGGGTTTGGTGTGATCACCGGTGGTGGGCCGGGAATTATGGAAGCGGGTAACCGCGGGGCGAAGAGAGTAGGAGGTAAATCGGTGGGACTGGGGATTGAACTGCCCATGGAACAGGGGATCAACTCTTATGTACATCCCGACTACCAGATCAATTTTCGATATTTTTTTGTACGGAAAGTGATGTTCGTGAAATATGCACAGGGCTTTATCGTCTTCCCCGGTGGGTTTGGAACACTGGATGAGGTGTTTGAATGCCTGACCCTTATCCAGACAGAGAAGATTCAACGAATTCCGGTCGTTTTGGTGGGTAAAGAGTACTGGTCAGGTTTAACAGATTGGCTCAAACAGACACTATTGGAGGAACGTATGATTTCTGAAACCGATCTGGACCTGTTCCATGTGACTGACGATCCGCATGAAGCGGTCCGGATTGTGCGCGAATTCTATTCAAAAAAGCCACCGAAACCGAACTTCTCTTTTTAGTCAGCAGGAGCGTTTGTTTGGATAGGATACAATATTCACGTTCTCTGATCTGTTTTATAATTATAATTAAGTGTTATTTTCATTATTTTAATGCGTTTGAAGTGCCAGAGGGTATATTTGCCTCCTGACGGCCTTGCCAAAGGGGGAAGCACCCGTCATCGAACACATTTTCAAAGCGGCCTTAACTCAAATCGGATACGATATGAAAACAATCAATACGATATGGATTACATTGTTGACTCTTATAATCTCAACCGGCGTCACCGATCTTCTTCAGGCTCAGGATGATTCGCGTACGAACGCGGTTATGGCCTATAACAATGCAAGAGAGCTGGCCGGCATCAATGAGTATCTGGATGCCATCGAGCTCTATGAAGAAGCTCTTACATTTGCCCGTGCAGATGATTGTGAGGATTGTGGCGATATCGAGGAGATGATTGTGGGTCAGGTCCCCAGAGTCTATCTGGCCCGTGGTCTCCAAACCTTCGAAAATTTTCGTGAAGAGAGGACGGTTGAGAATGTGAATCGTGCTATAGAGCACTTTGAGGAGGCGGCGGAAGGTGCGGCCCGTTATAACGCAACAACGGTACAAGGCCAGGCACGCGGTGTCATTCCACAGCTCTACTATCAGAAGTCCCTGGTTCAGTATAACGAGGAAGATTATGAAGCAGCCCTTGCGAGTCTCGACACGGCAATAGAGCTGAATGAAAACTATACACTGGCCTACTATCAGAAAGCGATTGTATTGAACAAAATGGGGGAAGTGGAGCTGGATGATGTTATTGCTGCTTTCGATCGTGCGATCGAAGTTGGCCTGGCCACCAACCAGCAAGAGCATGTAGCTACTGCACAGCGTCGATTAAGTAGCGAGCTGGTCTATCGAGCAGTGAGTTTGAAAGATGAAGATGATCTGGCAGGAGCTCTGGAGATGCTGGAGATGGCTCAGGATTATGATGACAGTTCTGTAGATTTATGGTACCGCCTGGCGGAGGTACAGAATCTGCTTGGAAATGCTAACTCGGCATTAGAGAGCGCAAACCGTGCTCTGGAACTGGAATCAGGTGGTGTAGCTGACCAGGCCAAAATCTATTTTGAACTCGGGCAAGCCTATCAGGCACTTGAGCAGGTAACCAATGCCTGCAATGCCTATGAAAATGCTGCCTATGGTGATTTTCGTGATTCTGCACTCTATGAGATGGAGTATGAACTGGAGTGTGAAGAAATTTCATCCTGATTCTTTTTGGGGGGCTTTTCAGCCCCCTTTTTATTTGTCACTACTTCATGTGGCTGAAAATCTGTTTTTCCGGTCTTAAACCGGATGGCAGCGGCTCAAAAGTATACACCAACATCAACGACCTGTAATTTGTATATCCAATCCGATCTATGTCAGAAAAGAACCCTGTACTTTCCGGAAGCAAACTTGACCAACTCTGTGTAAATACAATTCGAACCCTATCTATGGATGGGGTTGAAGCAGCTAACTCCGGCCACCCGGGGATGCCCATGGGAATGGCCGATGTGGCTTTTGTGCTCTGGACCAAATTTCTTAAGCACAATCCCGCCAATCCAAAGTGGGCAGACCGGGATCGATTCATCCTCTCTGCGGGGCACGGTTCCATGCTCCTCTACAGCCTGCTCCATCTGACCGGTTATGACCTGCCGCTCAAGGAGCTGAAAAATTTTCGTCAGCTCCACAGCCTGACCCCGGGGCATCCGGAATTTGGACTTACTCCTGGTGTGGAGACCACTACGGGGCCGCTAGGCCAAGGTTTTGCTACCGGAGTGGGTATGGCGATGGCAGAAGCGTTTCTGGCAGCGAAATTCAACGCTTCAAAAACAGGACTTGTGGATCACTATACGTATGCGATTGTAAGTGACGGAGACCTGATGGAGGGGATTTCTCATGAAGCTGCCTCAATGGCCGGCCACATGGAACTCGGAAAGATGATCTATCTTTACGACTCCAATAATATATCGATTGACGGGTCTACAGATCTGGCATTCACGGATGACAGTCGGAAGCGGTTTGAAGCTTATGGCTGGCATGTAACTGAAATTGATGGCCACAACCACAATGAGATCGAGAAGGCCATCAATGAGGCGAAGGGCGAAACGGAACGCCCCTCTCTGGTGATCTGCCGTACTCACATCGGTTTTGGAAGCCCGAATAAGCAGGATAGTGAAGCTTCTCACGGAGCACCCCTGGGCGCAGACGAGATTCGTTTAACCAAGCAAAAATTGGGGGTGGATCCCGATAAAACGTTCCATGTACCGGATGAGGTGTACACTCATTTCAGGAAGGCACTGGAGAACGGGGCAGAGGCTGAGAAGAGGTGGAATTCAGTGGTGGACGAGTTCCGAAAGTCAAACCCCGACGAAGCGGACCTGTTCGATACGTTTGTGAATCGTAAGCTGCCTGATGATCTCAGTGACCGGCTACCTCTCTTTGAACCGGATGAGAAGGGTGATGCAACCCGAAATACCTCTCACACAGCGATCAATGCGATTGCAGATGCTGTACCTCAGTTTTTTGGCGGTTCAGCCGACCTTACCGGGAGTACCAAGACTTTTATGGACGGGAAGGGCGTATTTGGTCCGGAAGATTACACCGGCCGGAACGTGCATTTCGGTGTAAGGGAGCACGGTATGGGAGCTGCACTGAATGGTATTGCACTTCATGGAGGTCTCATACCTTTCGGCGCTACCTTCCTGATCTTTTCCGACTACTGCAGGCCCGCCATTCGTATTGCCGCACTCTCCAATATCCCCTCCACGTTTGTATTTACACACGACAGTATCGGCCTGGGTGAGGATGGTCCAACACATCAGTCCATCGAACAGCTCCCGGCATTGAGGGCGATGCCAAACCTCCACGTGTTTCGTCCGGCCGATGCCAACGAGACTGCATGGGCCTGGAAAGCCGCTGTGGAACGTACGGATGGGCCCTCTCTTCTGGCTCTGACACGTCAGAAGCTCCCTACTTATGACCGTCCGGGATACGCCGCTGCATCCAATACAGAGAAAGGTGCCTATACACTACTGGATGCTCCTTCAGGCAAACCGGAACTTTTACTGATGGCGACCGGCTCCGAGGTGGAGATCATCATGGAAGCAGCTCGTGAACTTCATAAAAAGGGAGTGGAAGCTCGTGTTGTGAGCATGCCGTGTTGCGAGCTCTTCGAGAAGCAGCCTCAATCCTATCGTGATACCATACTGCCCCCTGATGTAAAAGCGAGGGTCTCTATTGAAGCATCAGCCACACTGGGGTGGGAGAGATATGTTGGAGACGGTGGTACGGCGATCGGTATTAATCGCTTTGGAGAGTCGGCTCCCTACCTCGAAGTTTATGAGGAACTTGGCCTTACAAAAGAGCGAGTGATAGAAGAATCTCTGACGCTTCTCAAGCAGGCTTAACCCGGTTGGCCTCTGCCTGGCCAACCCTTCAATGAGGAGATCATGACCAAATCCAGGAAGTCACTCTATCTGGTAGATGGGATGGCTCTCGCCTATCGCGCCCACTTCGCTTTTATCAAAAGCCGTTTGAGCAACTCGGAAGGGATTGCCACCGGACCGATTCTGGGATTCGCCAACACTCTGGTTAAAATGCTGGAGGAGTGTAAACCTACCCACATTTCGGTAGTTTGGGATACAAGCAAGCCTACCTTCCGTCACGAGCTTGATGAGGAGTACAAGGCAAACCGGCCCCCGCAGCCAGAAGAGCTGAAGGTTGGAATTCCTCTGATCAAAGAGATGATCGGCGGGTTCGGGATTGAAAATCTGGAACAGGATGGGTATGAAGCGGATGACATTATAGGTACGCTGGGCAGGCGGGCGGCGGGAGACGCCGATGTCTATCTGGTCACTCCCGACAAGGATTTTATGCAGCTGGTGGGAGACGGAGTGGTCATGCTTAAACCGGACCCGAAAAATGGCGGATTTAGCCTGATAGACAGGAAGGGCGTTATGGACTACTTCGGAGTGTGGCCGGAGCAGGTGACGGATGTGCTTGCCATGATCGGTGATATTTCCGATAACATTCCGGGAGTGCCTGGAATTGGAAAAAAGGGGGCTCCGGAACTGGTTAAACAATACGGTTCTCTGGAGAGTGCAATTGATGCGGCACCGGAGATGAAATCCAAAAGGGTACGTGAGGGGTTAACGCTGAACAGAGAAGCGGCGCTTCATGCAAAGAAAATGGTAACGATCCGTCTCGACGTTCCAGACTTGCCCGACTGGCAACAGCTGGACTGGGATGGGCCGAACCGTAAGGAACTCGGGCAGTTTTTCAGGCGCATGGAGTTTCGGACACTCAGTCGAAAATACCTGGATG
>JBBDIJ010000002.1:0-183739 GCA_040880485.1 Balneolaceae bacterium
TCATACGGGATATGATAATTTGAATGTCAGGCACAATAGGGAGTGGCGGATCATGGAAAATAAAGTTGAAATTATAGACTGCCTTGAAGGAAATGAAGCAGATGGAATTGCGTATTTACATTTTCATCCAAGTGTTCAAATTGAACAAATAGAAGAAGGGATATTCAGTCTAAATAATCATATTTTAAGTTTTGAGGATTTTATAGAGATAAAAAAAGAAAACTATTCTTTTTGCTCAGGTTTTAATAAAACAGAATTAGGGGATGTGATTAAGGTGAAATTCAAAGAAGCTCTAAAAACTAAAATCAAAGAATGAACATATTATTACTGACATTTTATTTTGAACCGGATCTTTGTGCCGGCTCATTTAGAAATACTGCATTAGTAGAAGCATTATCTCCGAAACTTAAAAAAAATGATCACCTTGATGTTGTAACTACGATGCCCAACAGGTATTCCACATATAAAGCAGAAGCCTCAGAATTTGAGAAATATGCTTCCAATATAAATATCTACAGAAGTGAATTACCTGAACATAAAAGTGGCTTTTTTGATCAGATCAACTCTTTCAGGGCCTACTATTCAAGTGCTATAAAACAAGTCAAAGATAAAGAGTACGACCTTGTTATTGCTTCATCTTCAAGACTATTTACTGCTTTCTTAGGTGCACGTGTGAGTTCAAATAAAAAAGCTCCTCTCTTTTTGGATATGAGAGATCTTTTCCGTGAGAACATGCAGGAGATCATCAAAAACCCGGTTATTAGTTATCCTTTGGATATATTTTTGAGGTTTATTGAACATTATACCTTCAAGAGAGCGGATCAAATAAACATAGTGTCAGAAGGTTTTCGGGATTTCTTTGAAAAATATGAAGCACCCATTTCCTTTTATCCCAATGGTATTGATGATGTATTCTTAGAGAATAATTTTAAAAAAAATACAGGAAATCATTCAAATCGTATTATCACATACGCCGGAAACATTGGTGATGGACAAGGATTGCATAAAGTAATTCCGCAAACAGCTAAACTTCTCCAAGACACTGATTATGAATTCAGAATAATTGGTGATGGGGGAACCCGAAAATTGCTCAAAGAAGAACTGGATGATCTAAAGGTTTCTAACGTAGAGTTGATCGATCCCGTTGACCGAGATACTTTACTGAAATACTATAAAGAAACAGATTACCTGTTTCTACATTTGAATGATTATGATGCGTTTAAAAAGGTATTGCCATCCAAGATCTTTGAATATGCAGCAACTGGAAAGCCGATAATAGCAGGAGTTGGAGGGTATGCTAAAGAATTCCTTGAAAAACACGTGAAGGGTACATTATTATTTGAGCCTTGTAACGCTGCAGAATTGGCTGATGAATTGAAGAAAAATACATTATCAGAGGAAGCTGTAGACCGGAAAGGTTTTAACAATAAATATGCCAGAAGTTCTATTATGAATGAACTTGCTGAAAATATTTTGGAAAGTTATCGTAAATAAATGACTGATATTTTAATAACGGGGTCAACAGGTTTTGTGGGAAATAACCTTGTTCCTTTTCTTAAAAATGAATGTGACTACTCAATAGTAGAAGTGAATAGAAATAAAAAGGGGAAGAATGGTAAGGGCATTTCATATGATCATTTGTTCTATTCCGATGAAATGGGGTATTTAAATTATATTCATCTTGCAGGCAAAGCCCACGACCTGAAAAACACATCGGACGAGTCAGAATACTTCAAAGTAAATTACGAGTTAACCAAAAAGCTCTTTGATCGATTTCTTGATGATGATGATAAGGCACAAACGTTCATTTTTATCAGCTCAGTAAAAGCGGTGGCGGATGAGGTACAGGGAGATCTTACCGAAGACCATAAAGCAGATCCGGTTACCGCATACGGTCGTTCTAAGTTAAAAGCCGAAAATTATATATTGAATAATCTTCCTGAAAACAAAAGAGTGATCATTCTGAGGCCGTGCATGATCCATGGTCCCGGAAATAAAGGAAACCTGAATTTGCTTTATAGTATGGTAAGCAAAGGTATTCCATGGCCATTAGGTTCATTCAATAACTCGAGGTCATTTCTATCCATAGAAAATCTGTGTTTTGTTATAAAAGAAGCATTAGAAGGAAAGTTAAAAACAGGGGTTTACCATGTTGCGGACGACGCACCTCTTTCTACCAATGAGTTGATCTCCATTATCTCTGAAGTAAGGAACAGAAAACCACGAATCTGGAGTGTTCCCAAGTCCCTGATACAAATGACTGCTAAGTTCGGGAATGCACTTCCTCTCCCATTAAACGAGGAACGCCTGGAGAAACTGACGGAGAATTATCTTGTTTCCAATGAAAAAATTAAAAAGGCACTTGGGATAGAACAAATGCCTGTATCAGCGCGGGAAGGGATGTTCAGAACCATCAAAAGTTTTGAGCAATGATCATCCATTACCTGATCATATTTCTACTTCTTACGATCTCAATGGGAGCATATATAAAATGGGCAAAGAAGTATGGGCTCATAGATAAGCCAAATGAACGCAGCTCACATGAACGTCCGACTGTTCGGGGCGGAGGGATCATCTTTCCGGTTGCCGTACTGTGTTGGGGGCTACTTTTTGATCATTCCGCCTGGCCTTTGATCATCTCGATCATACTTATCGGTGGTATTGGTTTTCTGGACGATCGTTATTCACTCCATCAGTTGCCGAGGTTGGCGGTTCAGTCCATATCCGTATTCATACTGCTCTATTTTGTAGAAGCTTTTGAATTGCCATATTTATTTATCGGGGTTGGGTTTATCCTTATTACAGGATGGCTCAATGCTTTCAACTTCATGGATGGAATTAATGGTATATCCGTTCTGTATGCAGCTTCCGTGATGGCAGGGGTGTATGTGTATCGGGAATCGGTTACTCACGTACCTGACTCATTCATGTTTGCAACCGGAATCGCCCTGGTGGTATTTGCATTCGTAAATCTGAAAAAGAAAGCCATAGCCTTTGCCGGTGATGTAGGAAGCCTGAGCCTGGGGCTGCTCATCGCCTACTTCATTGCAGACCTCATCATAACCACCGGCCGCTGGGAGTTCATCCTGTTCCTGGGTGTATATGGTGTGGATTCGGTTATGACGATCATGCATCGGCTAAAGCGTGGTGAAAATATCTTTGAAGCCCACCGAAGTCACTTATACCAGTATCTTGCCAATGAATTGAAGATTTCACATGTAACGGTCTCTTTCCTGTATGCCGCACTGCAATTCGTAATCATTCTCGGCTTCCTGTTCATCCCTCTCCAGATCGCCTGGATCTACACCATAGCCACACTTGTCGTGCTTGTCGGAATCTATGAATCAGCTACATATTTGATGACTCAAAAAATGAAGATTCACTAACAAAACGGTTTCTGTTTACAAATTGTCTGCACAATTGCTCAAGGAGAAGGGACCTTTGCATAGAGCTAGGCCTGCGCACCGAGGACTCTGAATGAATATTTCGAATAACGATCTCCGCACTCATCTCGCTTGCTGTACTCAGTGTGGTGGTACCGTATAACATTCACTGGAGATTTGTGAGCCTGCAGGACCTGCTCTCTCTGTATTACTTATAACAAACAGGGCAGGACGTCCGTTGTCAATGGGCTACAGCCAGCATAGTGTGAGGATATACTAATACAGCAGGCTCTATTTACATATTGCCAGATTTGTATTATCTTTACTGTGCTTTACATCTATCTGTGTTGTAGGCACATAGATAGTGATGGATGGACCCGTGATGCTTCCTGTCCATCACAACCAAACCAACTGACGAACACAACTTAACTGCTCACTATCGAATCAACAGTTACGGACGGCTCGTTTAATATGTTGCTCAATAGCTCTATCGCGCAAGGGGAAGGTACCTGTTCATCGGGCTATTTTTGCACAATGAGGAATTTTGATGACTATATCCAATAATAATTTTCGCTCGCTCTTTTTTGTGGCCGGAGATCTATGCCTTCTGATGATCTCCTCCATCATCTCATTAGCTATTCTCAGTGTGGTTGTGCCGGTGACCTTCCCCGGCTTCCCGCTGACGGACATTCTACTCTTTACCGGTTTTGCATTTGCCGGGCTGCTGTACTTCAAAACGTATAACATCCACTGGCGTTTCGTAAGCCTCCAGGATCTCGTACGTATCTTCCAGGGCATCCTGGCTGGTACCGCCGGCTATTGGGTCTCCAGTCTGATTATGTATGGCTACACCAATTTCTTTTTGGCCTTCTCCATGATGGCCCTTGCCAAATCGCTTTTGTTGGTTGGTGGTTTCAGGATCAGCAAGCGGGTGTTATTCGAGGTATTCAAGAAGCCCAAACACTCCAAGGTAGCCATCATATATGGTGCCGGAACATCGGGAGAACAGATCGTACGAGATGTCCTGCGCAATAATGAGTGGGAGCTCAAGATTGAAGCGATTTTTGATGACGACGCCGATCTGTGGGGTACCACCCTCCACAACATCAAGATCCGCGGTGGGCGGCACCAGATGTTCAGGTATCTGGAGAACCATGCTGTAAAAGAGGTGATTATTGCGGTTCCCTCTATTAAGAAAAAGGATCTCAAAGAGATTATAGACGGGATCAAGGATCTCGTTCCAAAGCAGAGCATCAAGGTGCTGCCATCCTTCCACAAGCTGGATGATCAGCCGGTGACGGTTAAGAACGTAAGAAACATACGTCTCGAGGACATTCTGGGCCGTGAACCGGCAGAGGTCGATTTTAGCAGAATACAGCAGGATATTACCGATAGAACGGTTCTGGTCACGGGTGCCGGTGGGTCCATCGGTAGCGAACTGGTCCGGCAGTTGGTCAAGTTCAACCCGGACCGTTTAATTGCCCTGGATATCGACGAAACCGAGCTGTTTCATATCGAGACGGAATTTGGTGGCGATCTGGAAGTGATTCCCTACGTGGCCGACGTGACCGATGAGTCCAAACTGGACCACCTGTTTGAGGAGTATGAGCCGCATATGGTCTTTCACGCCGCGGCCTATAAGCACGTTCCCATGATGGAGCGTTATCCGGAAGAAGCGGTCCGTGTGAATGTCGGTGGAACCAAACTGCTTGCCGAGATGGCCTGCCGCCACAGGGTAGAGAAGTTCATTCTGATCTCTACAGACAAGGCGGTGAACCCGACCAACGTGATGGGAGCCACCAAGCGTATAGCCGAGCAGATCTGCCTCTCCTTTAACGATCGCTGTTCTACCCAGTTTATCGCTGTACGATTCGGGAATGTCCTGGGATCGCGTGGCTCCGTGGTTCCGCTCTTTATTGAGCAGATCAACGACGGTGGCCCGGTGACCATTACCGATCCGAATGTGACCCGCTACTTTATGACCATTCCGGAAGCGGTACTGCTGGTCATTCAATCCGGGTCCATGGGCCGTGGCGGAGAAGTGTTTGTCCTCGATATGGGCGAACCGGTTAAAATCCTCGATATGGCGAAGCAGTTGATCCGCCTGCACGGCCTGGAGCCGGATGTGGATATTCCCATTGTCTTTAACGGGCTTCGTCCCGGCGAAAAGCTCTATGAAGAGCTGCTGAATGCCGAAGAGGGGGTCCTGAAAACACAGCATGCCCAGATATTCAAGGCCAACTGCTGTAGCTGGTACAGCCGCGAAGAGCTCGACTACAAGATTTCAAGGCTCACCGAAGCGACGCTGCTTCAGAAGACGGACGCCATACGGGAGCTGCTCAAGAGTGTGGTCCCTACCTACAAGTACAATGGGGAGTTGTTGAGAGCCACTTCACACGAGTGATCGGGTTACCAATAGACCACCAGCTTCGCAAAGCCGCCGTCGAATAGCGAGGGAGAGAACTTTCGTTTTCCGTCCCGGTATGCGCCTCTCTGGTCTCCATCCACATCGAGCGATGCGCCCAGCGTGAGTTCTGCCTTTCCGGAAAAGCGGTAACCGAGCAATAATGTGAGCCTTTCCTGGGTCATCCAGATCAGAAAGGGGTAGTTCCGCTGGTAGGGGAACCAGGTGTGTACCACTCCCGTATCCTCGAACTCGAACCGCCCCCTTGGCTGCCGGTAGTCGGCCGACCACTGTATGGCGGCGTGAAAACCCTTATCCGATGGGTTGTACCCGATGCGGTTGCGCATCATCCAGCGCCTCTCCCGAAAGTCGTAGGGGTAGATGACCACCCCCTGCTGCACCGTTTCTTCATGGCCGTCGAACTGCGCGTCCCGGTTGTAGTTGTACCAGAGGTGGTGATCGGTATAGAAACGGCCCCTGCTCAGTGAGAGGAACGCACCCAAACGGTGCTGGTTCTCCACGCTGCCTATGTCCAGCGGCTCTGAGTAGGTGTCGTCGTAGTTGCTCCGTTTGAACGAGCCTCTGCGATGCTGCCAGGTGAGGGCGAAGGTGAAACCGGGGCGGGCATACTCTGCCATGAGGCCTGCATAGCGGGCCACCATGCGGTCTCGAAAGTATTCGTCCGACCCCTCCACCGATTTGGCACTGGAGATCTGCGGGGTCTGAATGCCGGCCACGAGTTCAGCCCGAAGGTAGTTCCAGACAGGGGAAGCCGCTTTAATGGAGGCCATCCAGGGACGGTGTTCATACCGGCGAAGTTGCGGGGTTCGGGTGCCTCGCCGCTGGCCCAGGTCGTAGGCCGCATTGTTCATCCAGTCTAGCGCAATCAGTTCCAGTTGTACACCACCCGTCTGAAACTCTCTGTAGCGGTACCAGAAGATGGCGTCCAGGTCCGGTTTGTTTTCGGTGATGGTGTGTCGCAGCCCAATGTGGTGCTCGTCCAAAAGACGGTATTCCAGCCCCGGAATGAGTAGTGCGCGGTCGGCTCTCATGTCGAACCGGCGGGTGATCTGCAGCGGCATGGTGAGTCGGTCGGTAATCGGGATTACGTTTCGGATGGTGGCTGCGTGAAGAAACATCCCCAGATCGTAGCTGCCCATCCAGGTGCGGAAGCTGTTTTCCCGATTGTAATACCAGTTGCGGTCTTCCAGCTCCGTGAAACGGTAGGTGAGCAGATCCAGGTCGTGCTCCTTCGTCATGTCGTTGTTGGTGTACCGAAGGAGCCCCTGGTCGTAGAAAATGCCCCCGTAGTTGTGATAACTGTCCAGCATCATCATCTGCGTTCGCTCCTCCCAGCCAAAAAGGGTGGTCTGGCGCAGATCCTGGGCTGAAAGTATGTGCGGCAGGACCAGGAGTAGCAACCCTAAAAGTACAACCGGGGTGTACCTCATCTTAATGGTTTCGCATTTGGGGGTGGCTGGATGATTCGCATTCAGTGCATATCATAGGAATGGCAATCGAGATTTACAACATATTGGCGTATCATTGGTTGTTACGTTCGTAACGATTCCTCTTTAACCGATGTTCCAGTGGCCAATCCGATGAAATCTTCTCTCTTTTTCTCTATCTGTTTTCTCGCTGCACTTGCCGTACCTGTTCAGGCGCAGGTCGAATCCGATCTGAGGCTCATTTCGGGGGACGGGGTTTCGGAAGTGGGATTCCTGGGAACCTTCTCTCGCGACCGGGAGCAAGCTTTCTGGCTCACCCACAACCGTTGGGGGCTGTTTGACGGCCAGAGTGCCAATGCGCTCACCTATTTCTCACACCACCGGCCGGCTGGCACGCACAGGGACTTTGACCTGGGTGGCGGGGTGACGGTTCTGGCCCGCGGGGCCGACCGCAGTACGCTCCACTTGCACGAGGGGTATCTGGATATGCGCAACTCGGTATTTCGCCTGCGGGTGGGCCGTTTTCGTGCCACCTACGGAAGCGGGTTTGATGAGCTCAGTTCCGGTTCAACCGGAATGAGTCGGAATGCGGCCCCCATCCCGAAGATCACCGGCTCCATTCCCGACTTTGTGGAGGTTCCTTATACGTCCGGGTTTATGGAGATAAAGGGGCACTTCTCGCACGGATGGCTGGAAACGGACCGTCCGGTGGAGAGGGCCTTTTTGCATGAGAAATCATTGTATACCCGCCTGGGCGGGGAGCTGCCGTTCCGGGTGTATGGAGGGTTGGTTCACTTTGCCATGTGGGGCGGGGAGTCGTCCGTACATGGTAAACAGCCGAATAGCATCAGTGACTTACTGCGGGTGGTGATCGCCAAAGAGGGAGGCGAGGGGGCGCTTCAGACCGATCAGGAAAACTCGCTGGGTTATCACACCGGGTTGTGGGATTGGGGCATTGAGGCCGACATCGGCGCATCGCAGCTCCACCTTTACTACCAGCACCTCTTTACCGATGGGTCTGGCCTCTACTATCGCAACATGCCCGACGGGCTCTATGGAGTGGGGGTTCGCGACCCGCTCGGGTCGAACCGCCTGGTCACGGGCATCCTGTGGGAGTTCTTGTATACGAAACATCAGAGTGGGGCAGGGCGCTCGGACGCCCCTCCGGGATGGACGGGAGATCCGCTCTATGATATAGACGGCAGCCGTTTCAACGGGCGTGACAACTACTACAACAATGGGGTCTATCGCAACGGGTGGACCTACCAGAACCGCACCATCGGCAGCCCGCTCTTCCTGCTTCAGCGCCAGCTGGACCGGGTTGATACCGGCGGGCAGGTGGTCAGCGACCGGATGTTTGTTAGCAACCGGGTTCTGGCTCACCACATGGCACTGAAAGGGGAGCTGAATACCCGGGTCAACTACCGGCTTTTTGCCACCTGGAACCGTCATCACGGGACGTACAACAACCTGGCCCTGGGCGAGCCGTGGAGCAGCGACGATCCGGAGGGGTATTTTTTCAATCCGCCGAAGGATCAGTGGTACTTTATGGTGGAGAGTCACTGGAGGCCGGTGCAATTGGATGGCCTGACGGTTACCACGGCTCTCTCACTGGACCGGGGTGATCTGTTCAATAATGTCGGCCTGCTTGCTGGTGTCTCCTGGACGTTTTAGGCAGGCTTGCAACCGGTTCTACCCGATTAACACCATCTGAAAATCCATGAGATTGTTTCCGGTGGGCCCGTTTTTCAGGTGGCCGCCCGCACGGTGGAAGAAAGACCATGCGTCGTTGTTGGCCAGGAACTCCCCCGGGTTCAACCCTCTCTCTCTGGCCTCTTGCAGGCTCTCCTGATGGACTACCGCTCCGGCTGCGTCGGTCGGGCCGTCTACCCCGTCTGTGCCTGCACTCAGGATGGTAACTTCCCGTCCGGGTTTCAGGTGGCGGGCCAGCCGCAGGGCCAGCTCCTGGTTCCGACCGCCTTTGCCGTTTCCGGTCACGTGCACGGAGCTCTCTCCGTAGTAGATGTGGCAAACCCTGTCGCTTTGGGAAGCCTTATCTGAAAGGGTGTTGTCGATATCCTCCCGGATTGTCTGCTCTACTTCTTCGATGGGGGCGTCGTAGGCGGGGTGGTGGATGGCGGTGTGATACCCCTCATTCTCGGCCAGCCGGCCCGCCTCATCGGCCAGAATGCGTGCAGAGCTTACCAGAACCTGCCGGTGCCCTTCGGGTGTCGGGACGGTGAGCCCCTCGGGAAATTCATGCATTCCGCGAGCCAGGTGGGTGCGTACCTCGTGCGGTACCTCTTCCCACAGGCCGTACTGCTTCAGGATGGTAAATGCGTGTTGGTAATCGATGGTGCCGGGAGTGGTGGGGCCGCTGCCGATGGTGGCAAAGTCGTCGTCCGGCACGTCGGAGATCACCAGGTCGGTGAGCCGGGTGTGGGAGAGCACTTCCAGCAGGCGGCCACCCTTTACAGCCGAGAGGGATTTCCGTACACGATTCATCTCATGGATGCCCGCTCCGGCGTTTAGGAGTAGCTGGTGTGTGGCGGCCAGCTCTTCCAGTTCGAGCTCTCCGTCGGGCATGCAGAGCAGGGCCGAAGTGCCTCCCGAGAGCAGAGTGAACACGGTGGCATCCTTTGGAATCGTGCGGGCCAGGTGGAGCAGTTCGTAGGTGGCCGCCAGGCTGTTGTGGTCGGGCAGGGGGTGTGCGCCCTGTAGCACCTGAATGGGCCCGATCCGTTTCGGCAGGGGGGGTTGCCCTTCTCCCGGTGCCGGCGCGATCACCAGCCCGTCGGCAATCCGGCTGCCGAAGATCTCCTGCATCGCCTTCGCCATGGATGCGGCCGCCTTGCCGCTTCCAATAATATAGATCCTCTCTTCCGCTTCCAGTTGGCGGGTGTGGTCCTGAACGGAGAGCAATCCCGACACTGCGTCGAACTGCACGGCGTTGTGGATCGCTTTTTCGGGGCTTACCGCTTCCAGAGCTTTCAGGAACAGATCGGTGACCCTTTTGGTGTTTTTTGTCTCCTTTTGGGCGGCTGGGGCTTGCATGCTGTCGCTGGCGGGCTGGTCTGGATTGCTATTGGCTGATGTCATGTCGCTTTAATTGTTCAGGTCGGTTCAACCCGTATAACAGTTTTCCTGAAAATAACGATCTCGCGTCTCATTCGAATGACGGATTTGTGTGTAAGGGATGGCCGGATGCTGGATCATTACGATATGTCTGTTGGTCAGCTGTATATGCTGCACATCTATTCAAAAAACCGGAAAGATGACCTAAGTAGAGCAGAATTGGCAATGGAGCCATGGAATGAGCGTAAAAAAGGACCGCGCAAAACGTGATGCAAAAATAATAGGGAGGCGGGAATAGAAGAGTTCCGTGAGTTTGACTCATAACAACCATTCGCTTCACGGGGGATCGCTGTCGCTCGGAGCGCTTCCGACCAACTTTCCTCTGTATTCTTGGCAGAAATTCCTATTTTCAGGGTCTGTTTCAATCAACACTATTTGCCACTATGAGCCGACTCTGCAAGCGTTTTCTCACCCTTATCACCATCCTTTTTGTGACGGCAGCGGCGGGTTATGCCCAGATTCCGGGTGGCATCGATGTGCAAAGCATGAATGTGGATGAGCTGAGCAACGAACAGATCCTCCAGATCGACAGCCGCATTCGCTCCGAGGGCATTACAATGGCCGAATTTGAACGGCTGGCCCTGCAGCGTGGTGCCCAGGCGAGCCAGGTGAGAAGGCTTACCGAGAGGATTCGGCAGGTGCGTCTTGAGGGGGATTCCGCAGAAGTAGAGGAGCGTGGGCAACTGCGGCCGGTGCAACGGGACACACTGGATCTATTTGGCGAGAGGGTGGAGCGGTACGATCGGGACAGTATTGAAAGCGATTCGCTGAAAGTGTTCGGTTCAGACCTTTTTCGGGAGCTTTCCCGCACGTTCGAGCCTGCGTTTAACATCCCAACCCCGCGCAACTACACGCTGGGCCCGGGCGACGAAGTGGTGGTCGATATCTGGGGTGCCTCGGAGCGTACCTACCGTCTGACGGTGAACCCCGAAGGGGTAGTGCGGATCGAAAATATCGGACCGGTCTATCTGAACGGACTGAGCATCGAGGAGGCAGAGCAGCGGCTCCTGAACCAGTTGGGCTCTATCTATTCCGGGCTGCGTGTGAGCGATCCGGAGCAGGCGAATACCTGGGCGTCTGTGAGTCTGGGCAATGTGCGCAGCATTCAGGTGGCGGTTATGGGCGAGGTTCGCCAGCCGGGGACCTATACGGTCACCTCCCTCTCTACGGTGTTTAACGCTCTCTACGCGGCTGGCGGGCCGGGGCGAAACGGTACCTTCCGTGCCATCCGGGTGATCCGGGGCAACGAAACGGTGGCGGAGTTTGACCTCTATGACTTTCTGATTCACGGGGACCAGAGCAACAATATCCGGCTGCGTGACCAGGATATTCTGCAGATTGACCCCTACAAGCACCGGGTGCACGTCTGGGGCCAGACGCGACGCCACGGCTTCTTTGAACTGACCGAGGGGGAGACCCTGGCCGATCTGGTACAATATGCAGGTGGCTTTACCAACCAGGCTTACCGTGAGCGCCTCACCGTGCTGCGGGTGACTCCCACTCAGCAGAGTGTAACCGATGTGATGTGGCCTGAAGGGGGCGATTTGACCATGCGGGACGGAGACCGCCTGCGGGTAGGAGAGATCCTGGAGAGGTTTGAGAACCTGGTGGAGATCGAAGGAGCGGTTTTCCGGCCCGGGGAGTATGAATTGACCCCCGGACTGACGCTAAGTGAGCTGATCCGCAAGGCCGATGGCCCGCGCGAAGACGCCTACCCGAGCCGTGGTATCATCCTGCGCGAGACGGATGACCTGAGTCTGGAGCTGCTCGCGTTCGACCTTCTGGATGTGCTGAACAACCCGGAGCAGCACGACATAGAGCTTATGCGCAACGACCAGGTGCTTATTGAGTCTATCTTCGAGATGAGGGAGGAGTACACGGTTCATATCCGCGGAGCAGTCAATGACCCGGGGGAGATGCCCTGGGGTGAGAATATGACTCTGGAGGACGCCATTTTTCAGGCGCAGGGTTTCCGCGATGACGCCGCCGCCTATCGGATTGAAGTGGCCCGCCGCCTGACTACCGACCGTGAAGAGCCGCAGCCCCGGATTAACAGGGTGGCAGATGTCTTCCGCTTCAGCGTGGATGAGAACCTTCAGTTCAGCGATGGGGAATCTGATTTTCGCTTGCAGCCTTACGACCAGGTCTTTGTCCGTGTGATGCCTAACTATCAGGAGCAGCAGATTGTACGGGTCGAAGGGGAAGTTCAGTACCCTGGAGATTATGTGCTCGAAAATCGCCGGGCACGCCTGTCAGATCTTGTGGAGTGGGCTGGTGGCCTATCGGACTACGCCTTCCCTGAAGGGGCACGGCTGGTTCGTCAATTGGAGGACGATGTGGTCGAGGAGATCGCCCTGCTCGACACCATGGTGGTGGAGCGTGTGGGAACGACCACCAATGTGGGAATTCATCTGGAAAGCGTCCTGAGCGAACCCGGAACGGAATTGGATATTATTCTGCAGGAGGGCGACCGGCTCGTGGTTCCCAGAGAGCTGCAGACCGTGCGCATTGAAGGGGAGGTGCTGCACCCGGCCAGTGTTCGGTACGATGATAGCCGCTCCTTTGCCAGCTACATCAACGCGGCCGGAGGGACCACTGATAATGCGCAGAGACGAAGAGCCTATATCGTCTATGCCAACGGGGAGGTGGACCGTACCCGGAAGTTTCTCTTCTTCCGTAGCAATCCGGAGGTGCGACCTGGGGCAACCATCATCATTCCGGAGAAGCCGGAACAGCGTGAACTGACCCCGCAGGAGCGGATTTCATTGGCCTCCAGCATTGCCTCTACTGCGTTGGTGATCGCTACGTTGATTGACCGATTGTCCAGGTAACGATCCCCCGTCCGGAGATTTTAATTTGCTTTTCCGATCTTGATCGTTTTAATTAGGGGTATAGTAATACGCAGGAGCTTTCAAAGGCGTTTTATACCCTTTTTTTAAAAAAAAGAATAAAACACTTGATTTGTTGCGCACGGACTACTTTTTTAATAAAATAGCGGTGCCGGATGGATCCGAAGTACGCCCCTGGCTGCTTTGGAAGCCGGACTGCACGGGCAGCGGGAAACCGCGCCTGCAAAACGGAGGGGCTGACCCCTCTCTGACTACACTGAATCCTTGCACTTAAACTACAAGCGATTGCTATGAGAAAGTCACTGACACCGATGGGTGAAACTGAGATGGAAGTTCTGAATCATGTATGGGATATGGGGGAAGCCTCTGTTGGAGATGTACGCGAGCGGGTGCTCCAGAAGCGCCAGGTTGCATACACGACCATCATGACCGTAATGAAAAACCTTCACAACAAGGGGTACTTGAAATACCGCAAGCAAGGCATGAGCTATATCTACAGTGCCTCCATGCGCCCCGACGAGGTTCGGTTCAAGCTACTAGAACGGCTGCTGGACAAAGTATTCTTGGGCTCTACCGGACATCTGGTTCAGACCCTTGTAGAGTCGGAAGAACTCTCCGGACGTCAGATGGACGAGCTTCGCGATATGATCAAGAAGCTGAACGACTGATATGGATGGCTTCATCGATGCCCTGGTTTCGGCCGGGGCGGAGATGGTGCTTGTGGTCTGGCAACCCTTGTGGATCTGGACCCTTGCAGCCGCTCTGCTGCTTCTGATAGCACCGCTGCTGCGAACATTTCATAGTCAGTACTCCTACCACCTCCGTCTCGGGTTGCTGCTCGCACTTCCTGCGGGCCTTCTGATGGCGTTTCTGCTGCAGGGAGCTGCTGCACTGATGTCGTCCGGTATAGAGGATGGTGCGTCCTTCAAGCTCATTTTGGTGCAGGCGCCGGTGGCCATGTCATTGACACCGGGAGGTGGCACGGAGTCAGGCCTGCTCTCCGGATGGTTCGACACCCTGATTCGGCCGGGCTTTTACGCTTCACCTGTCGCTCTGCTTCTTCTATCGGTCTCCCTCTTTGCCGGTCTCTGGTTTGCCTCCGATCTCTGGCGGTTGAACCGGTTTCGCAGAAGATTACCGCTCATCCCGCTGGACAGAGTTCACGGTGTCTCTTCGGAGAACTGCGAACTGGCCGGTGGGCGGGTGCTGGCCGGTTTCAACAACCGGTTCGAAATCCCGATGACCTTTGGCTGGAGAAACCCGGTGGTTCTGCTGCCAGCCTCCCTGAAGGGAGATGATGAACAGATGAACCTGGTGCTGCGCCATGAGCTCATGCACATCCGGTTGGGAGACTATCCCGCTCACCTGGCGGCCACATCTATTCGAATGCTCTTCTGGTTCCACCCGCTTGTGCACTTGCTGTGCAGGCAGCTCGGCCGCTACCGGGAGATGCGCTGTGACAGCTTTGTGCTCAACGACCGGTCCATCTCGAGAAAGCGCTATGCTACACTGCTTTTGGATCTGCTTGCGGCCAGCCGTAAGCGGCGACGTATGTCTGCCCTGCCGCTTGCTCGCAGAGGTTCTGCCCTCCGGGAGCGCCTGCTCGCCATCCAGTCGATAGCCGTGCGTGAACGTCCCGTCCGAAGCAGCTCCCTGCTCTTCGGGTTCATTGGCCTGTTTCTCTCCGGCAGTATGGCGGTCACCGAAATGGTACGGCCGGACCGGCCTCAACTCGCCCGCACTATGGTGGAACTGGAACCTCTGTTTGGAACTTTTTCACTTGCGGATGCAGCGCCCACCGCCAATCTTCGCAACCAACAGGCCGCGCCACTCTTAAATTCGAGGGAGAGTATATCGGTTATACCTCTCACCGAAACTGAGAACCTTTCGCAGCAAGCGCCTGCTTCTATGGCTACGGCCGGCCCGATCGCGGCGGATGAGCCTGCAGCGTCAATAGAGCAGGCGTCCATAGAGCAGGATGACTCACCCGTGCAACCAACAAATGAAATCATTGCAGTGGGAGAGGGAGACCCCCGGGCTGAACCGGTTCAACCCGAAGAATTCACCGAACCGGTGAACCCTGTTGTTCAGGCCCTGCAACGGGTATCGGAGGATACAAGGGCTCAAATGGTCGCATTTGAAGACGCGAGTGTTCTCTCCGGATCCGAAGAGAGCGCGCGGCAACAAACGGGTAGCACCCTGACTGGCTCACAGGCGGCTGCACAGAGAGATGCATTACAACCGCCGGAGCCCGAAGGGGGGCAGGACTACTTTGTGATTGCAGAGTCGATGCCGGTTGTGATCGGGGGCATGGAAGCGGTTCAGGAGAAGGTTGTCTATCCGGAGATGGCCCGACGTGCCGGAATCGAAGGGCGGGTGTTCGTTCAATTCATCGTGACCGAAGATGGAGGTGTGGAGAACCCGAGAGTGATCCAGGGGATTGGCGGTGGTGCCGATCAGGCCGCACTTCGAGCGGTACAGGAGCTGGAGTTCCGCCCCGGCATGCAGCGTGGTTACCCGGTTCGGGTCCAGTATGCCCTTCCTGTTATATTCCGCTTGCAGCACACCACCTTGAATTGAGTGGCGGGAATAAGCCTCTCTATTGAGATCATTTTGTATGAATATCAAAACCGCCGACATTCTATTTGCTGATAATCCCAATCCCATGTGGATTTATGACCCCGGGGATCTGTCCATAAAGGAGGTGAATGAAGCGGCTTGTGAAATGTACGGCTACTCAAGAAAAGAATTTCTCAAGCTCACGATTGCAGATCTCCGGCCAGAAGAGGAGATCCCGAAGCTGAAAGCTGAAGTGTCAAAAAAAATTGACCGTTTTAACAATGCCGGAATTTGGAAACATCGTAAAATGAGTGGGGAGTTGTTGCTTGTCCGTGTGCTATCACACCCGATTTCTCAGGAGGGCAGGCAGTACAAATTGGTAACAGCCCAGGATCTGACGGACGAGATCCAAAACCAGCAAGTGCTTCAATTACTGCTTGAACAGGCCTATGCAGTGGGGCGCATTGGCGTTTGGGAATTAAACCTGGAGAGCAACGAATTATACTGGTCGCCGATGGTCAAAGGGCTGCTTGAAGTAGAGTCAGATTTTATGCCTGACCTGGAAACAGCTATTCATTTTTGCAAAGAGGGTGAAAGCAGGGAATTTATTCAAAAAGCTCTTCAAACAGCCATTGAAAAAGGCGCCCCCTGGGATGATGAACTACAGATTGTGACGGCTAATGGGAACGTGCGTTGGGTTCGAAGCAAAGGCGAAGCCGAAATGGTAGAAGGCCGTTGTCGTCGATTATTTGGCATCTTTCAGGATATCCACGAAAGAAAAGAAGCCCAGACACAGATGTTGGATGCCCTTCAGGAACGTCAACGGATCCTGGAACGCATAACGGAAGCCTTCTTTGCGGTGAATGAAGACTGGACGGTCACGTATTGGAATAATAATGCAGAAGAAGTCCTGGGCATGTCCCGCGAGGAAGTCCTGGGTAATAACCTGTGGGAAGTATTCCCTGAAGCGAAGAAGTTAAAATTTTTTCAGGAGTATGAACGGGCCATCGAAGAGCAAATACCGGTATTATTTGAAGAATTTTACCCGCCTGCAGGTATCTGGTTTGAAGTGAAAGGATATCCTTCTGAAGATGGGTTAAGTGTATTTTTCCGGGATATCACAGAACGAAAACAGAATGAAGCCCAAATGAAGGAGTCTCTGAAAGAGAAGGAGACACTGTTGGCTGAGATTCACCATCGAGTGAAAAATAATTTAGCCGTCGTCTCCGGTATGTTGCATTTGCAGGCCTCCCGGATAGAGGATACGTCCATTAAACAGAAGTTGAATGACAGTGTGATCCGTATAAAGACCATCGGAAATATTCACGAACTACTGTATAAATCGAACAGCTTTTCGAGATTGAATTTGGACGACAATTTGGAAAAATTGGTGAATGAAATTGCGTCTACATACCAACTGGAGCTCGTACCTGATATCCACTTCGACCTGCAAGAGATAGACCTCAACATCAATCAGGCCATCCCGGTTTCACTCATTGTGAATGAAGTGGTGACGAATATTTTCAAACATGGATTTGACACGGACTTTAAGGGGAAAATTTGGGTTAAAATCACACAAGAGAAGAGTGCGGTTGTCCTTCAAATAACGGATAACGGAAAGGGATTACCAGAAGATTTTAATATATCAGATAATACGGAGTCTCTGGGGCTTCTCTTGATTGATACACTGTCTCAACAGATCAATGCAGACTATACATATGAGTCAGAAGTTGGAAAAACAGTGTTTAAACTGACGTTTTCTAAAAAAGATATTACAGGCTCAGGAAGTGGGCTACTGTAACCATTGTAGATGATTAAAGGAGCCTGCAGCACACCACCCTGAAAAGAGCGCCGGAAATGGAGAGCCAGCAATAAAACGCCGGTGTTGGACACCGGGAAGCCGGCGCTTTACAATAAAAGTGGTTTCAGGTTACAGATCTTGCGGGTAGTGTCGCTTCTCTTTGAATCGATGAATCTCAATGGTACTATACGTGTTCCGGGTTACGTCATTCCGGTGGATGTCGATTTCGGCCTGATTAGCAAACAATGTTCAAATGGAAGAGATAAAAAACGATAGGAGTGCCAAAGAAGTGGTTCCTGATTTGGAGAGGAAGAGTCATATAGCGAAGCGATGGGAGAAGCGGCTTGAAGAAGCCGGTTTTACGATTACCGGCCGTGATCTGGAGCGTCCCTGGGGCGGCTATTTCGAAATCGATGAATCCCAATCGAAATCTTTTATTCGCAGCTTCCTGACTGAATATCCGCAGAAGGGTTGGCCAACCGGCCGCCTGAGCCCCAAGATTTTGCTGGTTCAACCCGACAAGAGGCTCTCCTGGCAATACCATAAACGCAGATCCGAATGCTGGCAGGTTGTCGAAGGCCCGGTTGGAGTGGTTCGTAGCCCGATTGATGAGCAGGGAGAGTTGTCCCATCATGAAGAGGGTGACCTGATCACACTCGGGCAGGGGGAGCGACACCGTCTGGTGGGCCTGGAGGCCTGGGGAGTGATCGCCGAAATTTGGGTTCATACCGATCCGGAGAATCCATCCAGTGAAGAGGATATTGTCCGTGTAGAGGACGATTTTGGGAGATAGAGGGAGAGAGAAACAGACGATCTGCTGTTGAACAGAAGTTGAATGAGAGTGGAATTGGTATAACTATGGGAAAAAGTGTATCATCTTCCTCGAGACCATATTTAACATCAGTTTTATACCATTATGAACATTTTCTCTTACGCCACTCCGGCAAGACGGGCTGCTATCGGCTCCGCTCTGCTCTCCCTTTTTCTTACTCTATCTCTTCTGTTTTTACCGACCGGTGAGAGCAGTACCGAAACAGCCGGCAGTACCAATTTGGAAGCGGTTACGGAATCGGGCCTCACTATTACTACCAAGACGGGTGCCAGTGTCGCCATTCCATACGCAGAGGATCGGCCAGAGGCTGCAGTAGATCCGACCGGACATGCACAGCAAGCCAATATCAGTGTGGATCTGAACACCCGTGAGGGAGAGATGACCCCTATCTGGGCTTACATAGGCTATGACGAAGGAAACTTTACCTATTTGCCGGACGCCCGCGATCTGCTCGACGATTTCGCCGAGATGAGCCGCGGCCCGGTGCATGTACGTGCCCACAACCTGCTGAACACTCACGAGGGTTCTCCAATCGCCCTCAAGTGGGGTTCGACAAACGTCTATACGGAAGATGAGGACGGCAACCCCGTCTACGGTTTCCGTATGATGGATCGTATTGTGGACACCTGGATAGCCCGCGGCATGATTCCGGTCATGGAGATCGGATTCATGCCCAGGGCCCTTACTACCCATGACGGGCCTTATCGCCATCATTGGCAGCCCGGCGACCCCTACGGGGATATCTACACCGGTTGGGCCTATCCGCCCAACGACTACGACAAATGGGCCGATCTGGTCTATGAGTGGGTGAAGCACTCGGTAGAGCGTTACGGCCAGGAGGAGGTTGAAAAGTGGTGGTGGCAGCTCTGGAACGAACCCAATATTGCTTACTGGCAGGGCACCTGGGACGAATATAACAAGTTGCACGACTACACAGCCTACGGCCTCAAGCGTGCCCTTCCTACCGCACGTATCGGCGGCCCCAATACGGCCGGAGCTGCGTCAGGGAACTCTCCTCGCTTCTTGCAGCAGTTTCTGGAGCACTGTGCGAACGGAACCAACTACGCGACAGGCGAGACCGGTTCACCGCTCGATTTCTTCGGCTTCCACGCCAAAGGCTGGCCCAGCTTTACCAATGATGGCCATGTGCGCATGGGCATGGGTAACCAGCTCTGGCAGTTCGAGAGCGGCTTCGAGATCCTTAAATCCTTCCCCGAATTTGCAGACATCCCCATAATTCTGGGCGAGTCGGATCCCGAAGGATGCGCAGCCTGCGGACGGGTATTCGGCTATCCGGAGAACGACTACCGCAACGGTACCATGTTCTCCAGCTACACCGCTTCTGCATTTGCCAAGAAGTTTGAGATGGCCGACCACTTCGATGTGAATTTTCACGGCGCCATCAGCTGGACATTTACGTTTCCGGATCAACCGATCTTCTCCGGATTTCGCTCATTTTCTACCACACACGGGATCAACAAGCCGGTACTAAACGTAATGCGCATGTTTGGCCTCATGGGCGGCGACCGAGTGGCCGTCGAGAGTGATTACGGCCTTTCCGCCTTCGAAGTCATTGAGGATAATGTGAGGGAGGACCCTGACATCAACGGCTTCGCCACGCTGGAAGGAAACACCGCCTCTGTGATGGTTTGGAACTACCACGACGACGATGTACCCGCCCCACCGGCGCTCGTAAACCTGCAGATCGACGGAGTTCCCTCCGACCGCGTTCGCGTGCACCATTACCGGATTGACGAGCACCACAGCAATGCGTATACCGTCTGGAGAGAGATGGGAGCCCCGCAGCAGCTGACCAAACGCCAGCTCGAAGAGATCCACAAGGCGGCAGAACTGGAGAATTACAAATCACCCGAGTGGGTAACCACCAACAGCGGCACGGCTGATCTTGAATTCAGCCTGCCCCGCCAGGGAGTCTCACTCGTCCAATTGATATGGTAAGAGAGTAACCCAACCTATATATTTAGCCGGTACCGGAGGTAAGTGCTGCGTTGCGCATTGCGCACAGCCTCCAGGGCTGGCTTTTTTTATGCCCTGCAATCCGGTTCAACCCGTTTGCCAAACCCGCTCTGCCGGGCTGAACCGGCCTTTGCTTCCCGAAACGACGTTACATAAACTGACGACTAACCAGAACGATCATGTCCGAACCCCGAGCCGACAACACCAAAGGAACCTTTTTTACCAATGAATCTACCCTTGTCGAGGAGCTGCCGCGCGGCATTCATCGCTGGTTCTCCCGGCAGGATATAACCGGGTGTGAGAACCTGATTGTAGCGCAGGTGGACGTAGAGCCGGGAGGGGGCCACCCGTTTCACTACCACCCCGACATGGACGAGGTGATCTACATCCTCTCCGGACAGGCCGAGCAGTGGATCGAGAAGGAGAAGAAGATTCTGGGACCGGGTGAGGCGATCTACGTCCCGAAGAAGATGGTGCACTCTACCTACAATTCTGGCGAGGAGACACTCAAATTTCTGGCGATCCTCTCTCCAGCCAAAGACCTGGAGGGTTCGATGGTCTATGTGAACGAAGAGGAGCCCTGGAAGAGCCTCATGAAACCGTTTTGATCTGTGGCGGGTTCGTCGGTAAATAAACCGGCGGCTCGAACGGCAGTTAAACCGGAAAACGAACCGGCGAAAGAACCGGCACAAAAACGGTATTAAAATTCTATAAATGATTGACAATCAATAAATACTACTAAATAAGAAACCGGCAAATAAACCGGTAGAAATTTCAGAATAGTATTGCGTATTTGCTATCTGTTTGCGTAATTGACTCTCATGAACAGATACGATCATCCACGGCAGATGGAGCCGATGATGCCGGGGGCGTCCCCGCAGTTGGTTCAACGGGCCATGGAGGTCTACCGTGAATCCGCTTCACTGGAGTCTATGCTCCATCCTACGACGAGGGTAGAAGTGACCCGTATTCTTCGGCACATCAATAGTTACTATTCGAATCGCATTGAAGGGGAGCATACCACGCCTGCGGAGATCGAAAGAGCGGTACGAAAAGAGTACAGCAGCGATGAGTCGAAAAGGCGGCTGCAACAACTGAGCATGGCCCACATAGACGTCCAGGAGCTCATTGACCAGTGGTTTGAAAAGGAACCCGGGATCTCCGTCTGTTCTGCCGATTTCCTTTGCCGGATTCACAGGGAGTTTTACAATCGTGTACCGGAATTATTTCTGGAGGTTCGCAGCTCCTCATCGGAGGAGGTGATACGTATGGAACCGGGCCGGGTCCGGGACAGAATGGTATCCGTTGGCCGCCACTTGCCCCCCGAGCCGGAGCATATCGGGTCGTTTATGACCCGTTTTGCCGAAGCCTACCATCCCGAAGGGCTTTCGGGCCACAAGAAACTGCTTGCAGCCGCTGCATCACATCATCGCCTTTCCTGGATTCACCCATTCCTGGATGGCAACGGCAGGGTTTGCCGGCTCTTCAGCTACGCCTATATGAAACATATTCATCTGGACTCTCTCGGGTTGTGGTCCTGGTCACGTGGAGCGGCCAGAAAATCGGATGAGTACAGGCAGATGCTGGCACTCGCAGATTCTCCGAGGCAGGGAGATCTTGACGGTAGAGGCTTGCTGTCGGAAAAGGGGCTGGCGCAGTTTTCCGACTTCTTTTTTGAAGTAGCCCACGACCAGATTCGGTTTATGGCCGGGCTGCTTCAGCTGGATTCACTCCGTGAGCGTATCTATGGATATGCACATCTTCGCTCGGAGAAGTTGATTCCGGAGGAAGAATCGCTTCGGATAGAGTCAAAATACCTGCTGGCGGAAGCGATGACTCGTGGCGAAGTCCCGCGGGGGGAGGTGAGCCGTATTACCGGTTTGGCCGACCGAACGGCAAGAGATCTGGTGCACCAGCTCGAAGAGGAGGAGCTGTTGACAAGTACGAGCCACCGTGCACCACTGAGATTTCATATACCGGGCAGAGCGCTTGGGTACTACTTCCCGCAGCTCTATCCGGAGGGTACGCTTTGAGCCGCTATAGCTGTCTGCAGATACATTGCCATTATTCCACTATTTTACACCAGACTGGCAACCATGCCTGAAAAAATACTTCTCATCGGAACGTTCGACACCAAAGGGGAGGAGTTCTCCTTTGTACGATCGCTGATTGAAGCGAGGGGCCACGAAGCGCTCATGATGGACATTGGTGTGCAGGAAGATCCCCCATTCGAGCCGGATATTTCTGCAAGCGACGTGGCCGAAGCGGGAGGCTCCTCGCTGGAGGCACTGCGCAAATCCGGCGACCGGGGGAGCGCCATTGAAGTGATGATCGCCGGGGTGCGCAAACGGGTGCCTGAACTCTATGAACAAAACCGCTTCATCGCCGTCATGAGCCTGGGCGGGGGCGGAGGCACCAACGTTGCGACGGCCGGTATGCAGGAGTTGCCGGTGGGCGTGCCTAAGCTGATGGTAAGCACCCTGGCCTCCTCCGATGTAAGCCCCTATGTGGATGTGAAGGATATTACCATGATGTATTCAGTGGTGGACATTGCCGGGCTGAACCGGATCAGCCGCCGAATTCTGGCCAATGCAGCGGGTGCCATCTGCGGGATGGCGGAGCAGGAGCTGCCGCCTGCAGTGGAGAAACCGATGATCGCCGCCTCTATGTTTGGGGTCACTACCCCCTGTGTGACCGCCGTGCGGGAGAGGCTGGAGAGGGAGGGGTTCGAAGTGCTGGTCTTCCACGCAACCGGTAGCGGGGGAAGGGCGATGGAGGGGCTCATCGAAGATGGCTACTTCTGTGCAGTGGCCGACATCACCACGACCGAGTGGTGCGACCAGGTAGTGGGAGGGGTTATTCCGGCAGGGGAGGATCGTCTGGGTGCGGCAGCCCGGAAAGGGATTCCGCAGGTGGTCTCCTGCGGGGCACTCGATATGGTCAACTTCCACGCACCGGGGACCATGCCGGAGAAATTCCGGTCACGGAAACTCTACCGCCACAATCCGAATGTCACGCTGATGCGCACATCCTCAGAGGAGTGCCGCGAGATCGGCCGGCGCATAGCCGCCAAGCTGAATGAGGCCACCGGGCCGGTGGTCCTGGCTCTGCCGCTGAAGGGGGTGAGTATGATCGACCGGGAGGGGCAACCGTTTCATGATCCGGCAGCGAATGATGCTCTTTTTTCGAGCCTCAAAGAGCATGTGAACCCATCGGTCGGGCTGATGGAGCTGGATTCCCACATCAACGATCCGGAATTTGCCGAGGCGGTGGCGGAGCGTTTGCTCGACCTGCTTGGCCGGTGAAAGTTTTCATATATTAAGCGGTAGCGAATTGGGGCTGTCTGGCGAAGGCAATCCCGGGTTCAGAATGGGACCCCGTTATCCGACATGCAACCAAAACAGAAGCACAACCTGATATGCCATTTATTCCATACAAAGAGTCGCTGCGCCGCCTGAACAACCAGGTAAAAGAGGGGAAACCGATCATCGGCGCGGGTGCCGGAACCGGCATCTCGGCCAAGTTCGCCGAGAAGGGTGGGGTCGATATCATCATTATCTATAATTCAGGCCGCTACCGGATGGCCGGGCGCGGCAGTGCCGCAGGGATTCTCGCCTACGGGGACGCAAACGAGATTGTGGTGGATATGGCCGGGGAAGTATTGCCGGTGGTAAAGGACACGCCGGTTCTGGCCGGTGTGTGCGGAACCGACCCGTTTCGCCTGATGCCGGTCTTTCTAAAACAGCTGAAGGAGATGGGCTTCGATGGGGTTCAGAACTTTCCTACGGTCGGAGTGATCGACGGCAGTTTCCGCCAGATCCTGGAGGAGACCGGGATGAGTTACGACCTGGAGGTGGAGATGATCCGTACCGCGCATGAGCTGGAGATGCTCACCTGCCCCTATGTGTTTGATGTGGAGCAGACGGTGAAAATGACCGAAGCGGGCGCCGATGTACTTGTGACCCATATGAATACGACGGTGAAGGGTTCCATCGGGGTCAGCAAGGGGCTCGCTCCCACGCTGGAGGAAGCCGCTGAGCGGATTCAGGAGATGCACGATGTGGCGAAGGAGATTCGCGACGATGTGATTGTGCTCTGCCACGGTGGGCCCATTGCGGAACCGGAAGATGCACAGTACATCTTCGAACATACGAAAGGGGTGGCCGGATTTTTCGGTGCCTCCAGTGTGGAGCGCCTGGCAACCGAACGGGCGATCCAGGCTCAGGCGAGGGCGTTTAAGGACCTGAGACTCAATTGACAGGTGCTATTACGGTTTTCGGATGACTTTTAAAGGTAGCTTGCCGGCGATCCGGTCAAAGTCCTTGTCGTTGTGCAGCAGTTGGACCTTTGATTCAATACACCACGTTCCAATCAGCATATCCACTGTTTTTCGAATGGTGACCCCGCTGGCTCGAAGCAGGCGAAAATTCATTGCCGACTGTATGGCCACTGTTTTTCCTCCCAGAGCGATGCACTCGAGTGGATCGAGCGCTTTTCTGGCTACTTGAAAGTCGTTTTCCTTGTCGAAGCCCTGCAGCAGTTCGGCGAGGATGATATCACCTGTCAGTACGGTTTTTTCGGACAGGAATCGGTCCAGTGTGTCACTTTGCCAAGTGTTCACACCGTTCAAGTAGTCGATCCAGACGCTTGTATCGACGAGGATCATCCGTCGTCCCGTCTCATCTGCTCAAGGTCGCCCCGCCACTGAATCTGCCCGCGCAACTCTTTGATCTGCTCCTGTTTTCTACGAAGAATCAGGAGTTCCAGGCCCTTTTCCACGGCTGCTTTTTTGGTTTTCAGACCACTCAGTTTCATCGCTTCATCCATCAATTTGTCTTCTATGACGATATTTGTTCTCATATGCTTACCATTATGTGTATTTATTATCTAATTTATACACATAACTCGGCAAGTCAAAGAGATATTGTTCGGAGTTTTTCTTAAACACACATCTTTCAGGTAAGATCGTTGAGGCGCAGCCCCCTTGCGCCACTCAGACAAACACGTCCAGGTAGACCACTTCGTCGGTTACCGGCATGATACCGTGGGACTCTACGGAGTTGAAGTAGATGCTGTCTCCCTCTTTCAGCTCATATTCGGTGTGCTCCAGGCGAAAACGAAGGACTCCTTCCAGAACGTAGATGAACTCCTCTCCCTGATGGGAGACGGCGTGTTCCACCACCTCTCCCTTACGGGCCACAAACAGAAAGGGTTGCATCTTTTTCTTGTGATACTTGGACGCAAAGGGAAAGATGTTGTATCCCTTTCCGGTGGCGGCCAGGCTCTCCAGCGCTTCCAGGCCGGAGGTGTATTCGGCGGCCAGAGTTTCGTCTGTTTCGAGGATATCCGATACGGCTACACCGAGGGCCGATGCGATGTTTACAAGGGCGGCTACGGAGGGGATCGCCTTGTTGTTTTCGATCTTGGAGATCATGCTTTTCGAGAGGCCGGAGGCGTTGGCCAGATCCTCGATCGTACGCTCCTGCAAGAGCCTCAGTTTTTTGATACGCCTTCCCATTTCTTTTTGCAGGGCGGCTCCTTTTTCCAGGAGAGCAAATTCAGCCATATTCGATCTATTGTCTGCCGATATTTCGTATAAAAACCGGTAAATGCATGGACTCCATTTTGGTAAATATACGTAAAAATCGTCACTGATTCTGCTGCTGCTGCCGGCGTTTCCGTATGTCTCATGAGTTGTGCTGCAGGCTACAACCCCATGCAACTGGATTCCTGCAGATGTGCGCAAGCCCTGTTCACCCCGACGCCTACACCATAAAGGAGGGGAGCCAGGTGGTGATGATCGGGATGTAGGTAATCATGAGCTGTACTACTACCATGATGCCCAAAAAGCGGAGTACATAAGGGGTCATCTCCAGGATTTCTACCTTACCTACTGCTCCGGCTACGAACAGGGTGGAACCTACCGGCGGGGTCACCAGGCCGATGATCAGATTGGACACTACCAGGACGCCGAAGTGGACGGCGGCCAGGCCTTCCCCCATCCCGATCGCTTCACTGATGGGCAGCACAACCGGAATAACGATGAGAAGGGCGGGTGCGATATCAATAAACATCCCGACCAGAAGCAGCGAGAAGTTGAGGATGAGCAGGATGATCACTTTTCGTAAAAGCTCTATTGCCTCGGGGCTCATGCCGGCTGAGAAGTAGGATATGATCCCGTCACTGAACCCGACCAGGCTGGTGGTCACAATTTCCGGAACATTGCCGATGCTCAGGGTCCAGGCGAACAGGCTGGCACAGGCAATCAGAAAACTGAGCGCGACGGTGATCTTGGCCGACGAGAGCAGGATTTCGGGCAGGCCTTCCAGGGTGAGTTCCCTGTGAATGAAAAAGCCTACAAAAGCGGCATAGATGACCGCAACGGCACTGGCTTCTGTGGCGGTAAAAATACCACCCATGATACCCCCCAGGATGATAACCCCCATCAGAATGGCAAAGAAGGAGTTGACTACGCTCTGCCACACTTCGGAAAAGCTGGCTTTCGGTTCTGTCCGAATCTTCATCTTGCGGGTAAGGCGCCAGCTTACAATGATCAGGCCGATCCCCACCAGGATGCCCGGTATGATTCCCGCAATAAAGAGCTGTTCGATGGAGACGTTGGCTACGGTTCCGTATATGAGCAAGACAATACTGGGTGGGATCAGGGCTCCGGTGGTTCCGGCGCATGCTGCCAGCGCAGTAGAGAAGGAGCGTTTGAACCCATCCTTCTCCATGGCGGGGATCATCACCCCGCCCACGGCGGCGCAGGTGGCGGCTGAGGCCCCGGAGACCGCTCCAAAGAGCTGGGAAGAGACCACGGTAACTCCTGGCAGACCTGCTTTGTAGTGGCCAATGAACGACTTCACCAGTTGAATCAGCCGGTCGGAGAGACCGCCCCGGCTCATCAGTTCGCCGGCAAGGATGAAGAAGGGCACGGCGAGAAAGGTGTAGAACGAGGCGAGAGATCGCACCGTCTCCAGGCCCACCATGATGGGATCTACTCCGATCCAGAGCAGGGCTGCAAACGAGGAGATGAGCATACAGAAGGCGATCGGAACGCCAAGAAGCAGAAGCAGGAAGAAGGTGATGAGCAGGAGTAGTGTCATAGCGGCAGTTCGCTTTCGGTGATTTCCCCTTTGGATGGGATAGTTGCGGCCGGTTCACGGATGGCCTGAATCAGATGGCCGATGCTGTAGTAGAGCATGAACACGCACCCTGTGGGAGCGGCGGCATAGACCCAGGCACGGCTGATCTCCAGAGCGGGCATGATCCAGTCTGTAATTCCAGCCGTCACTTGAAAGCTGTGCCAGCCCAGAAGCAGAGTGGCGGCTATCATAAAGAGGTGGCCGGTTACGATGTAGATCTTGAGCGCCCGGCCCTCCAGTTTGTGGATGAGCCACGCAAACAGGTAGTGTGCCCGGTCCCGGATCGCCACGGCGGCCCCCAGAAACGTCAGCCACACCATCAGAATCATGGCCAGCTCGTCAGCCCAGTAGATGGACTGGTTCAGCACGAAACGGAAAAAGACGTTGGCCGCAACGACCAGTGACATTACGGCCAGCTGAATGATCAGCAGCCAGTCCAGTGTTTTGTCGATCAGATGTCTGAGCATAACATGGGGCTTGTTCGGGTTGAACCGGTTCCGGTAGTGAGCCTATTGCGTCCCGACCCGGATGCCGTGCCGGCTTTCCTATTATCGGTGTTGCTCCCCGAGCGCCTGAATCTGCTGGTAGAGCTCGCGGGGTACGTTGGGATTGCTACTTAGGAACGACTCCGCTATGGCGGATGTCCGGTCGAAAAAGGGTTGTTTGTCGGGTACTTCGTTTACGGTGATCCCCTGCTGTTCGAGGGTGAGATATGCCTCATCCATACTGGTGTCCCATGCCTGATTGAACGCGGGAACGATCTCCTCTGCAACCTGCAAAATTCGGTCGCGGTATTTGGGTTCCAGCGAGTCCAGCCACTTCTTGTTGGCCACCATGATGTGCTGGTTGGTAAAGTGTTCGGAGATGGTCAGGCAGTTGACACCTGTTTCATGGTACCGGTAGGAGGCGACGATGGCGGGGCTGTTTTCCGCTCCGTCAATCACACCGGTCCGGATCGACTGATAGACCTCGCTGTGGGGAATCGGTGTGGCCCTCGGGCCCATGGCATTCATCGCGCTTATCATCACCGGGCTCTCCATCACACGGAGCCGAAGCCCTTCAAGATCTTCCGGTGTTTCGGCGCACTGCTCTCCCTGCCTCCTGTAAAACATGTTTCGAAAACCGCCGCTGTAGAAGCTGAGGCCGTAGAGCCCGTGCGGTTCAAGTCGGTCCATCATCTGTCGGCCGATATCTCCATAGAGGGTCGCTTTCAGGTGATCGTTGTTGTAGAACACAAAGGGGAGGTCCAGAATAGAGAAGGCTGGTGCCACGGTGGTGAGCACAGAGGAGTTGATCTGGATGACCTCTACGACTCCGAAGTAGTTCGCTTCCAGAAGTTGCCGTTCGGTTCCGATCTTCCCGCTATCGTAGAACTCGACACGTATCTCACCCTCTTCAATGCCATGTTCCGGCGACGCTTTCATCAGTTCGGTCCGGAAGAAATGGGAGGCGTCCCAGAGGCGTGTTTGCTGATTCAGTTCCAGTGAGAGGCGGAAGGCGAGTCCCGGCTCCTTTTCACTGTCGGCGGAACTGCAACCCGCTATTCCCGTCCAGAGAATCGCAGCCAGCAGGATCGCTATGGTGCTCTTTTTGTTCATTCTCTTCCTCTTTTTTCGACTCCGCTTCCATTATTACGGAATCAGGAGTGTTGTTCCCGGATCTCAGGAGTTCTGCCCCGGTGTTTTGACTTTCACCAGTTTCGGCGCCCCGCTCTCTATTTGCAGTGGGTTCACCAGCGGTCTTCCATACCCTTCAAAGGAGACCGACATGCGGTCTCCCTGTTTCAGTTCGATCCCTTCGCCGAAGGTGAAGGCTCCCGCCCCGAAAAAGTGTACATGTACCGTTCCCGGAATCCGGTGCTGATTGTACTTGAAGTGGTGGTGCTCCAGGTTTTCCAGCGAGTGGCACATGTTCTTTTCTCCGGTCCGGATCTCTTTGGACCAGAGAGTTCCTCCATCCCGCTCCACGGAGACCACTCCGGGAACGTCGTCAAAACGTCCGTTTACCACCAGTTCGGGCCCGATGGAGCAGTTACGCAGCTTCGAAGGGGCCAGATAGAGGTAGTTCTTTTTCTCCATCACATGATCGGAGAACTCGTTGGCGATGGCGAATCCGACCCGGAAGGGGGTTCCGTCACGTGCGATCAGATAGAGGCCTGCGATCTCCGGCTCCTCACCGCCGTCATCGGCGTAGGTTGGGACGATCAGAGGCTCCCCGCACGCTTTCAGGTGGGTGCCGTTTCCTTTGTAGAACCACTCGGGCTGAACGCCAATATCACCCCGTTTCGGCTTTCCGCCCTCCTCACCCCACATGTAGATTTTCATGCTGTCGGTGATGTTTGCCTCCTCCTGGCCGGACATTTTCTGGTGCATCTTCTCCCGGTTCTCTGCACTGGCCCGATGGGTGAGGCCGGTTCCGGAGAGCATACAGGCGTGATGGGTATCGGGGTGGTCGAATGGTGGAAGCAGCTTCCATTGGGAGGTTCCGCTGTATACGTTGTCGTAGTCGGCCGACTCGCTGGAGAGCTCTGCGGAAATGAACGTCTCCGGGCTGCGGGCGCTTTCGATAATATCGGTAAAGAGTTGGTGCGTGGAGTCCCACCTCTCGCGAAACAGAATCAGGCGGTCCTTCTCCACTTTGGCGATGCGGCGCCCCTTTTCGGGATGGTAAAGTTGAACTAGTCTCATGATTTCTCCTCTATTTCAGGGTCCACCCGCCGTCAATCAGGTATCCGGATCCGGTCACATAACTGGATGCGGGACTGGTGAGGAAGAGGGCGATCCCTCCAATTTCATGAAGTTCACCCCAGCGGCCCATTGGAATGTTACTCAGGAACTGTTTGAATTTCTCTTCGTCGTTGGTCAACGGCAGGTTCAATTCGGTGGCAAACGGGCCGGGCAGCAGGGCGTTCACGTTAATCTTATCCTGCGCCAGTTCCATTGCCAGAGACCTTGTGAGCTGCAGGACCGCTCCTTTGCTGGTAGAGTAGGGGGTACGCTCCGGAATGGCGGAGAGGGAGAGCATGGAGCCCACATTCAGAATCCGGCCATATCCGTTCTTTTTCATGATGGGAACCACCTGTTGGCAGGCCAGCCAGGTTCCGGTGACGTTTACCTCCATCACCTTTTCGAACTCGCTGCGTTTGAGCTCTTCAATGGAGCCCCGGATGTTGATGCCGGCCGAATTAATCAGAATGTCCACTTTGCCGAACTTGTCCACTGCCGCTTTTGTGATCTCTTTCAAATCGTTTTCGCTGGTCACATCACAGGAGGCGGAGATGCACTCCACACCATAGCGGCTGCGGATCAGCTCTTCCGACTCTGCGTTGGTATCGCTGTCGCGAGAGGCGATGGCAATGTTTGCGCCCGCCTCTGCCAGCGCTTTGGCCATTTCCAGCCCCAGCCCCCGGTTTCCACCGGTGATGATGGCAGCCTGACCTTTAAGATTAAACTGTTCAAGTATGCTGTTCTTTTTCGTTAAACTCATCTATATCCCATAAATTTTGATTTCTGCGATCCGTCACGGAGGGTCGATTGCCAACCACCTTATAGATATTCCGGACGGTACTCCCTCCTGACCGGATTATTCAATGATTTCGAAGTTTTCGAGTTCGCTTTTAGGTTTCAGAGTGAGCCCCATTCCCGGAAGGTTGTCGTCTAGCTGCAGGGAGCCTTTGTCTGCCACGATCTCTCCGTCGAAGATGTACCAGAAGAGTTCGTTGCCCACCTCTACCTCCGTTTGTGGGAAATATTCGGCCATCGGACAGGCAAAAGAGCTCATGACGATCTGAAGGTTATGCATCTGTCCGCCGTGCGGTATGACCTCTACCCCGTGGGTGAGGGCCATGTCGCAGATCTTTTTGGCTTCTGTGATTCCACCAACGCGATTTGTGTCGAACTGAAAGATGTCCAGAGAACCGGCCTGAAGCAACTCGTGAAATCCATAGCGTGTGTACTCATGTTCGCCTCCCGAGATCGGGATGTCGCTGTATTCACGCAGTTTGGCGAAGTTGGAGACCTCATCGGGCAGCAGCAGCTCTTCGGCCCAGCGCAGGTTGTAGGGCTCCAGTTCCCTCAGAAGCCGTTTTGCATAGGGGAGGTCGAATCCCATGTAGGCCTCCAGCATGATATCCACATCGTCGCCCACCGTTTCCCGCACCACCCGTACCATCTCTACGTTCTTGCGAAGGCCCTTCAGCCCTTCGGTGATCGGGTAGCCGGTACGCATTTTCATACCTGTGAAGCCCTGCTTGCGGTAGTGGTCGGCCTCCTTCGTGAGCCGGTCCAGGTTTCTTGTGTATAGTCGGCTGTAGTAGGCGGGAATCGCCTCTTTGGTCCGGCCGCCCAACAGAGTGAAGACCGGCATTCCGGCCGCTTTTCCCCGAATGTCCCAGAGGGCGATGTCGATGGCGCTTATGGCGGCCAATACGCTTCCCTTGCGCCCATAGGCGACGGTGGAGCGGTACATTTTTTCATAAAGATACTCGTTGTTCAGCGGGTTTTCCCCTACCAGCAGGCCGGCCAGTTTGTTGTCGATCACCTGCTTGGTCAGGTCCGGGCTCAGGCCCGCATTGCCCAGGCCGGTGGTTCCATCCTCCGTGGTGACCCGCACCACCAGCCAGGAGAAGAAGCGAAAGGGGGCCTGTGCGTCTTTCTGAAAGGGGAGGTAGCTGAGTGGGGTTGCAAATACGGTATCCTCCGTCTTTACAGAGCCGTTCCATTTATAGAGTATCGCTTCAACGGATTTGATCTTCATGTTTGCTTCGTAAGTAACGGTAACTGAGTTTCGGTTTTCGTTTCGTTGTGGGAGGTTACCCGGTTGGGCCGTTCCGAGGCAATCGGTTGGCCCCGTGGCCGGTTCAGCTCGTCAGGCAAAAAAGTCCAGGTAGACCACCTCATCTGTAAGAGGCATGATGCCGTGGGCTTCCAGTGAGTTAAAGTAGATGCTGTCTCCGGGCCCCATTTCGTACTCTTCGCTTCCAATATGAATGTTCAGGGTTCCTTGTATCACATAGATAAACTCTTCGCCCTCGTGCGTCACGGAGTGTTTGGTGACCTCCCCCTTTCGCGCGATCATCAGAAAGGGCTGCATCGACTTTTTGGGGTACTTGGAGGCGAACGGGAAGGTGTAGTATCCCTTGCCGGTTTTGGCGACATTCTCCTCTGAGTCTGACGCCGATGTGAACTCTGCCGCCAGCTTCTCCTCCGTTTCGATAATGTCCGATACGGAGACGCCGAGCGCCGATGCGAGCGTCACGAGTGCCGCTATGGAGGGAAGTGCATGATGGTTTTCAATCTTCGAGATCATGCTTTTCGAGATTCCGGACGCCTGCGCAAGGTCGTCGATCGTGCGTTTCTGAAGCTTCCGGATGGCCCGTACCCGCAGGCCGATCTTCTTCTGTATATCTTTGTTACTTCCGTTATTGTGTATTTCCGGTTCACTCATTCTTCGGTGGTCTGTCCAATCTGGTAAAAAATGCTATACTCCCAATGCGACTAATGCAGATGCACTCAGGTATTGAAGTAAATTCAACAAAGTTTAAAAATCAAAGTAGAAATTTATCGAATGAATTGAAATGCGAGCTGTTGGGCAGCAACAATCGAATAGCGGCCTGCAGCGACAAACTGTCGGTCTGCATCAGATATGCATCGACAACTTGTTGACTTTAATTAAACATTATTTCATTTTATGAAACAGTCAGTTCTAAAAAACCGGATCAGAATGCTACGTTTGACCCCTCTCCTGCTCCTGCTGATCGCGGCCCCGGCTCTCCAACAGTGCTCTTCGGGCGGTGATGATGACGGTGCTATCCATCTGGATGGCCAGCCGGCCGAGCTTGCCATTACACCGGTTGGCAGCCACACCTTCAGGATTACTCTGAGTCCTGCCGATGACTCGCTTGGAACCATTCCCGTATCGGATGGCCGGGTACTGGCCACAAATGACTTCGAAGAATTCGGCGAGCCGATTTTGAGGGTTACCGAGCTTGGTGGCAGCCGTACGGTATCGCACGGCAACTACCGCATTCGCGTGAGCACTGATCCACTTTCGATACGTATCTCGACGGAGGATGGAGAACGAATTCAGAATCTGGTTTTTGACCGGGAGCCCGGCAGTGTCGATTTCCATATCGGGGATGGCCCGGTCTACGGCCTGGGCAATGGTGGCCAGTACTTCGACCGGAGAGGCAGCACGTTTCGCATGCAGCGGGGCCACAGGCAGGGAGAGTATCTGGTTCATGGGGCGCGAACCCCGATCCCTTTTCTGATAGGCACGGAGGGGTGGAGCCTCTTTTTTCACCGGCCCTATAACGGGGGTTTTGATCTCCGTGGCAATGAAGGCCGGTTCACTCCCACTGATCGGGGCGGCTACTTCCCGCAGAGGGGAGAGCTGGTGCCCTCGGAGGGCAACGAGTCGGTCAAGGAGGCGCCGCTTCCGCTCGATTTTTTTGTGACTCACGTGGACGAACCCTCGCGCGCCCTTTCTGAGTATGCTATATACACCGGGCAGCCTGCAATGCCGCCGAAGTGGGCGATGGGGTATATTCAGAGCTCACGGAACCTCTCGGAGATGAGCCCGCAGGAGATTATGGATGTGCCTCGCACCTTTCGTGAGAAGGAGATTCCGGTCGATGTATTTGTATTTCTGGGGACGGGGTTCACTGCGGGTGGCTGGAATACCGGCCATGGAGAGTTTGTCTGGAACCCCGAAAATTTTGCCGACGCGCAGCAGATGCTGGATGAGCTGAACGATATGAACTTTAACGTGGCGCTCCATCTGACGCAGCCCCCATCCCGGCTTCACGGCACCCTTCCGGCCGCACCGGGTGAAACGGTGGACGAGTATCACGTGGAGAGCTTCTGGAACGAACACCGCGAGATTTTTGATATGGGTTTGGCTGGCTGGTGGCCCGATATGGGCGACCCGCTGGATAACGACTCCCGCCTCGCCAGGCACTACCTCTATCATGCAGGGCCGCTGAATGCGCGCCCTGACGAGCGGCCCTGGTCGCTGCATCGAACCGGATTCGCGGGGATGCACCGCTACAGCGGCTGGGTCTGGAGCGGGGATGTGAACTCGGCCTGGAAGACCCTCGCGGCTCATGTGCCGGTCGGGATCAACGCGTCGCTGAGTACGGGCCCTTTCTGGGGTGCCGATATCGGCGGGTTCTACCCGACCGAGGAGTACACCGGAGAGCTTCACGCACGCTGGTTTCAGTTTGGGGCTTTTACCCCCATTTTCCGTTCACACGGAGTGGTGTGGCGTCTGAGGCTCCCCTGGGGGTGGAACCCGGGCGAAATGGGGCCCATTCACCGGGAGACGTATCTGGAGATTGGTTCCCTGGCGTCCGATACCGTGGCGGTTCCCTATCAGGAGCTTCCGACTCATGACGAGCGGATTGAACCTATTATCAAAGAGTATTCCGAACTGCGCTATCGCCTGATGCCGTATACCTACAGTGCGGTACGGGAGGCACATGAAAGCGCCATGCCTATTATGCGCGCCCTCTGGCTGCACTACCCGGAGGATGAGGTGGCCATTACCCGGACGCACGAATATCTGTGGGGCCGCGATATGCTCATCGCTCCCATCGTGGAGCCGGAGGTGTTTGGCCCTGTTCACGGACACGCAACAAGGGAACTGTGGTTGCCCGAGGGTTCCGACTGGTACGATTTCTGGCGGCCTAACCAGCCGATTCCGGGTGGCCAGATGATTCATCGTACGGTTCCGCTCGACGAGATGCCGATCTATATTCGGTCGGGTGCCATCCTACCGATGGACCCGGTTCGTCAATATGTGTACGAAGAGGTGGACGGGCCCACGGAGCTCAGAATTTATCCGGGAGAGGATGGCCGCTTCTCTCTGTACGACGACGACGGCCGAAGCATGGCGTTTCAGGAGGGCGATTACAGCCGTACGCTCTTTACCTGGGACGATTCGGAGCGTACTCTGACCATCGAGGCGGAGGAGGGGGAGCCCGTACCACGCTCGTATCGTGCCGTTCTGGTCGATGAGCGTACTGCACAAACCGCGGATTATAGCGGCGATACGGTGCAAATCACTTTTGACTGACCACGCACAAGGTCCGGGGGGCTCCATCCGGAGTCTCCCGAACCCATTTTTTCTTTACTTCAATCGATACAAATGGCACATTGGGGGTTGTGGCAAGCAGCTCCCTGCAGCATTTGGACAACCGTTAACGATAAGAAACCTGTCGGTACCCCTATGAAGAAGACGATTACCCTCTGGATGTTGACCCCTTTTCTGCTCCTTGCAGTGCAAAACCCGGCATTTTCCGCAGACCCCGGGGCTAAAGATTCGTCTGGCGAATGGGACGAAACAATACGCTATGCAGGCCAGCCAGCCGAACTCTCTCTCGTTCAGGTTTCGGAGCGGACGATCGAAGTACAGCTTTCCCCGATCGGGAGTGATGGACAACCGGTCGAACTCCCATCTTCGGAAGTCCTGATCGACTTTCCGCGCAACCCGATAGCGACCTGGAGAACTCTCTACGAAACGGAATTTCATGAGGTGGGGAATCTTCGGGTAGAGGTTCAACCCGACCCACTCCGTGTGGTGGTCCGCAACAGCGATGGGGATCTGGTTCAATCCATGACCTGGGACGAAGAGACTGGTGCCATCGCTTTTAATACCGACGCGCCTGTCTTCGGGCTGGGACACGGTGGCCCGCAGTTCGACCGTCGCGGGAATGTCCTGCCGATGCGTGACGGCTGGGGAGCCTATCGCCGGCCTACGCACGGCTCCAGGGTCTCTGCCCCGATGATTATTGGCTCCGATGGCTGGTCGATGTTTGTTCACCATCCGATCAGCTCAGGTAACGTCTTTGACCTGGAGGGGGAGGGGGGCCTGTTCATCCCCGACGAGGAGATGCTGGATGTGCCGTTGCGCTTCTTCCTGACCGCCTGGGACGAACCGGTTCAGGCGCTGTCGGAGTACCGCCTGATTGCGGGGGAGACTCCCATGCCGCCACTTTGGTCTCTGGGCTATATGCAGAGCCACCGTACGCTGGAGAGTACAGAGCAGCTGCTGCAGGTGGCCTACAATTTCCGGGCGCGTAACATCCCGGCCGACGCGGTCATCTATCTGGGAACGGGATTTACACCATCCGGGTGGAACCGGGGGCACGGCAATTTCGAGTTCAATGAAGAGATTTTTGACGATCCGGAAGATATTTTCCGACAGCTGAAGGAGCTCAATTTTAATGTGGTACTGCATACCTATGCGCCTCCACGCGGCCTGCACGGCTCCTCGATTGAAGAGACTTCAGATGAGGAGACCCACATCCGAAATTACTGGCTGGACAACCATGAGTCGGTCTTCGACATGGGCGTGGATGGCTGGTGGCCCGACGGCGGGGAGCCTCTCTCTTCGGAGTCGCGCGTGGCTCGCTACCGCATGTACTGGCAGGGACCGCTCTACAGCCGCCCGAATACCCGGCCCTGGAATATCAACCGTACGGGATACTCCGGCGCTCACCGCTATGGAGGCTGGATCTGGTCGGGTGACCCGGACAGCTACTGGGAGACTCTGAAGACACAGATTGCAGTCGGGCTGAACCATTCGGTGAGCCTGACGCCGTACTGGGGCAGCGATACGGGCGGCTTTCTCCCCTCCAGAGAGCTGACGGGAGAGCTCTACGTACGCTGGCTACAGTTCTCTGCTTTTACGGCTTCGATGCGTTCACACGGGCGCGCCTGGCACCTTCGCTTGCCCTGGGGCTGGAACACCGCCAATCTTGGCCCGGCTGAAGTGGATGCCTTCTCTGATGCTTTTGAAGATGGATACCCCTTTCCCGGGGAGTTGAGAAACGCGATGGTAGAACCCATCGCCCGGGAGTACCTGCAGCTGCGCTACCGCCTGCTCCCATACAGCTACACTCTTACACGCGATACGTACGACACCGGCATGCCGCCGATGCGCGCACTCTGGCTCCACTATCCGGACGATCCGGAAGCGGTGGCTGTTGGCGACCAGTTTCTCTGGGGAAGAGACATCATGGTGGCTCCTGTCTATGAGCAGGGTGTCACGGAGTGGGATGTCTACCTGCCTGAAGGACTCTGGCTGGACTACTGGACCAACGAGAAGGTGGAGGGCGGCCGTACCGTTACCCGCCAGGTGGATATGGGTACCATGCCGCTCTATGTGCGAGCCGGTGCCATGATTCCACACGACCCGGTACGTCAGTACACGGCCCAGGAGGTAGATCAGCCTACAATGTTCCATATCTATGATGGCGCAGATGGCACCTATCGCTGGTATCGTGACGACGGCTCCTCCCAGGATTACGAGAATGGAGAGTACTCCTGGACGCTGCTCAACTGGAATGACGACTCCAGGGAGCTCACCATAGAGCCCGATCCGGCCAGCGAAGGCCGCAGCCCCGAACCGGTGACCCTGCGTTTCCGGATGATGGAGGTGGGCGCCACAGCGGGTGCGATGCAGACCCTTCAATGGGACGGGACGCGTACTACGATTTCATTTCCCTGACAAGAATCATGACCGCCGGCTCCTGCCGGCTAAAATATCTGATCCTATGGATTCCAAACGGACTCTGAACTCACTGGCCGGTCTTCTGCTTGCACTCTCTCTCACCTCCTGTGCGGCCCTGGGAGGGCTGGAGTCTTCCGGGATCACCTACAACGACGAACCGGCCGAGCTTTCGATTTACCAGGTGACGGATCGTACCGTAGAGATCCGCCTCTCTCCGATAGGTGACGACGGTGAGCCTGCGGAAGCCCCCTCTTCGGAGGTATTGATCGACCACCCGCGCACAGAGATCTGGCGCGGGCGTTCGGTCTCCGGAACGGAGCGGATTCAATCGGGAGCGGTTTCGGTGGAGTTGAGAGGTGACCCTCTTCAGGTGACGGTTTTGAATGAAGAGGGCGAGATTGTTCAACGCTTCGGGTGGTCGGAAGACTCTTCCGGTGAGTTTCAATTCCGCACCGATGCGCCGGTCTACGGAATGGGGCACGGCGGGCCGCAGTTCGATCGCCGGGGCCATCTGCTGCCGATGAGGGATGGCTGGGGTGCTTACGAGCGTCCTACCCACGGTTCACGTGTGGCCGCACCTATGCTCATCGGGCTGGATGGCTGGTCGATGTTTGTACACCACCCCATCAGCCAGGGGAATGTGTTTGACCTTCGCGATGGCGGCCGCTTCCTGCCGGATGAGGAGATGGCCGATGTTCCGCTGCGCCTCTATCTGACCGCCTGGGATATGCCGGAAGAGGCGCTCTCCGAGTATCGTGTGATTGCGGGGGAGACACCCATGCCGCCTCTCTGGTCATTGGGTTATATGCAGAGCCACCGTACGCTCGCCAGCCGGGATGAGCTGCTGAACGTCGCATGGAACTTCCGTGAACGCAACCTGCCTGTGGATGCGGTGATCTACCTGGGAACCGGGTTCACCCCGTCGGGATGGAACCGTGGGCACGGCAATTTTGAGTTTAACGAGGATATTTTTGATGAACCGGAGGTGATTTTTAATGAGCTGAAGGATCTCAACTTCCGGGTCGTTTTGCACACCTACAACCCCCCGGTCGAGCTACACGGCTCTTCGGTTACCGAGGAGTCGGACGATCCGAACCATATTCGCAACTACTGGCTGGACAATCACGACCCGATCGCCCGCCTGGGCGTGGATGGATGGTGGCCGGACGGGGGAGAGCCGCTCTCTTCGGAGTCGCGTGTGGCACGTTTTCGCATGTACTGGGACGGCCCGATGCTCACCAACCCTAACATTCGGGCCTGGAATATCAATCGAACGGGCTACTCCGGTGCGCACCGCTACGGCGGATGGCTCTGGTCCGGCGATCCGGAAAGTTTCTGGGAGACGTTGGAAACACACATCGCAGTGGGGCTGAACCACTCGGTGAGCCTGACCCCTTTCTGGGGATCCGATACGCCTGGGTTCCGCCCGACAGCAGAACTGGACGGCGAGCTCTACCTGCGCTGGCTGCAGTTTTCCGCTTTTACCGCCTCGTTCCGGGGCCATGGAAGGGCCTGGCACCTGCGGCTGCCCTGGGCCTGGAACAGCGCAGATGTGGGGCCGCCCGAAACCACGACGACCGGCCAGTGGGACGACGTTCACGAGGCGGGTTATCCTCGTGAAGAGTGGCTGCGGAACGGGATGGTGGAGCCGATCGCCCGGGAGTATCTGCAGCTTCGCTACCGCCTGCTTCCGTATAACTACACCCTGATGCGCGAGACTCACGATACCGGTATTCCGCCGATGCGTCCCATGTGGCTGCACTATCCGGACGATCCCCGTTCTGCCGAACTGGATGATCAATACCTCTGGGGCCGGGATCTGCTTATAGCGCCCGTCTATGAGAAGGGGGCTTCGGATCGGACGCTCTGGCTACCCGAAGGGGAGTGGTACGATTTCTGGACACACGAAATTGAGGAGGGCGGCCGGGAGATTACGCGACAGGTAGATCTGGGCACACTCCCCATCTATGTGCGGGCGGGAACCCTGCTTCCGCTGGACCCGGTGCGTCAATATACGGGCCAGGAGGTGGACGAGTATCCTGCATTCCGGATCTATAGTGGCCGGGATGGAGAGTACCGCTGGTACCGGGACGATGGCGAGACTCAGGACTATCAGAATGGTGAGTACTCCTGGACACGCCTCACCTGGGACGATGAGGCCAGGGAGCTCACCATAGAGCCCGATCCGGACAGCGAAGGGCAAGCTCCGGAGGGGACCATGCTGCGCCTGAAACTGGTTTCGCAGGGGGCTATGGTGATCGACGAGGAGGAGGAAGATTGGCAGGGGAATCGGAGAACCGAGCTTCCCTACCGTCAGCTCATTGAGCAGCTGGTAACCATCGAGTGGGATGGCATCCGTACCGTTGTACCGTTTCGCCAGCGCGATTAAACGTCTCTTTGACGTACATTATTAACTTTTCGGGGTGGAACCGAAGCCGAATTGGCAGGTTCTGCCCGATTGTGACACATCCGTTCACCAGAAAATTTGTGGTTTATGAATAACTCAAAATGCGTACAAACTCTCCTGTATCTGTTCATGGTCGGATCGGTGGCGTGGGGATGTGCACCTGCATCGGGGCTGGCTGAAGAGGATCGTGGAACCGGGACTGAGGCTCCGTCTGTGGCCCTCGTTCTGGATGCTGATGCGGCGTCTCCCGCGATGCATGGGATGGATGCGGTGGCCAGTGCGCTGCAGGAACAGGGTGTTCGGTACGAAAGAGTGTCATCACCGGAGGATACGGATGCCAGCCTTCTGCTGGTGGCCGGAGTGGCTGGCGGTAACGGAGCCGCTGCACAGAGGCTGAATGCTTTCGGACGCGAGCTTCCGGAGGCGGCAGAGTCGCTGACTCTCTGGAGTGAAGAAGGGAACGGACGCACGGTATGGACCGCCGCCGGAAGGGACAGCCGGGGGGTGATGTACGCTCTCTACGATGTGGCCGATCGGATCGGCTGGGCCGAAGGGGCCGACCCTTTTGCAGAGCTCAATGAGATTACAGAGCAGCCGGAACAGAATGAGCGCGCCATGTCTATCTACACTTTTAACCGCGCCTATTGGGAGAAGCGGTTCTATGATGAGGAGTATTGGGAGCGCTATCTGGACCAGATGGCCCGGAATCGTTTTAACTCTCTGGTTCTCATTTTTGGTTATGAAAACGGCGGATTTCTGGCCCCACCCTACCCCTACTTTTTCGATGTGGATGGATACCCCGATGTAGAGATGGTGGGGATCACACCGGAGGAGCAGCGTAAGAATCTGGCCGCGCTTCAGAGGCTCATCGACATGGCCGGGGAGAGGGGCATCGATTTTACGGTTGGCATCTGGGATCACATCTACCGGGGCGGGGTTCAGACCGGTACTGCATATGACTTTTGGGAACCGGCTCCGCAGGAGCCCCGGCATGGCCTGGTTTGGGGCCTGAACGCAGAGAATCTGATTCCCTATACGAAGGCGGGCATGGCCCAGTTTGTGCAGACGCTGGAGGGGCTGAACGGCGTGCAGCTCCGGATTCACTGGGAGTCGGGCATTTCACAGGAAGAGCAGCTCAACTTCTGGCCGGAGATTTTTGCCACCATGCGCGAGATCGATCCCGATCTTCGCCTGGACCTGCGGGCGAAGGAGTTGACCGACGAAATTATTCAGTTTGCCATCGATTCGGGGGTCAAATTCCGTGTGACCACCAAGCACTGGATGGAGCACATGGGGATGCCGAATCACCCGACGGAGACCAGGGCCGAGGGTCAGGTGCGCCGTCACAGTTATGCGAATATGCTCCGCTACCCGAAAGAGTATGAGATGCACTGGCGCCTCTGGAACGGGGCTACGGCTCGGGTTCTTCTTTGGGGAGACCCGGAGTTCGGGCGGCGTTTTGTGGAGAGCACTCATCTCTATGACGGAGATGGTTTTGAGATCAACGAACCGTTGCTCACCCGGATGCTGGGGCAGCCGCACCAGGCCGAATTCGATCTGGACCTGCTTGGCGAGCCGTACCGCTACTACGACTACGAGTTCGAGCGCTATTGGCACCTCTACCATGTGTTCGGCCGTATTGGCTACAATCCCGGTACCGATCCTGCTGTCTGGGAGAGGGAGTTCGAGCGCCGTTTGGGCCGGGAAGCGGGGCCCCTCCTGATGGAGGCGCTTCATACGGCGAGCTGGATCCTGCCGCGAATTGTGGCCAGCAATCACCCCCGTCGCGCTTTTTTCCCGATGACCTACGGCTGGCCGGAGAAGCAGAGGCTGAATGACCTGCCCACCTACGCAATGAACCAGGCGGCCGATCCGGCGCAGTACGCCAATATGGATCAGGAAGCGAGGATGATGATCGAGGGGGGCGAGACCGCATTGATGCTTCCGTCAAGGAACAGCAAGTGGTTTCAGCAGACCTCACAGACGATCGACCGGTTGGTGGCCGAGGCGATAGATCTTGCCGGCCCGGAGCCCGGACCGGAGTTCCACTCTACAGTGACCGATCTGAAGATTCTCTCAGCTCTCTCGCTCTACCACTCCCGCCGCATTCCGGCCGGGATCAGCTACCGGCTCTTCCAGCGTACGGACAATCCGGCAGCGCTCGATGAGGCGATCACGCGGGAGCGTCACGCCATTGCGGCCTGGCGGAAACTGGTGAAGGCAGCAGGGGATGTCTATGCGGACGATCTGAAAATGGGGATGTGGTCGCAGGGGCTCTCCGGCCACTGGCGAGACGAACTGCAGGCACTGGAGGAGGGGCTGGCCGCTCTGGAGGCGGAGCGGGTACAGTACCGGGCGGAGTTCGACCCGGATGAACCGACACATGCTCCGCTCTTCCGTAGCTATCCCGGAGACTATTTCGACTACGACGAGCTTTTTCAGGTGCAGCACGAGCCTGTGGTGAGCCATCCTGCGGGAACCCCGCTAACGATCGAAATTCAGGTAGACGCACCGGCCGGTGTCCGGTGGGTACATCTGCGCCACCGGCTGGTGAACGAAGAGCTGCGATTCAGTACCATCCCGATGGAGAGGGTAGCTGGTGAAGAGAACCTCTGGAGGGCAACGGTACCGGTTGAGGAGATGGATCCACTGTTCAATCACATGTATTTTATCGAGATGATGGACGAGGATGGCAACGGCCGGATCTGGCCCGACGGCGACCGCACCGCTCCTCACATCTACGTGCGTCTGCAGCGATAGCCTATAGGTGTTCCCGGCGTACGGTTTCAATCTCCTCGACAGTTTTCGGAACCGGTTTGCCAAGTAGCCGGTACCCCTGCCCGGTGACGATGAAGTCATCTTCGACCCGGTATCCACCGGCGTCCGTCCACTTTTCGAGTTCGTCGTAGCAGATGAACTCCTTGAGTTTCTTCTCCTCTTTCCACAGGCCAATAAGCGTGGGGATGAAGTAGAGGCCCGGTTCAACCGTAACCACATGTCCCGGCTCCAGCTTGCGCGCCAGGCGCAGCGATTTGAACCCGAACCGGGTGTCCCGTTGCAGATCTCCCGGATAGCCTACAACGTCTTCCCCCAGGTTCTCCATGTCGTGTACGTCGAGCCCCATCATGTGGCCCAGCCCTGCCTGGAAGAAGAGGGTGTGCGCACCGGCGCGAACCGCTTCGGCCGGATCGCCCTGCATCAGTTTCAGTTCCTTGAGGCCCTCAACGAGTTTTTCGCAGGCGAGGTAGTGCAGGTCACGGAAGAGGACTCCCGGTTTCGTTCGGAAGACGGCCGACTCGAAGGAGTGGAGCACAATGTTATAGAGGTCACGCTGCCGGGGGGTAAATGCGGTGCCGGCAGGAAAGGTTCTGGTGAGGTCTCCCGCATACCCCATGGATGTCTGTGCTCCGGCATCGACCAGCACCACATCTTCGTCTCCGATCCGGTTCCCATAATAGTGATTGTGCAGAATCTGCCCGTTTACGGTGAGGATGATTGGGTAGGCGATATCTCCGTTCTGCTCCAGTGCGGTGGCGTGGACGCGGCTCATCAGTTCATATTCATACATGCCGGGCCGTACTACGCGCATCGCTTCCAGGTGCATGTCGGCCGAAATGGCGGCTGCTTCATCCATCTGCTTCGCCTCTTCGTCTGTTTTGACGAGCCGTTGCTCTACGATGGTGCGGATGAGTGAATCGGAGTGGTGTTTGGAGATTTCTCCCGGGTTCAGCCCGAACCATTTGAGCAGCGAAATGCGATGCTCGTCACGGTAGGTTGGCAGGAGGTGTACCCGTTCCAGAGGTGTGTTTTTGAGCGTGGTATCCAGGGCGGAAGCCTCGCGCGCCTGTCCGATACCTGCCGAGGCAGCCAGTTCGTCCAGCGAGGGTACGGGGCCGGTCCAGACAATATCGTCTATGGTGGGGTCGGTGCCGTACAGGGTCTCGGTTCCCTCATCAAGATCAATGAGCAGGGTCATTCCGGGCTGGTTCAACCCGGTGTAATAGAGAAAGGTGCTGTCTTGCCGGAAGGTGTACCAATTGTGAGGAAAGTTCATCCCCACTTGTTTGTTCCCCATCAGCAGGACGAGGCCGGAGCCAACCTCCTGTTTCAGGTGCTCTCTTCTGCTTCGATAGGTGCTGGGGCTGAACATAGGGTCGTTTTTTATTGAAAAGGGTTAACTGAACCGGTTCGGGTCTACTTTCGGGGACAGGTTCGTCTTCTCTCCTGCGATGAGAGAGGCGATGCGATGGCCGCAGGAGGGCCCCAGGCTCATCCCCATCATGGCGTGTCCGGTGGAACAGTAGAGGTTTTCGAGTGATCCGAGACGGCCCACATAGGGCATACCGTCAGGAGTGCAGGGGCGCAGGCCGGCCCAGACGTCGTGCCCTTCCAGGTGCTCCATCCGGAAATCGGGAAGGTAACGGCAGACGGACTTTTTGAGGCCCAGTAATTTTTTAGGGGTCACGCTCATGTCATTACCGGCGATCTCCATCGTGCCACCAAAGCGGAGGATATCGAACATGGGGGTCATGGTCACTTTCGCTTCGGCGAGAATGCCGCAGTTGACCGGCATTTTGGGCGGCTCTTTGAGGGAGATGCTGTAGCCTTTGCCTCCCTGCATCGGTAGCCGAATGCCGGCCGAGCGAATGAGAGAAGCGGACCAGGCGCCTGTGCAGAGCAGAAAGTGGCGCCCCTTCAGGGTTTCGTTATTCTGAGTGACCGCTGCGGTCACGCGTCCGTTTTCGCTCTGAAGTGCGGTGATCTCTGTATAGGGTTTGAACTCCACTCCGCGCTCACCAAGCACTTTTTTGACCCCCTCCATAAGGGCGCCTGGGTGCAGGTGAGCATCTTTCGGGTACCAGGAGGCTCCTATGATGTCGATCTCCAGGTTCGGTTCCTTCTCCTTTACCTCGTCCGGAGTCAGGATTTCGGCCGGCATACCAAGCGATTTGGCCCTCTCTGTAGTGCGGCGTTCGTTCTCCAGCTCCTTTTCGGTCTGGCAGAACATGAAGAGCCCGCGCTTCTGCAGGTCGAATGACAGACTCTCCTCCTGCTCCAGTGCGACCAGCAGTTCCCGCGTCTCCATCAGCAGGTCCATCAGAACCGGTGCACACTCATCTACGTGGCGGCCGGTGGAGGCCTTTTTGAATTCCCATCCCCATCGAAGAAGGTCCAGGCTCAGCCTCGGTTTCACATAAAAGGGGCTCTCTGCATTCAACATCCAGCGCAGCCCCTTGCTGATGATGCCAGGGGAGGCGAGCGGAATGATGTGGCTGGGCACAATCATGCCCGCGTTTCCATAAGAGCAGTTCTCTGTACCGCTCTGCCGATCCACGAGGGTTACTTCATACCCTTTCCGGTTCAGGTAGAGTGCGGCAAACGTACCTGCAATACCCGCTCCGATGATGATAACACGGTTCTGTTCACTCTTCATGCATATGCTCTTTAAATCACCTGAAATCCATGTGCGTAGGGGTCATCATCATCAATCGTGATGGTGTTGTACCCGGTAATTTTTGCCCATCCCTCTATGCTGGGGATGATGGCGCTGTGGCTGCCAACGGTGGCTTCTCCTTCGATACGGCCGATAAACTGGCTGCCGATGTAGCTTTCGTGAATAAACTCGTCGCCCTGTTTCAGCTTTCCTTTGGCCGCCCATTGGGCCATGCGTGCGCTGGTTCCCGTGCCGCAGGGGGAGCGGTCGATCGCCTTGTCGCCATAGAAGACGGCGTTACGGGCGGTCGCTTTCGGATCAATCGTCTCTCCGGTCCAGAGAATGTGACTCACCCCGTTGATGGTCGGGTTGTCCGGATGCACAAAGGTGTGGTCCCGGTTCATCGTCTTGCGGATCTCCCGGCTCCATCGGACCAGGTCTTCGGCATTGTAGTCCTGGATTCCGGAGAAGTTCTTTTGTGGATCTACGATGGCGTAGTAGTTGCCTCCGTAGCTCACATCCACGGTCAGGGTGCCCAGCTCTTCGCACTCTACCTGTAAATCCTGTGCGGCAAGATAGCTGGCAATGTTGGTGAGGCGTACGGAGGTCACGCGGCCGTTCTCCTCCTTGTAGGTTACATTGACCCGTCCGGCAGGCACTTCCAGTTTCAGTTGGCCGGGTGTTTTGGGGGTTACCAACCCTTCCTGAATCATCACAGTAACCGTACCGATGGTGCCGTGCCCACACATGGGGAGGCAGCCACTGGTCTCGATAAAGAGGATGCCGATATCGTTGTCGGGGTCGGAGGGCGGGTAGAGGATGCTGCCAGACATCATGTCGTGGCCGCGTGGTTCAAACATAAGACCCTTGCGGATCCAGTCGAACTCTTTCAGAAAGTGTTGTCTCTTCTCGCTCATGTTTTTCCCCTCCAGCAGGGGGCCGCCTCCGGCCACCAGCCGAACCGGGTTCCCACAGGTGTGAGAGTCAATACAGAAAAAACGTTTAACTGCCATGTGTTTGTCTGTCAGGTCGTTGAGTGAAGTTTGTTATAGACGAACAGGGCGGCGGTGAGGTCCTCCAGCGCATGTCCGGTGGACTTAAAATAGGTAATTTCGCGATCTGATTTTCGGCCCTCTTTCGCCCCGCGGCAGAGTTCAAACAGGGTCGCGCTGGCGTCGTTTTCTGTGATGACACCCTTTTGAACCGGAATGGCCAGGTCTCCCGTTTCGTGCCATGCATCGTGATGGTCTATAAACAGCGAGCTCCTCGTGAGGGCCTCATCGTCCCCTTCGCGCATATCTGTACGGTAGGCTCCTACCATATCCAGGTGTTGCCCCTCCTGCAACCACTCTCCGAAGATGAGCGGTTCTGTGCTCATGGTGGCTACTGATACAATATCCGAGCTCTTCACAGCGCTCTCCAGGTCGGAGATGACCTCTACATCTGCTTCCAGTTTCGGCAGCCGGTCTATCAGTTTGTCTCCGTTTCCGGGTGTGTGTTCCCAGATTCGAATCTTGCGGAGGGGCCGCACGGCACTGTGGGCCTGGATCAGCTCCCCACTCAGGCTTCCGGTTCCTACCATCAGCAGGGACTCCGAATCTTTGCGGGAGAGCAGGTCTGCGGCGACGGCCGACTTGGCAGCTGTGCGTCTGGCGGTGATGGCCGCCGCATTGAAGAGGGCTACCGGCGTGCCTGTTTCGGCGTTAAAAAGAGTGTACACCCCCTGAAGAGTGGGGCGGCCCGCTTCTCCGTTGTGTGGAGACAGGGTCACCTGCTTGATTCCCAGCCAGTGGCCGTCCCGCCAGGCGGGCATGATGAGCAGGGTGGAGTCGGTCGAACTCACGCCGTTTCCAAATTTCAGGAATGACCGCGCCGGTACGTTGTAGTCATCCTCTTTTCCGGAGTAGGCTTTCCGGATGGCCGGAATGAATTCGTTGTAGGCCAGGGCGTTCAGTATGGTTTCTCTGTCGAACTGTTGCATGGGTATAAAGTAATTAAAGATCTGAACCTGCCTCTCGGCTCTGCTCTCCATCGACCAGCCTCCAGATGCCGAGCGGGTTCTTCTCCTTCAGCTCGTCGGGAAGCAGCGCATCCGGACAGTTCTGAAAGGCTACAGGCCGCACGAATCTGCGGATGGCAGAAGTTCCGACGGATGTAAATTTGGAGTCGCTTGTAGAGGGAAAGGGGCCGCCATGCATCATGGAGTGGCACACTTCCACACCGGTTGGAACATCGTTGAAGATCACCCGGCCCGCTTTTTCACGCAGTACTTTTATGAGCTCATCGAACCGGCTCAGCTCGGATTCCGTTCCCATCAGGGAGATGGCCAGCTGCCCATTCAGTTTTTCTGCGGCTGCGGCCAACTCCGCTTCGCCGGAGCACTTGACGACCAGGGTAAAGGGCCCGAACACTTCTTCATGCAACACCGGGTTCTCCAGAAACTGTTTCGACGTGGTTACAGCCAGAGCTGCGCTGCTGTAGGTGCCCTCCTCCTGTCCCGGTTCTACGAGTACATCCACTCCCTTTTGTGAAAAGACGCGGTCCCGATTCTCGCGGTAGTTACCGGCGATTCCGGGGTTCAGCATGCACATCGTCTCCGATTGGTGCAGTTTTCCAGCCAGATGATCGAGAAATGGGGGCAGAGAATCTCCCTCTATGGCGAATATCAGGCCGGGATTCGTACAGAACTGTCCGAAGGTAAGGGTTACAGAAGCGGCACACTCTGCGGCCAGGGACGAACTGTCCGATTTCAGTTTTTCGGGCAACAGAAAGATCGGGTTCACGCTTCCCATCTCTGCATACACAGGGATGGGGTGTTCGCGCGCAGCCGCACTTCTGTAGATGGCCGTTCCGACGTGGGTGGAGCCGGTAAATCCGATGGCGCGAGTCATCGGATGGCGCACCAGCGCCTGTCCGGTCTCGCCCATTCCGTTCAGAGAACTGAAAATGCCGTTGGGCATTTTGGTCTTCTCAGCGGCCTTCAGAATGGCCCTGGCTACCAGTTCGTTGGTGCCAGGGTGCGATTCGTGAGCCTTTACCACGACCGGGCAGCCGGCAGCAAGAGCAGAGGCGGTGTCGCCCCCTGCGGTGGAGAATGCGAGTGGAAAGTTACTGGCGCCAAAGACCACAACCGGGCCTATCGGAACGAGCATGTTGCGGATATCCGGTTTCGGTGCCGGTTCCCGGCCGGGATCGGCCGTGTCGATGCGTGCATCAACCCAGGAGCCTTCGCACAACAGTTCTGCGAAGAGCCTGAGCTGATGGACGGTACGCCCTCGCTCTCCCTCTATTCGGCCGGTTGGATATCCGGTTTCGGCCGAAGCGCGGTTCAACAGTGTGGGCCCGAGCGAGAGAATCTCTTGGGCAATGGCCTCCAGAAATTCTGCCTTGCGTTTGCCGGAGAGGTCTCGATAGGCAGGGAATGCGTTGTTCGCACTCTCCATGGCCCGGTCAACCTCTTTTTCGGTTGCAATGTAGAAGGGTTCGGGAAGGGTGGTGTTGTTTGCCGGATCGGGAGCCTGAAACGTATCTTTTCCGTTTCGCGACTCCTCTGAACCGATATAGTTGACTCCTGTAATGGTCATGATCTGGCTGCCTCTGCAGCGTTGCTCGCGACGGCCGGCCTGCTACCTAAAGTTAAATCTTCGGTAGTTTCGGGCGATTGGCCATGGCTGTATCGATGATTCCGAGTACCCGCTTGCGCTCTTCACCCACAAGGTCGAGTCTGGGTTTGCGAACATGCTCGGTACCGATTCCGGTAGCCACTTCCGCCAGTTTGATGTTTTGTACCAGTTTGGGGGTAATGTCCAGCTCCAGAAGGGGCAGGAACCAGCGATAGATCTTGAGCGCTTCATCCAGGCGTCCCGCTTTTGCGAGCTTGAAGATGACTACAGTTTCGCGTGGGAAGGCGCAGACCAGGCCGGCGACCCATCCGTCGGCACCCATGCAGAGCTCTTCGAGGGCCAGTGTGTCTACCCCGCCGAGAATTTTGATCCGGTCGCCGAAACGGTTTTTCATGCGGGTCACATTGGAGATGTCTCTTGTAGACTCTTTGACCGCCTGAATGTTGTCGTGCTCAATAAGCTCTTCGAACATGTCGAGGGTGACTTCGATGCCGTAGTCGACCGGGTTGTTGTAGACCATCATCGGAAGCTTCGTGGATGAGGCTACCTCTTTATAATAGGTGACGGTCTCTCTGTCATCCGCCTTGTAACGCATGGGTGGTAGCATCATCAGGCCGGAAGCACCATGCTTTTCGGCATCGCTGGCTGCCTGAATCGCATCGTCGGTTGTCTGTTCGGCGATGTTCATGATCACCGGGATCTTTCCATCGACGATGTCGACGGTTTTACTCACCAGTTGCAGTTTCTCTTCGTTTTTGAGCGTGCTCGCCTCACCAAGGGTTCCACCCAGAACGATTCCGTTCACGCCGGCCTCGATCTGCGCGCGAATATTGGTTTCGAACATCTTCAGGTCCAGGTTGCCGTTTTTATCGAATTTTGTAGTAACGGCGGGAAATACACCATTCCAGTTTACTTTCATTGTCTTCTTCCTTGAGTATAAGTTTACGGTTGTGAATGCCGCTCAACAGGGCCCGCATCTCTCATGGGTCTGCCGCTGGATTACGACACGTTCAAGGTAGCCCGGTTTCAAGTGGAAGTCTTATACTTTTTTATCTGCTTGTAGTCAAAAATTACGAATTGTGATACAATGTTTATCAAAAACCGGATATATTGGTAATATATAGGCCAAGATATTTGAGGTTCAATCCAATTTTAGGAAAATATGCAAGACAAGTCCATCTTCTTCCGAATCCCCAAAACGGGGAAGCAGGCGTTTCTTGTACAGCATGACAACCAGCCCTGGTTCTACGACAGGCTGCACTACCATCCGGAACTTCAGCTCAGCTACATTATCTCGGGGTCGGGGGATCTTTTCCTGAACGACTCTATCATACCGTTCGAAGAGGGGAACCTGTTTCTGATCGGACCGGATCAAAGTCATCTGTTTAAAAGTGACGAGCGCTATTTTAATGCGGAGAACGAGCTGCGATCCAGGGCTGTCACCATCTTTTTTCACGAGAACTCACTGGGAGAGGGGTTTTTCAACATCGCCGAAATGTCATCCGTCCGGCACCTGATTGAGCGGTCGGGCCGCGGTATTCGGTTCGACCCGGAGATCTCCGTACGGTTGGGGAAGAAGCTGGCCGGCTTCTCCGAGACTTCCGATTTCGATCAGTTTCAGGAGATGCTCTCCATTTTGAATGAGTTGGCCTCATCCCAAAATTACGAATACCTCTCCGCCGTAAGCACGCCGGACCCGCTTACCGATAATGAGAACCGTAGGGTGAACGATGTTATTACCTATATCTTCTCCAACTACAAGCGCGATATCAAGCTGAAGGAGGTGGCGCTTATTGCGAACTACAGCCCGGCAGCCTTCTGTCACTTTTTCAAGCAGCGGACACGGAAGACCTTTACGCAATTTCTGAATGAAGTGCGCGTCTCGCAGGCGTGCAAACTGCTGCGAAACACCGACCTGAATGTCTCCCAGATCTGTTACGACAGCGGGTTCAACAACGTCTCGAACTTCAACCGGCAGTTCAAGAAGGTGACCGGGTTGTCGCCAACGGCCTACCTTAAGAAATATACCGGTTCGCTTCAGCCAAAGTAAGGGAGCGCCTGTGTAATCAGGAGTTGGGCAATCACCCGAATTTGTGATAGATTCCCTCCTGCCCGGCCATTAAAAGGCCGGTAATTTTTTAACGATCCGGCAGGTGCAGGAACCCCGTTCGGGCCGGCCGCCGGAGCCAGAAACCGGAGTAAAGTATGGGATTAGGTGGTTTTGAGTGGCTGATTATTTTGTTGGTCATCGTCTTTCTTTTTGGTGCGAAACGGATTCCCGGACTGGCCAAAGGGCTGGGACAGGGGTTTCGTGAATTTAAAAAAGCGAAGGATTCGGACGACTCCGAACTGGAGGATAAGAGAGAGGAAGATAGATGACCTTTGCAGCATTCAGAGTGGGAGCAGCTACGAATTTCCATCGATTCTACCAGCCAAAAGCCGTACTGCTCGTACTTTTGGCCCCTTTTTTTCTGCAATGCAGTGCACCCGGACAGACCGATGTTACCTTCCTGGTCGCCTCCGACATTCACTACGGGATCAGTGATTCGGTAGCAATGTATAATCGCCGGGCCATTGAGGAGATGAACCGCCTCCCAGGGACGCCCTGGCCATTCGGAGGCGAGACCGACACGCCCAGAGGACTTCTCGTTTCGGGCGATATGACGGAGGATGGAGAGCCGGAAGAGTGGCAGGCCTTCCTGGAAGATTACGGACTTACCGGTGATAGAAGGCTGCAATACCCCGTCTATGAGGGCTTTGGCAATCACGACGGAGAGGTGGATGGAGCGGTTCGCAGCGGGATACGTGAAAGAAACACGAACAGGCCTGGTGTGACGAACATTTCGGAAAACGGGCTCCACTACTCCTGGAGTTGGGACGACCTCCACATTGTGAACCTGAACAGTTACCCGAGCTACGAGTGGGATTCGGAGTGTGGCTGGTGCCACTACTTTACCCGATCGTTTCGGGAACCGGAGGAGAGCCTGCAGTTCCTGGAGAAAGATCTGGCCGAACAGGTGGGGCAGAGCGGCCGGCAGATCATTCTCTATTTCCACTACGGGTTTGACGATTGGGGCGACCTTTGGTGGACCGAACAGGAGCAGGAAGATTTTTATGAGGCTATTCGGGACTACAACATTCTGGCCATATTCCACGGCCACTCTCACAACATTCAATTCAGCGAGTGGCGGAATATTCCGGTATTCTGTGTCGGGTCCACACAGAAGGAGTCGGGACCCGGAGAGTTCATGGCGGTACGTGTGACTTCCGACTCGCTCTATGTGGCGGAGCGTCGCACCGGTGAGTGGGGCCAGACTCTCGCATTACCCCGGTTTTCCGAGTAGATTTTTACTAAAATTTTTCTCACTATCCATCTTTCTTTACGGGTTGAACCGGCTGGTTGCCAAAGATGGAAGAGTCTGTACCGGCTGGCCTACTGCGATGGAAGAGCGGGTACCGGTAGTTAAAACGGATAAACAATCTATATGGGCATTACAGAAGAGCATTTCGGGAAGTTGAAAGATGGGCGTAAAGTGAGCCGATTTACGATAACCGGCGAAGGGGGTCTGGAGGTAAAGATTATTAATCTGGGTGGAATTATTACCTCTTTGAAAGTACCGGATCGCGAGGGCCGTTCAGGAAATGTGGTACTCGGATTCGACGATCTGGACACCTATCTGGCCGGCCACCCCTACTTCGGTGCACTTATAGGCCGTTACGGGAACCGGATTGCCGGAGGAGAGTTTGAACTGGATGGCCGGGTCTACACGCTTGCCAAAAACGACGGTGAAAATCATCTTCATGGCGGGGAGATCGGGTTCGATAAGGTCTACTGGGAGGCGGAACCGTGTGCGGAGACCGCTCTGCGTATGACCTACCAGAGCCCGGACGGGGAAGAGGGCTATCCCGGAAATCTGGATGTGGAGGTGATCTATACAGTTGGACGGGAGAATGAACTCACTATCGGCTACAAAGCCATTACGGATAAGGCGACTCATGTGAACCTGACGGCCCATAGCTATTTTAATTTGACGGCCGATCTCTCCCGTAGTATTCTGGAACACGAGGTACGCCTGAATGCAGACCGGTTCACCCCGGTGAATGAGAACCTGATACCGACCGGAGAACTGCGGAGTGTACAGGGAACGCCGTTCGATTTCCGGGGAGCCCGGAGACCTGAAGAGCGGTACGATCAGGTGGATGGCGGGTATGATCACAATTTTGTACTGAACGGCGAGGAGGGTGTGCTTCGAAGTTCGGCGATGGTTCGTGATCCGTATAGCGGCCGCACACTGGAGGTGCTCACTACGGAGCCCGGGATACAGTTCTATACAGGAAATTTTCTGGACGGTTCGCTAAAAAGTTCAGACGGAGTTCCGTTTGAGGTCAATTCCGGTTTCTGTCTTGAACCGCAGCACTATCCGGATTCGCCCAATCAACCCGATTTTCCCTCGACGGTTCTGCTTTCCGGTGAGGAGTATCGCACGAAGACGATCTATCGGTTTGGTACGGATTGATATGAGACCGGCAAGGTGACAGGTCCTTGACGGTTTTTTTTCGCTTTCAACAAATGGATACGCTCTTATGGGAGTATTGGCATGGCTGGACTGGGCCGTTATCGGCCTCTACTTTCTGCTGATTGGCGGGGTGGCCTGGTGGGTTATCCGGCAGGCACAGCAGACACCCGCCGACTACTTTTTGGCGGGTCGGCACCTCGGTTTCTTCATTGTGGGTGCATCTATCTTCTCTTCGAATATCGGTTCGGAGCACCTGGTCGGGCTTGCAGGTTCCGGCGCTACGGACGGGGTGGCCATGGCTCACTACGAGCTTCACGCCTGGTGTCTTCTGGTGCTGGGCTGGGTGATGGTTCCCTTCTACATTCGCTCCAAAGTGTTTACGATGCCGGAGTTTCTGGAGCGTCGCTTCTCTCCGCTTGCCCGTTCGCTTCTTTCCGGAATCTCGCTTATTGCCTATGTGCTCACCAAAATTGCGGTCGGAATCTTTGCCGGAGGAATCGTTTTCAGTGTGCTTATTCCCGAGCTGACGTTTATGGGGCTTAACAGCTTCTGGATCGGTTCCATACTGGTGATCCTGTTTACCGGAGCCTATACGGTTCTTGGGGGATTGCGTGCGGTGGCATATACCGAGGCCATTCAGACCGTGGTACTCGTTTTCGGATCTCTGCTTGTGCTCTATTATGGCCTCCAGGCGATCGGGGGGTGGAACCGGCTCTACGAAATTGCGGGGCCGGAGATGTTCAACCTCTGGAAACCGCTGGTACCGGAGGGTGTGGAGAGTACCTGGGCACCCGTACGGGAGGAGGGACGCATGGCATGGTACTTCAATAGTAATTACCCATGGCTGGGGATGCTTTTCGCTGCACCTATAGTTGGCCTCTGGTACTGGACAACAGATCAGTATATTGTTCAGCGGGCTCTGGGCGCTGCCAATATACAGGAGGCACGACGCGGTAGTATTATGGCCGCATTTTTGAAACTGCTTCCGGTGTTCATTTTCATCATTCCAGGAATCATTACCTGGGCGCTGGCAGAGTCGGGCGAGATTGCGTCTTTGCAGCAGCATCTGGTTGGGCCGGACGGAGAGGTAATTACAGAGAATGCACAGGCGGCTTTTCCCCTTCTGGTGACTCATGTTCTTCCGGTGGGAATTCGCGGGCTGGTGGTTGCCGGCCTGCTTGCGGCTCTCATGAGTTCACTGGCCGGAGTCTTTAACGCCTCTTCTACTCTCTTTACGATGGACTTTTACAAGAAGTATCGGCCTGAGTCGTCCGAAGAGCGCCTCGTCTGGATGGGCCGTCTTGCCACCATCATTATGGTGATCATTGGCCTCCTATGGATTCCTGTCATACAGGGAAGTCGCGGGCTATATGACTATCTGCAGGGGGTTCAGTCCTATCTTGCGCCGCCTATTTTCGTGGTCTTTTTCATGGGTATTTTCTACAAACGCCTGAATCGTGAAGGCTGTCTGGCGGCCCTGGGTGTCGGGATGGCTATGGGCCTCTTCCGTCTGGCCGTCGATACACCGGTGATGTTGATCGACGGATTTGAATATGCAAACGGCAGTTTTCTGTGGGTGGTTAGCAATATCTTTTTTCAGTACTACAGTCTGCTCATTTTTATCACCTGTATTGTGGTGATGGTTGCCGTGAGCCTCGCCACTCCTCCTCCTGACGAGAAGCGCATAGCTGGCCTGACCTACTCGACCCTCTCGGAAGAGGATAAGCGTGAGAATCGATTGAGCTGGAACAGAAAAGATGTGATTCTCTCTGCACTTCTGATGATCCTGATCGTGACCATCTACATCTACTTTAGTGGGTAGTGAGTGCTTACTGTGTGGCTAAATGTACAACAGACGGGTGCTACGCTGTCCAGGGTTCGGTGCGGTACCCTTTTCCTTCTGTATAGTCCGTAACCCGAAAGATTGGCGAATCGGTTTCGTGATAGGCCATGATCGCGTAACCCTCTTTTAGCGCCAGGTCGGCAAGCTCCTTGCGCATCCTTGTCGATTGTTGGGGGTCGTAGTCATACTTGGCAGCATAGGTGCGGTTGATAGCCCCTTTGGTACCAATCACATCACCGGCCATCAGAAATCGCACACCATCGCTATGGAAGTGAAGGGCCAGAGAGTATTCCGTATGTCCACCGATGGTTTGTATCGTCACTTCGGGAATGGGCTTCTCTCCGTCTGCTACCGCTTCGATCTCCATCCGGGATTCCAGGAAGTAGAGGAACTCCAGGCGGGTTTCGTTGTCCGGTGTGCTCTCTGCATTGGTCAGTTTCTCCCACTCCTCACCCGATACCCGGAGAATAGCATCCGGAAAAGTGAGCTCCCAGAATCCGGAATCCCTGCCGGCGAGGCCACCCAGGTGGTCGATGTGGAGATGACTCATAAAAATATCGGTGATATCTCCTTCGGCCAGGCCGTGCTTCTGCAGATTTTCAAGTAGTGTATTTGTGGATGTGTTCTCCCCGAACGACCCCAGGCCAGTATCGAACAGAATGTTTCGGGACCCGGTTTGGATCAAAAAGGGGTTAATGGAGAGCTTGAGTGATTGGCGGGCAGGAGGTTCATCCCGGGCAATCGGGTTGAACCGTTTGTCCAGGCCAACAGAGAAGGTGCCTTCATAGAGTGCTGCTGCCGTGGGCTTCATCCCTTCTTGCCTCTCTTATCCTCATGCTTTTCATACGCTTCGATGATCTCACGCACCAAACGGTGCCGTACGACATCCCGCTGATCCAGATCGACAAACGAGATCCCTTCAATTTTGCTGAGTACATCTCGTATCGAGCTGAGTCCCGACTGCTGAGTGCGGGGGAGGTCGGTCTGGGTTACGTCACCGGTAATGATGGCACAACTGTTGAACCCGATCCGGGTCAGGAACATCTTCATCTGGGTGTAGGTCGCATTCTGGGCTTCATCGAGAATGACAAAAGCGTTGTTCAACGTTCGGCCACGCATGTAGGCGAGAGGGGCGATTTCAATTACATTTTTATCAAGTTGGTACTCCAGTTTGTCGAACTCGATCATCTCTTCGAGGGCGTCGTAGAGCGGTCGCAGGTAGGGGTCGATCTTCTCTTTTAGGTCTCCCGGCAAAAAACCCAGGTTTTCTCCCGCTTCTACAGCAGGACGGACCAGAATGATCTTCTTGATACGCCTCTGTTTGAGAGCCTGTACCGCCAGTGCGACCGATGTGAATGTTTTACCGGTACCCGCCGGTCCAATGGCAAAGACGATGTCGTTATTGACCGATGCTTTGACCAGCGCTCGCTGGCCGGGAGTTTTTGCCGCGACCACTTCACCGTTGTGAGTGTGAAGGATGATGTCTCCACTCTCCTTTTTGAACGGCTTTTCCGATGATTCGGCCGATTCGACTCTCTCTTCAAGGGCCAGCAGGGTTTCCAGGTCGGAGGCAGAGACCTGGCGGTTCTGTTTTGCCAGCACGATGAGCTCCCTGAAAATTCCTGTGAGCGTCTCTACCTCTTGACTGGGACCCAGCATCTTGATCCTGTTGCCGCGGGCTGTAACCTGAGTAGCGGGGAAAGCCCGATCGATGCGTGCAAGGTGTTCGTCGCGAAAACCGAAGATGAGGACCGGTTCAATATCTTCAATCATCAACTCCTGTTCATCTATGTCGCCCTGTTTTTCGATAGTAGTCCTATTCAACTTTGATTTGCAGTTTCCGCCAGTTTCCTGAGGGATTGAATACTCTCTGTAATGGATTCTGCCTGAAAGATGGCGGTACCGGCTACAAGGACTTCAGCGCCAGCCTTAACTGCTTTTCCAATACTTTTCGGTCCTATGCCCCCGTCAATCTGAATCAGAAAATCTGCTTTTTCTTCACTGCGTATTTTTACAATCTCTTCGATCTTACGGCAGCTTTCAGGTATGAACGACTGCCCGCCATAGCCGGGGTTCACACTCATAACAACGGCCATATCCATCATGTAGGTCACAGGCCGGATGGCGTCGCCGGGCGTCGCCGGGTTCAGTGCTACTCCGCACATGCAGCCGAGGGATCGAATCTGTTGCAGGGTTCGGTGCAGGTGGCGGCAGGTCTCCTGATGGACGGTTATCAGATCTGCACCCGCATCGGCGATGGACTCCAGCAGGTGTTCAGGTTCTTCTACCATCAGATGTACATCAATGAACAGATCGTCAGAAATGTCGGCAATGGATGCAATCACATCAGCACCAAAGGTGATGTTGGGTACAAAATTTCCATCCATCACATCACAATGAATCCAGGTTGCTCCGCCATCCACACATTGAAGAATCTCACTTTTCAGGGACGAAAAGTCAGCGGCAAGAATGGAGGGGGCGATGACAGGTAAAGAGTGGTCCATCCGGGTCGTTATTCGTTTACTTCTTCAATGTCCGGATTGTCGGGTTCCTCATTGTCCAATTCATCCGGGTCCACATCTTCATTGCTGTTTTGCTCGTTATTTCCAGTGTCGATAATGGCACCTGCTTCATCTACCTCTTCGATGTCCAGACGCTCTGAAACGATGAGTGTAAGGTATTCTCCTTCTCTCATTTCGGCAGTGTCGGGAAGGTAGGAGATGATCGTGTAGGGGGCAAGGTCCTCTGCCTCCTCATAATGAATGTCTGACACGAACAGGCCGACCTCCCCAAGCCGCTGCTGCGCTTCATTCAGGTTCAAACCCGCAATTTCCGGTACCTGTACGATTTCGTCACCAAGTCCGTCGCTCACGGTCAGGTCTACAACCGCTCCCTGATCTACTGTGTCTCCGGGGGCGAGAGACTGCCTTAACACGGTGTTCCGAAACTCACCGGACTCCATGCTCACGCCTCCGAGGCTCAGGCCGTAATTTTCGATCTGTATCGTGGCATTCCGGAGAGACATTCCGGCTACATTCGGTACCACGGCGGTGGGCCGTATTGCAGTGTTTACGGTCAGGTAGATCTTGCGATTCGGTTTTACAATCTGTCTCGCGGGTGGGGCCTGATCGATAATGTAGTCGGCCGGATAGGCGGTGTGTGCCCGACGATCCATCACTTCGAATCGGAATCCATAATCAGAGAGAACTTGCTCTGCCTCTTCCAGTGAGATCTTGGTTACATCCGGAACCGTTACGCCTTCGTTATAATTTGTGTAGACAGGCATAATGAGCCGATCCAGGATCAATATGCCCAAACCACCCGCTACAATCAGGGAGATTGAGAGGATATAGAACCATCTGTTTGTAAAAATAAACTTGATCCAATACATATGTACACCAAAATACGGGTTTCCCCGCTGAGAGTGAAAAGGGATTGCGAAAAGGAAACGCCTGAAGAGAGGGAACTGGTGTCCGCGAAGAGTCAGTTTTTGTCAGAAGTTCAGCAGGACACTGAATCGCATCGTATTGGCGAGTGGGTGATCGTCTTCGAGGGCATAGATGTAGCTGAAGTCTACACCGAACATATTGTAGCGCAGGCCGGCACCCAGAGATATATATTCGCGATTCCCGTTCTCAGGATGTTCGTAGTAATATCCTGTGCGCAATGCGAACTGGTTGTTATACCAGTATTCGGCCCCGACGCCCACCATGAACTGCTGAAGGAGGCCCAATTCTACCATTTCACTTCCATTAAATCGTTCCAGACTGTTCCAGGAGCCGAAGAGTGCTCCAAAAGAGCTCATCGCTTCGTATGTCGTGTCGGTTCCGGTGACGGTCATCTCCGTTCTTGCCATCACCTTGGACAGATCTGTTGCCAGGGTGAGCCGGTTGATTCCATCCCTGTCCAGATCCGTTGTGTATGCACCGCCGATACGTAAAACAGTGGGGAGAGGATCCTTCTGGGCATTATCGGTGTATTGTACCCCGGGACCGATGTTGGAGATGCTGAGACCGGCCTTTAAATGTGCGTTTCGATTGAACATCACGAATGCATCGGAGCGGTAAAGGCTGGCGAGATCCAGCCCAACCGTGGTTCCGGGATTGATTTTCTGCCCTCCCACATCTCCGTCGGCCAGGCTGCTGTAGATGAAGCGCAGGCCCGTTCCAACTGCTAAATTTTCGTTCACTTCATATCCGTAGGAGAGGCCGGCTGCAAGTTCGTAACTGTTGAAGCGCCCTTGCTCGATGCCCTGATTATCGGTCCGGATCTGCTCTCCCAGATTGAGAAAAGTGATGTGCCCGCCCACTGTTCCAATCCCTTCAATGTGGTACTTTCCGACCAGATAGTCATAAAAAAGGTCGGCATTAAAAGCCGGGAGCCAGCTTGCGTGTGTGATACTGATCTGATTGCCATGCTGCCAGGCAAGTCCAGCCGGATTCCAGAAGATCGCATTTGCGTTGTCGGCAATGGCGACCCCCGTGCTTCCCATACCCGCAGCACGGGAATCGGGCTCAATCTGAAGGAAGGGGACCGCGGTGATACCCACCTGGGCCTGAGCGGTAGTCCCCAGGATCGCAAGTGTGGCTGCGACCAGAAGGGTGGTGAGGATTCTGAATGGAGTTCTCATGACAAATCGGTCGTTGTTAGACATGCCTGAATGGCAATGTATGAAATTTTCCAGTAAAACGGATCGTAATCACTATAAACAAGCTTCTGAAAATATAATAGCTTCGGTTATTTAAATTGTCAAGTGAGCGACGTGCCTTTACGGGACATTACATTCGCTCTACAACCATGGCTGATGCACCGCCACCGCCATTGCAGACCGCTGCACAACCGAGGTTTCCCCCGGTCCGGGCGAGTGCATGCAGGAGAGTGACCAGAATGCGGGCTCCGGAACAGCCGATCGGATGGCCGAGGCTCACTGCACCACCCTGGATATTGACTATCTCAGGTGAGAGGTCAAGCAGATCCATGTTAGCCAGCGCTACAACAGAAAAAGCCTCGTTGATCTCATAAAGATCGATATCTGTTGTGGAGGCGCCGGCTCGCTTCAATGCTGCCGGGATGGCGTCCGCCGGTGCTGTCGTAAACCACTCCGGCTCTCGTGCCGTGCTTGCATGGCTCAAAATTTTCGCAATAGGTGCGAGCCCCAGGGAGGCGGCTCGATCTTTCGACATCAACAGGAGGCCAGCCGCACCGTCACTCAGAGTGCTGGCGTTGGCCGCCGTTACGCTTCCCTCATTTTCAAATGCAGGTTTAAGCAGAGGGACCTTGTCGAAGCGTACCCGTCCGGGCTCTTCGTCATGCTCCATCATATAGGGTTCCTTGCCGCGTTCACGGATTTTGATCCGGATGGTCTCTTCGTTGAACCACCCTTTCTCAATGGCTTCCTGTGCTCTCTTGTACGAACGAATGGCGTACTGATCCTGACGCTCCCGGCTAATTTTTTTCTCCCTTGCACAGAGCTCTGCCGCACACCCCATGTGATAGTCGTTATATACGTCCCAGAGGCCATCTTTCAAAATCCCGTCCAGTGCCTCTGAATGCCCGAGACGGGCTCCAAATCGCTCCTTTGGAAGGTAGTAGGGGACTCGGCTCATGCTCTCCATGCCACCTGCAATGATACAGTTCGCCTGTCCTGCCCTTATCTGGTCGGTAGCGAGCATGACCGCTTTCATTCCGGAGGCACACACTTTGTTTACTCCGGTGGAGGGTGTCCGGTTCGGCAGCCCCCCTTTAAGTGCAGCCTGCCTGGCGGGAGCCTGGCCGCAACCGGCTGTTAACACCTGTCCCAGTAACACTTCATCGACTTCGTTCGGTGGAAGACCGGACTGTTTGATCAGTTCAAACAGGGCCATGCCACCAAGCTCCGGCGCACTGAATCCGGAGAGCCGGCCTCCCCAGGAGCCGATTGGAGTCCTCTTTGCCTGTACAACGACAACCTCGTTCATAGGCCGGTACCTGTTGGTTTAAAACGCCTGTTCAAGATCTTCAATCAGGTCTTCTATATCCTCAATGCCAACAGACAAGCGGATGAGGGAGTCTTTAAGCCCGCCCTTTTCCCGCATCTCTTTTGGTATGGAACCGTGGGTCATGGATGCAGGATGGCTGATCAGGGATTCAACTCCACCAAGACTCTCTGCAAGAGTAAAGATCCGGGTTTTTTGCATAAAGCGGATGGCAGACTCCATTGAATCTTCCTTGAGAGAGAAGGAGACCATGGCGCCGAAACCACTCATCTGCTTTGCAGCCAGCTTCTTTTGAGGGTGCGAATCGAGCCCGGGATAGTGGACTGTACCGCTTCCGGAGTGCTGCTCAAGGTAGCTTGCGATAGCTCCGGCGTTCTGCATGGCTCTTTCGACGCGTAGGCTCAGGGTTTTCACACCTCTTAGCAGCAGATAGCAGTCCATTGGGCCGGGAACAGCTCCTGTGGTCTTCACCTGAAACCGGATCTTCTCCATAAACTCCGGATTGGACGAGATGACCGCTCCCCCGATTACATCGGAGTGCCCTCCCAGGTATTTGGTCGTAGAGTGAACGACGGCGTCGGCACCCAGTTTCAGAGGCTGTTGCAGGGCAGGGGAGGAGAATGTGTTATCCACCACTGTTAAAATCTCTCTCTCCCTGGCTATCTTTGCGATCTCTTCGATATCTGCAATGCGAAGCAGGGGATTGGTTGGGGTTTCTACCCAGATCATCCGGGTCTTCCTGTCCAGTGCATCAACTACATTCTGTACATCGGTCATATCTACAAAGCTGAAGCGAATGCCGAACGGCTCAAACACCTGTCGGAAGAGTCGGTAACTGCCACCATAGAGGTCGGCCGAGGAGATCACATGATCACCGGGCCGAAGGGTCTTCATCACGGCATCGGCTGCGGCACACCCGCTGGCCAGGCAGGCACATTGATCGCCCTCTTCCAGCCCTGCGAGAAGTTTTTCAAGTGCTGTACGGGTAGGATTTCCTACACGCGCATAGTCGTACCCCTGGTTCACATTGGGCGCTTCCTGTACGAAGGTGGAGGTTTGAAAGATGGGCGGCATGACCGCACCGGTCGTCTCTTCCGGTTTCTGTCCAAAATGGATGGTTCGGGTATTGAATTTCATCTGGAGCTTCTCGGAATAGAGGGTTTATAGGTTAATACGGTGTTCTATTGCGTCGGCTTCGGCGTTCAGGTCCAGCTGCCTGTAGACCTGATAGATGCTTCTCCAGATCTCCGGATTTTCAGGATTCCTGTCGGCAATAGCTTCCCAGAGAGGCACCGAGCGGTGAAGCAGGACGTGTGCCCGCTCCCGGATTTGAGGTGACGGTTCCTGGCTGGTATGTGAGGCGAGGCGTAAGAGCGCGGCCGCACTGTTCTTGTAGAAAGAAGCGGCCAAATAGGTAAACTCATCAGGATCGGGATGCCGCTCCTGTACCACTCTCAGATGATCTTCAGCTTCCAGCAGCAACTCTTCGAGGCCAGGCCACTCTTCGGAAAGTACATCGCCAGTGCCGGCTGTGGCTGCATCTATGATCCCGTTGATTTCGGTCTGAATAAGAAAGTAGAGCTCTGTTGTAAGAGCTTCGTAGGTGTTGATGTTTTCAGGATGCTCTTCCGAAAGTTGGCGAAGCAGGGGGACAGAGTTGAAATGCTGGGCGGCAAGGATGTAGGCGTTGGCCAGGCCCATCGCCCAGGAGACATTTTCCGGATCCTGATCGTAAAGTGTTTCATAGGCCCTGATGGATCGGTCCAGTTGCCCCTCCTCCAGGTAAAGGAAAGCGAGCCTTTCTCTGAAATCGGCGGGAACCGGTTGCAAAGTCTCAGTCGCTTTTTCAAGCGTTTGCACGGCAAGGGACACATCGCCGTGCCGGTAGTGCGCTGTTGATTTCAGCTTCCAGGTGGTACTGCTGTCGGGGTTGATGGCAAGTGCATTCTCGAAATGGTCCATCGCCATGCTATACATTAAACTGCCGGGGTCGTTGCCCTCCCTGGGCAGGCTTCGTACTGCAGCCCCCTGTTCCCGGGACCAGGAGGTGTAAATGACCTCTTTTCTCTTTTCGAGGAAGTTCTGATCCTCCCCGTTATCCGGTTCCAGCACGGCACGCATCTCCCGATAGTGCTGCAGCCTTAGAGCTGGTGGGTCGGTCGAGAAAGCCATATCGGCCAGGATTTCCGCTTTCAGGATTCGTGCACCTGTATGGCCAGGATCGTCGGCAAGTATCCGGTTCACCTCAGCGAGTGCGGTTTCCGGCTGCCCACTTTGAAACTGCTCTTTCGACTTCTCGAGTAGTTGCTGGTGATTGCCGCAAGATGCTAATAAAAAAAAGAACCCGACGGCGGGCAGCAAGCGCGCCAGTCGGGTTTTGATATCTCTGTTGATCAATGTTGTGGTGCTCAGATTACAGGTTTGGGTTACTGCTCGGAACGTTCCAGAGCTTCTTCTGCCAGATCATCCAATCCCAGTCCGGTGTAGACCTGAAAGAGTGCGAACCAGTAGTTGTTTCTGTCCGGGCTCAGCTCGACTGCATTTTCATAATACTCACGGGCGTGTTCCAGCTGTTCCATACCAAGCTCGTCGTACTCCATTGCCTGGTCATTGTCCAGTGTATTGTTTCTCTTGTCAAAGAAGGAGGCGGCTCTGTTCTGATGAATCACGCCAAGAACATGCCACGGTTCTGGCATGTCGCCATCCAGTTCCACTGAGAGATTCAGGGCCTCCGTGGCTTCTATACTGAGCTCTTCGCCTTGCTGCTCCAGCTCCTCCGCTTTGGCCAGTAGTTCATCGATATGCTCCTGAAGGTCTGCCTGCTCCTGGCCGCTCAGGTCATCGAGCTGTTCCATTATGGACAAGGCCTGTCTGAATGTGGTGGAAGCGGGGATCAGATACTCCTGGTCCGCCAGGTGATAGATCTGTGATCCCAGGATATATTGGAATCGGGGGTTGTTCGGGTCGCTCTCTACAAGACCACGTATGAGCGCGATCGCTTCATCGGCATTATCGAGACGCAGGTAAGCATCCGCAAGATATTGTATGAAAAGGTCTTCGTCGGGATACAGTTCTCTCGCTTCCAAAGAAAGATCCCGTGCATCTTCAAACCGCTCATGCATGAAGTAGGATCCAATCATATAGTCGTAGTCTTCCACCTGTGGCGGGTCCAGTCGGGGCATCGCCTCCTCGTAATACTCCATCGCACTCTGTGTATCTCCCTGTTGGTGCAGGATGGAGGAGAGTACGATGTAGCTGAGTGCGCTGTCCGGTTCAATGGTGATTGCATTCTTCAGGTGGCTTACTATCGCTTCATCCGGATTGGGTGTTTCGGCCCTCAGGCTGTCGCTCAGATAGATCTCTGCGGCGATGTTGTGTTCGGCCGACCAGAATTCAATGATAATCCCTTCGATCTCATTATATTCTGCAGGCGGTTCATCCTCCATCGACTCAAAATAACGGCGGGCCTCCTCCAGGGAGGAGCGCAGCTCCTGATAGTAGGGTATTCGGTCGGCAGGCGGCTGAATTGTACTTGCCATCATCCCGTACGAAACACCACGGTAGTAGTGTGCAAGTGCATTGGCCGGGTTTTCCTGCAGCGCTGAATCTGCTGCGGCCACAGCCTCTTCGTAGTTTAAGTTTTCAAAATGGGTTTTCACTTCACGCGTAATCGGATCCATCGGACTGCAACTCCAGAGCAGGCCGGCTGTAAGAAAGAGCAGGGTAATTGATCTCAGATTCATGTCGTACAAGTTGACTTAAGGTTTGGTTTGGAGCGACAGGGTGCACAACATTGGCCCGCTCTCGCTCCATACAGCGCAAGCTCAGTTTCAGGTGCTATGCGCGACTATTTCTGAACGATATGAAAGTAATCATATAATGGGCGATCCGCAATAAACGTACAGGCTGTGGGTGCCGGTCGTGAAACACCGGCTCTGTCTGACCTGCATCTCTTTAACTGTATTAAAAGGTTGATCGTATACACTTTTTTTATGCAATTTACAGCCGATTGACCGATATGGATGAACCCCACACAAACGGAACGTTATGAAAGACAGAAATATCGTCTATACCGACAAGGCACCGGAAGCGATAGGCCCCTATAGCCAGGCCACAACTGCGGGAGGGTTTGTCTGGTGCTCCGGACAGATACCGCTGGACCCCCAAACGATGGAGATGGTTCAGGGGGATGTCTCTGTGCAGGCCAGACAGGTGATGGAGAACCTGAAACACGTTCTCTCCGAGGCCGGTAGCAGTTTCGGACGTGTCATTAAGTGCACTATCTATCTTGCTGACATGAAGGACTTTGCAAGTGTGAACGAGGTGTATGGCCACTACTTCCCGCAAGATCCTCCTGCGAGGGAGACGGTTGCTGTAAAGGAGCTTCCGAAGGGATCCAGAGTGGAGATCAGTTGCATCGCCCTTCAGTAACGCTGAGGGCAACTCTTCGACAAGGGCAGCCATTTACAGGGGCGCTTCCGGCAGGATCCAACTCCTCTCTGTACGATTTCCAACACCGTCCAGAACGGTTAATGAAACACGATTCTCCTCTTCAGGTGTAAAACCGGGGAGGTAGAATGTGAGTCTCTCTTTTTCGGGATCATACTCCGTGATTCCGCGCAATCCATTTACACGTATTTCCGAGTGTTGATAATCGATTCCGGACATCTCGTCCAGTACCTCTATATGCACCACGTGGGCTCCGCCCAGAGTCTTCGCCATACGAGCCGGGCCCACTGTGGGAGGCTCCAGGTCCTCCAGAACGTAGAGCGTCTGCAGCTCGTTGAACCGGCCGCGGATTAGCTGGGTTCCACGGCTACTCCCCACCAGTGAATAACGTTCGCGCCTCTCATCGTAGCTATAGAGGCCGTACCGGCTCACCTCTCCTGAAGCTGGTTCGTCGAGAATAAGCTGGATAGTCGCATGGGATTGAAGAGGGATACGCCCGGGGTGGAACCGTATGACCGGCAGATCATCTATTTCTGAGAGTTCTACCTCCAGATTCAGGGTGTCGAACAGTGCCTTTTCAGAGAACTGAATCCGGAGAGAGGGCCGGGCAAGTTCGATAACCTGATTTTCGTTGGGGGCCAGCTTCTTTCGAAGGATTCGGGTTGTGCTCTCCCGAGGGCCGCCGCTCTGTTCATCGCTCCGGTTCTCCCGGCAGATTCGCGCTCCGTTCAAAACGGAACTGTCCGGCTCATGAGGCGAGGGAGTGTGGAACAGTGGCTCGGGTTCTATTCGTTGTGCCTGGACAGGTGCAACCGGCCGGCACTGAAGATCTTCTTGTTTCTGAGGGGCGGGATAGGCCGGAATTCGCTCGATCTGGCCGGTAACCGGTTCAAATCGATCACGTACCTGAACGGACAAGCGCCCTGTAGCCCGGTTGCCGAAGTAGTCGGCGGCAATGATTTTGAGCTCGTGGTTGCCTTCAGGAAGATCCACCACACCTCTTCGGGCATCCGTTTGATAGAAGGGAAGCGAATTGCCATCGGTCACATAGAGGCGTTGATAACCCTGCCGCTGTTCTCTCAGCAGCTGAAAATCGCGATCGATAAACATTTGGGGTGCATCATCATAGCTGAAATAGTTCTTTGTGCCGTGATACAGAGTGTCTGCTTCATGGATCAGGGTCAGCGTATATACGGCATAGACATTCGGGGTGTTGTTGGCCCTGTCGTGGGCGTTTACAGCCAGGCCAAAAGGACCATCAGTATCCATAGACCCGAAGTGAAACTCGCCGTCCCGGCGCTCCGGAAACAGGAGTTCGGTTCCCGCCGGCTGCAGGGTTTGCGGGTCCAGCCGGGTGACGGCAAGGGAGGAGAATACAGGTGGCAGGTTGTCATCAATAGACAGGTTGGTGAGCAGCGGGTTGAAGGGGTGGTTGTCGGGGGTACGCAGTTCAAAATGGAGATGGGGAGGCCCGACTCCGGTAGAACCTGTGTAGCCGATCCGCTCTCCCTGACGCACTGTAAAAGTGCCCGGTTCCACCCGCTCATCCATTTCGAATTGGTAGTCGGCCATTCGAATCGAATCGGCCCAGGCCTGCAGGTAGGGCTCGAATCGGTTCAGATGGGCATAGATAGAAAATGAGCCGTCTTCATGCTTCAGGGTGATCCCATTACCGTACCCTTTGGGGCCCGTCATGATACGATACACTTCCCCGTCTCTGGCGGCAAATACCTGGTATCCCTCTCTACCCCAGGTCCGAATGTCCAGGCCTGCATGAAAATGGGCAGAGCGCGTCTCTCCGAATGTGGAAGAGAGGTAGGGGCTGGCGTCGGTCGGCCAGAGATAGGCAGGGTTCTCCTCCAGAAAGGAGAGGTCCTGCGCAACGACTGCCACCCTGCCGGGCAGCAGATAGAGGAGAACAGAGAGCAGAAGCGTAAAGAGAGAATATTTCAATTCAGGCCACATCCACATGTAACGTTATGAGCTCCTCTCCAAGTGTGGCTGTGAGAGAATCTCCGGATTGAACCGGCCCTACTCCACTCGGTGTGCCGGTATAGATCAGGTCGCCCGGCTGCAGAGTAAAGACTTCGGAGAGGTATCGTATGACTTCACGGACGGTGAAGATCATATCTGAAGTGCTCTCCTGCTGACGGATCTCTCCATTCACATTCAGGGTGAGCTGCAGGTTCTGAAGGTCTCCCGCATCTTCCAGCCTGATGAATCGGCTGACGGGTGCGAAGGTGTCAAAACCCTTTGCAAGAGACCAGGGCGTGCCCTGGCTTTTTGCTTTCTGCTGGAGATCTCTGGCAGTGAAGTCGATGCCCACAGCAACACCGGCTATGAGCGGCGCCACCTCGTCGTCTGTTACGTTTTTTCCGTGTCCGCCTACAGCAATGACCATTTCGATCTCATGGTGTACATCGGATGAGCGGGAGGGAAGGAGAACCGGTTCCCCTTCGAAGATAACGGCACTGTTCGGTTTCAGGAACACCATCGGTTCCCGGGGGATGGCGGAGTTCATCTCTTTGGCGTGCAGCCTGTAGTTGAGGCCGATGCAGAAGATGTTATTGAGTCTGTGTGGCGCAAGGCCTGGAATGGGTCTGCTCATGGGATCATTTGTGTGGTGGTCAGTTCTGCCTGTTATGAAAATCGGAAACCTGAGGACATAAAAAAACCCTGCATCCTATTCGGATACAGGGCTCTTCTCATTTGATTTGATCGGGTTCAGGAAGCCGGAACGATATTGACATACTTTCTGCCGTTCCGTGTGACAAACTGAACCTGGCCGTCGGCTGTAGCGAAGAGTGTATCGTCTCCTCCGCGCCCAACCAGTTCACCTGGGTGAAACTTGGTGCCGCGCTGGCGCACAATGATGTTTCCGGCACGGACCACCTGTCCGCCAGACTTCTTCACGCCAAGTCGTTTCGATTGGGAGTCACGTCCGTTTCGGGTTGAACCCTGACCTTTCTTGTGTGCCATAACTCAATCCTCCTTCAGGAGATTTTCTCAATTTGCAGTTGTGTCAACGGCTGCCTGTGTCCGCGTTTGACTTTGTAGCCCTTGCGGCGTTTTTTCTTGAATACGATGACTTTATCGGCTTTCAGGTGATCGACGATTTTGGCCTCTACCTTCGCTCCTTCGACTATCGGTTTGCCGAACTGAACCTCACCTTTTTTGTCTTTCAAAAGGAGAACGCGATCTACAGTCACCTTCTCCTCTTCCGTGTTCAGCCGGTTTACAAAAATCGTATCTTTTTCGGCAACCTTGTATTGATGCCCGCCAATCTCAATAACAGCGTACATTGTGTCCTGATTAATTAAAAACATTCATTTTGTACCTTCTGCCACCGGCATGCAATGGACAGACAAGAAATATAAAACTTTACCTTCCTAAAAGAAAGGGGCGGTTGCTCCGAAATGAGGGGAAAAGTTCCTTTGGAACGTTTATTTTCAACAGAGCCCATGAATAGCAACAACCGAGACGCGACCGATATGGAGATGAAGAAGGCACTTCCCGACCTGCACAGACAAGCATTTGCACTCAAGAACCATAGCAATTTCCGCCGCGATGGAGGAAGGGCCTGGATCAGGGATTCGCAGCTATACGATGCGAGATGTGGTGAGAACAGAAAACTGGAGACCATACACGAGCATCTGGACAAGCTCTCCAGCAGGGAAGGCGATTCTGGAAAAATGATTTAGCGTGCAGCACGAACCGGTTCAGCCCGATGGATTCCGGTCCGGTTTACGTGCCCCACATACTTTCCGATCACCCGGACATCCTCAAACATATCCGGTTCGATGACGATCTCATCATACTCTTCATTGGCCGGCTCCAGTCGCAGACCGTTCTCGTCATAGTAGACCCGTTTCAGGCTGGTCTCTCCGTCGTACAGGACGGCGCCGATATCTCCGTCCGAAATATCGGAATCCATGAGCAGGACGAAGTCTCCGTCGAAAATACCGGCATCCCTCATGCTCATACCCGATACACGCAGTGCAAAGATACGGTTCATGTCCGGGAAAATAGTCTGCAGGGTGATCTTGCCGAGGTCGGCTTCTACCGCTTCCTGTAAATACCCGGCAGCAATCAGTCCGCGAACCGGAATACCCGGAGTCTCTTTCTCTCTCTTTTTCTTCCTGAGGCGCGGGTGGAGGTCATATTCGTTGTCATCCTTTCTGACCAGATACTCCTTTTTCAGGAGTGCCTGAATATTCTGGGTTACACTGTTGGGTGAGCGGTAGTCGAAGGCGTCCGCAATTTCGCGGTAGGTAGGCCAGACATCGTGCTCTTTCTTGTAGTCCAGAATGAAGTCGAAAAACTCCTTCTGTTTTCGGGTCAGTTGTGCGTTATCCATAGAGCCAGGTTATTGGTATATGCAATATATGTGTAAATAACGCAAATCGAAGGTGAATGCCAAACGGTAGTTGAAATTTTTTTATGGGTTGCCCAGCGGAGTAAAGGCCTGAATGCCGGTCAGCTCCCGGCCCAGTATAAGGCCATGTATATCGTAGGTGCCCTCATAGGTGTTCACCGACTCCAGGTTTACCATGTGATGGATCACCCGGTACTCTCCGGTGATGCCGTTGCCCCCATGCATATCCCGGGCTGTTCGGGCGATCTCGAGAGCGGTATTCACGTTGTGCCGCTTGGCGAGCGATACCATCTGGTGATTGTCCCGGCCGGAGTCTTTGAGCGCGCCGATGCGCCAGGCGAGCATCTGCATGGTGGTGATGGAGGTGGCCATGTTGGCCAGTTTGGTCTGTACAAGCTGTGTGGCCGACAGGGGCTGCCCAAACTGTTTACGATCCGACACGTAGTTCAGGGCGCGTTCAAAACAGTTTTCCGCCGCCCCGGTCGCACCCCAGACGATGCCGTACCGGGCGCTGTTCAGACACATGAAGGGCCCTTTGAGACCGCGGATCTCCGGAAAGACGTTTTCGTCGGGTACGAACAGATCTTCGAAGATGAGTTCGCCGGTACTGGATGCACGAAGGCTCATCTTCTGTGTAGTGACCGGTGTGGAGAAGCCCTCCATGCCGCGCTCCACAAGAAACCCTCTGATCACGGGATCATCCCCCTTCTTCTCCCGGGTTTGGGCCCAGACGATGGCCAGGCCTGCGATGGGTGCATTGGTGATCCACATCTTGGCCCCATTCAGGATATAGCCTCCGTCGGTTTTCATGGCACTGGTGACCATGGAGCCGGGGTCGGAACCGTGATCCGGTTCGGTGAGGCCAAAGCAGCCGATGAGTTCACCGTTGGCCAGCGAGGGCAGGAAACGTTTTTTCTGCTCTTCGGTGCCAAAGGTTTCAATAGGGTACATCACCAGGGAGGATTGAACCGACATGAAGGAGCGGTAGCCAGAGTCGACCCGCTCCAGTTCGCGTGCGATAAGACCGTAAGCAGTGTGGCTGGCGCCGCCTCCACCGTACTTCGGGCTCGATGCCGCACCCAGCAGACCCATGTCGCCCAGCTCTTTCGGAATCTCCGGGTCAAAATATCCCTCCTGATTCCCTTTCAGTGCGCGGGGTTCGAGATACTTCTGCGCATATTCGCGCGCACTCTCCATAATCATGCGTTCCTCTTCACCCAGTTCGGATTCGAAGAGTAAAATATCCTCTCTGTTCATTGTTCCTCCTGATTTATCATCTGTTTTTCAGTCTGTTCTGTTTTAATTCTGTCCTTCGGCCTGTTATCCGAAATTCCAGGTGACCCCGCGGCCCTTCTCCGGGTCGGGGAACTCCCAGCTCACCGCCCCCTGGTCGCAGACATACATACAGGTGCCACACTCGATACAGTCTTCTACCTGAAAATGGACGACTCCATGGTCGTCGATGGTGTAGCAGTTGGCAGGACAGGTGGTGGTAGTGCCCCTGTGAGGGCAGGTGGAGTTACAGATGTCGGTGTTGACCTTAATGTGCGGCTTGAAATCACTTTTCGACTGATTCCGATAGCGCACCGTACCCAGGCGGCGGCTCAGTTCGGCCTGACTGTCGGATCTTTCACTGCTTTTTGGTTCGTTCCGGTTCACATCTATTCTACTCATAATGATCTCAACCCTTTTATCCCGACTTGTATCATCTCCCGCCAGGAGGCGTGTTCTTTCACAGATTCGGCAAAGAGCCTCCTCGCCTTTCGAGACGGTTCGTTACGAACAGAGAAGTATTTCTGGCCGAAGCTGCAGAGAAGTGGCGGAACCTTGCGGTAGAGAACCGGATCGTGTAGCAGCTCGACCGCACCCTGAAACCCGTTGATCTGTTTCATGACAAAGCTCTCGTCCAGTTTTTTCTGATACCCTTTCAGGACCGGCAGACCGAAGTCCTGCGCCTCATGGGCTTCAAGAATGGTCTCGGCCGCCAGCATGCCGGATCTCATCGCGAAGTCCATCCCCTGAATAGCTCTTCCGTTGTTCATGAGAAGGTGGGCTGCTTCACCGCATACCAGCAGGCCATCCATGCAGAGCTCTTTCGGAATCAGGTTTCGGTCTCCGGATGAGACTACATGGGAAGAGTACTCCACCGTTTCGCCGCCGGCAATCATATCGCGAATCACCGGATGCTCCTTGAATCGGGAAAGGATATCGTACGGTTTGTGGCCTTTTTCCCGCAAATCGTGCAGTCCAAGTACCAGGCCGATGGATACAGAGTCGCGGTTGGTGTACAGAAAACCGCCACCTTCTACACCCAGGGTCGAATCACCGACAAACTCGTACGTTACCCCGCTCTGCCCACGTAGCTGAAACCGGTTCTCCAGCACCTGGCGATCGAATCGTATAATCTCCTTGACCCCCGTCAGCATCGAGTCGTCCGGCACCCTGGAGTGCTGCAGGCCCACCTGGCGGGTGAGCAGATTATTCACTCCTTCGGCCAGAATGACAGATCGGGCCGGAAACGATTCGCCTCCGGCACGGATTCCAACGGCCCGGCCCTCTTCGATCAGGATCTCATCAACCAGTATACCCGTGGCAATCAGCGAACTGCCTGCGGCAGGGCCCTCTGAAATGGCCGCCTCCGTTTTTTCTGCCAGCCAGCGGTCGAAGCGGGAACGCAACACCGAAATCCCGGTCCAGGGTGGTGTGTCGAAACGTTCGGACTTGAAGTCCAGAGAGAATGCACTCTGGCTGTCCAGAAAGGAGAGCCTTCGGTGGTTGATGTAGCGTTCCCAGCCCGCCTCCTCTGTCTCGAATCCGGGCACCAGGCGGGAGAGATCCTCTCCCCAGAGGATACCACCCGAAACATTCTTTGCCCCCGGAAATTCCCCTCTCTCAACAAGCAGGAAGGAGAGGCCGCTGCGGGCCAGTGTCATTGCAGCCGAAAGCCCTGCCACACCCCCGCCTACAATAATACAGTCGAAAGTGTCATCCATCTCCACCTCGCTTTTTCAGCTCTTCAATGAGCAGTGGCAGGATCTTGTAGAGATCTCCGACCAGCCCTATATCGGCAATATCAAAAATAGGCGCATCGGGGTCTCTGTTAATAGCCACTATGAAATCACTGTTGATCATGCCGGCTACATGCTGAATGGCCCCCGAAATCCCAACGGCAATGTAGAGTCGGGGGGAGACTACTTTTCCAGTCTGACCAATCTGAAGGGAGGGATCGAAGACGCCCGATTCAGTAAGGGCGCGTGAAGCCCCGATGGAGGCGTTCAGTAGTCCGGCCAGCTCTTCGATGAGTTGAACACCCTCCGGGTCCCGAACTCCCCTGCCGGCAGCAACGATTTTTTCAGCCTCGGCAAGGTTGGTTCTCTGTCCGTCGGGCATCAGCTGTTCCAGTAGCCGGGCGGTACGGTCACGATCGGGGTGCTTGACCTCGATGATCTCCGGTTCAGGCAGCGGGACCGGGCCTCCCGCCGGCGGGGCGGTGGAGGAGCCGGGCCGAACCGAGAGCAGCACCGGGGTCCCGTCAGCCGATACTCTGGCCAGAAAGCGGGATGCCATCACGGGACGCTTGCCCTCGGCACCCTCTTCTGTAAACGAATATGAAACGAGGTCGGGAAGTGCGGGTGCATCGAGTGCCGAAGCGAGGGCTCCGAGCATCTCGCGGCTGCTCTCGGAAGAGGGGAACACGGCGGCTTTCGGGGCAATCGTCCTCAGGGCCTGTTCAATCGCTTGCAAGTGGGGAGCGTTCAGTGGGCTCTCCAGGGCTTCCGATTGTACCCTCCAGATTCGGGACAGCCCCGCTCCCTCCAGCTTCTCTATTCTCTCTTTGCTTCCGGGGCCAATGACGAGCGCACCAGTTTGATAGCCGGCCTGCTGTGCCCGGGATTGGCACTCCCTGACCCATGAAAGAGTGGATGCCGAAATCTCTCCGTCCCGGCTGTCGAGACAAACCACAACCCATTCACTCATTCAGATACTCCTCCGGCAGCAGCCGAAACATCTCCCGGACCAACTCTTCGGGTTCTCCTTCAAGTTTAACTCCCGCCTGCCGCCCCGGCTTCTCCTCTACGCTCCGGACCACAGTTCTGGCTTTCAGTTCTGCGGCCGACAGCCCGAGCTCCGATACTGGCGTGGTTTCCAGAGGCTTGCTCTTCGCTTGCATAATTCCTCTGAGCCCCGCAATACGCGGTTCGTTCATGTCGTTGGAGCAGGTGACCAGGCCGGGCGAGGGGAGGGCAATGCGCTCTCTGCCCCGGTCGTCCTGCCGGGTAACTACCAACTCCTCCTCACTCCACTCCAGGGCTGTTGCATTCCCGACAAAAGGTACGCCAAGCTTCTGCGCGATCATGGCGCCCGCCAGGCCGGCGTCGCTGTCCTGAGACTGTTTTCCACAAAACACAAAGTCGAACTCCATCTTTTTAAGTGCTTCTGCCAGAAGGATTGCAGAGTTGGCGGAGTCCATCTCGTCTGGAGAGATGTCTGTAACAATATGCAGGGCCCGATGAGCTCCCATCGCCAGTGCTTTGCGGATCGTTTCACTGGCCGATTCCGGCCCGGCAAGCAGCAGGCTAACTTCTCCGCCGTGCTTCTCCGTTAAAACAAGGGCCGCTTCCACTGCAGACGCATCGTATGCGTTAAGCACCATCCGGCTCATATCCGGCTTCAACTCTCCACCTTCCAGTCGGGCAGGGGCTTCGATATCGGGTACCTGTTTGATGCAGACGACTATGTTCATTTTGTGAGGAGAAGGTGAAGCGTTTATTCGCCCTAATCTAATACAATTGGGAGGCAGGGTAAAGCGTCTAATGGGTGTCCGTTGTGAATCTGAATTCTGGTCACTATCTTGCAAAAACCCTGATTTGCCAATCGCTGATGTTCCGATTGAAACAATTTTTTCCTTTCGCCGCCCTCCTGTCTCTGCTCTGTTCATGTAATGTGTTCGAGGTAGATGACGGCCTAGTCTATCCGGACCGGATCGATCCGCTTAGCCTCTCCCAACTACAGGAGCTAAACAGCACGTTTCACGAGCTAAACGATGGACACATCTGCTCTACACTCAATATCTATGGGCTTACCGGATTTAGCCGCATCCTCTTTCCGGAGAACGGCACACCCTGTGAGAACCGGCAGGTGGTTCGCATAGAGATGAACCGCCCCGATACGCTGGCCCGCGCGGCGCGGGAGGCACTCTTGCTGAACCGGGATTTTACGGGTGTCCAGGACCCGTCCCGACTTCAGGTACTCGCAATGGAGGATCTGAGGGGGTGTGTCATCTGTGAAGGGCCCGATATAGACAGCCGCGCCATTGAGTGGAAGGTGGTCTTTGAAGGCCAACAGGTGAACGGTTTACCGATTCACGATACACGAATCACAGTGGTGATGGACGCACACGGGGTGAACCGGATCTGGGGAAACTGGTACCCTGAGTTCTATGTGCCGGAGAATCCCAACTACGAGCTCTCCAGGGCGATGGATATGCTGGACGGCGAGACACTTCGATGGGCCGGAGATGAGGGTGAGGTTGTAATGTATGATGTCTCAAGAGAGGATCTCTCCTCGAACGGTACCCGAATGGTTGTTCCCTTTCGTACCGACAAAGACCGACTGGAGCTCCGTACCGGCTGGCTGATCCATGTAAATCACGACGGCGGTTTGTCCAGCGGCCTGCGGGTGGTCGTGGACATGATGGATGGCCGCCTGCTGCTGGTCACTCCTCGAAGTGAGGGAGTAGAACCGGGCCTGCCTGACGATACGATCGCAACGGATGAGACCGAAATACTACCCCGGTAACGCTTCATGGTTTGATTCGGAAACTTGTATATTGGGCGCTCTTGCAAGGAAATGAACGAGATGAAGCTTCCGGAACAGAATAGCATAGCCAACCGCCTCTCTATCGGCCTTACAGCACTGCTGGCCGGTACTCTCTTCTTTACGATGGTTCGGGATGCGGATCTCGGCGAGCGGGTGGTAGCGATGCGCTACTTTCTGTTCGGTATGGCCGGGCTGATCGCCTTTATTCTGCCCTATCTCTCCTTTCCCGATCGCAAAACTGTCTGGATTCAACTCCTGAACCTCTCTCCCAACTCGATATGGCGCCACTATCTGAAGGGGCAGCGCATGGTGTGGGGAATCGGACTGGTTCCGGTAGTGGTCATCGCCCTGGGGGGCACAGAGTGGCCAGAAGGCGATCTGGCAGATCGGGGCTTGTTGCTTGTTTACGGCGTTTTGTTCCTGACTGGCCTGTGGCTCTACGCTTCAACCCGGTATCTGCAGGTGGGGGCCAGCTCTCAGGAGTGGCAGGAGGGGGAGAAGGGCAGGGAGGCACGTCAGTCTCTATCGGCCATAGCCAAGTACCCGGTGGACCCGGGCTCCATACCCAGCTTGCTGGTTTCGGGAAAGGTATCCGTTCTGGGGATGATGGGGGTGGTTTCAGGCGCCTTCCTCAACGCATTTTTCGGATTGGCCGGGGAAGCGGGGATCGCTCTGTTGATGGCACTGGCCGGCCTGGCCGCGGCTCGACTTCCGGCAAGGTCGGCTGATCGTTTTTTCTATCGAACCCACGCTTTTTTCGGTGAGTTTTTCGGTAGCGGTTCCGATGCAGGCAGTGGACGGGAGCCTGTCCGGCCGCACCAGCTCTGGTGGATACCGGTGCGATGGACAGCACACAGCTGGGCGTTTACCCTGCAGCTCGATCGGAAAATACCGGCTGGCCGCTGGGTCGCTCTGGGGCACCTGTTCGTATGGGTAGTGGCCTACCAGAGACCGGGTGAGGAGGCTATGTATATCCTGTGGCTGCTTTTCGCGCTCCTTCATCATACTCTGCTGCTCTTTACCGCCAATGCATCGCTCGCTCCGGTCTGGTGGCTCAGACATCTTGACCGGCTCTCTGAATGGGTCTGGACCCGTTTCTGGGTTCAGGTTCGATGGCTGCTTCCCCTGCTTGCCAGCATGGCTCTCATGATGGGCCTTTTCGGCCTTTTCAGCTGGAGTATGATTTTTCAGGCAGGCCTCTTCTACCTCGGAACCGCCCTGCTTGCCGCGGTTCTGATTCACTTGAGACATGAACGACGCTGGATCTCCTGATATGCAGAACAGAATGGATAAAGAACCCTCAATAGTGGTCGAATCGGTTACCAAGCAGTACACCGCCGGCAAACCGATATTCACCGAAATTTCCGAAGAGTTCCGGCCCGGGGAAGCGGTAGGCCTCACCGGGCCCAACGGCTCCGGAAAGACGACTTTTCTGAGGCTCCTGTCGGTGAATACGTTCCCGACATCGGGACAGGTTCTCTATGGCGGCCAGAATATTCATGAGAAGCCCTGGAACTATCTGCAGCATGTGGGGCTGGTTCACGACGAGGAGAGCCTTCCCACCTATCTTACTGCTGTCGAGTTGCTGGAGTGGGTGCTCAGGGCGCGAAATGCATGGGATGAGAATTCAGAAGGGCGAATCAGCGAACTGTTTGACCGTCTGGAACTGGATGAATCTCGTACCGATCCGGTGGGAACCTACTCTACCGGCATGAAAAAAAAGGCACAGATTGCAGCCGCACTGATCGCCCGGCCCAGAGTGCTTGTTCTGGATGAGCCGCTGAGGGGGTTGGATGTGACCGCGAGAAAGCGTGCTATCGAGCTCTTTTCCGAAGAAGTGAATCGGGGAGCTATCTTTCTTATGGCAAGCCATGCAGGGGAAGAGTTGGAGAGGCTGGCAGGTAGAATCATGAAGTTCCCGCTCGAACAGGAACCGGTTCCGGGCTGAACGGGTTATAACCGGCAGGATCCATTTTGTCATGGACTGAACCGATCCGCCAGACCTGTATGTATGCGTCGTCACTCCTTTTTCTCGCCTTGTTGCTCTTCGGTTTCGGAGGGTTCTTCTTCCGATACGACTGCACGGATTTTTTCTCTGAGCACGACAAAACTGTAGGGGAGTATGGTTCCGCCATACCGGTCGGTATAGACCTGCGTGAAGACTGCACCTAACAGGATGGTAAGTACGTTATAGTAGACCCAGATGATAAAGATGACCAGGGTGCCGGCTGCCTTGTAGGTGGCCTGAAGTCCGGTGGTGGAGAGATAGAAGCCAATCAGATATTTACCCAGCAGGAAGAGGAGGGTGGTAACGGTGGCTCCCACAAATATATGCTTCCAGGAGACGTTGACGTCGGGAAGGATTCTGAAAATGAGGGCAAAGAAGGTGATTGCAAAGCCCAGGGTGGTGATTTGGGTCAGTATCCGGTAGAAGTCGACCTGAATAAACGGAACCAGATCGAAGATCAGTGCAGCCAACAATGCAATCATCGCTTCCGCAATCAATGAGGAGAGAAGCAGAAGGCTTATCACGATGACCATCCCGAATGAGAGGAGCCGGTTCAGCAGGAATTTCCAGACAGAGCTGATTTTTACCTCTGTGACGTTCCAGATGCTGTTCAGGCTTAATTTGAGCTGGTTTATTACGGTGGTGGCTCCGAATATGATGATAAGTGTTGCGAAGATGGTGGTAACGATGCTACCGGACTGCAACGAGTGTTCGTTCAGAAACTGCATCAGGTTTTCTGCCATGTCGCCGCCCAGCAGCTCTTTGATCTGCTCTTTGATCTGTTCGGAGAGAACCTCCTCGCTTATAAAGATGCCGGACAGGGCTACAATGATGAGAAAGATGGGAGCGATAGAGAATATGGTGTAGAAGGCGATGGCCGCTCCCATCGTCATAATATCGTCATCCAGAGCTTTGTTCAGGGTATCCAGAATGAGGTGTCCGATCTGTTTGGCCAGATTGATCATTCTTTGATGCCGAGTTCTCTCTTCAGGCTCCCGAGCACGGTTTCCACCTCTTCAGGGGTGTTGTAGAAGTGGGGCGATATGCGAAGCATTCCCTCCCTGTCCGAGATGGCAATCTTCTGCTTTTGAAGAGCAGCCGTTATAGAGGAAGCTTCTTTACCGGCAGGGGGAGTGAACGTCACGATGCCTCCCCTCTGGCCGGGGTCCAGAGGCGTGGCCAGACGGCACTCGTTCCAGCTCTCAATGGTTTCGGTAAGAGTCCGCGTGAGCGACGAAATGTGCTGTTCGATTTTCAGGTAACCGGCGTTGGACAGCGTTTTGAGGGACCGGTTCAACCCGATGATTCCGATGATGCCGGGTGTGCCCGTTTCCAGGCGCCGGGCGGTGTCGAGCCAGGGCTGTTCGTACAGATGCATCTTCAGGGGGTCTTCAACCGAGAGCCAGCCCGTCCGGGGAGGGTCGAACTGATCTTTCAATTGGTCGGACAGATATAGAAAACCGGCTCCCATGGGGGCCATAAGCCACTTGTGACCGCCCGTGGCTACGGCATCGATCCGGGCGCTTTGAACGTCGATGGCGCCGGCGCCCAGATGCTGGATCGCATCAACGACAAAGAGGATATTGTGTTCGCTGCAGAACTGCCCAATCGCTTTCAGGTCGGCCCGATGGCCGGTCTGGTACTGCACAGCACTGATGCTGAGCAGGCGGGTGGAGGGGGTGATCGCCTTCACCAGGTCCTCTGTTTCTATGCGTCCATTCCTGTTTTTTAAAATTCTTAGAGTAACCCCCCGCCTCTCCAGTGCACGCCAGGGCTGGATGTTCGCGGGGAACTCCAGATTGTTGAGCAGGATCTCGTCTCCCTTGTTCCAGCGTATCCCTTCTGCAATAATATTGAGGCCGTCGGATGTGTTGCGGGTAAAGGCGATCTGGTCGGTAGAGGGAGCTCCTATGAGCCCGGCAATCCGGCCGCGGCACTCGGCGATGGCCTGCTGCGAGCCCTCGAAGAGGTTGAACGGACCACGGTTTCGTACTCTCAGATGACGGTGGATCTCGTTGCAAACCGTGCTGGAGAGAGGGCTCACGGCTGCATGGTTCATCCAGATCACACCCTCCCTGGTGTGTGGAAAGTCCTCTCTCAAAATGCCGAGGTGCGGGGCAAGGGGAGATGTCATGAGTGCGATTCTGTAGGGTTGCGGGGTTTATAACGGGCGTGTCGTATGTTACTCTTCTGATTCGATATGGGCAACCCCGGCCGTAACGGCGAACTTCATCACATCGGCCGGTGGAAGAACGAGCGGTCGTATCCGATCCCGGCTCACCAGAAACAGGTTTCCGGAGAAGTTGTAGGAGTGTGGGCAGTAGACTGCTACACGGTTTTCCAGTGAGAGGATGGAGAGGTCCTCCTCTGTGATAAATCCGATGCGATCCAGGCCCTCGGCCAGGGTAAAGAGAACCGGTTTGTTGAACTTTTTCTTATCACTCACAAAGGCAGCGGTAAGGTCCCGCAGGGCGTTGTAGAGAATTTTGATGAGTGGGGTGCGCGCCATCAACCGTTCCATGAGGCTGAAGAGGGGCCGGGAGAATGCGCGTGAAACCAGAAAGCCGAGCAGTGTGATGAGGGTGATGGCGGTCAGGATTCCCAGGCCGGGGATCTGAACGGAGAGCCAGTTGAAGAGCAGCCGGTTGAAGAGGTCGTTCGCCCAGTCGATGAGTAGAAGAACGATGGCGAAGGTGGCGAATACAGGAAAGATAAAGAGGAGGCCTCGAAAGAAGAAGTTGAGCAGTTTCTTGAGAATCATGGGTCCGAGAGTCAGGTTCAGGGTTTCGTATCGTGTTTGCGCCGTGGCGGTCAGGGTGTGCACAATATATGGTGTTCGTAATATACAGACAGCAGGGGAGAATCGGGGAAGAGCCGGATGAGGTTCATCCCGTTTTTTTCTATCTTCAGGGCTTCGTAAAAAGGCTCAAAAGAACTGTCATGACCCAGAAATCATCCGACCTGATTCGCCAGGAGTTTTTCGATTTTTTTCGGGAGAAGGAGCACCTGATTACAGAGGGTGTGCCTGTAGTACCGCAGAACGATCCCACGCTACTCTTTATCAATGCTGGTATGAACCCTTTCAAACCGATCTTTCTCGGGGAGAAGAAGGGTGTCCGGGATGGAGGTAAGCTCTGGAGGCGCGCAGCCAATACGCAGCGTTGCATCCGTGTGAGTGGAAAACACAACGATCTGGAAGAGGTGGGGCACGATACGTACCATCACACTCTGTTCGAAATGCTGGGGAACTGGTCTTTTGGAGATTACTTCAAGAAGGAGGCGATCTCCTGGGCCTGGGAGCTGCTGGTGGATCGTTGGGGGCTGGAACCCGACCGGCTCTATGCAACCGTTTTTGAAGGCAGCGAAGGGGAGGGTATTCCGGCTGATGAGGAGTCGATCGCTCTCTGGAAGAGCGAAACCGGAATCCGTCCCGATCAAATCCTCCGTTTTGGAAAGAGAGACAATTTCTGGGAGATGGGAGAGGCGGGCCCCTGTGGCCCCTGTTCGGAGGTTCATATAGACCTTCGGCCGGATAGCGAGAGAAAAAAGGTGCCCGGCAGCGAGTTGGTCAATCAGGACGACCCAAGAGTGATGGAGATCTGGAATCTGGTCTTCATTCAGTATAATCGCAGGGAGGATGGATCTCTCGAGAAGCTGCCGGCACAGCACGTGGATACCGGAATGGGCTTCGAGAGGATCTGTGCGGTTCTGCAGGGCAAGCGATCCAATTACGATTCAGACATCTTTGCACCGCTTCTGGATGCCATATCAGAGATGGCGGGGCGGAAATATGGTACTGATGAGAGAAGTGATATCGCTATGCGCGTGATTACCGATCATATACGAGCCGTCGCTTTTCCGATTGCCGATGGGGCTTCACCATCCAATGAGGGGAGGGGTTTTGTGATCCGCCGCATTCTTCGAAGAGCGGTGCGGTATGGCTGGGACAGGCTGGAGTTCAGGGAGCCATTCCTCTACAAGCTGGTGCCGGTTCTGGCCGGTCAGTTCTCAGCTCTCTTTCCTGATCTGAAAGCGCAGGAAGAGTACGTTTCGGGGGTGGTGCATTCGGAGGAGAAGAGTTTTCTTAAGACTTTGGGACAGGGAATCGAGCTGTTTGAACAGATGTCTGCAGGTGGAGAGCTGACTGGAGAAGATGCGTTTCGCCTGCATGACACCTACGGGTTTCCGATAGACCTGACACGGCTGATGGCTCGTGAGAAGGGTATCGATGTAGATACGCATCGTTTCGAGGAGCTCATGCAGGAGCAGAAACAGCGCGCTCGCGCAGCCGGAAGGTTTGGTGCAGCAGGTGGTGGTACCGATGGCTGGACCATCCTTACGAATACCGATACTTCATTTGAGTTTGTAGGTTACGACCGGTTGAGTGCCGAAGTGGAGGTCACGGGCGTTTCTGCGGAAGGGAAACATCCGGCTCTGAAACTGAACCGATCTCCGTTTTATGCCGAGAGCGGTGGGCAGGTGGCCGATACCGGATGGCTTACACAGGAGAAAGGTGGCGGCCGGATGGAGGTTCTGGATGTGCAGAAGAGTGGTGACGGATTTATTCATGTAGTGGATCAATTGCCGGAGGATCTTTCGGGAGAGTGGGTAGCGGAGGTAGATGCGAATCGGCGGCGGGAGATCAGCCGCCATCACACGGCGACCCATCTGATGCACGCCTGCTTGCGTGAGGTGTTGGGCGAACACGTGGTTCAAAAGGGTTCACTTGTAGACACGGGACGGCTTCGTTTCGACTTCTCACACTTCGAACCTGCCACTTCTGAAGAGCTGAATCGTATAGAAGCGATGGTGAATGAGAGGATCAGGGAGAATATTCCGAAACAGGAGGAGCGGGATGTTCCGATTGAGGAGGCACGGAAGAGGGGAGCGATGATGCTCTTTGGTGAAAAGTATGGGGAGAGGGTGCGGATCATTACATACGACAGCCGTTTCTCTATAGAGCTTTGCGGTGGGACCCATGTAGGTGCAACCGGAGAGATCGGCTATTTTCGGTTTCTGAACGAATCTTCTGCATCGGCCGGAATCAGGCGGGTAGAGGCTGTCGTCTCCCGCTCCGCGGACTCTCTGCTTCGAAGCGAGAAGGAGTTGACGGAACGTATTCGGCAGGAGTTGGGAGCGCAGAAGGATCCCCTGGAAGCACTCTCCGAGCTTCGTGAAGAGCGCCGGCAGCTGGAGCGCTCTCTTCAGTCGCTTGAACAGAAGATGGCTTCAGGGCGTCTGGACACTCTCCTGTCCAGTGCGGAGGAGGTGAATGGGGTCCGGCTGGTGTGCGGCGAAGTGGAGGGTGCAGATATGGATACACTCAAGCAGATGGGCTACGATGCGCTGGAGAAACTGAAAAGCAGCGGGGGAGTGGTGCTTCTCTCGAACGATCAAAGCGAAAAAAAGGTCTATTTAATGGCTGCGATGACCCCGGATTTGAACGAGAAGGGATTGAAAGCGGGAGCTCTGGTCTCTGAACTGGGCCGTATCATTGGCGGAGGTGGAGGGGGGCAACCCTCGCTCGCTACGGCAGGGGGGCGGCTGCCGGAGAAGTCGGGAGAAGCCCTGAAACGAGCCAAAGAGTGGTTTGAGGAGCATCTTATGTAATCTTTTGAATTTTTGGGTATCTTTCTCGACTACCAGCAATTAATACGATAACAGACGTATCTGCATGAGCAATAAAAATGAAGAACAGGTTCTGTTTACGCCCATAGGCCTGGAGAATAACAGTACAGAGAAGATTGAAAAAGCCGTAGAACTGCCCGAGCCTACGAAGAAGACCCATGACGAGCTGGGTCTTTCGGACCGTGATGTGGTGAATATGTTCGATTCGATGTATCTCCAGAGGCGCTTCGAGGAGCGTGCGATGCAGATGTATCAGAAGGGCAAATTTGGAGGGTTTCTTCATCTTTACATTGGCCAGGAAGCGGTTTCAACAGGCACGGTGTGGGCTCTGAATGATGATGATGATATCATTACAGCCTATCGGGACCACTGCTGGGGGCTGTCGAGAGGTGTAACACCCCGGGAGGGGATGGCCGAGCTCTACGGGAAGGCGGCAGGCTGTTCGAAGGGGAAGGGGGGATCTATGCATTTTGCGAAGGTAGAGAACCATTTTTGGGGTGGTTACGGTATTGTTGGTGGGCACATTCCGCTCGGAACCGGAATCGCATTTGCGAACAAGTACCAGGAGAATGGGCGGGTGACCGCCTGTTTCCTGGGAGATGGCGCCGTCCATCAGGGGGTACTGCATGAGGTGATGAATATGAGCCAGCTCTGGAAGCTTCCCTGCATCTTTGCAGTCGAGAACAACGGTTACGCGATGGGTACATCGGTACGGCGCCACAGTGTTGGCGAGATTCATGAGCGTGCCGCTGCCTACAGGATGAAGAGTGCCGTGATAAACGGTATGGATGTCTTTTCGGTCTATGAGAAGATGAAGGAGATTGCCGGGGAGATGAGAAAGGATCTGGAACCGTGGTTTGTAGAGATCCGGACCTATCGCTATCGCGGCCACTCTATGTCGGACCCTCAGACGTACCGGACCAAGAAGGAGCTGGAGGAGTATCAGAGTATAGACCCCGTTGAGCGCCTGAAAACCTACATTCTGGAGAAGGGGCTGGTAACGGAGAAGAAAATGGAGAAGATGACAGACAAGGTAGAAGAGAAAATTCTGGCGGCAGTCGAATTTGCAGAGAATGCAGATTTCCCGGACCCGGAAGCTCTCTACGAAGATATGTTTGTCGAAGAGAACCCGGTGTTCCACAAGTAGCGTCCCGCTGCTTAGTTGAATTTATAAATCTAACCTGATTATAGAAGAAGATGGCAATTATTCAATTCAGAGAAGCATTGCGTCAGGCACTCGATGAAGAGATGGAGCGGGACGAGAGTGTGTTCGTAATGGGTGAAGAGGTGGCCGAATATAACGGTGCCTATAAAGTGACTGAAGGCCTGCTGGAGAAGTACGGATTCAAACGGATGATCGATACTCCGATTTCGGAGCTGGGCTTTGCCGGTATAGGAGCCGGCGCTGCCATGAATGGGCTCCGTCCCGTCATCGAGTTTATGACGTTCAACTTTGCCGTACTGGCTGCCGACCAGATTATCAACCACGCCTCCAAGGTGCGGTATATGCTGGGTGGGCAGGTGAAAGTTCCCGTGGTCTATCGCGGCCCTAACGGCTCTGCCGGCCAGCTGAGTGCGACCCATTCGGTGGCTTACGATGCGATGTACGCCCACTTTCCGGGACTCAAGGTGATTCAGCCTTCCGAGCCGGATGATGCCAAAGGCTTGTTGAAGTCTGCGATTCGGGACGACAATCCGGTCCTTTTCATGGAGTCCGAGCAGATGTACGGGCTTAAGGGAGAGGTGTCGGAAGAGGAGGATTATTTAATACCTATCGGTAAAGCGAAGGTGAAACGGGAAGGCTCCGACGTAACAGTCGTGGCTCACGGCAAGATGTATCACGTGGCAAAAAAGGCGGCGGAAGAGCTGGCCAAAGAGGGTGTAGAGGTGGAACTGATCGATCCTCGAACCATTAAGCCTCTGGATATCGATACCATCATTCAATCGATCAAAAAGACCAACCGCTGTGTGGTGGTCGATGAGGCACACCCTTATGGAGGGCTGGCTGCCGAGGTCGGTTTCCTGCTGCAACGTGAAGCGTTTGACTGGCTGGACGCTCCCGTGGCGCGGGTCACTCTTCCGGATGTGAACGCCCCCTTTGCAAAAAACCTGCTTGATCTCTGGCTGCCGAATGCAGGAGATGTCGTGGAGGCTGTCAATGCAGTGCTCTACCGAAACTGAGAGCCGGGTGTTACCTCTTTGTGGATGTTTGAGTACCTTCCCGTTGGGTGCATTAAACACCGGCGCTGAATCGATTCATATTTACTGAACCTTAATCGGACTGGACTATGGCTGTAAAAATTGAGATGCCCAAACTGAGCGATACAATGGAGGAGGGGGTGATCGCAAAATGGAACGTGAAGGAGGGAGATCAGGTGCATTCCGGAGATGTGATCGCCGAGGTGGAGACCGACAAGGCGACCATGGAGGTTGAGGTTTTTGACGACGGTCAGGTTTTGAAGATCCTGGCCGGGGAGGGAGATGCAATTCCCCTTGGCGGTGGCATTGCCATTATAGGTGAAGAGGGAGAAGATATCAGCGACTTGCTGGAACAGAATGGAGAGAAAGCCGATAAAGAACCGGCTCCGGAGAAGAAGAAAAAGAAGTCAGATAGTCCTGCTTCTGAAACAAAGAATAAACAGGACTCAAAGGGTACGAAAGAGAAGGATTCAACCGAGCCGTCTTCTAAGGAGAACGGACGGCTTAAGGCCTCACCGCTGGCTAAAAAGATGGCCGAGGAGCGGGGAATTGATCTGAACCGGGTAGAGGGAAGTGGCCCGGAGGGGAGAGTGGTACGGAAAGATATTGAAGAGTTTAAAGAGAGTGCCGGCAGGTCTGCTGCCACATTTGAACCCGCAGAGAGTGAAGAAATTCGTGTCTCTCAGATGCGCAAGACCATCGCACGGCGCCTCTCCGAGAGTAAGTTCGGAAGCCCGCACTTTTATGAAACGGTAGATATCGATATGAGTTCGGCTGTGGAGGCGAGGGACCGGATCAATGAGGTGAGCGATGTGAAGATCAGCTTTAACGACATCGTTGTGAAAGCGTGTGCTGCCGCTCTGAGGCGACATCCCGATATCAACAGCTCCTGGAAGGGGGATACCATCCTTCAGCATGGCGACGTGCATGTGGCCGTCGCTGTTGCTGTAGAAGAGGGGTTGATGACTCCGGTGATACGACATACAGATCAGAAAAACCTGCGGCAGATCTCTGCAGAGACGCGTGAACTTGCGGGACTGGCCAGAGACCGGAAACTTTCACCTGAGCAGATGGAGGATAGCACCTTTACCATCAGCAACCTGGGGATGTTCGGAATTGAAGAGTTTACGGCGATTATCAACCCGCCCAACGCCGCTATACTGGCTATTGGGGCGATCCGGGATGTACCGGTCGTAAAGGGAGGCGAAGTGGTTCCCGGCAAGCGAATGAAAGTTACGCTCTCCAGTGATCACCGTATCGTGGATGGAGCGAAAGCCGCCCGGTTTTTGAATACTCTGCAACAGATGCTGGAGAACCCGCTATCGATGCTTTTCTGATCCGAGATTGTGAGGTTTAGCTGCAGGTCTACCCGTTAGCATTGTGAAACCTGTTAGATAAATCGGCCTTGGCTGCCGAATAAAGTTGTAAAAGCCGGCTTAAGAAATGGAGCCGGCTTTTTTTATGCCCTTCTGAAAAATTCTAATAATTGTAAAAAGCTTTTCTACACTCTTTTAAACGCAATAAATGGTAAAACGCACAGCTTCTTTAAACATTAGAATTTTATAATGTTAGAAAATTCTAATATATTAAACTCAAGCTCAATAAAGAGACCGACAACGCACGCAGGCACCAGCCACGACTCAGGAGGCAGCCACAATGAAAATTCAAAGAAATTACCGTTTTGCTGCTGCCGCCATTCTGGTTGCCATGCTTTCGCACCTCTCCGTGGTACAGGCACAAAACTCGGTACAGGCTGTCATGCAGGTATCGGTAGAAGTTGTGTCCGGTGCAACGATCCTGAGCAGTTTTAACGAAGACATTTCTGAGCAACTCTATTCGAACGAATCCAGCCAGATCCATTTTGGAGAGTACACGATTACAGTACCGAAAGGGGCAGAGTTCGCCGCAACAACCGAGAGAGAGGTAAGAATGGATGGCCACGCGGGTTCATTCACTATTCAATCCAAAATGGCTGGCAAGAGCGGTACGGACGGCAGCGTTACCTTCGAAATCAGTGGCTCCGCCAACGGGTCAGATCTTGCAGCAGGTCATTACAGCGGACGTCAGATTGCCACAGTCGTCTATTATTGACCCGCGGGCTCTGACTGAGTTTCGGGTACCACACTAATCTCGAGCCCCTCTACAAAGTCGCCTTCGGGCAGGGCACGTACCTTAAATTGAAGCCGGTCGGGGTTCGAACGTGCATTCAGGAAGGTGAGCTGCGCAGGGTCGATGGCCAGTTCATACTCTCCCGGCGGAATCTCATAGGCGTAAAAACTGCCGTCGGAGTAGGTACGTAACTCTTCAGAATAGGGTTCTGCCCCATCTCCGGCATCCGTCTGGTTCAAAAAGAGACGGACACCCGGCAGCGGGTTCCTTCCCTCCTCCGTGTAGATAAAAATACGGCCGTCCACGACACCGGACATATAGAGCGGTACATCGATCTGTTTATACTGGTTGGGATCGGTCACCAGGGAGAATTGATCGAATTGCGGCACGTGCATAGGGTTCAGAAGTGCCCCCTTGTTCACCGACAAGTTATACTGCCGGTAGGGCTGAAGCTGTGTGATGTAGGTGACCCCGTCTTTCTGCGAGATTACACCGCCACCTCTCTCAATTCTTACGGCGTTTCCGGGCTGTAGCTCGTCGCCATCGTCGTAAGTACCGTTATTGTTGTTGTCCACGTACATGCGAATGGCCAGGGCCGACCGGCCGACCTGCTGGCGGTTGGAGGTCAAAAACTGGCCGTTATTAGAGTCGTATCCCAATGAGCCCCGAAGGCTCTGTGTGAACACGGTATTGCCCGCTGTGCTCCGAAGATTGGAGTTGGATCGAACGGAACTGAAGTCGAATGTGAGGCCAAACCGCAAGTAGGTAAAGCCTCCGATGAAGTTTCGTCCCAGGGCGGCCTGAAAACGGCCCCGGTCAAATAGGCTCCGCCCTGCATGGATCTCCAGGTCTTCCAGGCTGTTTCGCGCCGGAGCATAGGTCATCTGCCCTCTCAGGTAGAGGCCGCGTAAAACGGGATGAACCTCACGGCTTCTCGAAAAACTGTAGGAGCCCGATCCCTGTATCCGTGAGGAGGTAGTAGGGCTGATTCCGAATGCACCGGTCTGGGTATCGCGGTAACTCATACGGACATTCATCCGCCCCAATCTGCTGTTGAGCTCTATGCGATATCGCGTGGTATTCACCGAAACCCGGTTGTCGTGCGTAAGGGTGAGTCTCAGGAAAAGCGGGAATGAATCGGAGAGTGGTATTGGAGTAAAGATAGCCGATTGGATTCGGCTTCGGCTCCGCCCCGTATTGTAGATACCTCCGAGCTCGGAGAAGTGTGTATAGTCCAGCTGAAAACTTGCCGAAGAGGGGTAGATAACACTACTGTTCAGGCGGTAAAATCGTGCAGGTGCGGCCTCTACTGTAACCAGATAGTTGGTCATCAGCCTGGCAGAGAGTGCCGTACTGATGGTGGGAAGTTCGTCATGATACGCACTGAAATACTCTACATTGGCCCGGCCGGTCAGCCAGTTGGTGAAACCCGTGGTCACGGTGCCGTGTCCCATCCAGCTTCTCAGAGAAGTTCCCGGAAGGGGGGTGTCCATGCGTCCTGCATTCAGAGAGTAGTTTACCTCGCCGGGTGGAAGAAAGTTGAACGGGATCTGCAAACGAGCCTGACGTTCACTCATCTGGCCTGAGGCCCCATAGGTGCGTACGGTATATTGTGAAATGCCGTATGTGAGAGGCACCCGAAACTGATAGTACCCGTCTTCACTGGTCATTTGATAGTCGATCAGAGTGTTGTTGCGATAGATTTCAATTTCGGAGGAGGGGGCGGCCGTTCCGGTAAAGAGGTAGTCGTCATAGATGTATCGGGGTTCAATCGGGTCATTGGTGATCTGAATCCCGGTGTAGGCTGCCGGCAACAGCCCGTCGGAGGTGCTTTGGCCTGCAGTAATCCGGCTCACCCACTCATTATCCCGAATTCCATAACGCCAGCGCAGGTTGCTGGAGCGCAGTGTGGAGGCGCTTTGTGAAAAATTACCAAAGAGGCTACCCTGGAGGTCCCCTCCCATCACTTCCGATCCGATACTGCCTGAGAAGAGATAGCTTGAATTGGTTTGGGAGATATTAGCCGATAGACTGTAGTCCAGGAATCCCGTGTTGAACCGGTTTTGCTGCCGGTCGAATCGCAGTGGGTAGTACTCCATGTAGATCTGCTGCTGCCGTCGGGTCAGCTGTTCGCGGCGCAGCTCCCGGTTTCGTCGTGCAACCACTGGCATAGTATCGTCAGACTCAAGAATAAGGCCCAGTGTGTTGAAATCGGGGATAAAGCGGAGCCCGAACAGCTCTTCAAACAGGTCCGGGTGAAGGTAGTAGTCGAGCTGCTCTATCAGAAAGTCGTTAGCCTCGAACTCAATACGTACGTCGCCCAGTGTGGCGGTGCGGCTATTGAAGTCGATGCGGTAGCGCCCGCGGTCCAGATACTCTCCCGTGATCTGCAACCGGCCGTTCCTCACTTCGTAATCGATCTGCAGCAAGCTGAACACCTCTGTGACCGGGATGTAGAACTCCTCGCCGGTATAGAAGGAAGAGATGTAGCTGTTTATGACTCCTGCATGGCGGAAATGGAGGAAAACTTCATCGGTATCCGCTACCTGCGCAGAGGCGTTATTTACCGGTCCCCACGCGAGAAAGAGGATGGCAACAAAGAGAACCCGGTGTATGGTTCTGCGAGGGGCATTCACTCAATTTCAAACGTTGTCGAGTGTGAAACCGGCGGCATCTGAATCAGGTTTCTTGATGAGATATCGCTTCTGGACGATTCAAATGTCACTTCAGCTCTGTAGGTTCCGGCTCCCAGGTCAGTAGCCTGGAATTCGCTTCGGTGATGGTTGCGGAAATAGACGGAAGTGGAGCTGTTCTGCTCCTGAACAAGCTGGTCGTTGCTGTTGTAGATGCGCACCGTTGCACTCCCCAGAAAGGGGGCGGAACCGGTTCTCTCCACATCGGTAAATATCATCAGCTGGTCGTTGTTCGTTTCGGCGCTCACGCTGTGGATCTGAAGGCCGGTGTTCGGACTTCCGACTTCAAGTAGTACGGCTGTAATCTGGTCGACCTGAAATGCCACCCTTGCGGTGACCCCTTCCGTCTCTTCTCCGATCGGTGGGGTTACCATGTTGGAGGAGACTCTCATCCGGGTCCAGTAGATACCATCCTCCAGGTTTCCGGGGGGACGTCCCACGAGGCGAACGGTCTGTCGTTGTCCGGGTTGCAGCACAAAGGTAGTGGGGAAGGCTCGGAGCCACTCCTGCAGGGAGTACCGCTCTTCTGCCTCCCCGTCGTCGTAGTTGAGGGTCACATTGCCGTTCTCGTCGGTTTGCGGATAGGCGAATTCGAAGGAGAGGCGCACCTCGACCGGCTCATTAGCCGGATTGGAGACATAGAAGGAGCCGACGCCGGAGCTCTTTTCGAGAAAAACGGCGGTAGGAGAAATAGTGACCTGAGCCAGTGCAGTGCCTGCGGAGAGAAGAAGAAGCACTATTCCGGAGAGAAGTAGTCGTTTGGGTTTCATGGGTTCGTTTCGTGAATGTCTTGCCCTGCCTGACGGTTGGAAAAGTCTGTAAAAAATGAGCTACCGCAATTATAATCAAAAAAAAGGCTCCATGAAATGAAGCCTTTTTTTTCTGATTTTCCGTACGTTCTATCGGTTTAGATACCAGTGTATTGAACCGTTATAGTCAGGTTCGACCCGTTCGTGTTGGTGGTGCTGTAATCTCCCGCTACAGTAGCTGCGTCCAATGCTCCACCAACCGTGAATACCAGAGGGCCAGTTGAAAGATCGAAATCGGTTCCAGCCGGCAGTACCTCGGTGTTGCCGCTATTTTCGAAGATGGAGGGAGTAAAGGTCAGGGTGTTGGTACCGTCACCATCGGCCAGTGTGGCTGTTCCGAAGGATATGGCGGCATTTGCATCTCCGGCAACTGTAAAAGCACCGGTCTGAGCGTTCTCCCCGACATTTTCATCGGGGTCGTCGCTCGCGTTGGCGTTCAGATAGGCGCCGCTATTCTGAGAGATGGTTCCGAAATTAACGTTTGTAATGTCGGAGAACGTAATAGCAGCCTGAACGTCTGCCGCTACCTCGATATCCTGAGTGGATTGAGCCTGTGCCTGTACAGTAAATACGATGGCGATTACCAGGATCGGGGCAATGATTAATTTATTCATGGTCTGTAGGATTGGTTGCGCGTTTAAAATCTTCAATGAAAGTTTATTGCTATTTTCGGTGCCGCCCAAGTTAGAAGCCTTTAATTAACAAGCTCTAATGTCAGTAGCTTTCCGTTTTTAACCCATGCATTTTTTTCTGTAGATATAGAGATGATATCAGGTTCCCTGCCCAATCCAAAGTTAGAAGCTTTTAATATATACGATGCATGAGGGTGAGTAGAAAAGTGGACTCAATCGTAGAGGATGTCGAGTACAATCTCTCCGGAGTAGGTTGCATTCGGGATATTGCCGACCTCTACTTCACCATAGAGATAGAGGAATACAGAGGACCAGTTCTGCCCCGGTGCGTTGGGAGGGGGCTGAATGGTAACATCCTCCGTTGGGAGTGTGAAGGGGCGAGCCAGCCTGTAATCATTCACGCCGAAATCGACCAGAGCCGCCTCCATCCGGATAGGTATGGTGGCCGTAATCGCCGGGTCGGTGGCGGTCAGCCTCTCGGGAAGGTTCAGCGTGAAGTGCAATCGCTGGCCTGTGAGGCCATTGATTCCGAATACGCCCATGCCCATATCTCCGAGTTCAACCCGGCTTATACCATTGCCAGCCACGACGCTCCCGAAGGAGAGGTTGCTCTCTACAGTGGCATTGACCTCCGAGGGGACCTCAATCTCTACGGTCAGGAACTGGCCACTGAGTTGAGGGGGTACCCAGAGGGAGAGCAGTAGTGTGAGAATGGGTACCGGGAGGGTGTGTGTCACCTTCCTACACATCGGCCTGTTCGTAATAGATGGTTACCGTAATGGTGCCCTGGTAGTATCCGGCGTCCACATTTCCGACGTCGATGGTTCCGTAGAGGTAGAGGTATGCGTTCTCGTTCACCAGGCTCTGATCGAAATCAAGCGTTGGAGGGGGTGGGGGAGGCCCGGGAGCGTTTTGCAGCCGTCCCAGTATGGGGAATCGGGCGTTTGAAAAGTTGTTGACGACCGGAATGTACTGGGAGTCGCCCAGGTTGTTCTCTCCTCTGTTGGCATAAGCTGCCTGCAAGTTGAAAGGGATGCTGCAGGAGGGGTCTCCGCTGCAGGCGGCATTCCCTTCGAGAAGGAGCTCTCCGTCTGCCTCTATCTGAACAAAGGCATCCAGATAGTTTACACCTGTGACCATCAGGGCTTTCGCCTGGGGCAGTTCCACTTCATAGAGGCCGCCACCAGTTACAATGGGCCCTTCAAAGACCAGGTCATCCAGAGAGAGCTGGTCGAGTGTGATGGTATAGCTCTCATACTGGCTGAAAGAGAGCTCCTGCCCGAATCCGCTCTTTGCCACAAAAACAAGCATCAGAGAAGCGGCAAGGATATGTTTGCAGAAGTGCCTCATCAATTGTACTCCACTTCCAATGTAAACTCCCCTTCATAGGCTCCGGTGGTGGCGTCTTCCAGATTGACGAGCCCTCCGATCCAGAGGTAGAATTGGCCTTCTTCGTTAAACTGATACTCCCGGCTGTCCGGCTCCAAAACCTCCGCCGTGTCCTGTTCGTCGAGATAATTTCCAGCTACATCGAACCGGATGCCAAGAAGGCCGGTGCGCTCGATGTTTACCATTTCCCGATTGCGCAGCCAGGTGACCTGAAACGAGGAACCAGGTGATCCCTGGGCCACCATCTTTCCCGCCCTGGGGCTCAGAACCGGGTCTATATTCAGCTCCCTCTGATCTGCTTGCAATTCACTGAAATCCATACCCTGTAGCGTGACCACTTCAAGCGACTGCAATACGCTGGCACTCACCTGAATGGTAATGATCTCCTGCTTTCTGTCCTCGCTCTGGGCGGCCAGTTTTGAGGGAAACAGAAAGGCCGGAACAAGACAAAGAAACCATGCCACAGGAAGCAAATTATGCAAACTCACTTGTATCCCGACGGAGAGAAGAACCGGCTTTATTTTGTTGCGAAAATTCATGCCCAAAGATCGCAAGAAGCAGACGCGTCCCCTAATTAAGCTTTTTTAACACGAACCCTGATCGGCTACAGTGAAGCCACCCTACTCATAGATACTTGTGGCCGTGTATTTGCGGCCGGCGCCGTTTACGTTGGCTGATGCTTTTTTTGCATACTCTATGGCCTGGCAGTCGTACTGAATGTTCACGTTACCGCTAATACCGACATCCATAGTTCCTATATCATTTGTATTACCGATCAGCATCGAACCGTTAATACTGGGGGTCCCCTTGGCAGAGAGGGAGAAGGCGTTTTCGAAGATCACCAGGCCGTTGAATGTAAAGTTCCCTCCCAGATCCAGCTCACCTTCCATCTCCAGCTCTCCGTTGGTCCGGATTACCAGGATACCATATCCCTCACTGGCACCACCCTTTAGTTGGGTAGAGGAGGTGACAAAGAAGACACCGGGATTATCGGCAGAGCCAAGAGGTTCATTCACGTTACCTCCGAGAAACTGTGCCCCAGGTTGCTCCTCCAGCCTTTGAATCATTTCTGTGACATCATCGAAGTTGAGAGCAGGGTCGACCTCGATTGCGGGATCTCCATCAATCTGGCTGGCATATCCCTCCACTTTATCTTCGCCTTCGGCGCTCTGTACCGCTACACCGGGCCCATCTTCACAAGTCATGCTGGCGTCATTGCCGCTAATGGATGCAGAAGCTCCGTCTATGCCGAAGGTAAAATCGTCGGTAGCGATACCGATCGCCCCATTGAAATCCGGTAAGAAGTGCAACTCCTGAAGTTGATAGGTGACGTTGATCGACTGTTCCTGGTCGCCCACGGTACCTGTAGCACGGAGGCGGTAGGTTACGTCATCTTCGTCGGCCGGGTCGGCGCAGTAGATAAACTGCACGATGGCGGTTCCCTCATCCAGCGCGTAGGTCAGGCTGCCGTCCTGGGTGCACACTGTCTCGTCCTGCATCATCTGGTGAATCGTGAGCTCCAGGGCAGAGTGTGCGATATTAGAGGATTGGGTGCGTTCAGCGTATCCGGTACTGTGCCGGGAAAGGCCCAGAACCGTGTCCTGAAGGCCCGATTGTGTGATTCCGACGGAGAGAAGCACGCCGGATACGATAATGAGCATGGCACGTCCCATATCAGCTCCATTTCATTTTCAGGTTATAGGTCATTTCATTCTTCACGGCTGGAACCGGTTTTAGAGGTCCAGGTTGGGCGGTACAATGGTTTTTCGCCATTGGGAGGCGGGAAACCGCACCTCCCCGCCCGGCATACCCACCCCTTCCCGGGGCTGGGTCTCTACAAATATTTCGATCCGTCGTATTTCACTCATGTCAGATGCGGCTATCGGGAACGTCATTGGAGTATTGCTGCCAGCAGTATAGTACTGCAGTTCAAAACGTGTAACCCCAATTCCGATGTTGGTAACTTCGTCCGTGGTGGCCCCGGTCACAATGCTGCCACCCGGGGTGTCAATCACCATATTACTGGAGACGATTCGCTGGAGAATTCGGTGATCCGGGTTTCCGCTTCCGGGAACCATCTGGTCGGTGTAACCCCACATGACAATCGGAGGATTTCCGGCAAGGACCGGATCGGCTTCTACGTTGGCTTCAAATGCGATGGTGTCGGGTGTGGCCAGAAAAATTGGAGAAGAGATTGCTCCATCGATATCATAACCGGCTTTCTGGAAGTCGAATAGAAGCATCTCGTAAACCGCTTCTATATGGGTTTTGGACATCTCATGAAGTGCAAGGTCGGAGGAGTGCTGGCCCAGACGCAGATTGAGTGTGGCGATCATCAGGATCAGCACACCTGAAATGATAAAGCTCATTGAGAGTCCGAGGTTCATACCTTTACTTCCTCAGTCGTGATTGTAGGTTCGTACATAGGCCACCCGAACAGGATTGGTCAGAGAGGGGTTGGTTACCGTGACCACCATTCGTTTATGCCGGGTACGTATAGTGGTGGGAGTGGCCGGATCGTCCTCCGTAACATAGTGTACCTCTGCTGAAATCTCATACGGGCCCAGGTTGGTATCCATCACCTCTTCCCAGCCGTGGTACCCTTCATATGAAGCTATATCGCTGCGGTTGCCTGCCGTCGTATGGGGGAAATTGGGGGCGGCAAACTCTTCGGGCATCTGAATCGGAATGTGTCCATCTACTGTAACACTGTCGAAGGGACGCAGGAGGGCCTCCTCAATCAGATCCTGGCCCAGAGTGACCGCCAGCATCTCCACTTCCGACGCCACCTGCTGTTGGGTGTTGGAGAGCATATAGCGATTGGTGGATAGAAGAATGATCGAGAAAATCACCATCGCCCCCACCACCTGTATCACTTCTGCGTATCCGTTCATATCATTTCCGTTATGAGCTGTCATGAAGGCCCCGACACTGCAATGAGTTCGGTACCTTTTTATTAGAAAATTCTAATGAATTAGGTTCAATCTACAAAATTTCATCAGTAATTCCATCCTGATCATTCAATGTGAACGTAAATGTTATCGTAGTCAATACATTTCATACATACCGACCTATTCAATACGAGTCATCTTTCGGTTTAATACCCCTTCCGAAGTCACCAGGCGAACAAAATAGACTCCGCTGGCGATCGACCCTCCGTTCCACGGCAGTTCATAGTATCCCGCCTCCTGCCGTCCGCGGAGCACGGTCTGAACCCTGCGTCCCAGAATATCGTAGATCTCGATGCGGACATCGGTTTCCACCGGCAGGCCATAACGAAGTGTGGTTGATCCGGCAAAAGGGTTTGGATAGTTGCTCTGTAACACCAGGTGATCAGGTATTCCGGCCGCGTCGGCTCCAGGGTCTATCACCATGACAAAACGGGCCTCACTACGCAGGCCGGTAATCTTGCGAACCAGACTGAATGAACCGGGACGATTCACGTGCGGTTTGGCAGCCCCTGCCGATGAGAGCGTAAAATCGTACCAGCTGTTCTGCCTCATATCCACTTCGCCTCCGGTATTGCGGTCAATTAGCCGGAGCGACCACTCCTGCGGGAGATTTTCAAGTTCCGGCCAGGAGAGGGTGGCTTCTCCCTCCATCCAGTTGCCGTTACGAACCCCACCCACCTGAATCGGAATTTCTATGGTTCGGCCAAACCGGCGCGGCAAGTTGCGGATCGCCAGTTCGGTGCCGTCATCCAGAAGAGAGTAGACCTCTACCCAGGTATCGGTTCCAAACGGGAGGAGGCGGTAGGCATCCTGGTCGTCCAGCTTGTTGCTGCCCCCCTCCGTGAAGGAGAAGTGCGTGGATTGGGAGAGTCCGTCTGATGTGAGCTCGAGTGCAATCACGGGTGGACTCTCCGGCTCTGCGGATTCGCGATAGAAAGTTCCGCCTGTGGTTTTAGAGACTTTGCGAACCCGGAGGGAAGGAGCCCCGTTTCCGTTTGCCTTGACCCAGAATCCCTGGAAAGGGGCAATTTTACCCGACCCGAGCGAGCCAGCCGACCCGTTCCATGTGAGATATTGGCCGCTTGTTTCGTCCCACACGTAGATCGTGTTGTTCATGTTCGTTTTTTGCCAGGTTCCGTCGTCCCAGTCGATGGCAGCAGCGAAGGGGTTGGCCACCAGGTTCCAGCCCGTGTCGGCCACGGCAGTGTACGTAACCGGAAGGGCGACCTCGGTTCCGTTTCCGTCATGCTCCTCTCCGGTCACCTCCAGTGTTTGAGGCAGCGGGTCGTTGTAGCGATTGTCTTCCGGGATATCCCCGAAAAAATATACGAAGTAGCCGCGACCTGGTGTGACCGTGTCTGAGGCATCGGCAGGTGCCCTCCAGCGCTGATTGTCGGTCCCCGGGTGAGACTCCTGATACCAGAGTACGTTCGGTTGCAGTGTGTCGCTCTCCGTATCGTAGAGGTCGGCACCGGGATAGCCCTGTGTGAGGGTTCCACCCAGAAGGTCAGAGACGCTGGATATGATCGGGCTGCCGAGCAGTCTCCAACCCCGATTTCCTGATATCTCCCTCTGCATCCGGAGGTTTTCCGTAGTGCCTGATTTGTTGTTGGCCACCAGGCTATAGCCAGATGGGATATCCAGTAGCCCATTCTGCAGTGTGAGTGTGCCGTTCACCACCAGGTCGTTGTTAAATGTGACCGATACACCGTTGTTGATAGTGAGGTTATGGATCGGGCTGAACCCGCTCACTTCCTGCGCAGCGGTTCCGTTGAACTCAACATCGGTGTCGGTGAGCAGAATGTTTGAAGTGGTTGCATCGATGCTGCCTCCAAATCGAAAGGTAGATCCGTTTCCGGATAGGTTACCGTCAATAGTGATCTGGTCAATCATGACCAGTTCGGATCCCGTTTCATTATTCAACGTCTGTCCGGTGTTGACGCTCAGGTTCAATGAGGCCTCCAGATAACCCTCGTTCACAACATCACTCTGAATAAAAATCTGATCTCCTACAAGGTTGGTCGAGTCGGAAATCGTCAGACCTCCTGCCCGCTCCAGATAGATATCAGAGGTACCAGCTGTAATGTTTTTGATATTAATCGGGCCAAATAGCTCAACTGTCGCTTCGTCGGCAATTAGCGTCCCGCTTCCTGAAATCTCCTGGTGGATCGTCAAAAGACGTCCGGAGTTGAGATTGATGGTTGCATCCTGGTGGATCACCAGAAAGTCGATCTCGACATCCAGCTCATCAATGAGCGGAAAGTTTTGACTTTCAGCCGGATTGGTCGGAATGATGACTACCTGGCCTGTAGTTGGAACTCCAAGTTCCCAGTTTCCTGCCTGCTCCCAGATTCGACTATTTGCGGGGTTCCCTCCGGCGCTGGTCCATGTGTTGAACTGTGTAACGCTGATCACTGCGTCGTTGGTGATGGCACTGCTGTTGACGGTTCCAGTAACGGTCACCGACTCCATTGCCATACCAGCGGTCAGGGTGGCGGTGTAGATCCCACCCCCCTGATTGGTAACGGCAGAGAGTGAGCTGTTGCTGCCACCGTCGTCCAGGGTCACGGTGTCGTCTCCCTGGGTTCGAAGGTTTCCAAAGGCGTCCCGAACTTCAACGGTGATGGTGGTGTTGTCTGTCCCGTCGTTCTGGAGGAAGGAGGTGGCTGGGGTGATGGTGGTTGTGGCGGTACTGGCCGGACCGGCGACGACGGTGAACAATTCACTGGTTCCGCTCTCCGAAAAGCCCGATCGTCTTGCGGAGATCGAAAAATTGCCGGCGGAAGAGAGTGTAACACTGTGGGTGTTCAGAACACCCTCTGTGAAGGTAGCAGTGGTGCCGCTGCCGGACGAGATGGTTCCGCTTGAAGTGATGACCGTGGTAGCTCCGCTACCATCAAACGACTCCACAATGTTGTCAAAAGCGTCGAGAGCAGTGATCCGTATCGGAAAGATCACACCTGCGGTCTGCTCTCCAATGGTCCCGCCTGTTTCCGCCTCCACCAGAAAGGTGGTGAGGGCGCCAAAGGTAAAGTTGACCAGCACATTTCCGGAAGTGATTGTCTGGCTGTTTACACTGGCGCCAATCTCGAAATTTCCTACCTCACCGGGAGCGGTAATTGTGGCACTCCAGGTACCGTTGCCTGTATAGACAGGGGTGCTGATAGTGAGCTCAGCGGCCAGGTCAAAGATCTGGACCAGGTTCTGGTCGTCCTCTATCGGGTTGCCAAATTCGTCTCTTAGCTGAACCGTCACTTCTGCCTCGCTGGAGCCGTCGGCAATCAGAGTGTCTGTGTCGATAGTGATAATAGAGCTATCGGGATCGGCCGCCGCGGCCGAAACGGTGAATTCATTGGATGTGCCGGTCTGAGGCCCGTCGTTGTTCACAACGAAAACCGTGTGTGTGCCGCTCTCGATGAGGGCCACCGGATGGGTCGCAATTCCGTCGGTAAAAGGGATGGTGGTATTGGTGGCGCCGGACAGGGTGCCGGTAGTGGAGAGGGTGACTTCTCCGTTAAATTCATCAATCAGGTTGTTGTTGCCGTCCACCGCACGAATCGAGAGGTCGAATGTCTCGCCAGCTGTTTTGGAGGAAATGATCTCCTCATTTCCATTCACCAGCTCCCAAATGTTAAACCGGGAGAGTTTACCACTCTCCACGACTATAAATGGAATACTTGTCGTACTCTGCAAGTCAGTACTCACCGCTTCCAGCCGATACTCCAACGTTGAGTCGGGAGGCTGGTCCACTGCGATGTTGTCGAACACCGACCGCCCCTCGATGTCGGTGTCTACCGAGGTGGTGCTCAGGTGGAAGCTACCGTTACTGTGATTGATCCGAATCAGGTTCAGCTCCACCGTGCGTCCTGCCTCCTGGACCAGGTTTTCCCAGGCGTCCACCAGGCGGACAATGGGCGGTGGTTCAATGGTGCTCTGCCGGTTGGCAGATCGGGGTAGGGTGGTAAAGATCAGGCTGTCGGCTGCGGCCGGCACAATGGTAACAGGATCTGAAGTGATGGAGAGAAGGCCGGGTGCGGTGAATCGGAGGTCTATCTCGCTCGCCAGGGTGTGGAACAGGTCATTGAAATCGTACTGGGCCGAGCTGTTTTCCAGGCTGGTGGTTCCCTGCAAGGTTCCACTGCCGGATAGCCGGGCTGCGGTTACGGTTCGGGCAACCCCGTCGGTTACGCGGTTGCCAAAGTTGTCATGGACCTCTACCCGGAAGAGGTCCATCACCTCGCCGGCATCATATTGCGGGCTGGCGCCCAGGTCGGAGGGTTGATCGGTGAGCACGAGCCGGGTCGCTTCAGCCGGTACAACTTCGATCTCACCGGAAGGGAAGGGCGTGAGGCCGGTGATCTGAGCGCGGATGTTGGCCGTTCCTGTTCGTGCACCAATCATTGTGGCGGCCTCCCCATCCCCGGCGGCTACCAGGTCGGCCTGTTGAATCTCTCCGGTAATATTGGTCAGATCCCAGGTGGCCGATCCGGGCGATTTAAAGTTGTTGAACTGGTCCCGCACCACAGCATAGACGTCCAGGGAGTTTCCGGCTGGCAACTCCTGGAATGCGACGAGGGAGCCACTACCGTCGGGGGCTGATTCCACCCGTACACCCGCGTCGGCACCGGCCACTTTGGTGACCTGTGCAAAGCTGGTGGAACCCACCGCAATGGCAGGACCCGATGCGGTGACATTGAAGTCTCCCAGATGGGTACCGCTGGTCGGCCGAAGCCGGAAATTGGAAAAGGTGGCCTGGCCGGCTCTTCTTGGCGGGTCATTGCTCGTTGACGTTACCTGAAAGGTGATGGTGGAAGCGGTCCGGCTCACATACTGGATGGCGAGTTTCGTGTTGCCGTTGAAGCCGGGCGCCACATTGATCGCAACGGCAGGGGCCGTTCCGCCGGTATCCCATTCAAATCCACTGGGCGCGTTAAAACGGATTTCACCCAGCACGACCTGTCCCGCCGAGGTTTCGGTTATCACAGGGCCGTTCATCAGGGTGTTGTATGTACCACCGACGTTATCTGCACTGATGATCACGGGGGTGGCCGGCTGCACCTGTTGTGCATCGGACACAGCGGCTCCTGCAAGCATGCCGAGAGTCAGCATCAGAAGGGTGGAAAGAGCGGTTGAAATGCGGAGGTTCATATACGGTTCACACTCCTGCTAAAGTTTCTGTAAATTAAGCAGATATCGCCCCCAAAGGGAATTAGAATACTTTAAGAGTAGCCAAGGTATGAAAGGAGTAGTGCTTGCAGGCGGGACCGGCTCCCGGCTCTATCCGTTGACAAAAGTAACCAACAAGCATCTGTTGCCCATCGGAGACCGCCCGATGATCTACTATCCGATCGGGAAATTGACGGAAGCGGGCGTGGAAGAGATACTGATCGTTACGGGAACCGAGCACATGGGGGATGTGGTGAATCTGTTGGGTTCGGGACGGGCGTTCAACTGCCGGTTCACCTACAAGGTACAGGAGGAGGCGGGTGGCATTGCACAGGCCCTTGGCCTTGCAGAGAATTTTGCGGGAGGCGATCCGGTGGCGGTCATTCTGGGTGATAATATCTTTCAGGATTCGATCGCTCCCATGGTGCAAAGCTGGTCGGGAAAGGGGGCCAAAGTGCTTCTGAAGGAGGTTCCGGACCCGGAGAGGTTTGGCGTTGCCGAGGTACGGGGACATAAAATCGTGAGCATCGAAGAGAAGCCGGGGAAACCGAAGTCGAAGCTTGCAGTAACCGGAGTCTACCTCTACGACAACAGGGTATTCGATTATATCCGCTGCCTGAAACCTTCGGGCAGGGGAGAGTTCGAGATCTCGGAAGTCAATAACCGCTATATCGAAGAGGGGGCTATGGAGTTCGAAATTCTGAAGGGGTGGTGGACGGATGCGGGAACCATGCCCTCCTACCGTGCTGCAAACAGCCTGGTGTCGGGGGGCGGAGCGTGAAAAAACTGCTCGTGACCGGCGCCGGCGGGCAGCTGGGCCGGGAGTGGATGGAGAGTATGGCTCAGAGCGAAACGCTCTTCGGGCCGGAGGGGAGTTTGCAGGTCCCGGAGATTGTCGGATGCGGTTCTGCCGAACTGGACATTACCGACCGCCCGACGCTCCGGGAAAAACTGGACAGGGAGCAGCCCGACCTGATTGTGAACTGTGCTGCCTGGACCGATGTGGATGGCGCACAGGAGCATCCCGATGACGCCCGCCGGGTGAACCGGGACGGCGTATTTAATCTGGCAGAGTGGTGTGCCGGGCGGGGTGCAATTCTGGTTCACTACTCTACCGACTACATCTTTGCCGGAACGGATGCAGACAGACTCACCTACCCCGGGGGCTACCCCGAAGAGGCGCCGGCCTCTCCGGTGAACCTGTATGGAGAGAGCAAACTGGCGGGCGAGCAAGAGCTGGAGCGATCGGGAGCTCCCTATCTGCTGATTCGGGTCTCCTGGCTATGCGGGGCCCATGGCCAAAATTTTGTAAAGACGATGCTGGAGCTCGGAAAAGCGGGGAAGCCACTGCGCGTTGTGGACGACCAGTGGGGGAGCCCGGCATATTGCACCGATGTGGTATTAAATACGATTCGGCTGTTGCAAGCGCGGCAGAGGGGTGTCTGGCACCTCAGCTCCCGCGGAGTCACGACCTGGTATCATTTTGCGGAGGCGATTTTCGAGGAAGCGGGTATAAAAGCCGACCTGATACCCGTTACCTCCGAAGAGTATCCGCGTCCGGCACCGCGTCCCACCTGGTCCAAATTGGAGACGGGAAAGCTGGAGGCAATGACTGAAACCCGCCTGCCGGAGTGGAGAGCCGGGCTAAGAACGCTGCTGGATCGGTTGTAATCAGGGTTGGCATTTAATCGGAACAGAGACCCCAAACTGATGAAAGAATTTCCTATTCTTGACCCTTCTGACTCATTTTCAGATGTAACTCGCCTGCACTCCTGCAGTAGTGAATGGCCGGCGTAAAATGCGACCAGTCGCCGGATGGATGAAAATTTAATTATGAAGAAACGGAACGGATGAAGTGGCAACCGACCGACATAGAGGGCGTCTCGATCCTGGAGCCGTCTGTACACCGAGACTCAAGAGGATACTTTTTTGAGAGTTTTCGTCAGGAGGATCTGCGAATGAGGGGCCTGGATATCGACTTTGTGCAGGACAACTGTTCGCAATCTGTACGGGGAACCGTACGGGGCCTCCACTATCAGATCGGGACAGCTGCACAGGCGAAACTGGTGCTGGTGGTTCGCGGTGTCATTCTGGATGTGGCGGTGGATCTGCGCAAGAGCTCTCCCTCTTTCGGATCGTACGTTCAGGCAGAACTCAGCGAAGAGAACCATCGGCTTCTGTTTGTCCCGGAGGGGTTCGCTCACGGCTTTTCGGTCCTCTCTGAGGATGCTGTGGTATGCTATAAATGCAGTCACTCGTATGATCCGGATCTGGAAAGGGGAGTGCGCTGGAATGATCCGGTGCTTGGGATCGACTGGGGGGTCCCGGACCCGCTGCTGTCGGAAAAAGACCGGGCACAGCCTCTGTTTAAAGAGTTGCTTCCGGAGGATCTCTTTTGAGAGTGCAGCAGCCGGAACCTGGCTTCGTTTATCCGATGGTTTTCTGTCGGAGAGCATATTTTCCGCCAACAGGAAGGCATCAATAAACCGGAATCAAAAGTGTGGTAAGAAGTAATGAAACTGATTGTAACTGGCGGTGCGGGATTTATCGGGTCGAACCTGATTCTCTACCTGCATGAAGAGTTTCCCGATATAGAGATTTTCAATCTCGACAAACTGACCTACGCGTCTGATATAGGTTATCTGAAGCCACTGAAAAATTCGTTGCGTTACCGGTTTGCGAGAATCGACCTCGCCGACCGCAATGCATTGAGAACCGCTTTGCAGCGCTGGGTTCCTGACGGAGTGATTCATCTTGCGGCGGAGTCTCATGTGGACAAATCGATTCAGGGACCGGAGCCTTTTGTCTGGTCGAACCTTGTGGGAACTTACAATATACTGGATGAGTGCAGGCAGCTCTGGAGTGAAACGGAGGGAGAGAGTAGCCCGTCACATCGCTTTCTGCACGTCTCTACTGATGAGGTGTATGGGAGCCTGGGCGGGGAGGGTACTTTTGATGAAAGTTCTCCGTATAACCCGAGCTCACCCTATTCGGCGACCAAAGCGGGGAGTGATCTGCTCGTTAAATCCTACTACCGAACGTATGGAATGAACGTGGTTCTTACCCACTGCTCCAATAACTTTGGCCCTCATCAGCATGCAGAAAAGCTGATTCCGACGGTGATTCGCAAAGCGTTGGCCGGGGAGTCGATTCCGGTGTATGGGTCGGGTGAGAATGTGAGAGACTGGATCTATGTGGGGGATCACTGCCGGGCACTGGTTTCCGCTTTCCTGAATGGCGAGAAGGGTGCCAGGTACAATATTGGTGGTAACAACGAGTGGAAAAATATAGATCTGGTTCACCGCATTTGTGAAATTCTGAATCGGGAGCGTGGCGACGGGCCGGATGGGGACTTTGCAAATCTGATTACTCATGTAGAGGACCGTCCAGGTCACGACTGGAGATATGCGATAGACAGCTCCCGCATTCGAAAAGAGCTGGGCTGGAAGCCGGACGGTTCATTCGACGAGCGGCTTGCCGAAACCGTTCGTTGGTATCTGGAACACTAATCCTGAAGATTGGAGTGAAATGGCCCCAAAAAAATTCTGGCTCATGAAATCGGAACCCGACGCCTACAGCATCGAGGACCTGGAGCGGGATGGCAGAGAGCCCTGGGACGGCATTCGTAACTATGAGGCGCGAAACTTCATGCGCGACCAGATGGCGGTGGGAGACCGCGCACTCTTCTACCACTCCAACGTGAAGCCTCCAGTGATTGCCGGTCAGATGGAGATCTGCAGCAAACCCTACCCCGATCCGACCCAGTTCGACCCGGATAGCAAATATTTTGACCCGAAGAGCTCCGAACAGGAGCCGCGGTGGATGCTGGTGGATGTGAAGTTTGTGAGCCGTTTCGATTCACCGGTCATTCGAGACAGCCTTAAAAGCGACCCTTTGTTAAGCGAGATGATGATTTTCAAACGAAACCGTCTCTCTATTACACCCGTTACAGAACAGGAGTACAGAAAAGTACTGGAACTGGCCGGGGAGATGTAGACGGAACCTAACCGTATTTTGTGTAAATTGGCGCCCGAAACCAACTGAATGTGACGAATCTTGCGGGTATGGGGAAAAGTGTAGATGAGATGCAGCTTCGAACCAGGGGAATTCTCCCGGTACAGAAGCTGAAGTTACTCTGCGAAGCCGGGGTCATTCGAGCCCGTGAAGGGGCTCCCATTCAGGAAGATCAGTTTCAGCCCAATTCGATCGATCTGAGGCTGGGCCTGGTGGCCCATCGAGTGCGTTGCAGTTTTCTTCCGGAGAGCGAGGCGGTTGAAGAGAAGATCGGGAAACTGCATCACTACACCTTTTCGATTGAGGACGGGGCCATACTGGAACCCAACTGTGTCTATATTATTCCGTTACTCGAAGAGATCTACCTGCCGGAAACCCACTTTCCACCCCAGCAGAAACTTTTTAACGGTGAGGAGAGAGGAGAGGGGTTTCGCCTTGTCTCTACCGATCACCTGACGGCCAAGACCAATCCGAAGAGCACTACGGGCCGGCTCGATATCTTTACACGTGTGATTACCGACTACTCCCACCGGTTCGAGGAGATCGAGCGTGGATACCGCGGGAAACTCTATCTGGAAGTGGTCCCCAAATCCTTTCCGGTGAAGGTTCGAACCGGACAGCGCCTGAATCAGCTTCGGGTTCGACACGGGCAGGAGGTGATCTCCGATCAGGATCTGCTTCGGATTCACAATAGCGAACCGCTGCTTTACGACGGAGCCGGGAATCCGCTCCCCATGGATCAGGTAAAGGTGAACAATGGCCTGTTTCTGAGTGTAAATCTGCCTGCCGGAGGGGATGGTGAAGTTGTAGGGTATAAAGCCAGGAAGCATCGGGACATGATAGACCTCGACAGGATTGACCACTATGCCGTGGAAGATTTCTGGGAACCGATCAGCTGCCGCAAGAAGGATCAGGTGATTCTTGAACCGGAGGCCTTCTATATCTTCGCTTCGAAGGAGCGCTGCCGAATACCGTTCGACCTGGCTGCAGAAATGATTGCCTACGATACCGGATCAGGTGAATTGCGTACCCACTATGCCGGTTTTTTTGACAGCGGTTTCGGGGGAAGCGTGAAGGATGGAGGCGCGCGCGCGGTTCTTGAGGTTCGGTCACACGACGTCCCATTTCTGATCGAGGATGGGCAAACCTTCTGCAGTATGCGGTTTGAACCCAATACCGAAACGCCTGAAGTGGTCTACGGAACCGGAGCGACAGGAAGTAACTATCAGGGTCAGGGACTCAAACTGGGAAAGCACTTCAGAAAACCGTGAATCTCTTTTACGCAGAACCGGAATTGATAGCCGGGTCCAGCCTGATCCTGGAGGGCCCTGAGTTTCACCACGCGTTCAAGGTGCTTCGCATGCAGCGCGGGGATGTAATACGACTAACAGATGGCAAGGGGATCATCTACAGTGGTGTGGTGGCAGGGGTCGAGAAACGTTCTGCGCGAATCGAGATCGAAGAGAAGCGGGAGGGTGCCGACCTCCGGCCGCGCTATTCAGTGGCAGTAGGTAACATTCGACAGCGCAGCCGGATAGAGTTTGCCATCGAAAAAGCAGTAGAGCTGGGTGTCCGGCAATTTCTTCTTTTTAATGGAGATCACAGCGAGAAGGGAGGGGTGAAATTGGAACGGCTTCATACGGCGGCTCTTTCGGCGATGAAGCAGAGTTTACGCAGCTGGCTGCCGGGGGTAAGACACTGTGATTCGTTGGAGAGGCTGCTGGATGAGTCTCCATTCGCTCCTGTTTATATGGCTGATGAGACCCTGGATATGGCTGCGGATCCGATCCGGAGTGAACAGGAACAGGATGAACCCCTTCTTGTCATCGGGCCGGAGGGAGGTTTTTCGGAAATGGAGAGAGCGTTGCTAAAGGCCAGAAAAGCGAAGGGGTTCTCGCTCGGGTGCGCCCGCTTGCGAACAGAAACGGCTGTATTAGCAGCGCTTTGCAAATTCAACACAAATGCAGAGGCCTCACAGGATCATTGAGGGTCCAGGTTGATACCGGCCTGGGCCGAGAAAGCTGCCAGTTGATCGACTTCGTCCCACAGTTCCATCGCTCTGCTAAGGATATCGTTAAATTCGTTGATAATCGGATAATAGTACTCCATTCCCCAAACTCGCCGCGCCAGTTCTGCCTTTAGCCGTCCTTCGATCAACCAGAGGGCATCCTCGTACTGACTCCGTGTAATGGTTAGTCCGTCTTCCTCATGAACTGGTGACTCCAGATCCTCTACAAATACCATTCCCAGGCTATTCAGGCTGGCCGTGAAGCGTTCGAGCTGGTCGTCCGGCCAGCGATACTCTGACTGAAAGCGGTTGAAATCACTCTCCCAGTCCGCTCTGAAGTCGCTCCCCTGACGGTCCATGAACTCCAGGGCAAAGCTGCTGAGTGCCCCATTGCTGATGATGAAGTTGAAGAGTTCATTGGAGATGGTGGTGTCGATGGGTACAATGAAGTCGGGGACAATACCGCCGCCGCCATAGACTTCCCTCCCGCCAGTGGTAGTGAATCGCAGGGAGTCGGGTACATGATCTATAAATTGTTCTACATCGGCCCTGCCGGTATCGCGATTGTAGATCTCGTAGACGTATGCTTCCCGGCCGTTCTCATAAGGTTTTTGAATCAACCGCCCGGACGGTGTAAGGTAGCGGGAGATGGTTACACGGATGTTACTATTGTCCACAAGTTCATATTGCTGCTGTACGAGTCCCTTCCCAAAGGTTCGTCTACCAACGATGAGTCCGCGGTCGTGATCCTGAACTGCTCCACTCACAATTTCACTGGCCGAGGCGGAGCCTTCATTGACCAGCATGATGACGGGGAGGTCCTTGAATAAGCCGTCCCTTCGAGATACTACCTGCTGTTCGAACCGCGCGTGGCGGCTCTCTGTGGAGACGAGTCGGGTTCCCCTGGGAAAGAACTCTTCTGCAATAGCGATCGCCTGGCTCAGGTACCCGCCGGGATTGTTTCGGAAATCAACGACCAGCCGCTCCATCCCCTCATCGGTAAGGTCGGCGGTGGCAGACAGGAATTCATCATGGGTTGTAGCTGCAAACCGGTTGATTTTGATGTATCCTGTCCGATCATCCAGCATGTAACTTGCATCGATGGTCGTAATGGGGATGTCGTCCCGCACTATGGTGAAATTGAGTCTGTTGGAGAGTCCCGGGCGGTAGATGGTTACGTCCACTTCGGTACCTGCCGGGCCTCGCAAAAGATGAACGACATCGTCGTTGGTGAGGCCGATGGCACTGCTGTCATTGATCTCAATAATGCGGTCGCCCGAAATAATTCCGAGCTGGTCACTGGGCCCTCCGGAGATCGGTGTGACTACTGTAATTGTGTCCTGCATGATACTGAACTGTATGCCAATCCCCTGGAAGCGCCCTTCAAAATCTTCCTGCATTCGTTCGCTGTCTTCAGGTTCTATATATACGGAGTGTGGATCCAGCCCTGTAAACATGCCGCGGAGCGCACTTTCAGTAAGCATCCCCATATCCTTCTCCGGGAATTTATTGGCAATGTAAAGATAGGCTTCCTCGAACCGGTTGACTGATTCCCGGACCGAGCTTAAATCCAGATCGGTAAATATAGTATCGAGCGGGGTCCCTTCGAGGTCTGCCACTTCCATTTCCTCAGTTTCCGCCTCTTCCTCTTCGGTGAAGGCACGGACAAATGCGAGCATACTGTTTTTGTGGAGTTCATTGATATCGGTTTCCCCCACGTAGTTATCTACAATTCGGTTATGAGTCTGAACATATTTTGTCAGATTGATCTGATGATCATTCTCTACGTAGACCTGATCGATACCGGCCAGCCAGACAATGGAGAGAAGAACAACAGCTATAAGATTGGGAGCGATAAACTTTTTGAAACTCATTTACGAAAACCGGTCATTTAAAAAAAGTGCGTGGGTGACGGAAGATAAAAATCCCCGCCCTATACTGGTGAACGAACCGCAAGGTGCGTTCATTATACATATACAAGCCTCAAAATGCTATATCTGCGGTTACAGGATGTAGTGACTCAGATCCTTGTCTTTAATAAGGTCTTCCAACTGCCTGTTCACATAGGCTTTGTCGATCGTAATATCTCCGGACGGGATATCATCGGGAACGGCAAACAGGAGATCTTCCAGCAGGGAGGAGAGGATGGTGTGCAGGCGGCGTGCACCGATGTTCTCTACCCTGTCGTTTACTTCGGCTGCAATGTGTGCAATCTCACGGATCGCCTCATCATCGAATTGGATCTGAACATCTTCCGAAGCGAGCATCGCCTGATACTGCTTGGTTAGTGCATTTTTAGGCTTCGTAAGAATATCGTAAAAGTCCGCTTCAGTCAGTGAATCAAGTTCCACCCGAATGGGAAAGCGGCCCTGAAGTTCCGGAATCAGGTCGGAAGGGCGGGTAATATGAAATGCTCCCGATCCGATAAAGAGGATATGGTCTGTTTTCACCATACCATGCCTTGTGCTCACATTGCTACCCTCTACAATAGGAAGAAGGTCTCTCTGCACTCCCTGCCGGCTAACATCGGGGCCGGATTTGCCGCTGGTGCCCGGACTATCTGCCACTTTGTCGATCTCGTCAATAAAGACGATCCCCTGGTTCTGTACCCGTTCCAGGGCTTCCTGGGTCGCGGCTTCGTGATCGATCAGTTTTTCGGACTCCTCTTCGAGCAAAATCTCCCGTGCTTCCCGGATCGGAAGGGTACGTTTGACCCGTTTGCCCCCCCGCGAGAGATTGCCCAGCATATCCTGCAAGTTGATTCCCATCTCCTCCATTCCCATGGGCCCAAAGAGCTGCATCATCGGCTTTTTGGAAGAACTTACTTCGATCTCGATCTTCCGGTCCTCAAGCTCACCATTCCGGAGTTTTTCACGAAAGCGTTTACGGGTGCGCTCATTCAGTTCACCGTCATCGGCACGATCCGGGTCAAATCCGGCGTCGTCGTTCTGGGTTCCGGCTCTCTCCTGGCCCGGTCTTGACTTCACAGGCGGGATCAGAATATCGAGGATTCTCTCCTCCACAATGGCTGCTGCCTTCTCCTGCACGCGCTCCTGCATCTCCTGCTTGACCATGTTGACGGCCACGTCGGTCAGATCCCGGATCATCGACTCTACATCACGGCCCACATACCCTACCTCTGTAAACTTGGAAGCCTCTACCTTGATGAAGGGGGCGCAGGCCAGCCGTGCAAGCCTTCTGGCGATCTCGGTTTTTCCAACTCCGGTAGGGCCAATCATAAGTATGTTGTTGGGAATGATCTCGTCCCGAATGTCCGGATCGGCGTTCAGGCGCCTCCACCGGTTTCGAAGGGAGATGGCTACAGATCGCTTGGCCTCTTTCTGCCCTATAATATAGGTATCCAGTTCCGCAACAATCTGATGTGGTGTAAGGTTACTCTCTTTGACAGGTGTACTGCCTTTGGTTGTGGACGCTTTACTCAATGGTTAAAAGGGTTAGATTGTGATTCGTATAGATGTCGATGTCGGCGGCAATATGCAGGGACTCCTCTACTATCTTCTTTGCCGACAGGTCGGGAGCGTGCTTCTTGAGGGCACGAGCTGCGGCCAGAGCATAGGACCCGCCGCTGCCAATGGCCAGTACATGGTCGTCCGGTTCAATCACATCTCCCTGTCCGGATACGAGAAGGGCCATTTCTCTGTCCATAACGACCAGAAGGGCTTGCAGTTTCTGCAAGTATTTATCCTTGCGCCACTCTTTTGCGAGTTCGACAGCCGCTCTTTGAAGATTGCCGTTATAGCTGTTTAATTTCTCCTCGAACCGTTCAAAAAGTGTAAAGGCATCGGCTGTAGATCCTGCAAAACCGGCCAATATGGCGCCGTCCTGTAGCTTGCGTACCTTTCGAACCGTTGCTTTCATAACGGTTTTGTCCAGCGTCGCCTGGCCGTCCCCGCCTATAGCGACCTCTCCATTGTGAATGACACCGATTACGGTGGTTGCGTGAAGTTGACTGAGATCTGTCATGCGTCTGTCTCTATCCGTTTTGTGTCTGGCCTCTTTTTGGGCGTTCGGAGCGCCCGTCGTTCCCGTTACTCTTGTCGTAGTAGTCGAGTTGCTCGCTTGAAGAGCTGCTCTCTTCGACTTCGTAGAGTTTTTCGTGCGCAGCCTCAATCGCCTGATCGATTTCTTCTCCCCGGATTACGATGTCGGTGATGTCTATCTCCGACCCGGAAAGGGTGACCTTGAACTCGTTTAGGGAGATCTTTTCGTCAGTAATCAGGGAGATCCTGGTATGATAACGTACCATCCACTTCCAGCGTGTGCTCAAAAAGCCTTTTGTGAGATAGGACTTCAGAAAAGGGTTGATGTAGATGTCGAGTGATCGATAGTCGGAGTTGTGGCTGAACTTGTTAAGCCATCCCTCTATATCGGTAACAATGGTGTTGCGAGTAACCACAGTTCCCGTACCGCCACACATCGGACACACTTTGGATACGGAGTTCAGAACACTGGGCCGTATCCGCTGCCTGGTGATCTGGACAAGACCAAAGTCGCTCATTCCGATCACATTGGTCTTGGCCTGATCTTTTTTGAACTCCTTCATCAGTTCATCATAGATCTTCTTGCGGTTCTTGTCTTCCCGCTGATCGATGAAGTCCACAACAATGATACCACCAATATCCCTGAGACGCAGTTGTTTGGCGACCTCTCTTGCAGCCTCCAGATTCGTTTTCAGTGAGTTATCCTCCTGGCGCTGTTTGGCAGCGTAGGGTCCGGAGTTCACATCCACCACAAACATCGCTTCGGTCTGTTCGAATATAAGATATCCGCCGGAAGGCATACGCACTCTCGGACTGAAGATGGAGTTGACCTCTCCGGTGATTCCTACATGGTCAAAAATGTGCTCTTTGTCCTTGTATAGCTGGACATTGGGAACCATTTGGGGGGCTATACGTGATACGTATCCCTGAATCGACTTGTATAATTTATAGTCGTCGATGAGGACCCGGTCGTAATTCTTGGCAAATAGATCCCGGACCAGACTTTCGGTCATGTCCAGGTCTTTGTGAAGCAGGGTGGGGGGCTTTGCACTCTCCAGCTTGTCCAGAATGCTCTCCCACTTTTTGAGCACATTCCGCATGTCGTCTTCCAGTGCCTCCTTATCCTGCCCTTTGGCAACGGTCCGTACAATGACCCCGAACCCGTCCGGAAGCATGGAACCCACAATCCCTTTCAGGCGTTTGCGCTCCTTGTGATTGCTGATTTTTCTGGAGACCGCAATGTACTCTCCCATGGGGATCAGGACCAGAAAACGGCCTGCAATGGTAATATCTGTGGAGACCCGCGGCCCTTTCGATCCGATCGGTTCCTTGACGATCTGAACCAGTGCACGTTGATCGGTATTAAGCAGCTTTCCCGCCAGTGCCTGCTTTTCGTAATTGGAGAGTTTTTCAAACTTTTCAAGCTGCTTCTCCGCGTGCTGGCTGATGCTCTTTTCACCATTCAGCATCTTCAGATACATGCCAAGATGGTCTCCGGCATCGGAAAAGTGGAGGAAAGCGTCTTTGGGCATTCCCACATCGATGAAAGCGGCTCGAATGCCACTCATCACTTTGTGAACGCGGCCGAGATAGATATCTCCGACCGTGCGCTGATTGTCCTCAGACTCAATAAATACCTGGGCGAGTTCTCCGTTCTCTATAAGTGCAATTCGGTTCTGTTTTCCCGAAGAGTGTATAATAATCTGGTTTTTCATGCAGGTACGCACAGTTATTGCGCACCAAGCTCTGCCGTAACCATCTGCTGCAGATGTCAAAAAGCGTATTCAATTCAATATCAAAAGCTGATCTCACGGGACCGCAAGCAGAGCTTGAGCGGACATCATTATCATTCCTGTTTTGGTTACCGTATGGTGCAGGTGAGACCTGATCCGGATTCAGGAGAGATGAAGGGTATACCGGCCCGCGGCTGAGCGCGGAAGCGATCCATATAAAAAGCCGGTATTTCGGTGTCAAGTCTTTAATAAACAATTGTTTGCATCTCAAATAATCATCCGGACAGGGAACCACTGTTCCAACCTGCAATATAGCAGATTGTTTATTAAACGTAAGGCCCTGCTTTCAGGGCTCCTGCGGAACCCGCCGAATAGAGGCTCCTACACGGTTCAATTTACTCTCCAACATTTCATAGCCCCGATCCAGGTGGTAGATTCTTAATACGTGTGTGGTTCCTTTGGCCACCATGCCGGCCAGTACAAGGCTTACGCTTGCACGCAGGTCGGTACTCATCACCGAGGCACCACTCAATTGCGTGCCGCCCCGTATTGAGACACTATTGTCATCCATGTTCAGATCGGCACCGAGTCGTTTCAGTTCCGGTACATAGCTGAACCGGTCGTGATAGATCATGTCGGTTACCGTGGAGGGGCCGTCCGCCTGCGTCATCATCGTGGCCCACTGTGCCTGCAGGTCGGTGGGAAAACCGGGATAGATCGCTGTGGTTACCGAAACGGCTCGCAGGGGTTCCTGAGCCCGGACCGAGATGGTCTCTCCTTCGGCTTTAACCTCTGCCCCTGTGAGTTGCAGCATACGCGTAAACTGCCCCAGCTCTTCCGGGTCGGTGTCGGTCAGGGTGATATCCGAGCCGGTACTCATGGCAGCGGCTATCATGAAGGTTCCTGTTTCAATCCTGTCGGGCGCGTTCCGAAGCGGTACAGAGTTCAGTTTTTCTACCCGCCGGATGGTCAGGGTATCTGTGCCTACCCCTTCGATATCGGCCCCCATCTTCTGCAGGGCTCTGCAGAGCAGTGCTACATCCGGTTCCCGTGCCGCATTCTGAATGGTAAACTGTTTGGTTCGAAGGACAGCTGCGAGGATGAGGTTTACCGTGGCCCCCACACTACTCGGGTTCAGTGTATAACGACCTCCCTCGAGTATGGGTGCAGGACACTCCGCAATCACATACCCTTCGTCCAGCGAGATCTTCATGCCCATCGCCTCCAGGCCTTTCAGGTGGAGGTCCACCGGGCGTGGACCCCACGCACACCCTCCCGGAAGGGATACTTTTGCCTGACACTCGCGCCCTAAAAGGGCTCCCAGCATATAGAAAGAGGCGCGCATTCGTCGTACCAGTTCATACTCGGCTACCGGCCGGTTCAGCCCGGAGGGATCGATGATGAGCCGGTTCTCCTCCTCAAGAAACCGAACGTCCGTTCCTGTAGCACCTATGACGCTGTTAAACGTATAGATATCCTTCAGTTTGGGTATATGGGTGATCTCCGTGGGGCCGTCCGCCAACAGAGCGGCAGCCATCAGGGGGAGGGCTGCATTTTTTGAGCCGCTGACCGGAATTGTGCCGGAGAGCGTTGTAGGTCCTTCAACTATGAATTTGTCCAATGGGAATGTTTCTTTTCGGTGTGGTTAGATTTTTCTATTTCGGGATCGCTCTCTTCTGTTCGGGTTGAACCGGCACCGGGCCTGTTCTGCACGACAGAGAGTCCCGTTTTGGTCGCTTTGAATGCATAGGTTTCCAAATGGTCGGTATCGTAAAACGGGGTACCGGCCGTTGCGCTCTGGTCGGGATAGACTTCGATGTAGCCTTTGCGGATGAGCCCGGTCAGGTCATCCTTCAGGGCACCCCTGTGCATGCCGGTTTCCTCCAGTACGTCGTCGAACGTTTCGATCCAGATCAGTCTGGAGAGGATATTCTCTTCGGTTGGGGTCATCTTTTCTACTCTACCTGTATATCTCCATAGGTGATTACCTGGCCGTTTCGATCGAAGACGATGACCCGGTGAAGGCCCACTGGATCGTCGAAACGCCCAAGCTCCGATGCGCCGAACCGGATGGTCACCTGGCCCACCGGAAGAGGGGAACGTTCATCCATATCGAGAGGGACCAGGATGCCGTCTCCGTGGTAGACCGCCGTTTCCAGGCCGTTTACATATTCGGTTCCGTCCACAGAGAGATTGATACTCACGGTCTCGCTACTCAGCACCGGATTGGGGAAAGCGGCTTCTGACACTCTGACCATCCCCTGAAAAAAAGGTGCAACTCTCCAGTCGTCATCATCCCGCGAGATCATATCGACTCCGTTTTGAGTCTCCGTAAACTCTGATGGCGAGCTGAACGCTTCCCGTTCAAAAGTTCTCTGATCCTCCTGCTGGCCGCAACCTGCCGATGATAGTAAAAGGCCTGAAATCAGGCCAAAAAGCAATAGAGGGCTTCGCGATTGCGGAATCATCTTCGTGAATTAATTGTATCTTTCCGACAGAGGCGGCGAAACCTCAGAGCCGGTTACATAGCCGAAGGCCGGGTTCTTCGGGCCCGAAGCTTTTGCAGCCTGGAAACCGGCCGTAAACTGTGAACAGTCAGAAGTAACGAAACAGGTCCATCGATGATAAAAGTATACGGAATCAAAAACTGCAACAAAATTCGCGATACACTCAAGTGGCTCGATGCCGAAGGCGCAGACTATGAGTTTGTGGATATCAAGAAGGATCCGATGACTCCCGAGCAGCTGGCGGATATTGTAGAAAAGGTGGGGCTGGATGTCGTGCTGAACCGGAAGGGAATGAAGTGGCGTCAGTTGGGACTTGCCAAAAAAGAGCTGAGTGAAAGGGAGCTCTTTGACAAACTTCATACACACCAAACCATGATTAAAAGACCGCTGATGGTTCGGGACGAGGCGGTACTGGTCGGATATGACGAGGATGCTTTTGAGAGTTTTGTCGGATAATTACCTTACCCGGTTCATCCCGGTTCCTATGTTGATTCTCTTTCTGCTCCTCTCCCTCCAGGAGCCGGCGGTAGGCCAGGATACGCCTGTCTTTGGGCATCCGGAGCCCCCGTCGATGGAGATGGTGTCTTCGGTTCGGGAGCGATTTCGATATAACGTCCGATACGGATTTCTGAATCTTGGGGAGGTGGAGGTGTTTGTGACACCCGACACGGTGTACAGAGGGCGACCGGTAATTCATCTGCGCACGGTCATGAAGTCCAACCCTCGAATTCCTCTGGTTGGCAGAAGAGAGGTGCACTATCAGAGTTTTTCCGGTATTACGGAGCATTGGCCCTACAGCTACCTCTTCTGGAGGGACGATGTAGAGAGTGAGGTGCCGGAGCGATATCTGATCGAGTTCGACAGGCTTCTGGGAGAAGTTCGGTTCTTTGAAGAGGGGGCACCGAAGGATACGCTTGACCTGGAAGATCCGGCCAGCGGTGGAGATGTGATTTTTATCTACTCAAGAACCTTTGCCGGCAGCGACAGCAGTTATGAACTTCCGGTCTATATCGAGGATGAGAAGGGAGTGGTAAAGGCGTCAAACAGCCCGAACCGGGAGACTCGCGACTACGACGCTTTTCCTGAACCCATTGAAACCTACCGTAGCGACGGGACGGCCGATATCGACGGCCCTTTTGGTTTTACTGGTGAGTTTACCGCCTGGTTTGCGACAGACGAACTTCGTATTCCGCTTGAGGTGCATACAAGAATTATCTTCGGAAATGTACGGGTGCGGCTGGTGGAGTATGAAAGGCTCCCGTAGTGTGCCCCTGGAAACAGCAGCTGAGATGAATAGCATGAATTCTATCGAAATCGGTTTTAGGAGACTTTCACATGGTGAGGGGCTTGAACTGCCCTCCTATGGGTCGACGTCTGCGGCAGGCATGGACCTGCGAGCGGCTGTTCAGGAGCCACTGGTTTTGCAGCCGGGGGAGCGGGCGCTAGTTCCGACCGGGCTTCAGATGGTCCTTCCGGAAGGGTATGAGGCTCAGGTGCGTCCGAGAAGCGGCCTGGCCTACCGAAACGGTGTGACAATGCTCAATACACCGGGCACCATAGACTCCGACTATCGCGGGGAGGTGAAGGTGCTTGCCGTCAATCTGGGGAGCGAGCCGTTCCGGGTATCGAGAGGGGACCGAATAGCGCAGATGGTCATCGCGCCGGTCCTGCGGGCCACTGTCCGGGAGCTGGACGAACTGCCCGGGAGTGAGCGGGGAGAGGGGGGGTTCGGAAGTACCGGCGTAAAGTGACAGGAGACCGGACGAGCAGGAGCAGAGGTGGGTTGTGGTACCTTGCACGCATTTTCTGCGTCAATCTTCAAACCGTTTGCGCTCTTTGAGGAAATCTTCTTCGCTGATAAGGCCCTGCTGCCAGAGGCCGGTGAGATCGTCCAGGCGGGGGAGGGTGCCCGGAGACCAGGCCGGTTCCGGCCGCCTTGCAGGGGTTTGTCCTTTGGCCCGTTGCCGCTCGGCCGCTGCGGTGTGCCGGATCGCACCGGCAATTTGATGTGGCCCTGCAAGGCCGGGGAGCCGGAGGCTCTCCCTGTCTCCGGCCACTATCAGATCGCCGGTGTTGAGCCATGATCCCGTACGGCTCTGCACTACGGTAACCTCCTCTATTGAAGCAAGGGGCAGTACGACGGTTCTCGCGTCCGAGCGAAACCGGATCTCACGGTCGAACAGTTGAAGCTCCACGGATCGAGATTCGCGCCACGCTTTCAAGATCAGATAGAGGCCCGCGCCAAATAGCGGCAGCAGCAGAATACCGGTAACCCAATACCATAGCCATGCACGCCGGGAGGGTTTGAGGGTAATTGATCGCTTTTCTGTATCCATACTGACAGGTATTGGATGGGGGTCGCTTTTTCCGGAAGTTCGACCGGAAATTTCCTATATTTTGGGCGATTTTCGAAAAGAGATTCAACTTGTGAGCCCGGAGGTCCGATGCGCGGCCTGAGTCCCTGGAAATATCTATTGGCGGTCTGGATGACTCTTGTCATCACAGTCGGTTTTTTGATACGTATACCCCACATTCCCGTTCTGGAGGAGACATCAAGAAATCTGTTTCTTCATGTACCGATGTGGTTTACGATGACGGTTGCCTTTTCGATGGCGTTCTGGTACAGCATTCGCTATCTGCAGGAGGAGAAGCTGAGCTGGGACCGGAAGGCGGAGACGGCTACACAGGTAGGTCTGTTATTCGGGGTGTGTGGCCTGCTCACCGGAGCGTTGTGGGCACGGTTCACCTGGGGAACCTGGTGGACATTTGCCGAGCCCAGAATGAATTTATCTGCTCTGGCCATGCTCATCTTCGTCGCCTATTTTGTTCTCCGATCGGCTTTTAACGACCGGGTAAAGCGCGCGAAGATTTCTGCCGTATTCAACATATTCGGAATCACGACAATCCCTTTTCTGCTCTACATCATACCGAGACAGTTGCCAAGCCTGCACCCGGGCGCCGATGGGAATCCGGCTTTCAGTGATCTGACCGCACCGGAATTGAGAATCATATTCTACCCTGCGGTGATCGGTTTTATTGGCCTCGCTCTCTGGATAATGAATGTGGTGGAGCGGTACAAGACGGTCTCGGACCGGCTTGAGGATCGTCGAAACTACCCATTTGCCTGACCGGTTCAAACGTCTGAAACCATACGAGATCAATTATGATACAAGAACAGCAGCAGGCTTACGTTGATACGCTGGCTCAGAGCTTTGGGGAGAATTGGCAGGGAGCCGGCAGCATGGAGGGTTCGTCTGCATTTGTACAGATGATGTCCTCCAATGAACTGCTTCCGGTGGTTTTGGGGGTCAGCCTGATTATCTGGTTTGTACTGCTCTTTTTTCTGGTTCGTGTAGACCTTCGAATTAAAGCCCTGGAAAATGAACTTGATGAGTCCGAAAAGGATACCCTCACGAAAGACTCTTCTGAAACCGCTGAACCCTGAGTTCTTATGAAACCCAAAATAGTCCTAGGGATTGTATCGATAGTCCTGTTCACCTCTCTGCTGATGGTCAATTTCGGCAACAGCATTAGCACCTATGTTACTTTCGATCAGGCGGATGACCGCAACAGCTCTCATGTGATTGGCGTCTGGGATAAGAGCAGAGAGTCAGGGTTCTCCAGAGAGACGATGTCTTTCTCCTTCTTTATGGAGGATGAGGAGGGAAATGTTCGCAGGGTGGTCTATCCGCGTCCCAAACCGAACAACTTCGAGCAGGCGACCCAGCTTGTTGTGGTGGGTGAGATGCGAAACGAAGTCTTTTATGCGAACGAAATGTTGATGAAGTGTCCCTCCAAGTACAACGACGCGAGTGAGGCGGATTTTGTAAACGCAGAGTCGGCTATGGGGGTGGAAGAGTAGAATGGAGGGAGTGACTGGCCACCTCTTCGTATCCGCCGCCTTTCTGACCGTTCTCATTTCGATGATTCTCTACGGGGTAACCTCTCGAAGGGAGCATCGCACTCTGGAGCGTTCGGCCCATCTGCTATGGACTGCATCCGCGCTCTGCACGCTCGTCGCTTCCGGCCTGCTGGTCTGGCTGATCATGAACCATCGTTTCGAGTACTTCTACGTATGGAACTATACCAGTACGGATCTGGAGACGATGTATCTCTTTTCTGCATTCTGGGGCGGACAGGAGGGGAGTTTTATGCTCTGGATTCTGTTCGCCTTTGTGATCGGTCTCTTGCTTATCAGAACGACCGGAAAGCCCTACCGCTCGCCGGTGATGTTCGTGATGGCGCTCACGCAGGTCTTTCTTCTGAGTATGCTTCTCGGATGGGACATAGCGGGGTTGAACCTGGGGGCCTCTCCCTTTCGAACCATTGCTCAGGAGTTGGCGAATGCACCCTTCATTCAGGCAAATCCCGATTTTGTCCCCGACGATGGTACCGGCCTGAACGATCTTCTGCAGAACCCCTGGATGATGATTCATCCACCGGTCATCTTCATTGGATTCTCAATGATGACGGTGCCGTTTGCTTTCGCTATCGCATCGCTCTGGACACAGCAGTATCAGGACTGGATCCGGCCGGCGCTACCATGGACTCTTGCGGCCAACCTCTGCCTGCTCACGGCGATCTTTCTGGGTGGTTACTGGGCTTATGAAACACTCTCTTTCGGAGGGTATTGGGCCTGGGACCCGGTAGAGAACGCTTCTTTTGTGCCCTGGCTGATCGGAACAGCCGGAATACATATGATGATTATTCAGAAGAAGAGCTCCCGAGCCCACAAAGGGGCTATCTTCCTTGCTATTCTTGCCTACATCGCCATTGTCTATCAGACTTTTCTGACCCGGTCGGGAGTTCTTGCCGAGCAGTCGGTCCACAGTTTTGTAGATCTGGGCCTCTACAACCAGCTACTTCTTTTTATGCTTGTGACGCTGGCCATGGGTGCAGGCTTCTACCTCTACCGCTTCCGCGAACTCCCGTCTCCGGATCGCGAGTCGGCCGTGCTGAGCCGTGAATTCATGACCTTTACCGGCGGTATGATGCTCTTTGTTCTGGCTATGGTCATTATTCTGGGTACCAGCTCTCCAATCATCGGCCGTCTCTTTGTGGACCATCCGACGCCACCCGCGATTGAGTTCTATAATAACTGGAGCATGCCAATAGCGATGGTGATGGCACTGCTCACCGTGGTGGGCCAGTATCTGTTCTGGCAGAAACACAACTGGGAATCCCTTTCGGCTGCACTGGTCACGCCGCTGCTTCTCACCTCGGCAGCAACCATACTGACCATTGTCCTGGGGGATATTCGGTCTATCTACTACATGGTCTATCTTTTTTGCGCCTGGTTTACAGTTGCCGGAAACGGGGCGGTCATGATTCGTCTGATAAGAAGGAAACCTGCTCTCATTGGCGGCGCACTCTCGCACGTCGGCTTCGGGGCGCTTCTTCTGGGAATTCTCGCTTCATCGGCTTATAACGAAGTTTTGCTGGACGATCGTGGCCAAAACTACAACCGCATGATTGACGAGGGGGAGCTGTTTGATGAGAATGGATTTCCGGTCACGCAGAAGGTTGAGATTTTTGAGCTCGTTTTGAACCAGCCCAGGAAGATTGGAGATCGCTATATGGTAACCTATGAAGGGTATCGGATTACAGACAGCCCCCGGCCCGGCCAACAGCAGTACCGGATTCGCTTTGAACCACTGGACGGAGGTAAACCCTTTACGATGACGCCCGATGTCTATCCGATGCAGACCACATCCGGGCCAGGACAGATCGAGTGGTCTGTGGATCCGGATGTTCGCATGAGGCCGCTGAATGACCTCTATATGTATGTGGCCGGTAGCGCCTATGTAGACGGGATCAACGAACAGGTGAGTGGAGAGAGTTCCGGCGGCCGAATTGGGGAGTCTACCGTTATGGACAGTGATAGCGGCCTGCCGGATGAGCATCCATCTCTGGAAGAGGAAGAGAGCGAGGGGCAGACACTCCGGTTCAACCGGGGTGAACCGATTGAAGCGGGTTCCTGGAGATTCATTTTCAGGGATTTTGTGCCGGTCTCGGAGGAGAGTTTGCCGGAGAATACGGTGATCGGGGTAAGGGCACTCATTGAAGCACATCACGTCCCATCAGGAGAAGCGTATGAATTGGAACCCCTCTTCTCCGTCTATACGGATGAGGGCAGTAGCTGGACCTGGACACCGCCGCTGGAGATCGAGCGTTGGGATCTGGAGGTCAGCTTTAGTTCCATTGTACCCGAAGAGGATGCCATTGAAATCACGTTTCGGGGGCTGGACGAGGAGTATGAAGAGGACTGGGTGGTGATTGTGGCCGAAAAGAAGCCCTTTGTTTCGGTTGTATGGCTTGGAACATTTCTATTAATGGCGGGCTTCGCGATCTCCATTTTCAGGCACGCCGACAGATTTTTCGGCAAAGAAGAGTAGAGAACCCGGGGTTCCCATGGGGCGATTTAAGCTTACTATAGAGTATGATGGAACAGACTTTCTGGGTTGGCAGCGTCAGCCGGAGGGGAGAACGGTACAGGGGGAGTTGGAGAGAGCACTCCAAACGTGGTGCCGAGCAACGGTTGGTGTGGTTGGTCAGGGGCGTACCGACCGGGGAGTTCACGCAAGGGGTCAGGTGGCTCATGTCGATCTCCCTGAGGAGGCCGACCCGAAAAGGCTGATTCCGGCCATGAACGGACTATTGCCAAAAGATATGGCCATTCTGGAAGCGTTGCCGGTTCCACCCGGGTTTCATGCGCGTTTCGACGCTCTCTCACGAAGGTACAGCTACCGGATTTCACTACGGCCTGCACCACTGATCCGGAACAGAAGCTGGTTCCCCGGGCAGCGCCCTAATCGTATCCTGCTGGACCAGTGTGCCGCTTTTGTGGCTGGAGAGCATGACTTTTCGTTATTTGCACGCCTGGATGCCGGGGATGAGAGAAGTACCGTCTGCCGTATCACCAGGTCCGAGTGGTTGGATTACGGCGAGCAGCTCCATTACACAATCGAGGGAGACCGTTTTTTGAGGCATATGGTGAGAAGGTTGGTGGGTTCGATGGTTCGGGTAGCTCTGGAGGAGTGCAGCAGGGATGAATTTGAACAGTTGCTATCCGTTTCTGCGGAGGTGACACGAAAGGGGTATTCGGCTCCGCCTCAGGGGCTTCTGCTGGAAGAGGTGACCTATGGGGCGTAATATAGAAGAGGAGTGCCCGTCCTGTGCCATGCCGGTAGATCGACAACGGCATGAGGTGTGCCCCGTGTGCGGTTATGAATTCCCTGAGGAGCCCCGTTGGCAGCCCTGGATGGCCTGGCTGTTGATTCTGTTAATGCTGCTCTGGCTGCTTCTCTGAGTGGTTCCGGAATTTTTGGCCCGGCCTGCCTGAATAAAAAAGATAGAATTTTGTATATTGGGGTCTGTCTATTTTCGGACCCGTTACAGAGGCAAATAGATCTCGGAAGCAGATTCCGGCGCTCACTCCTCTTGACGGCAGAAAACAGCCCGCTTGTTGGTTGCCAGGTTTAAGAATATATATCGGAATAGACGGGGGTTACAAGCGAATGCAAAGTGGCGAACAGACATAGCCCGGCCCGGAAGAGGCAGTGAAACGGAGTAAGGAATCCGTACAGATCAGGTTGTCCGGCGGTTGAAAGCCGGCGGACCGAGGAACAGAAGAAACAGAACACTCCAGGTAATAATTGATGAATATGTCAGGTTTGAAAGTTCCTTCCCAGCAAGGTTTGTATAACTCTTCTCATGAACACGATGCCTGCGGTATCGGCTTTGTGGTCAATATAAAGGGGAAGCAGTCTCACGAGATCGTAAAACAGGCCATTACGGTTCTGAATAATCTCGATCACCGGGGTGCGAGCGGAAGTGAACCGAACTCCGGAGACGGAGCCGGGATTTTAATGCAGATCCCCCATAAATTTCTGAAGAACTCCTGTGAAGGTCTGGGAATTGACTTGCCCGACCCGGGCAGGTATGGCGTCGGAATGATCTTTTTCCCGGGCGATCGTGAAGACCGGCTCCCCTGCGAAAAAATAGTCGAACAGATTGTAGAGGAGGAGGGCCAGACGGTTCTCGGATGGAGAAAGGTGCCCACGGACAACACCAGTCTGGGCAAGACGGCACGAGCTTCCGAGCCCTCTGTACGCCAGATCTTTATTGGCCGAAGCGATGATCTTCAGGATGAACTCGATTTCGAGCGCAGGCTCTATGTGATTCGCAGGCGGGCCACCCGGGCCGTGGAGGAGGCGAAATTGAATATTCGTGAGAAGGATCTCTTCTACATCGCCTCTCTGTCTGTGAGAACCATCATTTACAAGGGGATGTTGACCACCAGGCAGCTTGAGGGCTTCTTTCCGGACCTCTCCAACCCCGAGATGGAGTCGGCCCTTGCACTGGTACACTCCCGGTTCAGCACGAACACCTTTCCGAGCTGGAAACTGGCACACCCCTATCGCTATCTGATCCACAATGGTGAGATCAATACGGTTCGGGGGAATCAGAACTGGATGCATGCACGGGCCGCCCAGTTTGCAACCGACAAATTTGGAGATGACCTGTCGAGAATCATGCCGATTATCCAGGAGGAGGGCAGCGACTCCGGTCGCTTCGACAACAGCCTGGAGTTTCTCTACCTTAGCGGTCGCTCTCTTCCCCATGTGATGATGATGATGTTGCCGGAGCCGTGGGAGAAGCATGAGTCTATGGATGACAACAAGAGAGCATTTTATGAGTTTCACAGCTGCATGATGGAGCCGTGGGACGGACCCGCCTCCATCGCATTTACCGATGGCAAGGTGGTGGGTGCTACTCTGGACCGGAACGGGCTCAGGCCTTCCCGCTACTATGTGACGCGCGACGATATTGTGGTTCTGGCTTCCGAAGTGGGTGTACTGGATATTCCACCGGAGAATGTGATTCAGAAGGAGCGCCTGCAGCCGGGCCGCATGCTTCTGATCGATACGGAAGAGGGGCGTATCATAAGCGACGAGGAGATCAAACAGCAGATTGCTACTGAACATCCCTACCGGCAGTGGCTGGATGAAAATCTGGTTAAATTTGAGAAGCTGAACGGCAAGAGCAAGCCGAAGCCGACCGATCTTCCTCACGATGCGGTACTGCACAGGCAGAAGGTGTTTGGATATACCTATGAGGACCTGAAGGTTAATGTGGGGCCGATGGCCGAGAATATGCTTCAGCCGGTAGGTTCCATGGGAAATGACGCTCCCCTGGCCGTGCTTTCCGAGCAGCCGCAACTACTCTACAACTATTTCAAGCAGCTCTTTGCACAGGTCACCAACCCTCCGATTGATCCGATACGGGAGGAGCTGATTACCTCGACAGAGACGATTTTGGGAACTCAGGGTAATATTCTGGACCCCGGTCCGAATAGCTGCCGTCAGATCGAGCTGAAGACTCCTGTGCTGGCCAACGAGGAGATGGATGGACTCAAGAACATTAACCTGACTGGTTTCCGACAGGTTACTCTGCCCATTCTATTTGAGTCGGGGTCCGGTGGAGAGGGGCTGGAGAAGGCTCTGGATCAGCTTTTTGAAGATGCCGACGAGGCGATCGGGGAGGGAGCCAATATCCTGATCCTGTCGGATCGTGAGTTCGACAGAGACCGAGCTCCCATTCCGGCCCTTCTGGCTGTTGCCGGCCTCCATCACCACCTTATTCGTACCGGTAACCGGACACAGGTCGGTATTGTCCTGGAGTCGGGAGAACCGCGGGAAACTCATCACTTCTGTACACTCCTCGGATATGGAGTGGATGCAGTGAATCCCTATATGGCTTATGAGAGCCTGAGCGACCTGATACGTGAAGGGCATCTTCAGGATTTCACATTTGAACGGGCTGTCAAGGGGTACAATACAGCTGTTGTGAAGGGAGTCGTGAAGGTGATGGCGAAGATGGGGATTTCGACTATTAAATCGTACAAGGGAGCACAGATTTTCGAAGCTTTGGGTATCAGCCGGGAGGTGATCGACCGCTATTTTACCTGGACCGACTCCAGAATTGGCGGTATCGGCCTCGATACCATTGCAGAGGAGGCCACACTGCGTCACAAACGTGCCTATCCCGATATTCAGGTGAATGGACAGGTGCTGGATGAAGGTGGACTGTACAGATGGCGCAGGAACGGAGAGTATCATATGTACAATCCGGAGACGGTCCACAAGCTGCAGCATGCGGCCCGCACCGGCGATTATGAGCTGTATAAAGAGTATGCCGAACACCTGGATCGTCAGATAGAACCGCCACCAACGTTACGGAATCTGCTCGGGTTCAACTATGAGTCTGAACCTGTTCCAATTGAGGAGGTAGAGTCAGTAGAATCCATTTGCAAACGGTTCAAGACGGGAGCCATGTCGTATGGATCTATCAGTCAGGAGACTCACGAAGCACTGGCGATTGCGATGAACCGGCTCGGTGGAAAGAGTAATACCGGAGAGGGTGGTGAGGATCCCGCTCGATATACTCTGGACGAGAATGGAGATTCCCGCAATAGCGCAACCAAACAGGTTGCTTCCGGGCGTTTCGGGGTTACGAGCGAGTATCTGACCCAGGGGCGGGAGATTCAGATCAAGATGGCTCAGGGTGCCAAGCCCGGTGAGGGGGGAGAACTGCCGGGCCGAAAGGTCTACCCATGGATCGCCAAGGTACGGCTATCCACTCCGGGTGTTGGGCTCATTTCGCCCCCGCCTCACCACGATATCTATTCGATTGAGGATCTTGCCCAGCTCATTCACGATCTGAAGAACTCCAATACGAAAGCGGATATCAATGTAAAGCTGGTTTCAGAGGTGGGTGTGGGAACCGTCGCCGCAGGTGTGGCCAAAGGTCATGCAGATATCATTCTGATCTCCGGACATGACGGAGGTACCGGAGCATCTCCGCAGACCAGTATCAAGCATGCCGGGCTCCCATGGGAACTCGGACTGGCTGAAGCCCATCAGACTCTGGTACTGAACGACTTGAGAAGCCGTGTGAAACTGGAGACGGACGGCCAGTTGAAAACCGGAAGGGACCTTGCTATAGCGGCACTTCTGGGAGCCGAAGAGTACGGATTCGGAACCAGTGCTCTTATCACGCTGGGCTGCATAATGATGCGGGTCTGCCACCTGGATACATGTCCGGTTGGAATTGCGACCCAGAATCCTGAACTGAGGCACAAGTACAAAGGAGATCCGTCTCATGTGGTCAACTTTATGCGCTTTGTAGCTCAGGACCTCCGGGAGCATATGGCGAAGCTCGGGTTTCGCAGCATTGATGAGATGATCGGAAGAACCGACAAGCTTCATCAGCGCGAGACTGAGCACTGGAAAGCGAAATATCTGGATCTTTCACCGATCCTGTACCGTCCCGAAGTGGGGCCGGAAATAGGTCTTCGAAAGCTGATCGAACAGGATCATGGACTGGATAACGCACTGGATATTCAGTCTCTGATGGATATATGTGAGACCGCACTGAGTAATGCGGAGCCGGTGAAAGCGAAACTTCCGATCCGTAATATCAACCGTGTAGCCGGTACGATTGTCGGCAGTGAAGTCACCCGGCGTTATGGAAGTGTAGGTCTGCCGGAAGACACCATTCATCTCATCTTCAAAGGTTCTGCCGGACAGAGTTTCGGAGCATTTATTCCCAAAGGGATGACTCTGGAGCTGGAGGGGGATGCGAACGACTACTTCGGCAAGGGGTTGTCGGGTGGTAAACTGATTCTCTATCCCGACAGCGACTCCAAGTTCAAACCTGAAGTGAACATCATTGTAGGAAACGTTTCGTTTTATGGCGCAACCGCAGGAGAGGCGTACATCCGCGGTATGGCCGGAGAGCGATTTTGTGTACGAAACAGTGGTGTAAACGCTGTGGTAGAAGCTGTTGGAGATCACGCTTGTGAGTATATGACCGGCGGAAGTGTCATCGTATTGGGTCCTACCGGACGGAATTTTGCAGCGGGTATGTCCGGTGGTGTTGCCTATATCCTGGATCAGCACGGTACATTTGCTGATCATTGCAACCCCGACATGGTGTTGCTGGAGAGGCTGGAAGACGAGAAGGAGATCAAAAAAGTAGAGCGTATGATCCATCGACATGGAGAGTACACCGACAGTAATCGGGCCTGGAAAGTGCTTGCGAAGTGGGAGGAGATGATCCCCAACTTTGTAAAGGTACTGCCAAAAGATTACAAACGAATGCAGCAGGCCATCTCGGAGTCGGAGAAGAAGGGTTTCTCCGGCGATCGTGCCGTTATGGAGGCCTTTTCAAGAAACGTGGCCGACAAGGCGAGAGCCGCTGGAAACTGACCGGGTGGCTGTAAGCGACTACGGCAGAATCGGACCTGCGGGTCCGGTGAATGAAAATTGTCAGAGAAACCAGTTAAAGACTTATTATGGGTAAACCGACCGGATTTCTGGAGTTTGAACGCAAGGCCACTCCCTACCGTGATCCGAAGAGCCGGATTGAGGATTGGAATGAACTGAACGGAGAACTCACCGAAGAGGAGTTAAGGAGGCAGGGTGCGCGCTGTATGGATTGCGGTATACCCTTTTGCCAGACCGGAGGAGAGCTAAGCGGTAAGTCGTTGGGTTGCCCGGTATACAACCTGATTCCGGAGTGGAACGACCTGGTCTATCGTGGGAAATGGAGGGAAGCTCTGGAACGCCTGCACAAGACCAACAACTTTCCGGAATTCACCGGACGTGTTTGTCCTGCACCCTGTGAGGGTTCATGCGTTCTGGGAATCATAGAGAAACCTGTGGCCATCAAAAGCCTGGAGCAGGCGATTATAGATAAGGGATTTGAAGAGGGGTGGGTAAAGCCGGAACCCCCGAAGAGCCGAACCGGCAAAACAGTTGGGATTGTAGGGTCGGGGCCAGCTGGCCTCGCTGCCGCAGCACAGCTGAATAGAGCTGGTCATCAGGTTACGGTCTATGAGAGAGCCGATCGGATTGGCGGCCTTCTGACCTATGGAATTCCAAATATGAAGCTCGAAAAATCGGTTGTCCGGCGCCGTGTAGACATCCTGGCCCAGGAAGGGATCGAATTTGTAACCGATACGGAGATCGGAGTCGATATTCCTGCCGATGAGCTTCGGAAAAAGCATGACGCTCTGGTTTTGGCGGGAGGGGCTACACGGCCTCGCGATCTGCCGATTGAGGGTCGGGACCTGAATGGAATTCACTTTGCGATGGAATTTCTCCATGCAGATACGAAGAGTTATCTGGACTCCAGTCATAAAGATGGGGAGTATATCTCTGCCAGGGGGCAGAGTGTGATTGTGATTGGAGGTGGAGATACCGGTACCGACTGTGTGAGTACATCTATGCGCCATGGTTGCAAGAGTCTGGTTCAGTTCGAAATTCTTCCAAAACCACCGGACGACCGCGCCGAAAACAACCCCTGGCCTCAATGGCCGAATATCTACAAGGTAGATTATGGCCAGGAAGAGGCGAAGGAGAAGTTCGGAGAAGATCCTCGTGAATATCAGGTGATGACAAAAAAATTCACCGGAGACGGGAAAGGGAATGTAAAGGAGCTTCACACTGTTCGTGTAGCGTGGGAACAGGACGATAACGGCCGGTTTGTCCCAAAAGAGATTAAGGGATCCGAAAAGGTATGGAGAGCAGACATCGTACTGCTGGCCATGGGATTTCTTGGCCCCGAAAACCCGGTTTTAGAACAATTAAAGGTAGAACGCGACGAACGCTCAAACGCCAAAGCGGAGCACGGATCGTTCGATACCAATATAGATGGTGTCTTTGCCGCAGGAGATATGAGGCGCGGGCAGAGCCTGATCGTCTGGGCGATCAACGAGGGCCGTGGGGCGGCACGAGAGTGCGACCGCTGGTTGATGGGTTCTACGGAATTACCCTGAAATTTCTTATGATACAGGCTGTCCGAATGAGGCATTCTGCGCCGGAAGGCGAAGCCGGATATCCGGTTATCGAATCAACACATAGAAGAATTATAAACGAAAAAAGAGGAGTCAACTAATGGCAGTTCAACCGATATTGATCAATGGAGAATGGAAAAAGGCCGATGCGGTCCGTCACTTTCAGGCAGAGAATCCGGCCACAAAGAAGCCGCTTTCGGATGAATATCCGGTGAGCTCCTGGAAGGATTGTGACGAAGCACTGGATGCGGCTGTGGTAGCAGCGGAAGAGTTGAGGTCTTTAAGTGGAGCGAAAATCGCCTCCTTTTTAGAGAGATATGCCGAGCGTATCGAGGCGAGAGCAGATGACCTGGTCGAGATGGGAAATGCAGAGACCGGGTTGGCCAAATCTCCAAGACTGGCGGACGCAGAGCTCCCCAGGACAACTAACCAACTACGTCAGGCGGCAGAGAGTGCGCGTAACGAATCCTGGCGAGTAGCTACGATCGATACCAAAGCGGGAATTCGTTCTGCATATGGCTCGCTTGGTCCGGTCTGTGTATTTGGGCCGAATAATTTTCCTTTTGCATTCGGAAGTATTTCGGGTGGTGATTTTGCCGCAGCCATTGCCGCCGGTAATCCGGTCATTGCCAAGGCAAACTCTTCTCACCCCGGAACGACTCGTATTTTTGCTGAAGAAGCAATGAAAGCAGTTGAAGACACAGGCCTTCCGAAGGCGACGGTTCAACTGATCTACCGGACCGGCCATGCCGACGGTGAGAAACTGGTCGCCGATCCCAGAAACGGGGCTACCGGGTACACTGGTAGCCGTGGTGCCGGCCTGAAGCTGAAAGAGGCAGCCGACAAGGCGGGGAACCCGATCTATCTGGAGCTGTCCAGCATTAATCCTGTAGCGATCCTTCCCGGAGCTCTCGAAGAGCGTTTCGACGAGATTGTGGAGGAGTTTAAAGGGAGCTGTCTGTTGGGTGCAGGGCAGTTTTGTACCAATCCCGGCCTTGTCATTCTTATGAAAGGAGGCAAAACGGATGCGTTTATCGACGCAGTGGCTAAGAAATTTGACGATGCCCCGGTGCATACACTTCTCTCCAAAGGAGTCCAGGAGGGTCTGGCAGATAGCCTGAAGATTCTCAAGGATGCCGGAGCCGAACTCATTACCGGCGGTAAGAGCGGTGCGGGAGAGGGCTACAGCCAGTCCAACACTCTACTAAGTGTTTCCGGATCAAAGTTTCTGGCAAAACCTGAAGAGCTGCAGTCCGAAGCGTTTGGCAACACTTCGTTAGTGGTGGTTGCCGATGATACGAATCAAGCACGTGATATCCTGCGTGTACTGGAAGGAAACCTGACCGCATGTATCTATTCGCATACGGGTGGTGATGACGATAAACTTTACGATACGCTTGCTCCTTATCTCCGTCAGAATGCAGGACGGCTGCTGAATGACAAGATGCCGACAGGTGTGGCGGTGAGCCCCGCAATGAATCATGGAGGCCCCTACCCTGCGACGGGACACCCAGGCTTTACGGCTGTAGGCATTCCCGCTTCCATCATTCGTTTTGGTATGTTGCAGAGCTTCGACAATGTGCGGCCACATCGGCTGCCTTCCTACCTGCAGGATAAAAATCCGAATGGTGAGATGTGGAGGCTGATCGATCTGGAGTGGACGACCTCCGACGTGAAGTAAGCAGAAGAGTTCGATTCAAGTTAGGCTGGGGTCTACTGCAACAGTCAATAGAATGGAGAAAAGGGGGAGGGCGCCTAACGGCTCTCCCACTCCCGGACGGCCCGGCCGACTGCGGCCAGGTTTTCCACTTCCATCTCTTCATACTCACGGGAGATCAGAATGCCTCTTGCGCCTCCTTCAAAGGCGCCCAGAGTCGCTTCATAGACGCGGTCCGGATGATCCGGCGGGCTGCCGGGGACATCGATACCTATCCCGGCGATAATGTCCGTCGCACCTCCGGCTGAAGCAACACTCCGTTTTGTTTCCCGATAGACGTAGTTAGGGGAGAATCCCTGGCTTCTCATGTCCTCCAGAGCGGGTTCCTTTTCCGAATCGTATCCGAACAGCGCATAGTAGATCTGCAGGGATTGTTTGAGTGAGAGTTCTCTGAGTATGGTTCGCTGGAACCTTTCCAGATACCAGGAACGAATCCTTGGAGCCAGTACCTCGTGATAGAGAATCAGTTTGATAAAGTCGGAGTGAGGAGCCATCTCTTCATAACTCATCTCGGCGCGAAAGACCATATCCCAGCTTGAAGGCTGATGGTCTACATGCCAACCTACCTCTGCATCGGGTTTGATCTCCTTGATGGCGTTATAGATGTCTCTCTGTAACTCCTCTCTGGAGAGCCTGAATTGATACTGCCAGGAGAGAATTTCCGGATACTGTATCAGATGCCTCAGAAAAATGGTAAAGACCCCTTCTGCGGGTTCCGGCTCTCCATCAATGAGTCCTCGTACATATTCATACAGTTTGGTAAAACCCTCTTTGGCTCGTTCCGGGTCGATGTTTGCATCCTCGACTCGCGCCAGACAGTGCTCACAGTAACAGGTCGGGGCGTCGTCATTCCAGGGTAGAACCACATTCATCAGGGGGCCCATTCTCTCTGCACCCCATTGAAATCCGTCCAGTTCATAGTTCGTGAACATATCCCGTACACAGGCAGCCCAGAATTCGCGGTACTCCGGATGACTGAAGCATGCGTGTCTTCCCCTGTTCCCGTAGGCATCCACCGTTCGAACACGGTCGAAGTTTTCGATGTGAGCCCCGGATGCTTCGAGTACACGCGGGAAGATTTTCATCCCTCTTTCGCGGGCTGGTTCAAGCAGTTCCTGAAAGAGGTCATTCTCTGCAAATTCCAGGTCGGGATCGGTCGGTCGGGGCCTGAGGCTGGTATTACTGAAAAATTCTTCGTTGTGACGCACCCAGATTGAGGGTACGATACCCCGAAAATCTCTCTTCTCTTCGCCGAAATGGCTTGCGAGGCTGTTGACCGGCTTCCCCAGGGTCGAGGTGTGAAAAGCGTGGCTGTACGGCATAATCACATTCACAGCTGCCTCCTCTGCAAGGAGATCCAGACAGCGATCGATCCCCTGATAGAGCATGGTGTGCGGGCTCATCTGAATTCCGTTCCAGCGGCTGTAGTCTGGGGCAGGGGCTTGAACCCGGTCGGGATCTTCTCCGGTTTTTCCTCTGCCGGAGAGTATGGAAGCACCCCCCAATCCTGTTTTTGATGCTGCCAAGAGTGCGGTAATGGTACGTATAAACTCACGCCGGGTACGGTCACTCATATTGTCTGACTCCTCCGATTGGTTGTTTCACTTCCTGTTCGCGGTACCCGGCCAGTTAGGGCGGGTCACCGTCAATGTAACAGAAATGAACTAATTTCCGAATCGTCAGAGCCGAACCACTCTACATGCCGCGGTAGCTGTCGAGTGCCTGCAGTTGTGCAGAGATCTGTGCCTGGCGAACGTGAAGTTCAAGAGACTGCCCGGAGGAGGAGTGGAGGTTTACACGCAGCCCGTCTGAGTTATTCCGAAGCGCCTGGTCGGGAATGATAATACCAACGATCTCCCGAAAGGCACATCTGCTGTAGCCGGGGCATTCAAGGTTTTCAATCCGGATCCTGGACATCTGTAGGTTAATCCCTCCCTGCATATTGGCACTGTTGTACTCCCTCCGGTCTCCTGCGGTGTAAAGTACATCGGTATAAAGCTGGTGGACCAGCTCACCGTTCTCTGTATCCATAAAGGTCCTCAGAAAATAGCTCGCGTTCCAGGGAGATTGATCCGGATTGACATCCGGAATCATATGAGTAATTCCCAGGAAGGATACCTGGTTGCTTTCCGGATTTTCTGCGATCTGGACAGTTCCGCGGTCGGCAAAGTTGGGTTCGGTGCTTCCGCACCCTGCGAAAAGGAACAGGGCAAAGATTGTGACAGGTGAAATAGTTTTTAAAAACGTACTCATAATATCTACAGGGTTGGTTTGTGCAAACGATGGTTGACGTCTCTCCTGTTCCGGATTGCGGAGGCAGGAATAATGATCGTTCTTGAATAGTCGCAAACGAAAACGATAATTTCAATGAAAAGAGAGCGCGGAAATGTAAAAAGTTTCTCTGATCAGTAAAGGTAAGGCGTTGAAGCAAAAAGGGAAGAAGCTCCCCGGGCAGGATTCGAACCTGCGACCCAGCGGTTAACAGCCGCTTGCTCTGCCTCTGAGCTACCGAGGAGTGAATCGGCATTTTTTGCCGTACATCAAGATTGGCTAATATAAGGAGTCCGCTATTTCAATTCCATACGAAAAGCGAATATTTTTAGCTCCTGTAGTTACCGACCCGTTATTGTGGAAAACCTGTGGATAACCTCTCTTCCCGGTTCAGGCCTCTCCCGAGTTCTTCATCTCCTGAATTTCAAGGCGAATCTCGTGAGAAACTTTTTTTATCTCCTGCAACGTTTTTCTCGCACGTGTACCCGCAGCTTTATTTCTATTTTCATAGAACTTTACGAGATCCGGTTCCAGTTCATCTACCAGTGAGTTCATCTGTTGAATTCGGCTCATTACCTGACTCCATTCGTTCGTTGAAGTTTTAAATTTGTGCAGGTCCTTCCGGCACAACCTCATCCGGTTCTGCTACCGGTAAAACCTCAAAGAAGCTATTGATTCAGGGGTGTTCTGTCAAGTGATGATCCCGTAATAGCTCCGAAGGCGCCCTGTAACTCTATTTATATCAGTGAAGTACCACCCAAAACCGGACATCCTGACAGATCTTCCGGCTCTATTATGGTAAACTCCGTGCCACTGCTTCGAAACTCTTTCGGGAGCCATCGTTCCTTCTCTTCCCGGCTCAGTTCGTTACGATTCAGCTCCGAGGGACGCTCTTCACTGGTACTTTTGCGGGGGTTGCCGGGTCGGAAGATTAGTACCTCCTGAAGGTTCAAGCCACTGCTCAACGCCTCGGCTAATTGGGCAAGTGGAATCGGGACGGGTTGGTCTCCTGCACCATCGGCCAGATTGGAGAGAACAAGTGTGGAACGTGACGGAATTCGAAGGAATCTCTCCATATTGATCTTAAGAGTGCCGTTTTCAAGCCGCACCATCGATTGTTGATAACCGTGTATACCTACAGCTGCCACTCCGTAATCGGCCAGTAGTGCCACCAGACGGTGGTTCAGATCCCTAATCGATCGAAGTTTGGCATCCTGCACCGCTGTTCCGGATCGGGTAAGCCTATCTGTGTATGCACTATCTCCATGAAGGATGAGAGTGGAGCCGGAGGGCCGCCGGGAGAGTTCACGTGCGAATGCTGTGAGAAACAGGCCGTTGTCCAGATGTTCGTAATCAAGAACAGCCATCGAGTTGCGTGTCGGTTCACTCATGAATCCAATTGCTTGTCAGGGTTGTTCGATGCTCTGCATGACCTGGTCGGAAATGGCTGCACGCAGCTCCCGTATGCCGTCAGAACGGTTTCGGTCAGGCCAGGTTCTGTTGGTGAGAAGGATGATGGCGATCTCTTCGTCAGGATCGATCCAGACACTTGTACCTGTAAATCCGAGATGGCCGAAGGTATCCATACCGGTGAAACGGCCCGCTGTGCTAAACCCTTCACTCTTGCGATCGAACCCGTACCCTCTCTGGTTCAGTGGTGAACGGCGGCCCGTAAAGAGATCAATGGTCTCCGGAAGGAGATAGCGTGTACCCTGATAGAGGCCTCCATTCAGAAGCATCTGTGCCCATGCCGCCACATCCCGGGCCGATGCGAACAGGCCGGCATGACCAGCTACTCCTTCCATAAACCAGGCTCTCTCGTCGTGGACTTCAGCAGAGACACGACCCCGTCCGTAAACGGTATCGATCTCTGTGGGCGGAATCCGGCGGGTCATCCAGTCTCCCGCTGCGGTCGGGTTGAACCGGGCCGACTCCATCCCCATGGGACGAAAAAAGTGATTTCGAATAAAACGGTCGATCGGTTCACCACTCACCTCCTCCACAATTTCTGCGAGAAGGATAAAACCGAGGTCACTGTAGAGGTAGCGCTCTCCCGGTTCATGTTCAAGCGGTTCATTCCGAATGGCATGAAGAATCTCTTCCCGGGTCTTCAATCGGTCTACATAGACCCGAAAAGCGGGCAGTCCGGAGGTGTGAAGGAGCAGATGCTCTATAGTGATCTCTCTCTTTTCTTCTGTGTCGAATTCAGGTATATAGCGAGATACCCGATCGCCCGGATGGAGCGAATGCTCCTCGACCAGTTTCATTACCGCAGTGGTGGTTGCCATGATTTTTGTCATGGAAGCCAGGTCGTACACATCGGTCTCACGTACCGGATTGATCTTTTCGTAATCGTGGTAGCCATACCCCCGGTTCCAAACCAGAACCCCTTTTCTGAGCACGGCAACAACGCCCCCCGGTGTAATGGAATCGTCAACGGCACGATGCATAATCTCATCCAGCTCCATCAGTCGATGAGTAATCATGCCTGCCGCTTCGGGCCGGTCGATCCGGTATCGTGTCCGGGGTATGGAAAGGCCATCCCCTATATTGAAATACCCTGGAATATCTATCGGAAGGCGGCCACGAATGGTAGCAGCACCAAAGAGAGCCGGTATGGTATTACTTACCTGTTCAGATGCTGCAGACCAGGCAATCATGGAAGCATCTGTACCGGGCAGATCCATGAGCAGGTAGGGATTACCGAAAGAGACCAGCATCGAGGGAGTCTCTCCGGCGATCAGAGTGTTCAAAAAATTGATCTTCTCCGGAGCCATTTGGATGGGCTGATGGGATCGGACATAGATGAAACTTCCGATCAGTATCAGGTCGGCCTCCTGTGCCGCTTCCGCAATTGCCAGCTTCTCTTCAGTTCCGGTTCGTGGATCCAGTAGGTGTCGTACCACATTGGGGTGATACTTGCGCAGCTCTGTGAGCATACCTGCTCCCGGGTCTCCGGTTGCGTCGTCGGAAACCGCGATAAACAGAATGCGGGGAGCTTTCTGTTCGGTAATTGGTAAAATGCTTTTTTCATCCTTCAGGAGGGTTACAGACTCTCTGGCAATCCGGTCTGCCACCGCCTGCCAGGGGGGAGTATTGATTCGGTGATGAAGAGAGTCCGGATCTGTAAACCCTCTGTTCTCAAAGAGTCCATGATCTCTTTTCAAAGTCAATAGTTTCCGAACCGACAGGTCCAGGCGCTCCTCACTGAGCTCACCGCTCTCGACTGCCCTCACCACCTCCAGTATGGCAGTCATCTCATCGGGGCTGATGAGCAGAATGTCTGATCCTGCACGAATGGCCAGTACAGCGGCTTCTCCAGGAGAATAACGTGAGGTAATTCCGCTCATTTCCAGGCCGTCGGTAACTACAAGTCCTTTAAAACCGAGAGAGTCGGCCAGAATGTCTCCGAGAATTCCCGGGTCCAGCGTACCGGGCAGCCCGGGGTCTGTCCCGAAAGCGGGAAATGCGATATGAGCCGACATTATGCTTCTGAGTCCCGCATCGATGGCGCTGCGGAAAGGGCTTAACTCCAGAGTGTCGATACGGCTGTAGTCGTGGTGAATAACGGGAAGGGCCAGGTGAGAGTCGATGTTTGTATCTCCGTGGCCTGGAAAGTGTTTCCCGGTGGCCATGATTCCTACGCTCTCTACCCCCTCAATGAAGGCATTCGCATAGAGAGCAACTGTATCGGGGTCCGCCGAATAGGAACGGACATTAATGACCGGGTTGGCAGGATTGTTGTTCACATCCAGAACCGGCGCAAAGATCTGGTGAATACCAAGTGATTTCGCTTCCCTGGCCGTAATGATCCCCTTCCAGCGAGCCAGCTCAGGGTTTCCGGTGGCGGCTATCCCCATCGCCGGGGTGAAGCGTGTGGTCCCGCGAACCCGCATTGCGGCACCAAACTCCATATCCTGAGTCATCCAGAGTGGAATAGATGATTCGGATTGCAGCCGATTGGCAAGTACGGCCTGTCCATAAATATCTCCTCCCATAAAAATGAGGCCGCCTACCTGCCACTCTTTTATTAGGCGGACCCACTCCCGGTAGCGCTGATCCTCTTCATGGTGGTAGATTCCCTGAACAGGTATGACAAACAGTTGGGCGGCTTTCTCCCGCAACGACATCGATGCGATGATCTCTTCGATGTCGTTGTCCGTAATAGATGATATATCTGCAGGAGAGTTCTCCTCAGGGTAGGGTGCATCGGGCGACCAACCTGTAATATTCGGTTCAGACGGTTCGTAAGCCGGGGCGGGTGCTATCCGTTCGGCCGGGCTGCAAGCTGCGGCCCACAATAGAATCAGCGTGAGTAACATAGAGTTTCGGGCAGCCGAGTCGAATTGCGGGTTCAGAAGTGTGTAATTCATGTTGTTGTGGTGCCTTTGCCGGGTTGCAGATATTGAGCCTTGTAATGCATCTCGCCGTTCATCGCTATGTCTGTTACGGGTGGAACCGTCAGCTAACGGGGATGTAGTCTCATGGTTTGATAGCTAATGTCTCGAAAAAATGTGCTGTCCTGATAAAGATAGCGGTACTGGCCGTTTAGCCACATGTCGGTCTGGTCTCCATAAAATTCGGAGAGAGGGTTTCCTGACTGGCCGGTTGGGATCACTGTCCAGGTACGGCTCATCGAAGATAAATCCACAATTCGTCGAATGGAGGGTCCCACAACCATTTCGAAGGGCTCATGCCATCTGTACTCGCCCTTATTGAGGCTCATACCGTGTCCGGAGACTGGCCATGGCCCGCTGCTCATCAAATTGTCAACAATCATGCGTGTAATCGCAGAGCTACCCGAATCTGCTGCTGCTTCTGCAAAGAGAGGAGGGGTAAGTGTAATGGTATGAAGGTTGCCCCACCGCCACTGTACAGGTGCAGTGCCATACAGATCTTCCAGCCAGTCCCTGGTGTCTTTCATACTCTGCCGGACAATAGATTCACGGGTTTCAACTTCACCGGTGCCAGGCTGGTTAAAGAGAAAGCTTTCGTCCCGAAGCAGTCGCATCATGACCACGATCGGTAGAGATTCGTTCCGAATAAAATTGTTGTATGCGGCATCTCCGAGATGGTTTCTCAGCGTATTACTGGTAAGAGAGAGCAGAAACCGATCCATAAGGGTGGCTGCAGTGGAATTGACATTATAGCTGTGATCCCAATTCTCGAGATAGGGAAGAATGTCGGAGAAATCCATGCCGTCTTCCGTACCCCGCAGAATGGGAATTATAATCTCTGCCAGCTCTCTTGCATGAGGAGAGACTCTGTCGTTTTGCATCTGTTGAAAAATATCGACACTCAAGGTGTCATATACGGCCATATACTCTTCAATTCGGTTGATGCGGGAGGGAGCTGCCCAAAACGTGCCGATGTAGTGTGGGTACCCGTCTTCGTGTAGCTTGTTATTCGAATTGGCCACGAACCCGGAGGGTGGATTGATCTCCCGGGGAAGTTCCTCAAACGGAATCCAGCCGTTCCAACCCCACCCGGAGTCCCAACCCTTTCTGAATTGAAGCGGATGGTGATCACGAATTGGAAGGCGTGCGGCGCTGAATCGGGCGATGTTTCCATCCCTGTCGGCATATACAAAGTTCTGTCCGGGAACGTGAAACTGCCTGAGGGCGTCTTCGAATGCGTCGATGTCGCGAGCCCGGTTCACCTGAAAGAGGGCCAGAATCTCCTGGCTGATTTCGTGGCCCGTCCATCTCATGGTAATCAAGCGATCTTCCAGTAGTTCCCGGTTCGGGTAGATGTCGCTGATGACCGGCCCGTTACGGGTAGATCGTACCGGGTAGAGAACGTCGTCCTCGCCACGAACGCGAATGATTTCATTTCGAATCTCGAAATCCATCAGCGTGGCATCGCCGTCAAGGCTGTCAGCCACATACCGTTCAGGATCGTCGGGAGCGGGAATCTCCACATAGAAATCGGTCTCATCGGCCATCATGGTAGTCAGCGACCAGGCAAGCCGATCGTTCTGTCCGACGACGACCACAGGAGCTCCGGGAATGGTAGCGCCGGAGAGATTTTGTCCATTCAGGTGCATATGCATCTCGAACCAGAATCCCGGCATGCTGAGTCCCATATGGGGATCACCAGCCAGTAATGGCTGTCCGGTTTCGGAGCGGGCTCCACTGACGGCCCAGGCGTTGCTTGCACCGCTGGTTCCGGAAAGATGGAGATTTTTCCGTTTTTCAAGTTCCAGGTCGCTGAAATAACCAAGGAACTCCGCAGCTCCTTCCGGTGCAATGGATTCCGATGCATACGGTATTCCACTTTCGTATTCAGGCATCAGTTCGGTAAAGATCCCCTCCGATAGCGTTTCACGGAGTATTCCATAGGTGACGTTGTTCCACCAGCCGGCATTCAGATCCCAGGCCATCAATCTGGAGATGGCGTGAGTGTGAACCGGAGTCCAGGGGATTGGTTCCACCCCTGTAAGAGAAAACTCGATGGGAAGGGAACGCCGGTTGAGTGCGGTATAGTCGTTTACACCCGCCGCATACGCCTCCAGAACGGTGCGAATTTCAGGTGGTGATGCCGCATCGATCTGCTCGGCCATATGGTGGAACCCCAGTGTACGCTGCATTTTGTCGATTTCCAGCATCTCTTCCCCGAAAAATTCGGCAAATTTGCCTTCGGCACTAATCTGAAAAAGTGTCATCTGCCAGATGCGCTCCTGAGCATGGATATAACCGACTGTGTAATAGAGGTCGTGCTCGTTTTCTGCATAAATGTGTGGTACACCGTAGGGGTCCCAGTGTACATCGACCGGGCCGGACAGTCCGGGAAGTTCAACAGTTGTATTATAGTCCGGGAGGGGTTCGTAGAAGGTCCACCACGCAGCTGTGATCAGGAAACCACTCACCAGAATAAAGAGAAAGAGTGCTACAGAGATCAGGGTTCGCATAGGGTAATACAGGGGGTGGATCTTGTTGCCGGACTTCCGGCAGCATTGACAGTTCTCTCTAAAATACATACTCTCACATCCAGAATCATGACCCATTGAAGTTGGGTTGCTCCTTCCACAATCCGGTGTACCCATGAATACAGATCTTAGAAGCGATACGGTTACGCGTCCAACCCCGGAGATGCTTGAAGCCATGTCTGTCGCGCCTGTTGGGGATGATGTTTTCAGGGAGGATCCCACTGTGAACTCACTGGAGGAGCGTATGGCAGAACTCTTTGGTATGGAGGCGGGGCTCTTCGTGCCCAGTGGGACGATGAGCAATCAACTGGCCATCCGTATCCTTGCCGGCCCCGGGGACGAAGTGATTCTGGACGAGACGGGACACCTCTTCAATTACGAGAGCGGTGCAGCATCTCTTCTGTCCGGTGTGCAGTTGCATCCGTTACGTGGGGAGTATGGAAAATTGACACCTGATCTGATACGGGGAGCCATCAGGCCACAAAACGATTGGGACCCGCACTCTCGCGTAGTGGCCATCGAAAACACCACCAATAAGGGAGGTGGTGCGGTTTACAGGGAAGGGGAGATCGAGGGAATCCGGCTTCTCTGCAGTGAAGCCGGATTAAAGCTCCACCTGGATGGAGCGCGAATCTGGAACGCAATGGAGGTGAGCGGAACGGAACCCGGTTTTTTTGGCAGAATGGCCGATACCATATCCATCTGTTTTTCGAAGGGGCTGGGTGCTCCGGTTGGGTCCATGATTTTAGCCGGAAAACAGGAGATCGCGAGAGCGAGACGCTTTCGAAAGATGTGGGGAGGTGGGATGCGGCAGGCCGGACTTCTGGCTGCTGCTGCAGCTTATGCTGTAGAGCATCATCGTCCCCTCCTGAAGGAGGACCATCGCCGAGCCCGAAAGTTTGCTAAAGCAGTGGCCGGTATGAACGGATTTAGTATCGATCCGGATCGGGTAGAGAGCAATATCGTTCTATTCGATGTAAACGGAAGAAGCGCAAATGCTGTGTTGGAACAGCTCGCCGAAGAGGGGGTGGGCATGGTAGCGTTCGGGCCCAAAACAATTCGGGCTACGTTTCACTTTCAGGTAGCTGACGACGGCCTGAAGCACGCTCTGGAGGCCCTGGCCAGGGTGAACAGTGGAGGATAGAGTGGAGAGAAGCATGGAGCTAAAGGCAAGTGAGCAGCTCAGGAAGATCTGGGGGTTTGAGACCTATAAGCCGGGCCAGGAGGAGGCGATCGCATCTGTCCTGGAGGGGAGGGATACGGTCGTACTTTTCCCCACGGGTGGAGGAAAGTCGCTCTGTTACCAGCTGCCAGCCACACTGCTTGAGGGCTTGACAATCGTCGTCTCACCTCTGATTGCCCTGATGCAGGACCAGTCTGATCAGCTTGCCCGTCTCGGAATTCGGGCAGCCACTCTGGACAGCAGCCTGCACCCGGCCGAAGTAGAACAGCGGCTGCTGAATGCGCGGAACGGAATGTACAGACTGCTTTACCTGACTCCTGAACGGCTCGCATCAGTCTTGTGGCAGCATTATATGCACGATCTGAACATCTCTCTTGTCGCGGTGGATGAAGCGCACTGCATTTCAAAATGGGGCCATGACTTCCGGCCGGAGTATCGTTCGATTCGCTCATCCTTCGAGGGGTACGAGGGAGAGTTCTCCTGGATTGCTCTAACCGCTACTGCTACTCCGGAGGTTCGAAAAGATCTGATCGAAAATCTCCGACTCGATCAGCCTCATGTGATAGTGAACGGTTTTTCCAGGGAGAGCCTTGTCTGGTGGGTCGTTGAGAGCAACGACAAGAGGCGTCTGACCGAGCGAGCGGTCCGGAAAGGTTGCAGGGAGGGGAGTGGAATTCTCTATGTAGCTACCCGAAAGGGGTGTGAAGAGTGGGCGGAGCGCTTCAGAAACGCGGGGATTCAGGCAGAGCACTATCACGCCGGCCTGGAGAGCCAGGCGCGTCAGCAGGTTCAGACAGCATGGATGAAGGGAGAGTGTCAGCTTGTGGTGGCTACCAACGCATTTGGAATGGGTGTGGATAAACCTGATTGCAGGTTTGTGATTCACCACGAAATGCCCACGTCGGTTGAGGCCTACTATCAGGAGGCGGGCCGTGCCGGACGGGATGGAGAGACATCCTGGTCGGTCGCGCTTTTTTCGGAGGCGGACCACGAAAGGGCGATTTCAAGAATCGAGTGGTCCTGGCCCGATATAATGACACTTCAAAAAGTTTACGATGCACTATGCGACGAACTGGGGCTGGCAGTGGGAAGCGAACAGGAGCATGCGGAACCGGTCTCTTTGCAGGCGCTCGCCCGTCGGTCCGGGAAAAAGGCCTCTGTGGTTCGCAATGCGCTGCGTGTACTGGAGAGGTTGGGCCTGGCAAGTGTGGCCGTTCACCGCGAACCTCGTCTGGGCCTGCGTTTTCTGGTTAGTGAACAGGCCCTTGGGGATTGGATCGACAGAGCTACAGCCGAAAGGGCAGAACGAATCGATATACTCTTCCGTCAGTTCGGACGTGAGGTGTTTCATGATATTCGTTATCTGCGACTGGGTGAACTGGAAGTAAAGTTGCGCCTGAGCCGGGAGGAGGTGCTTCGGTTTGTGCGTATCCTGGAACAGGAAGATCGGCTAATTGAAGTTCGATATCTGGAGGACGAACCGATGGTCCGTTTAAGGGAGGCGAGGTCGCCGAGGCTGCCCGCCCGACCGGATGAGGTGGAAGGGTATCGTGAAGTTCTAGTGCAAAAATTGGAGGAAGTGCGTCAATTCGTTCGGGACAGTGGATGCAGGGAGGTCTGGCTTCGCCGCTACTTTGGTGAGAATTCTGCCGAATCTTGCGGAAGATGTGACTACTGCCTGCAGGAGAGAAGTGGCAGGGGAAGTTTTCCTGGTGATCCGGAAGAGGTGCTGAAGCAGTTGATCGAGGCACGTGGAGAAGAGCAGTTGAAAGAGATTCTGAAATGGCCATCTGCCAGGGTGCGTACAGCGCTCAGAGCCCTGTACAGAGAGGATCTTATCGGCTGGGAGGAGCAGGAGGGAGTCGTCTGTTACCACCGTTTGTAACAATTTTCGCCAATAGCTATTCCACTTCTTCTTCGTCCGGTTCGGGACGTGTTTCAGAGACTGCTCTATGCTCTTCGCGCAACACCTCCCGGATGTGAGTCAGACGGTCCCGCTGCTGTTCCAAATCACGCTGGTAATATTCGTGGCTTATTGTAAAGTGCTCTGGAGGCACTTCATAGTGATCGAATAGTTCGACTCGGTACGCCTGGCGGAGAGAGTCTTCGTCTACACCACGTTCCGTCATGTATGCGATGCCCCTGGTGAGAATCATCTCCGTGAGGATCTCCATGTAGAGCTCTTCGGATAGAAGTTCTTCCGGTGGCTCTTCACTCTGGCAACCGTTCAAAAGCAGCAGGAGAGAGAGGATGGGGAGTGAGATTTTCATGTTTGTGAAATGTATTTCATATGATGCGACAGAACCCGATCAAAGTTCATGATGCTGACATTTGAACAAACATAAGGTGCCAAGGGGTCGTTCACAATGGAAAGGGGAAGAGTTTCTCTTCAGGAACTTTGCTAAGTTTGAACAATGAGAGAAGAAATCTATATCGATGCGGGGAACCGCTACATCAAAGCAGCTTCGCGGAGCGAAGACGGCGTGTGGAGAGAACTTATTCGGAGCAGGACAGACGACAACAAACAGTTCTGGGCCTGGCTCTCCGAACAGGAGGCTGCTGATATCTATCTCTGCAGCGTGGTTTCGGAGATCACCGAACGATTCCGTGACCAGCCACTTTTGAAGAAGGATCGTGAGGTACAGGTGGTGACTCCGCCATCCGATCGCCTCGATTATGAGACACCGGAGACGTTGGGCAGCGATCGCTTCTTCGTCTGCCACGGTGCCCACTCACTTTCAAATGGCAGGGTGGTGGTCATCGATGCCGGAAGTGCCTGTACGGTCGACTTTATGTCGGCAGATGGCTGTTTTCAGGGCGGTGTGATTCTGCCGGGTCTTCAAAGGATTATGAAGGCGATGCCTGACGGGTTACGTGCGTTCACAGGTGGTCAGGCTGTGGTACCAAATCGCTGGCCGGGAAAGAGCTCGGATGAAGCGATTCAATGGGGTACGGCTGGCCTTTTCCAGGATGGATTAGCGGCTTCCCTCACCCGATACAGGGATGCATATGGAACATTCGAACTCTACCTGACCGGTGGGGATTTCAAGGCTGTTTCGACCCTTCTTCCTGTTGGTATTCAATACCGAGCAGTACCCGATCTACTGTTAGAGGGAATCTGGCACTACTTCCGAAGTCAACGGGGTTGAACCGGTTGAACAGGTGGGTATCGTCGTCCTTCATTCTCCTCTCTTCCTTCTGCCTGCAAGTGTAACCGATAAAGTGCCGGTAGCTCAAAAGATCTCTCGTCTGTGATCTCCGGATGACGCGGCCACCTCATAGCTGGCCGATCGGGCCGCCGCTCCGGTTCCCACCGAAATCCTGCCAGACGACGTTCCGCGATCCCGGAAGACTCCTCCAGGAAGGAACCGTCTATATTCCGGCTTACCCGGACAGAGTCTGCCTCGCCATTCCGAAACAGCACGCGGGTGGCACCTGCTGCGATCATCTCGATGAGCCCATCCGGATTTTGATCCTCATCCTTAAGGAAACGTATCATCTCACTATTATCAAATACCACCACCTCCCGAATCTCTCCCTCTTCAAACCAGGCAAAGAGAGTGTCTCCGGTCATCTGGTGGAACCGTGACAGGGTGGTGTCTTCCTGCACAATCATTGGACGAGACCATGAACGGAGCATACGTATTTCGTCATTCTCCATTTCCGCCTCTATATATGGGCCACTTAGCTGTATACTCTTTTGCCATGCAACCGGATTAGAGATTAGCTGGAACTGCTCGATATCGTCCCTGTAGTGCATGGTATCGGCAATGGCCGAAAAATTAGAGGTCCAGATTCTGACCTCATCAATGGCCGAAATGAAGGTAGCTGTATCGCTCTCCTGAATTTCCAGTTCACCGGATGTGAGAAATGTTGTGTCGTTCTCCGCTTCACTGTACCGCATCATCCAGGCGTCTCCGCTAAGTAACCTGTATCCGGCAGAGTCGGCTTCGAGAGATTGGCCCGAAAGAGAGATACGGTCGTCATGATCGATTGCGTACACTCTTTCGAACATCTGATAGAAATCGACTTCCCGGTTCATAAACAGCGAATCGGATTCCAGGTACTGGGAGGAGTCGGCAAGCTGGACATTGCCGGCGAACCACGCCTCGTCACTCTCCTGAAAATAGACGCCGCGCTCTGCAATCAGTTTTCCACGGTCGTCCTCGAAACGGACGGGGTCCAGAAAGATGGCGATATCCAGCCGTCTGTCGTAATCGATCGATTCACTGAACAGCGTGTTTTTCTCCGACTCGATAATTACACGTCCGCGCAACTCACTGTAATCGGATTCTGTATCGTGCAAGATGGTATCGGACCAGATGATCTCATTTTCGGTCTCAATCTGAACCCTGAATGCCTGGATGAGGTTCAACTCTTCGAACTGGTAAGCACTGTCGGCATGCAGTTCCATCTCTTCCGTTTCCAAATGGACGTTCCCAAGCAGTTTGAACACAGGTTCTCCGTCAATCACTCCGGATTCGCCTCTGTCTGTATTGAGGATATTGACCTGTTGTTGAGCCACTGCCAACAGCGGGGCAAGAGAGAGAAGAACAGTCAAATAGAGAGTAGCAGTTAGGGAGTTCATAGCGTCTAGTCGACGACCCTGCGTCCCCTGAGGTCGGTGATGGTATAGTTAGTCAGGTCTGTATTGCTGCTGAAACCGCTGCCGGTAAGGCTGTCTGAGGGTGTGATAATTGTCACAAAGGAGTCGGAGGTGATGCGACCGTCCCCTTCCGACCAGATCAGAAAACTGCTGTAGAGGCGTCGGTCCTGTACGGTTTGAACCCGAACCGAGTCGATGAGTTCGAACTCTCTTTTTTCCGCGAAATAGACAGCTCGGCTACTCCAGGCCTCCACCTCAATGGCGCCGGTCGAGTCGTAGACCTGAATATAGACGGGGCCCTGAATACGGGTCTCCCGGCGGTCGTCTTCGTTCCAGGTCGTTGCGTATGCGCCGGTAAGTGTCAGTTTCTGACGGCCATCTTCCATCATCCTCATCCGGACGTCCCAACTCTCGGTCGTCGTAATGAGCGAGTCATTCATAGCCGTACGAATCTGCTCCTCGTCGTATTCCGACAGGTCAGTGCAGGCGGTAGCGAGTAGAAGAATGGAAGCAAGTCTTGCAAGGACTCTCCATCCGATTCCGCATTTCGTATTTGGTAACTTCTCCCGGATAGCGGACCTCCTCAGGCGTCCGGATTTTCAAAATAGGTTCGTGTCAGTTTTACTGCGACACCTGTAAGTGCTATAAGGGCGATAATATTGAAAAATGCCATCAGCCCTAACATAACGTCCCCGAAGGCCCATATTGTTGTGAGGGTGACTACAGCACCAAAAAAGTGCATACCTGTAAAGGCAACCCGGTACCAGAAGATCGATTTGAAACCGAACAGGTACTGCGAAGCTCTGTCACCATAGTAACTCCAGCTAATGGACGTGGAGATGGCAAAGAGAAGTACCGAAAACGTGACAAGAAAGCCTCCACCGGGAAAGATAGGGGCGAGCCCGATCTCAAATGCCCTTGCCGTGAGTGGTGCCCCGTTCTCTACCACACCACCATAGAGGTGGGGCAGAGGCTCTCCATCGGTTTTAATGATGACCGGACTGGTGCCGACTCCCTGGATTTCCCCGGTAAAAAGAGTCCTCATTTCGGGATCGGCGTACATGGTGTCTACGGGGATTTCATACCGGAGAAGCTGGCCATTTACAGGGAGTCCGTCTTTGAATTGAAGCGTACCCGTTGCAGCGGTTGCATCATCGAACTGGTAACTTACGGTCCCCGACGATGGATCTACTGATGCGGTGTGGTACATGTCCCAGGCACCAGTGGTCACAATGACCATGCCAGTGATGGTGCAGACGATGAGTGTGTCGATAAAGGGTTCCAGAAGTGCCACAACTCCTTCACGAACCGGCTGGTCAGTCTTGGCAGCAGAGTGCGCGATGGGAGAGGAGCCCTGGCCCGCTTCATTGGAGAACAGCCCACGCTGCACCCCGTAACTGAGAGTAAAGATCAATGTCCCTGAACCTACACCGAGTATTCCCGCTTGCGGGTCGAACGCGTGGCTGATGATCATCCAGAGTGAAGGAAGCACAGAGTCGAAATGGACCAGAAGAACAAGAAGACCGGCAAAGACATAGAGCGTTGCCATGAAGGGTACGAGCCGTGCCGTTACATAACCTATCCTTTTAATGCCGCCGAGGATAACCAGCCCGACCAGAGATGCGGTTACAAAACCGGTGAGGGCTACCGGAATGTCGAAGTCGCTCTTCATCACATCGGCCACTGTGTTGGCTTGTACAGCATTTCCGGTCAGAAATGCACAAATGGCTGCAGCAATGGCGAAGGCTACTGCCAGCCATTTCCAATTGGGACCGAGGCCCTTTTCGATATAGTACATCGGCCCACCGGACACAGATCCGTCCGGGTTGGTAATTCGGTATGCCTGGGCGAGTGTGACTTCTGTATATTTTATGGCCATACCCAGAATGGCGGTAATCCACATCCAGAAGAGGGCTCCCGGACCGCCGTAGTGGATGGCCAGAGCGACACCGGCGATATTACCAATCCCTACGGTAGCCGATAGCGCAGTGCTGAGAGCCTGAAAGTGGTTGATATCCCCATCATCTTTCGGATCGTCATAGTGGCCGGTAACTACCTTGAGTCCGTGCCGGAACCTTCGAATCTGAATAAAACCGAGGCGGATCGTGATGAATACACCGAAGGAGAGGAGCAGAACCACCATAACCGGCATGGATTCGGGGGTGCTCCAGATCAGGGTTTCAAGCCATGAGATGATGCGGTCGAAGGTTTCCATGGGGAATGATGTAGTTAGATGATGGTAGTTGAGTGTCCGAATGAAGGAAAGTGCGAATTTATAAAAGTTTTTCCGGTTTTTTAAGGTGTGCTTTCATAACATCCGGAAAGAAACCGCTTCTGCTCTCTCCACCAACAGCTTTCCGGAGGGAACGTTAGAATTCAGAAACGGTTATGCATAGGTAACGGGTGCCTGAAGGGCGTTTGCCCTTCGAGGCTCCTCAACACCGGGAGTTAATCAACAGGCCGTAACTAACGGCTGCCGGTTGAGGGTTAGGCTGCGAGGCCTGTCCCATACATCGGTATACATATAAATGAGGGCTGTGTTATATGCGGAGAACTGCACTGCAAGTACCCTTCTGTGTTGCATTTAGAAACGGAAACTTGCAGCAGTGTGTTCTTCATGTATATTATACTCGAAATGAAGCTCAATTTGAGCCAATTTCAGGGTTCGGAATACAGCCCGAGAAACCGTAAATAAAAAAGGACGCCATGACTAAAGCAGACATCGTAGATATCATTGCTTCATCTACAGGACTCACCAAAGTGGATACGGAACAGGTGGTTAACGGTTTTATCGAGACCGTAATCGAAGCCATGAAAAGCGGGGAAAACATCGAAATCAGAGGTTTCGGCAGCTACAAAGTGGATAAGCGAGCCAGCCGACGCGCCAGAAATCCCAGGACGAATGAAGAGGTGATCATTCCGGAACGGTACGTTCCTCTCTTCAAACCTTCACGGAAGTTCAAGACGGCTGTCGATGAAACAATGCAGGCACGGGAGTCCTGAGTACTCCAGCCTGTTAGGGTGATCAGGGTTTGGATTCGGGTCAAAAATCGATTCCGATTGAGATGTAGTGTATCGGGCCCGGAACAAACCCTTCACCTCTTTCATATGCCCATCCGATGTCATATCGGAATGGGAGGTTCAGAAAGATGGTCCTTAATCCAAAACCTGCACCGATAAGGATATCCCCGTCCATATAGTAGGCAGGGACATCAATATCCGGATTGGGATCCCGTCCCTCTACAGGCAGGCCGGTCTGACAATCGAGGAACACCTCTTCACGTTTGGCGACGCGGAACTCCAGGTGTGGCGGCTTCTGGTGATAGACGATTTGTTCTCCAGTCAATTGATTTGGGGCCATGGAGTAGTTGATCGGGAATCCCCATGCTGTTCCTGCGTCCAGAAATGCCTGACCGGTGATGTTGTACAGGGGAAGTATAGGAACAGGGCCGGGGAGCACTGCCGCGAAGAGTGGAAAGCGGAATTCAAAATTCATCAATCCAAACTTGTCTCCGTAAAGAGTGTTGTATGGGTGCCCTCTCATGGGAGTTGCTGGCAGTGTAAAGAAGGTATCTGCAAGTCGATCGAAAGGGATCTCGTTGTCGGACCAGCGCTGGTTCTGCCAGCCCATCATACCTCCTATAAAGAAAGTTTGTGAATCTCGTCCGACGGATGCCCCCCCCGTTGTTCTCATTGCAAGTGTATAGGTTTGACCAATATGGAGGTATCGTCTGTAGTCTCCGAGAATGGATGCAAATTGAGGGGTATCCAATCCAAAGAGTGGCGGGCTTCCCGACACTCGCACAGAGTATCGGCTTCCCGACCTTGGCGTAAGTAGATTGCCCCACAACGCATAATCTGCAGTGTATGAGATCTGCGGATAGAGAAATCCGGTCGATTCATTCAAAAGCGTCGACTCCCCAATAGCACCAGCAGAGCTAAAGTCCCGTGAAATACCGACTCCAGAAACCCCGTACTCCAGCCTCTCATAGCGGTTAAACGGATACTGAAAATCGATACTACCACCAAAAGTGCGGAAGCGAAGCATCTCCCCAAAGTAGGTTTGATAGTTTCGCGATTGGTGAAAGAAGTTGAAGATTACATTCGTTCGTTGCCGAAAATATCCATATTGAAGTACATAGTCGCTGTTTCGAAGGTCAAAGACGAGATTGGTGCCGAATCCGAGCCGATGATCGCCAAACAGATCGCTAAGTTCAAAAAGGGCAAATGCGGAACCGCCGTAATAGGTGTCGATCTGCCCTGCCGCGTAGGTGAAATCCGGAGTAAAACGCAGTTTGTAACGTTTAGGCTGCCAATTCCCTTCCTCGGTAATGTTTCCTGTTGGTTGGAACTTTCTCGGGTCGTCCAGAAGCTCGAGTGTGGAGTCCTGCATCACCTCCTCTGCAAAGACGTAATTTCGAAAATCGACGATTTCTTCGGCGTTCCCCCCCGTGCCCTCTTCTGTGTCCAGTGTATCGTCTGTTACTTCCTCGACCTGATTGTCCTCGGCAATGGTGCCTTCCATCGGATCGCCAAAAAGAAAGGCGTTGCCACCACTACGGTTCCGTATCAGCTCTTTGACTATGGCCGTTGCCGGCACACGCTGCTCGACACTCTCCCTGTCACGACGCTGCGCCCAGTAGTTGGTGGTCAGCTCCTGGTCGATACGGCGATCGAACGGTGCGCGGATCATATAGATACCAAGGTATCCATCACTGAGGGCACTGAATGCGATCCGGCTGCCGTCCGCGGTTATCGAGAGTTGCATGGCTCCCGTACGCAGATCGGTCAGCGGTGTGGAGGTACCATCTTCGAAGTTGTGCTCATAGATATTCGGAATTCCGTTTTTGTCGGAGATATACACCAGCCGCCCGTCACGGGTTACTGCAGGCTGAATTTCCGTCCATCCGTCTGTATGGGTGATCCGTTCGATCTGCGATTCGCCGAGCCGAACCGCATAGATGTTTTTTCCGTAGAATGAATCGTCTGCCATCGCAGAGTAACCTGAGAGATATCGGCCCGGAGTGGTTCGATCGCCCCGGTTTGATACAAAGTAGATGGTCTCCGAGTCTGGACCCCAGGCAGGTTGAATGTCTGTAAAGACGTCATTGGTAAAATTGGTCAGTTCTCCCGTCTCCAGATGATAGGAAAAGATGCTTTGGTAGGGCCCTACATTACCGTCAAATGCAATTTTTTGGCCGTCCGGCGACCAGGCTACCGAGTTGATGGCATCGATTTCAGGGAATCTGACATGATCTACATCTCCCGACTCATAATCTACGATCGCCAGATTGTAGCGTCCCTGTGATTTGGTAGATAGCACAATGCGGGATCCATCCGGGGACCAGGAGAGGTTAGGATTTAAAATATTGAGCTCCTCGAACATCGGGTTGTCTTCACCGCGAATCAGCGTTTTCATCCGTTCGCCGGTAATGGTGTTCACTATAACAACATCAAAAACACCCCTTCGGTTGGAGATAAAGGCAATTCGATCACCTTGTGGTGAGATTGCCGGACTGGTATTGTATGTCCCGAACTCCTCTGGTGAGGTCACAGAACTGGCAATAGACTCTATACTCTGACGCTCTGCCACTTCGGGGAAATAGCGCTGTTGAAGGCTGTCCATCCAGCGAGTGCTAAGCTCTTTAAAATTGAGGCCGGTGGACTGCAAAATGGCAGCCTGTACACTGCGGGTGGTCTGGACTCTCTGAAGAATTTCCGTGATTTTCGCACGTCCATACTCCTCCTCAATAAAGTTCCAGAACGATTGTCCGCCACGGTAGGCGAAAAACCCGGAGAGTTGAGCCAGCGGCGGCAGGTAGTTGTTGATTACGGCGTCCCGCATATACATATCGGTCTGTGTGTCCCAGCCGAGAGCAAGATACTCGGCCAGCCCCTCCTCAAACCAGAGCGGTATCTGAAGCTGGATGTTGTGGCGCATGATCGATTGGATTCCCCCGCCATAGTACATATCATTCACTACTGCGTGCGCCAGTTCATGTTGCAGGGTGCGCCGGAAGTCTGCATAGTCGGCCATGAAAGGCTGCGTCATCCGGTTTTTAAACTTGTCGGTGACCCCACCGATACCCTGGGCATCCACAGGCAGGTCTACCACATTAGTCTGGGAGAAGTCACTGTGAGAGTCATAGATAATGACTGGGATCCGGTCAGTGAGAGTGTGCCCGAAGTCGGCCATCAACTGTTGCAGTGAAGATTCAACGGTTTCGGCCGTGAACTGTGCCAGATGATAGTTTTTCTCGTCGTAGTAGTAGATATCGAAGTGGTCGGTCTGGATAAATCGCCAGTCGAACGCTTCATACTGAACCCGGTTTTTGCCAAAGACAAAGTGTTGGGCCAAAGCCTCCTCGGCCACCAGGGCGCCGGCCAGCAGGCCAATCAGGAGGAGGGTATAGATTTTTTGAACGAGGCGCATGGTCTCGGGATTAGGATTACGAGTCGGCAAGGGTCAGGTCGATGTGCCGCTTCTCTGTATCGGTACGCACAACTTTGACCCGGATTTCACTGCCCAGTCGGAACTCTCTCTTTTTCGATCGTCCGGAGAGGCTGTGGCGTTGGGCATTGTAAATATAATAATCATCTTTAAGGTTGCTAACGTGAACCATTCCTTCACAGTGCACGTCACTTAAAATCACATAGAGACCGTTTTCGGTTACCCCGCTTATCACTCCTGTGAACTCCTCTCCGGTTCGGCCCGAGAGAAATTCAACCTGTTTCAATTTGACGGAATCACGTTCGGCCTGTACTGCATAACGTTCTCTTTCGCTGCAGTGTTCACCCATTTTCACAAGTTCCTGCCAGGTGTATTCCCGGCCCCCTGCAGAGTAACGCTTCAAAAGACGATGTGCAATCACGTCGGGATAACGACGGATCGGGCTGGTAAAGTGTGAATAGTGTGAAAAGGAGAGGCCGAAGTGTCCGATGTTCAGAGGGCTGTAGACAGCTTTGGACATCGAGCGTAATACGAGTCCTGTAACGATCTGTTCCATCGAGGTTCCTTCTACCTCGTTGATGAGTTTGTTGATATGGCTGGATGAGATGCCCTCTTTTACGTCGAACTCGATCCCGAGCGGCTTCACGTTCTCCCGGATATTGAAAAGCTTTTCCAGGTCGGGTTTGTCGTGGACCCGGTAGATAAAGGGGTAGAGATCTCTCTCCGCCTCCTCTCTGGAAACACGATTTAATGCACTCTCCCGAAGGTCGTCAATATGGAGTGCCACTGTTTTGTTTGCCATGAGCATGCACTCCTCAACCATTTTCATGGTAAAAATGCGCTCTTTAACAATTACATCCACCGGTTTCCCCTCGTTGTCCAGGATAAAACGCGGTTCAGGTGTTTCAAACTGGATTGAACCGGCACGAAAGCGGTTCTTTTTCAATACAGTGGCGAGTTCGGCCACCCGGGTAAGTTCACGCTTGTAGTTGTGGGGCTTTCCATCCAGAACTTCTTGTGCTTCTTCGTAGGTAAACCTTTCGTTTGAATTGATTACTGTCTCCCGAATAGAGGAGGAGATCAGCTTGCCCTTAGGTGAAATCTCCATAAAACAGCTGAAGGCCAGTTTATCCTCCCTGGGGCGAAGGCTGCACACTCCGTTGCTAAGTCTTTCGGGAAGCATCGGAACGACCCGGTCTACCAGATATACACTTGTTCCGCGTACGATAGCCTCATCGTCGAGAGATGTACTGCGGGGCATATAGTGTGAGACGTCAGCAATGTGAACCCCCAGTCTCAGATTACCGTTATCCAGTTCCTCAATACTGATCGCGTCATCAAAATCTTTGGCATCTACCGGGTCTATCGTAAAGGTTACCAAATCGCGTATGTCCAGCCTCTTTTCGATCTCGGCTTTAGGTATGGTGTCCGGTATCGACTCCGCGAACTTTTCGACCTCTTCCGGGAATGTGGCTTCAAACTGATTCTCTGCGAGAATGGAGAGAATTCTGGCATCATTACTTCCTCCCTTACCGAGAGACCGGAGAATTTTACCCTGGGGTAGCCCTCTCGTGTCTTCCCACTGAACGAGTGTGAAAGTGACTTTATCTCCCGGCCTGGCACCGTTCAGGTCGTCCCGATCCACAAAGAAGTCGATCCGTGCCGACTGTTCGTCCGGTTCAATTTTCCATGTGTTTTTGGCCGGGGAAACCAGTGTGCCGACAAAGATGGTTTTGGCACGGTGTATCACGCTTTCGACGCGTCCCATCGGCTTGCTGCTTCGCTTGTGATAATGGGTGATACGTACCTGAACTTCGTCACCATTCAATGCTGTGTCCAGGAAACGGGAAGGAACCTTGATATCCTGATCCCGTCCTTCGACAATGACGTAGCCCTCTCCACTGCGAGTCACATCGAGTCGGCCGGTAAAGAGTGTATCGCTGCTCGCCTCCGGTTCATTCAGGCGTACCAGGTTTCCCCGAGTGATTCGTATCTGTCCATTATGCCTCAGAGAGTGGAGGGCTTTGTTCAGTTTTTTTTCATCCTTCTTTCCGTTCATTTTGAGGGATTCAAGAAGGAGGGGTACCGGTATGGATGCGTCCGGATAGGAACGCAGCAGTTTCAGAATGTCTTTTTCGAGTGTTGTCTGTCTTGGCTTACTCATGAATGATAATAACCTTATTAATGATAAATAGTGGTCAGTCGTCCTGTTCGCCGATTTGCGCAGGACATTGCCCCCGGTCTCTCTGATTGGGGTATAAAGTCTCTATTTTGAAGCTCAAAGTCTATGACCGATTCAGGTATCGATATTGCCGGTATCGGCAAGCTCCTCATCACTCTCCTTTCGTCCAAAGAAGGTGCGGACAGCATTGACGATTCGGCGGCTTATCTCTTGCCAGGAGTTGAACTGAACCTGTGCTTCCACCCCTATTCCATTCATTTCCTGAGCTTGACGACTGTCCTGGCCACTTGTATTGGCCAGTGTAGGATCCTGGCGATGAAACGCTGTAATTGCCCAGATTCTGGAGATTCTGTACGTTGCACCGAGGTCCCCGATCCCCGTTTCATTTTGAAGTCCTGTAATTTGTCCCTCCCGGCGAAGAATAAGCCGGTCGTCGTATAGACTAAGGGCGACTCCCAAATCGATCTGGTTGTATGGGGTAAGGCTGAAGTCGATATCGAGTGCCATATCGCTTCTAAGCAGTGAGTTGATTTGATCTGATAGCAACGGATTGATCACCTGGCTGGAGAGCAACGGGTTTACCACAACCGATCCGCCTGCAGGAATACTTTGCCGGAATGCTTCACCGGTACCCTGGCCTGTGTTGATTGAAGAGGTCGGAATAAAATTGCCGGTAAGAAGAATACTTGTGGCCTGTACGACCTTCTCCTCCTCATTTCGGTTCAGAGAGTTGATCTGGCTGGCCAGAGTTGGATCGAGAGTGCCTTCAATTCCCGAAGGGAGCTGAAAAAAGAATTCGTTCTCTATGGTTGCGATCGTACCACCTATTTCCAGTACCAGATCTACAGGAAAGCGTTGTGTAGTCTCCAGATTTCGATTCGCCGGAGTCGATATTAGTGAGGTGAGATCGGGCCGTGCCCGGTAGTTGGCCGACACATTCAGCCGGGCATTTTCAGGATCCCCTTCCCAGAGTATGGACCCGCCATCCTGAAGCTGGAATCGCCTCGATATAATATCACCTGCCACAAATTGATACTCTCCACCCTCAATGTTCATTCGGCCGAATATACTGAAGTTCTGATCCTCCAGGGTGAGCCGTATTTGTCCGGTACCACTGGCGGTCAAAATTTCGTTAGTCACCTGGTCGAAGATGAGATTGAAGGTGACCGGCTCCTCCGCTGTGAACTGCAGATCCAGCGTGAAACGTTCGATAAATGTGAGTGTCTCCGGATCGAACTGGAAACCCACTCCACCTTCTCCAAACTCGTTTTGGAGCTCCTCTTCACGAATCTGTTGCAGGTCGAAGTGGTCTACAAATCGGATAAACTTATGAGTTTGTTGCAATTCGGTTTCATCAAGCAGTGGTACTGAGACCCTCGAATCCCCGCCTATCCGGATCGGGTCGGGTGTGCGAAGCATAGGGCTGATGTTTGTACCGGTCAGATCTACCCGGCCACTCCCCCTGATATTGGCAAAAAACGGAATATCCGGGTTATATGGGTTGTCCATGAACCGGAGATTATTCATCTCCAGTGTGAGGTTCAGATACTTGGTGACATCAAAATCATTCAGGTCTACAGATCCTGTAAGAAGCGCCTGTCCGCCCTCTTCGTCTTGCAGCTCGATCTGTTCAAAGACGAGGCCACTGCTCCGGTTGAAGAGCAATCGGCCACCGATCGAATACTCTGTGTTTACGAACGCGGGCCTTCCATAAACCTCGTCGATATCGAATTCGGTGTGAAAGTCGTAGTCATTCAGGTTTCCACGTATAAATCCTGAACCACTGGATCGGCCCTCCATCTCCAGGACAATGTCGGGAACAATGACCGGGACGATCCACATGTCAATCTCTCTGAAGTCGGCGTCAAAATAGTAGAGATCGGCATCCGGGTTATCGGGGTCCGGGCCGCGAATATACCCATCCAGGATCAGATTTTGTCCTATTTCGTCATTCTCTTCCAGGTAGCCTGCATAGCGATCCGGGTCGGTCAGAACTGTGATACGAGTGTCGAACCGGTTCTCCCCGGAATTGTACCGACTGGCCACGTCCACATCCCCGACTAAACGATCCATCAGAAGAAACCTTCTTACATTCAAATCACCATCGATGGATGGAATCTGGCCCAGAGTACTTGTAGAGAAGTGTCCGTTCAATTCCCCCGAAAACGTGACTCTGCCATCAAGAAATTCGGAAATCTGCTCCAACTGGAATCGGTTGACTCTGTACTCTACCTGATCTTCGTCGCGGGAACTGTATGTTCCGCTGATCTCAACCTCTTCCTCCCCATTGGCAAGGCTTAAATCGTCTATGTGGAGTAATCGCCCGCTCTGCCAGGTAATGGTTGGTTCACCCTGAAGCTGCCAGTCGAAACTACCGTTACTAAAGTGGAAGAGAGAGAGTTCCGATTCGATTCTGTCTTCCAACAGCTGCGAGGCCAGTGTCAACTCGAGTGAGATCTCTTCGTTGGAGCTCCTGGAGGAGTGGTGAAGATCCAGGGCTCCGTTGCGTAGGGAGGTGTTTAACAGGGGAGAGCGGAACGTGAAATCTCCGGAACTGAGCGACTGTGCCCGTACCTGCAAATCGAGTGTTGAATATTCGGAAAGAGGAACCCCATGGCGAATTCCTGCCGTTACCTGGGCGTGAAGCGACTCTGCTTCAAGAGTGCCCTTTTGAAATTCCGGATCCGTAACATTCAGAGTCATGAGAAGCTGCTCCGGGGTACTGTTCAGATAACCCTCAATATGTGCTCTGCTCCCGAGGTCCATGGGTTGGCCAATCCATGAGGAGAGCAGGTTCAGATCCTTCAGGTCTGCGGTGAGGCTCAGTTCGCTTCGTTCGATCTCTGGAAGTATTGTATTCGGCTGTTCCTGGCTCTCAAAAGCGATTTCGCTGTAAAAACGGTGTATGAGATCCTCTTTCCACCAGTTCCAGCTTCTGGAGAGCTGCTCGGGATAGATATCTCCTTCCAGTTCGGCATCCATAAAGGTGCTGGTCAGGCGCAGAACTCTCGATCCATTGCCGGACGGATCGAGATCCAGATAGAATTGATGGGGCCGGAGAGTGTCGCCGGCTACCACAGACTCTTCGGCCTGATAGCCGATGCGTCCGAACAGTCCATCCCAATCCTCTCCCTCTACTTCACTGTTCAGGTCGAAGGTGAGCCGGGTGTCCGGAACGGCGGCGTAGTTTAGAAAATCGCTGAGGTTCAGCTGCTCTGCAGAGGCGTTCAGAACGGAGTTCCAGGTGCCGTTTGGTCTGGAAAGTACTCCTCTGGTGTGAAGTGAGGAGTTCTCCTGGTTCAGGCGCAGTTCATGCTCCCAACGGGATCCGTCGGCCTGCAGCTGAAGAGACAGGTCGTTGTAGCGGACCCGATTCAAATATCCATTGTCAAGGGAGGCATTCAATTCCAGCTGTAGCGATTCCGGATTCATTCCGTTACCGGCAAGCTGGACGTTTCCTGTTACAAGGCTGGAGTCTACCCACGTCTCCGAGAATCCGGAGAGATCGAATTGATTTGCCCGCAGGTTCAGGTTGTAAGGCTCGGATTCACTGAATCCCCCGGTACCGTCCAGTGAAAGAGAGCCGTTTGGCGTTTGAAGGGTGAGTGCGGCATCAAGTACCCGGCCGGTTCCACCAAGTTGTCCGGTGATTTCACTCTGCCCAAGAATCTCCGAACCCTGTTCGGAGATGAATCCGGGAGCGATCTCTCGCACCAGCCAGGAGTCTGGAATGAGTGATCCGATTTCTGTTTGATACTGAATTGAGCCACTATCGAGTCCGGATGCATGACCCCTGAGTTGAAATGAGCCCTCTCCAAAAGAACCACGAGCCATCTGTACCCGTAACTCTCCCGCATTCCCATCGGCAAGTAGTTCAAAATCGAGGACACGGCCGGATTGAGGGAATTCCGGCAGTAGTGCAGAGAGGTGTTGGGAAGAGAGTGTGGATGGTTCAAAAATAAGCCTCCACTGGCTGGATGCTATGGATGCGGTGCTCCCCCCGTCAAGTATATTAAATGGTGAGAGACGACCCGAAAAGTTCAGATCTGTCCCCTCTGTGGAGAGGGAAAAACCGTTGGCCTCCAGCAGCTCCTCCTCACTAAATAGCTGGCCACTCATATTTACTTCACCCCAGCCGGTTCCGGGAAACCGGGTCCTCAACTCCTGGATGTCCAGAAGCTGATAGATGTTATTCCATTCCAGGAATAGAGAAGCGTTCAGGTCTTCCATTAGAAAATGCTCGTCAAGCTCCCCTGAAGTATGGCGAAGAGCGGGTGATTCCACATATATACGGCCCTCGAGGATTTGAAGGTTGGGTGCGTAAAAATGAATGGAACCCGGTTCTGCCTCAATGGAATCAGACCTGTTTCTGAATGCGCTCAGAAACAGATTGTCTCCCTCCTCATCAAATAATATCTGAAATTCAGGGCGGTGGAGCTCAAATCCGTTGACCGTTACATTTCTTCGCAAAAGGTCCCAGATGTGCAGGTCGATGTGAACTTCCTCTACCAGTAGAACCGGAACAGGCATATCGCCCGTTGACAATACTTCAACCTGGTATAGAACGGTCTGAACCGGCAAGAGACCGCTGATTCTGCCAATTTCCAGAGTTCCATCATACCTTTCGTTAAACTGCTCAGTAATCTGCTCTGCAATCCAGGTTCGCGCAGGAGGCAGCTGCAGAATGGCCAGTAGAATAGCTCCTCCTGTCAGGGCAATAAGGATCAGGATCAGGAGAGCGTTTCTCAGGGATTTCCAGATTCTATGTATCCAGCGAATCAAATTGGTTCAGTTCTGGTCGTTTCGAAGAGCCAAAAAAGCACTCTCCCATGCCTTGCGGATTAGGGTGTGATCGTCAATCTCCTCTACATAGGGTTTTCCCCATTTATGCAAAAGTGTGAGGCGGAGCCGGCTCGATACCTTTTTCTTGTCCAGCTGCATGAGATCAATCAGCCGGGTGGGATCGAGAGTGGTAACCTCCGGATCTAAATTGTACAACGGTAAAAATGAGGTAAATCGTGCCTCGTCGGGAAGGTCGCCTCCGAGGTCGGAAGAGAGCCGCGAAGCTGCAATCATACCGAGAATTACAGCTTCGCCGTGAGAGACGCTCTGGTAACCGGCAGCGTTTTCGAGAGCGTGCGCAAAGGTGTGTCCAAAATTAAGCCATGCCCGGATACCGCTCTCTTTTTCATCTTGCTCGACAATTTCGGCTTTGATCTCTATACAGCGGGTGATCAGTGGTTTCAGCTCATCCATGTCCGGTGGAAGAGGGCGGTTAAGGAAAAGTTTCTTAGCTGTTTTAAATATAGCCTGGTCCTGAATGGCGCCATATTTTAATATTTCACTCAACCCGTTTGCCCACTCTCTTTTCGGAAGGGTAGAGAGGAAGCGGGTACTTGCGAAGATCGCTTCGGGTTGATAAAAAGAGCCAATCAGGTTCTTCCCGAGTTCATGATTGATGCCGGTTTTCCCTCCTACAGAACTGTCTACCATAGCGAGCAGCGTGGTCGGAATATGGATGAGTGGCAGGCCACGCATGGCCGTTGCAGCAGCAAATCCAGCTGCATCCCCGGTTACTCCGCCGCCTGCTGCAACAACCGGAGTGTTGCGACGTACTCTGTTTCGAAAGAGGAATCCCAGCATCTCTAACCACGAGTCTGCCGACTTGCTCTTCTCGCCTGAAGGAATCACATATGTATCCCAGGCAAGCCCTTCTTTCATCAGGGCATCCCGAAAGGCAGCGCCGTGCTCCCTCTCAACATTTTCGTCAATCATTAAAAAGAATCGCTCGAATCCACGTTGTCGGAACAGTTCTGCGAGCAGGTCTGCAGGATATGGATCCCGGATGGTTACAGGAATTTTTTTACCGGGAGTGTTCAGGGTCAGGTCAGGTGTCATACTCTTCAAGTTCTTTCAGAATCTTCTCTACCGTTTCATCGGGGTTCAGACCGTTGGTGTCGATCCGGATCCGGGCCTTGAGCCAAAGTGGACGTCGTTTCTTCATCAGTGTTTCGATCCGGTGTGAAGTCCCGGATCCATTCCCTTTTCCAGTCGCCAGGAGCGGCCTCGACCTGTCGCCTTGTAGCCTCTCTGAAAGTACGGAGAGTGGAGCATCCAAAAAAACGAGCAGGCCTCTGTCATTCAACAGATCTGCGATCTCACGGTTCTGCACAGATCCTCCGCCAAGTGCCACCACCTGAGGCCTGATTGTAGATATCTTCTGAAGAAGTTGCCTCTCTCTCCGTCGAAACCCGTCCTCTCCGTGCCTGGAGAAGATCTCCGGAACAGAGATCCCTTCACTCTTTTCCAGCTCCCTGTCCAGATCCCGAAAGGGGACGGACAGGCGGCCGGCGAGTAGTCGGCCCACTGTGCTTTTGCCTGAGCCCATCATACCACAGAGAAAGAGGGCTCTGTTACATTCTGATTTTTTTTCGTCAGACTTCATTCTTGTTCAAGATTTGCCGGCTCGACCAATTCCACTCGTTCCTGTTGTACACGGACGGCTCCGGCCGGTGCTCCTTTCGGTTTGGTAACATACTTCTTTTTTGTAATGATCACAGGAACCAGCCCTGCGCCTCGCTGTTTTGAGTTCCAGGCAGTGTGTGCGGCAACAGCATATATGACATCAGAGGGAGGGTCGGTTCGCCGACCCTCCATTCGCAGGATCACGTGGGCTCCGGAAGCTCCTCTTGCATGCATCCAGAGATCCTCTTTGTGTGCCATACGGGTAAGACGATCATTGCTTTTCGCATTCTTTCCAGTCCAGACTTCATACCCCCTGTACGTGCTGGTACGAAAGGGGAGTGTTTCCTCTTTTCCTTTCCCTCCGTGGTGACCTATCAGGTCTCTGTACTGCTTTTCCCACTGTTCGAAGTCACTTACATGCCCAATCTGTTCAAGCTCTTCGAAGGCGCCCGCCAGCCGCTCTATGCGCAGTTCGACCTTTTCGGTCCTTTTTTTCGCTTCTAAAGCACGTTTGCGAGCACTTCCGGCGCGGTCGTACCACACCTGTGCATTGGCGGCCAGAGAGAGAGCAGGTTTAATACGGATAGTCCGCGGTCTGTTGTCGTTGTAAAGATCATCTACCACTATCTCCCGGCAGTCCGGCGCTGTGGTACGGTGCGCATTCGCCATCAGGAGATGGCCATTTTCTTCCCATTTCTCTACCTTTTCAAGGTCTTTTATGGATATTTCAATCCGTTTCAACTCCTGCCTGGTGCGTTTAAGAGTCCGCTTCAGGGATGGCTCTATACTGCTTTTCAAGCGGGAGAGGTGACGATTGCGGGATGCTCGATAGAATGTAAACCGAACTGCCTCGTTGATCTCTTCGAATATCCGGAGTTCTCCGGCCGGGAGCAGGTCTTCGGGAATCAGGCAAAGATGCCCGGATTCAAGAACCCGAAATTGTGGTCGTTCTCTCATCGCTTTCACAAGCATCCTGGTGACCTCTGCCACCTTTGATGCACTGTGCATATCCAGACGGTAGTGTCGTATGATCGGGTCCACGAGGTGACGCGGAAAGCGTGGTTCGGTGTGAAGAATGGCCGATTTCGGGCTGTTTCCCCCAGGCGGGCCGGAACGTTCTACCAAAGGAGCTCTTGGTTCAGGAGGGTCGGTTCCGGTCAATGTACCGGGATTTCTGAATGCATCGACGATGGCTTCATTTTCGACCACCATCAGATTGGCCTGCTGGCCATAGAGTTGGAAAAGAAGCCGGGGGCCAGTGCCCAGGTGTATCGTCATAAGTCGGTCCCCCTTCGCAAGAGTGATTCCTGTGACAACAGAACCGTGAAGCGATTCAAAAAATCGGAGTTTATTTTGCCTGGGTGGAGGGCGGTCGCGGTCGGTAAAGAGAGCCGTCTCAGCCACCGAAGCACTAAACAGCAGGCGAATCCGGTCCCCTTCTGCAGTTTTGAACCACCCCTCCCAAAGATCTTTTCTGCTGGAGGTACTGAAAAGGTAGGTGGCACCGAGCAGTTTGTGTTTTAAGTGATCGGTTGAATATATTAAGGCGAAGTAGTTATTCATCGGTCCGATCCGGGAGAGGTTGAGAGAACAGGCATCGGTAATGCAATCCAGGCGATGTATGCAATATCCAATTTTTCACTCTGTAGTCAATAAAATACAAGCATCGTTGACGAAGAAAAAAGTGAATGTAACCCAGTTCAGAACCTGGGAAGAGACTCAGATTAATGCGACCGGTCTGGAGATCAAAATCGACCTTCCTACATCGGTCCGGTACCTGAAATCGGTATCGATCAACCTGGACTGGGATCGTTTCCGCGAAACGAAGCTGGCCAGACAGCTGGAGGGAATGTCGGCCCATCCGCTTCTCAAATCTCCCCATCTGCTGGATATGGATGTGAGTCCTGCCATAGATATCGAAGTGGTTTGGTATTTTGATGTGGATGTGTGCCAGCCAGAATCAACCAACGGAGAGAACAATTATAGAATTGAAGAGGCAGGGAAATGGATGGCCGAGGTGAGCAGAAAGGTGAACAAACTGCTCCACAAGGACGACATCATAACCCGTTGGCATATAGAAGTGGAGGGGGATGACAAGGGGAAGTTTCTTACTGCTATCAACCTGATCTCCTATTTTCAGTACCCTGTAGAGGAACCTGCCTCAATCAATCAGGTCCATCAATTCGTTGACGAGAAATTTCAGAAACTTCTCCTTAAGGTCAATCGTGTTGTCAGAATTGCAGACGAGACCGTGGAGGTGCCGGCCGCCTAGACCGGAGCACCTCGCCTCGCCCGCTACTTACTTCTTCTTCTTGTGGCGGTTCTTACGCAGACGTTTTTTTCTTTTGTGCTTGGCGATTTTCGATCTTTTTCTCTTCTTTCCGCTGGGCATATCAAATTCGATTGTTGGGGTTGCGGGTTTGGGAGTCGGGCCACGGTTCTCTTGTGAATTTATTCACGGACGTTCCGGCCGACAGCCCCGGCCGTATCCATTCCGGATCCGGGTGCTCAATCGAGGAAATATACAAAAAATTTCCTGTAACCCGGAAGTTGAGAGCTAAAATACTTATTATTGTAAGCTCTGTAGAAAGCGGGAATTCTGAAGTGTAGAAGAAGAAAAAGCACAGGACGGAATTGAAGAAAGTAGCAAAATTTGGCGGCACCAGCATGGCAGATTCAGCAGCTATGCGTCGTTCGGCAGCCATCGTAGCCGGCGATCCGGAAAAACGTCTAATCGTTGTGAGCGCCACGTCCGGAACGACGAACAGCCTTACAGCTCTGATCGATTCTTCCGACCATGACGAAAGACAGAAGATTTTGGGAGAGTTGATCGAGAGGCACCTTGCCATACTCGGCGATCTGAAAGATCCGGGCTTTGTGAAAGAGAGCGTAGAGGAAGTATTGGCCCAGCTCAAGGAGGTGGTGGCCGGGAAGGATGAGGATAGTTTTACCCGGGCCGAAATGGACGAGTGTTTCTCTTTCGGTGAGAGGCTCTCGTCGCTGCTTTTTACAGGTGTTCTGCGTGAAGCAGGAGTTCAAAATGTCCAGTGGTTTGACGTTAGGGATGTAATGATAACCGACAGTCAGTTTGGCCATGCAGAGCCGCAGACGGCCGATATCCGGCGTCAGGCAGAGGAGAAACTGACTCCCCGTATTAAAACAGAACGATTTGTTACTCAGGGTTTTATAGGGCGTGACAGGAGTGGCGCGACCACCACACTGGGGCGCGGGGGTAGCGACTACTCCGCAGCTCTGTTGGCAGAGGCTCTGGATGCAGATGTGCTGGAGATCTGGACGGATGTGACAGCCGTCTATACCACGGACCCCCGAATGGTTCCCGATGCCAGACCCATTACAGAGATCAGCTTTAGTGAGGCGGCAGAACTTTCAGTATTCGGGGCAAAAGTACTCCATCCAGCCACTCTGAAGCCTGCTATACGTAAAAAAATCCGGGTCTATGTGGGCTCCAGTATGGAACCCGATCAACCCGGCACCTGGATCGTTAAAGAGACGAGAGAAACTCCACCGATCCGGGCCATTTCGGTTCGCAGAGATCAGACCCTGCTTACCATTCACAGTCTGGAAATGTTGCACCGGCATGGTTTTTTGGCCCGTCTCTTTCAGATTCTGGCCGATCATCAGTTAAGTGTCGATCTGGTAACCACAAGTGAAGTGAGTGTTTCACTTACTCTCGACACCAACGTACAGGGGGTCCACTATCGTCAGTTTTCCGATGAACTGCTTCGTGATCTGAGAAAAATAGCAGAGGTGGGAATGGAAAAAGGACTCTCACTGGTTGCGCTTGTGGGCAACAATCTGGATAAAACGGCAGGTGTGAGCGGCCCGCTATTTAATATGCTTCAGGATATCAATATCCGCCTGATCTGTCATGGGGCAAGTTCACATAACCTCTGTTTTCTGGTACGTGAAGAGGAGGTAGAGAGTGTGGTTCGCAAGCTTCACGACCGGTTCATCACGAAAGCACCAGGGCGGTCGGTGCGGGAGACAGGATGAAGGCAGGGGTGATTGGAACAGGAAAGACGGGTGGTGAGGTAGCGCGCCTGCTCGGAGCTGAGCTGTATGACGCCTGGGACGAACATAATCCACCTGATTCAGCCGGTCTTGCGGAGGCTGATGTAATTATTGTTTTTGTGCCGGGTAACGCTGCAGAAGAGGTCCTGGAGAAGGTCCTGGAGTCGGGAACACCAGCGGTGTGGGGAACCACAGGATATCGCTGGCCGGAGAATCTTGCCGATCGGGTTAAACAAGCCGACAGCCGCTGGATCATCGCCTCCAACTTCAGCCTCGGAATGAACCTGATGCGGCGCTGCCTGGAGATTTTGGGGAGGGGCGTGGAATTGTTGAATAGCCCGGAACTCCATATTCACGAAGTGCACCACATTCATAAAAAGGATGCTCCGAGCGGAACGGCTCTCTCCTGGAGAGAGTGGCTCAATCTGGAGGGAGTGAAGATCTCTTCGAGCCGCGAAGGGGATGTAAAGGGTATTCATACTCTCCATATAAAGACAGAATCGGAGTCTCTGTGGTTCAAGCATGAAGCGCACAGCAGGGCTGTTTTCGCCGAAGGGGCTATCTGGGCGGCCCGCTATCTGATTGGGCACGGTGAGATCAGTCCGGGACTCTACTCTTTCGAGTCCATTGTAGATCAGGCTTTCAGGGAGAATTCATGAGCAATACAGAACCTATGTTTGATGTGAAGAGTGACGAACACGTCCCGCTGTGGACTGCACTGGTAACACCTATGTTGCAGAACGGGAAGATCGATCTGGAAAACCTGGAGAACTTAATCCGGCGACAGGAGAGTTCCGGAAACGGTGTACTGCTCATCGGAAGTACAGGGGAGGGGCTTGCCCTGTCGGATCGTGAGAAGAGGCAGGTGGTGGAGATTGCTGCCGGGCTGAACCCCACGGTTCCTCTGATGGCCGGGGTGGGGGGGTACAATCTGGAGGCTCAGAAAGAGTGGGTACGCTTTGGTAACCAACTTGAGATCGACGCTTTTCTGATGGTGGCACCTCTCTACTCGAAACCGGGGCCAGTCGGGCAAAAATTGTGGTTTGAAGCTCTGCTCGATGTAGCGGAAAAACCCTGTATGATCTATAATATTCCGAGTCGGACCGGAGTGCGGATTCCGCCGGATGTATTTGCCGGCCTTGACGGGCACCCCAGATTTTGCAGTATCAAGGAGGCGAGCGGAAGCGTTCAGGAGTATCAGGCGATTCGTGAAGCGGTACCGGACGTGCCGCTCTACAGTGGAGATGACGGATTGCTGCCCTTTTTCGCTGCATCGGGGTGTAGTGGCCTGGTATCAGTGGCTTCCAATGTTTGGCCTGAGGCGACCCGGCTCTATGTGGATCGCTGTCTGAAAAGGGATGCAGGGGATATTGTCCCACTTTGGCGGCGCGCTTCGACGGCACTTTTTTCGGCGCCCAACCCCATTCCTGCCAAGCATCTGCTCTTCGAAAAAGGGTGGATTTCCAGCGATACCCTTCGGCCTCCGCTCACGAGCGAAGATCTTTCCAGAGACGACTCTTTGAAGTCCGTCGACAGGGAGATCGAAAATTGGCTGACTTCGGTGCGGGAAGATTTACGTCATTAATAACCTGAAAGAAGCAATATGATGGACTGGAAAGAGATTCTGGATCAACTGGAGGCCGGCACCATCCGGGCAGCGGAACCTGCAGGCGAAGGCTGGGAGGCGAACCGGAAAGTAAAAGAGGGGATACTGGCCGCTTTCAAAGCGGGCGAAAATATTGCATTGGAGGGGCAGTGGGCCGGTTTTGTAGACAAACACAATCTACCTCCCCGGGGTTTTCAGCCGAAAGACGGTGTTCGACTCGTTCCAGGCGGCTCCTCTGTTCGCCGGGGCGCGTATGTGGCACCCGGGGTCATCATTATGCCACCGGCCTATATTAATACCGGAGCCTATGTGGATGAAGGGACCATGATAGACAGCCACGCCCTTGTCGGTTCCTGTGCGCAGATCGGCAAGCGTGTTCACCTTTCTGCAGGGGTGCAGATCGGAGGGGTTCTGGAACCTGTTGGGCAGAGCCCGGTAGTGGTGGAGGACGACTGTTTCATTGGAGCGGGAGCGGTGCTGGTAGAGGGGGTTCTGATCAAAAAGCGTGCGGTAATAGCTCCGGGCGTGACTCTCTCCCGTTCGGTTCCGGTATTTGACTGCGTGAACGAGAAGGTTCTGGGAAAAGGTGCCGTGATTCCCGAGGGAGCCATTGTTGTACCAGGTACCCGCCCTGTAAGAACTGACTGGAGCCGTCAGTATGAGCTCTCTGCAGCCTGTCCGCTGATTATCAAATACCGGGACGCAGACAGTGACGCATCACTCGAACTGGAGGAGGCTCTCCGGTAGGGATCGGGGAAATTGTGTAAGGAAAGGCTGGGGAATCCTTCTTACATTCAGCACTGAACGTTACAATTAAATTTGATGGTGACATTATGAGTTCACTCAACAAGGCGATGATCATAGGGCGGCTGGGTCAGGATCCCGAAGTTCGCTATACACAATCCAATACTGCAGTAGCAACATTGAATGTGGCGACCAACGAGCGCTTCAAGGATCGCAACGGAGAGTTTCAGGAGCGCACCGAGTGGCACCGTGTGGTGGCATGGGGGCGTCTTGCCGAGATCTGTCAGGAGTATCTGAAAAAGGGATCCCAGGTCTATATTGAAGGTCCCATCCAGACACGTGAGTGGGAAGACAAGGAGGGGCAGAAGCGCTATACGACCGAGATCAAAGCACTTACCATGACGATGCTGGACAGCAGAGGTGGCGGAGACCCCGGAGGGCCCTCCCGGACACCGGCCACAAGCAGCAGCAAGCAGAGTGCCGGGCCGGCAGACCTGGATGACTCATTTGACGATATGGATGACGACCTGCCGTTTTAGTCGGAAATCGGTGCCGGCAGGTTTCTCAACCGGTTTCGATTTCGCAATCTCCATTGAGCATGAAACTCCAATTGTATAGATTTCCGATAGAGGCGAGCCTGCTTCTGGAGGTGGACCGTGAACGAACTTCCTGTTATTGGAAACCATAGACGAACCTTCCAGTCATACCACACTTCTCTTATTCCGGTCTATGACCGGGATTACCGAGGCGGCTGATCCGCTGACCCTGGGCACCGTAGCAATCTTCCTCGCCGTCATCTTGCTGGGATTGATTTTCAGTGCCCTCTATTCAGGATCGGAAGTAGCCTTCTTCTCCCTGGTGAACCAGATGGAAAAACTGGATAGGGATCAAAAAAAAGGGGGAAGAGATCTTCGCATTATCCGAATGCTGGAAAAGCCGAGACGGCTGCTGGGCACCATACTGATCTGCAACACTTTTGCCAATGTGATTACATCGGTAACTGCAGCTGTATTGACCGGACGAATCGCACATCAGTCCGGGTTGCCTGAAACGGCTGTCTTCGCAATCGAAGTGATTGCCATCACTTTTATGATTCTGATTCTCAGCGAGATCACTCCGAAGATTGTTGCTATCAACAATCCCCTTCGTCTCTCGAGAAGGCTATCCGGATTTGTATACTTCCACTATGTAATGCTTCAGCCTGTGTCGAAGCTCATTGCAACGAGTGCCCAGTCGATTGAGCGTCTTTTACCCCGTCCAACCAATCGAATGACCAGTGATGATCTGAAAACGATGGCCGAGGTGAGTGAAAAGTCGGGCTCCATCCATGGGGATGAGAGGGAGATCATCGAAAATGTGATCGAGTTCGGCAATATTACAGTACGTGAGATCATGACATCAAGGGTGAATATTGTAGCGGTTTCGGTCGATCAATCTCTCAGAGAGGTGGTTAGCCTGATCCGGGAGAAGGGGCTTTCGCGTATGCCGCTATTTGAAAATGACCTGGACAACATTCTCGGTGTCATTTATGCCAAGGACGTGCTTCCCTACATCAATTCCGACCTGGATGGCACGACGATCAACTGGCGATCTATCGCACGAAAAGCGCTCTTTATTCCTTCAACCAAGAAACTTGACGACCTTTTGCGCGACTTTCAGCATGAGAAGACTCACCTGGCTATGGTTGTGGATGAGTATGGCGGTACCGAAGGGCTGGTCACACTGGACGATATTCTGGAGGAGATTGTAGGTGATATCGGGGATGAGTATGACGAAAATGAGGAGAAGCTATTTACCCGTTTTAAAAATGGAGTCTTTATTTTTGATGCCAGGATAGACCTGGACGATATGGAGGAGATCCTGGAGATGGAGGTGACCAGCGATGAGGATGAGTATGAAACTCTTGGCGGCCTGGTCTATCACCTGCTGGAGCGAATTCCAAACGTGGGTGAGAGGTTGATCTATCGTAATCTTGAACTAACGGTACACTCGGTGAGGAACAATAGGGTAAAAAAACTTCGTGTAAAGGTGATTCCGACCCGGACTCAATCTGTTGAAACTGAATCGGAGTAGGCCATGAGTGGAACCGGAAAAGGTTCGGTGCCTGAAATCCGTAAAGGGATCGATTTGACTCCCTGGAATACGATGTCCGTTAAAGCAGTAGCCGAAAGGTTTACTTCGGTTCAGAACAGTGAACAGCTACTGGCTCTTCACAGGAAAGGCGAGCTCAGGATAGGAGATCTTTTCGTGTTGGGAGGTGGGAGCAACGTTCTTTTTGCGGGACGGGTAGATCCTCTGGTATTAAAGGTGGAGATCGGTGGCCTGGAGCAGATAGAACTGGAGAATGGCGCGGTACACCTTCGCGCAGGTGCAGGTGTAAACTGGCACTCACTTGTTACCCATGCTGTCCGGAGAGGGCTGGGTGGTATTGAAAATCTCGCTCTCATTCCCGGGACGGCAGGTGCCGCCCCTATTCAGAATATCGGCGCGTACGGTGTGGAGTTGGACGACCGGTTTGTCTCTCTGGAAGCACTGGACCTGGAGAGCGGCTCGATGTGCCGGTTTGAACGCTCTGACTGCAGGTTCGGCTATCGTGACAGCCTGTTCAAGCGTTCCGGGCGAGGCCGCTATGTGGTTACATCCATTACACTGCGGCTGGACAGAGAGCCCCATATCATCCGCAGAGGGTATCGTGCCCTTGATGATTGGCTGCAGGAGCAGAAGCTAGAGAATCCGGGAATTGAAGATATATATGATGCTGTAGTAGCGATTCGTTCTTCAAAATTGCCCGATCCGAAAGAGCTTGGAAATGCTGGCAGTTTTTTTAAAAACCCGATCCTTTCTGAAGCCGATTGGAGTGAACTTAAGGCACATTATGAGGATGTGCCCGGCTGGCCGGCCGGTGAGGGCCAGATCAAAGTACCTGCCGGATGGTTGATCGAAAAAGCGGGGTGGAAAGGCCGGAGGGAAGGCAGCGTGGGTACTTACAACAAGCAGGCTCTGGTAGTAGTGAACCATGGTGGAGCGACCGGGGAGGAAGTCCTGCAGTTTGCCAGCCGAATTCAGAACCATGTGCGCGAGAAGTTTGCGATTGATCTTGTACCGGAAGTCAATATCATTGGCAGCATGGCAGGCCAATCTGAACTGAAAACCTCTTGATATGCAATTGTCAAACTGTTTACGGACATCAATTCTTCTGCCTCTTGTACTCCTGATACTCGTCTCGGGGTGCGTAATACAGCAGAATCCCGTTTCCGGCAATAAACGACTGTTTGGATGGTCATGGGAACGGGAGGTGCAGCTGGGCCGGGAGGCGGATGAACAATTTGTTGCACAGTTTGGACTCTACGAGGAGGATGAAGTAGCTGAGTATGTACGTCAGATCGGAGAGGATATGCTTTCGGTCAGTCACATGCGAAGAGAGGATACACCGAACCGTTTTCGTGAAACTGAATTCACATTCCGCCTGCTCGATTCGCCAGTAATCAATGCGTTTGCGCTGCCAGGCGGATATGTCTATGTAACACGTGGCCTGATGGCCCATATGAACAATGAGGCGCAGTTTGCTGTGGTCATGGGTCACGAAATCGGGCACGTAGCGGCAAGACACGCATCTCAGAGAGCGATTCGTCAGACGATTGGTCAGATTGCTGTAATTGGGGGTGCGGTGATTGGCCAGGAGGTTCTGGGCCTGCCGGGCGGGGATCTTCTACAGGTGAGCGGAATGGCAATGGAGCTGCTCTTTTTGAGTTACAGCAGGGAGAACGAGCGGGAGTCGGATCGTCTGGGGGTCGAATATGCAGCAATGAGAAATTATCGTGCGGCAGAGGGGGCTGCATTCTTCACCAGTCTGAAGCGTATCTCGGAGAGGCATGGCCAGGTGATACCAAACCTTCTCTCATCTCACCCCGATCCCGGGGAGAGAGAGCAGGAGATTCCGCGTCAGGCCGCAGAATGGGAGAGTGCGGGACACAGTCAGGACAGGCTGGAGGAGGAGCGGTGGCTCAATATGATATCCGGAATGATTTATGGAGAAAATCCTCGAGACGGTTTTGAGCGGGACGGCTGGTTCAACCACCCCAATCTCAAATTCAGGTATGCCATTCCGGATCGGTGGTCACTGATTAATCAGCCCGATCAGGTAATTCTTGTAAATGAGGAGCAATCGGCAATCAGCCGGCTCTCAATGGATCCGGAGGCGGAATCTCCTGAGCAGTCGATTCAGGAAATAACCGCTTCTGAGGAGATCACGATTGTGGAAGAGGGCTCAGTGAACCGTGATGGGTGGGGTGCTGCCTGGGAAACGGTTGCCAGAGCTCGTACCGAGGATGGATCTCCACTGGGCCTACACCTATTTGCCCTGGAGTTTGATGGTCGGATCTATCGCTTTTTGAACTACTCCGTGGAGGAGGAGTTCGATGAAAAGCTTCCCGAATTTCGCCAGCTGGTTCGCTCGTTCGAGCGGTTGGAGGATCCGGTGCTGCTGACCATTGAACCGGTTAGGATCGCAGTGACAGAGATAAGCCGTGCAGGACAGCTCTCAGAATTTCTGCCAGATCCTATTCCTATGGGGATTGAACCTCTGGAGATCGCCATAATGAATCAGGTAGAGCTGGATGAGGAGTTGCCGGCAGGCCGCCTGCTTAAAATCCCGGTTCAACCCTGACACCAGTTAGAAGCGAATCTGCCCGATGCACCTGAAGTGGTGAATCGGAATTGGAGAATGAGGAGGGAAAAGGGCTATTTTCTTTTCGCCTCGAATACAATGGAATCACAGCTTACGAAAAGAGCGTAATTATGATTGAGCGATATTCACGAAAAGAGATGGCCCGTATCTGGACCGAGGAGAATCAGTTCCAATCCTGGCTGGATGTAGAGATAGCAGCCTGTGCAGCCTGGAGCCGGCTCGGCAAAATTCCGGCAGAAGATGTGGAGGTTTTGAGAAAGCAGGCGTCGTTTGACACAGGCCGCATAAAAGAGATAGAAAAACAGACGCGGCACGACGTGGTTGCTTTTACCCGGTCGGTGTCGGAATCGCTGGGTGAGGAGAAGAAGTGGGTTCACTATGGCCTCACTTCAACAGATGTGGTAGATACTGCCACGGGTATACGCCTGAAACAGGCGAATCGGATATTGAGAGAGGGTCTTCATGCTATGATCGATGTTCTGGCCAAAAGGGCCAATGAACACCGCTATACTGTAATGATGGGCCGAACTCACGGAGTACACGCAGAGCCGACTACTTTTGGGCTCAAGTGCGCCCTCTGGTTTGCCGAAATGCAGAGGAACCTGAAGCGTTTCGACGAGGCGGCTGCCGGGGTGGAGTTTGGTAAACTGTCCGGAGCTGTGGGTACTTTTGCCAATATTCCTCCGGAAGTGGAGGCCTATACGTGTGAAGAGCTTGGGCTCACACCGGCACCGGTCTCCACGCAGACACTTCAGAGAGACCGTCACGCACACTATCTCTCGGTTCTTGCCCTCATCGGTTCTTCAATAGAGAAGGGGGCCATTGAAATTCGCCATTTGCAGCGGACCGAACTTCGTGAAGCAGAAGAGTTTTTCGGAAAGGGGCAAAAAGGCTCGTCGGCTATGCCCCACAAGAGGAATCCCGTAAGCTCCGAGAACATTACCGGATGTGCCAGAGTGCTCAGAGGATATATGGTCTCTGCCTTTGAGAATGTGCCGCTCTGGCACGAACGTGATATTTCCCACTCTTCGGTAGAGAGGATTATTCTTCCTGATGCGACCATTCTGCTGGACTATATGCTGAACCGCTTCAGAGGCGTTCTGGAAAAGCTGGTGGTCTATCCCGAACGCATGAAGGCCAATATGGAATTGACGCATGGACTTGTCTTCTCTCAGCGGTTGCTGCTATTGCTCATAGACAAAGGGCTTTCGAGGGAGGTGGCTTACGATACTGTCCAGCCACTGGCCATGGAGTCCTGGGAGAAGGGAGTGCCATTTAGAAGCCTGGTGGAGGGAGACAGTACGATTGTGAGCAATCTGGACTCCGCCGAGATCGACAGCGCATTCGACTGGAAACACCATACCAGATATGTAGATGAGATCTTTCGGAGAGCGGGTATTCCGGAGCCGTCCTGAGAGAAGATTTCGCTGTTTTTGATTTTTTTAAGAGGGGATGACATAATGTTGTCACCCCCTGCCTCTATACTGTGGTCAGAACCTTAAACCAACCACAGAATGATGAAAAATCGATCCATACTCTCCAGGCCACGTACCCACCAACCTGTCGGTCCGCTTCTCAGAAAAGTCCTTCGCGATGCAGAAACGGAGGAGCGTGAACTCGATGAGATGTTTGCACTTCTCGGATGGAGTGCACTCCATGAGGAGATCAAACTTGAGATTCGTGACGATGTTAGAGCCTGTGCAGAGGAACTGAGGGGGAATTACTCTACTTCCGACCCGTATGTTCTGAGACGCAGGCAGCGTGTAGACTACTGGGTGAGGGCGTCTCTTCGGGGGCAGTGCACCGTCATGACGGCAGTGAGGGCTCTTCGGACAACATCTCTGCAGAAGGGTGAAGGAGCGGCAGAGCAGGTATAGCTTCCCGGACTCTTCAAGGTCCGTTTTTTTTGAGTTTCGGGGTGGGGAAGTTCGGGGTCATTTTTTGTATCTTGACCAAAAGGTAAACCAAACGGTTCTTCTCCCATGCAAAACGACTCACCCTTTGGCAAGATCAATCGCCAGGGATTGACCTACGACGATGTACTGCTTGTACCGGGATACTCAAAGGTGCTCCCGCGAGATGTCGATACAAGCACCACCCTCTCACCGGACCTCACGCTCAACATACCTGTGATAAGTGCCGCGATGGATACTGTTTCGGAGTACCGTCTTGCTATTGCACTTGCCAGAGAGGGTGGTATCGCCATGCTTCACAAGAACATGCCGATTCCGGATCAGGCCGAACAGGTGCGCCTGGTGAAGAGAAGCGAGAGCGGAATGATTGTGGACCCCGTGACACTGCCGCCGGAGGCGACTGTCCGTAATGCACGCTCATTGATGCGAAAGCACAAGATCGGGGGAATCCCCATTATAAACGAGGGGAATAGTCTGGTTGGCATTGTGACCAACCGTGACCTCCGTTTCGAACACTATGTGGATAAACCTCTGGGGGAGATCATGACCAGGGAGAACCTGGTGACTGCCACAGAGGGAACCACGCTGGAAAAAGCGGAGGAGATTCTGCAGAAGTACAAGGTGGAGAAACTGCCGATTGTGGATGACAGTAATCGTCTGGTTGGCCTTATCACCTTCAAGGATATTGAAAAGAAGATGAACTTTCCCAACGCCTGCAAGGACAGTATGGGGCGGCTCAGGGTAGGTGCGGCCGTTGGTGTTACTCCCGACACACTGGAGCGGGTGGAAGCACTTATCAATTGCGGAGTGGATGCCATTACGATCGATACAGCGCATGGACACTCTGAAGGGGTGCTTGGTATGGTTCGGGAGATTCGTGCTCATTATGGGGAGATCACTCTTATTGGAGGAAACATCGCTACACGCGAAGCCGCGGAGGCTCTGGCCGATGCGGGAGTAAACGTGGTGAAAGTAGGTGTGGGGCCCGGTTCTATCTGCACAACCCGAGTGGTCACCGGAGTGGGTGTTCCTCAACTCTCCGCTGTAATGGAGGTGGCCGAATTTACCCGTAAAAACGGAATCGGCCTGATTGCCGATGGAGGAATCAAACAGACTGGAGATGTGCCGAAGGCGATTGCCGGGGGAGCGGATGCAGTGATGATGGGATCGATGTTTGCCGGTGTGGATGAGAGTCCCGGAGAGACCATTATTTATGAGTCCAGGAAGTATAAATCCTATCGGGGTATGGGTAGTCTCGGAGCCATGGACAAAGGGTCTAAAGATCGTTATTTCCAGGATGTAGAGGATGATTTACGAAAACTGGTCCCGGAAGGAATTGAAGGGAGAGTTCCCTATAAAGGATACCTGCATGAAGTGGTGCATCAGATGACTGGCGGGCTGCGTGCAGCCATGGGTTATACCGGGTCTACTACCATACGTGACTTGCAGGATGCGGAGTTTGTACAGATTTCCGCTGCCAGTTACAGGGAGAGCCACCCTCACTCTGTACACATAACCAAAGAGGCTCCCAACTACTCCATCTGATTTCAAGAATTCAACTCTGCTATTTTGTTCTCCATGTGGGACTTTTTGAAAAAAATTCTGGCAGACAGTGATGGTAACCTGACAGTTGTTGTACTGGACGATCAGGATCCCGAGACGACAAGTACGTTTCAAATCCGATTGGCAGATATCCTGAAAGGGGTTGCTATGGTCGTGTTGGTCTCAGTATTGCTTACTACAGTTATCTTCTTCGTCACACCACTCGGTTCACTATACCAGCACCAGCAGGATGAAGCTTTACGTCAACAGGTTATTGACGTCAGCCAGCAGGTGCAATCACTCAGAGATTCGCTCTTTGCACAGGATCGGCAGCTGCACGATATCAAACAGGTAATGGTACAGAATCAGGATACCATATTTCCGGGGAATATGACTGTAACCGATTTCGCTTTGCCAGCCAGCGGTTTTGGCAGTTCATATAATTTTGAGACGGAGCTCTACGCTTTTGACATGCTCTCCCGGAACGAGATTATTTTCGCTGACCTCTATAGCGCTCAACCAGATTTTCCTGCACCGTTTCCGGTAGATGGCACGGTGAGTCAGGAGTTTGACCCCGCTACCGGTCACTACGGTCTCGATATTGCCGCTCGTGAAGGGAGTGAATTTTTTACACTTACTGATGGTACAGTTGTGAATGCGGGTTGGACAATCAACTACGGTTATGTAATATATGTTCAGCATAGTGACGGGTACATGAGTATCTACAAGCACGCCTCCCGACTCTTTAAACAGGCGGGAGATATTGTGCTACGGGGAGAGATTCTGGGCATACTCGGAGATATTGGAGTGCTCAGCTTTGGATCCCATCTCCATCTTGAAATCTGGAAAGATGGCGTACCTCAAAACCCGCTCATGTATTTAACGAATCAGGTGCGTTGAACCCCGTTTCGGCGGGCCGTTCAGTGCGTCAGAAAACCAGCGAACAGACCATGTTTCAGAACAGTAACTCAAAAAATATGTCGAACGGAACCGGCTCTTCACCCTCCATTAACATGATTAGTGAGGGAACCAAACTGAAAGGGGATATCAATACCCAGAACGATATAAGAATTGCAGGCCAGGTGATCGGTGAAGTAACTTCCAAAGGGAAGTTGATCATCACCTCTACTGGCCGGATAGAGGGAAATGCGCGCTCCGCAGATGCCGATATTGCCGGAAGGCTTGAGGGGGACCTGCATGTAACCAATAAACTGATGCTCCGGCAGTCTGCCAAGATAGACGGTAAAATTCACACCAAATCGGTTTTGGTTGAAGAGGGTGCTCAAATCAATGCTTCATTCAAAATGGGAGAATCCGGCTCCGTTTCAGGAACGGCCGACTCTGAATTTGCCGACGCTACCCGCCTGAAATCTGAAGAGAAGAAGTAGTTTGTTTCGTGATCCGGAACTTCGACCCTATCTTCGACACCTGTCTCTGGGCGCAGAGATTGCAGCAGGGGTCACCATCCCCATACTGCTTGGGTACTGGCTGGACTCACGGTTCGAAACGTCCCCCTGGTTCCTGTTGATCGGTCTGTTGTTTGGTATACTTTCGCTGGTACTTCTCTCTGTGAGGACAGCCCGTCAATGGAGAGAGGAGGAGGATGATACCTGACTCCAACAGAGCTATCCGTTTGAAACCGGCCTTCATTCTGATCGGATTGGGCCTTGTCGTTCTGGCTGGTGTCTCTTTTTTTATCCCTTCAGAAACCTTACCAGCGGTTTTTACGGGCTATCTGTGTGGCTTTTCCGGCGTATTTCTTCACCTCATATTCGTCCGCCTTTTCCGCAAGGTGGATGACGCACGATTATTACGCTACTTTCTGGTCGGTATCTCTCTTCGATTTTTAATCGTTCTTGCACTCTTTACACTGGTCTTTCTTCAGATTGAATCGGGCAAAATCTCCTTTACTTTCAGCTTCCTAGTGTCGTATATTTATCATTTCGTGATTGATATCATTTTTATGCACAGAAACCTGCTTCAAGCCGAAAATCGCTCGACGTCGTAACAACAGATGATCAAAGCCTTGCGTAGAATTCTGCTTACTCTTCTCTTTTTACTGACCGCTGCTACCACTGATATTGCTGCCGGTAACGCCGCCGATGAATCGGACGAATCATCGGCACCGATCGATGTAATGGGTAAAGTTCTGGATCACGACTATATCGATGCGCTGGGCATGAAATTCTATCTACCGCGTATTCTGCTGGCCGGCGGAGATCTGTATCTTTACAAGAGTACCGAGAGTGCGCTGGAGTCGGGAGAGTTTATCATGCAGGATAGTGGGCTGGTTCGTGCCGATGCCACTCCCGTTTCACTGGATCTCTCCATTACATCTCATCTGGTCTGGTTCTGGTTTTCGCTGGTGCTCGCACTTCTTCTGACTTTGATGGCGGCGAGTCGCTACAAGAGGGGGATTGGAGCTTCTGAAGCTCCCAGGGGGACGATGCAAAACCTGTTCGAGGTATTTTTTGTTTTTATCCGTGACGATATCGCCAAAGAGTATATACCGGGGGAGAAGTACAAAAAGTATGTGACCTACCTCTTCTCTGTGTTTTGTGCCATCGCATTCATGAACCTGTTTGGTCTGCTCCCCTGGGGCGTTTCCCCAACGGCGGATCTGACTGTGACAGCAACGCTCGCAGTTATTACCTTTGTCATTACACAATACAGCGGGTCTAAAGATCACTGGAGGCATGTTTTTATGTTTCCTGGTGTGCACCCACTGGTTCGATTCATCCTGACACCTGTTGAAATACTCGGACTTTTTACCAAGCCTTTTGCCCTGGCCATTCGTCTTTTTGCCAACATGCTTTCCGGAAAGATCATGATTATCTGTATTTTAGGCCTCATTTTTATCTTTACGGATTCATTCGGAGCTACCTTTGGCCTCGGTTCAAGCGTCATCTGGGTTTCGCTGACGGCTGTCATCTATATTCTGAAAGCATTTATTGCCTTGTTACAGGCATACATCTTTACCCTGCTTTCTGCTGTCTTTATCGGTATGGCAGCGGAAGAGCATCATCACGAGCATCAAACAGAACATGATTCAGCGGTCTCTGCGGTAAATACCGCGGGCATTCAGTTGAATTCACCTTAACCAACCCAAACCACAAGGAACAGAACTATGGGATTTTTAGGAGCAGGAATCGGAGCAGGAATAATTGCCGTCGGTGCAGGAATCGGAATCGGACTGATCGGTAAAGGAGCTGTTGAGAGCATTGCACGGCAGCCAGAAGCATCCGGAGACATTCGTGGAGCCATGATCCTGACAGCTGCCTTTATTGAAGGTGTTGCCCTGATCGGTGCAATTGTCTGTATTCTTCTTGCACTTGACGTTGCAGGCGCTTAACCAGGACCCTGATCTGAAGCGGAGCTTGTTATGATGCATTTTATGAATGGAGGCAGCGGACTTCTCTCTTTCGAAACCGGGTTTGCCATATGGGTGTTAATCTCTATGGTCCTCTTTCTCTGGCTGATGGGAAAGTTCGCAGTACCGCCGATCGTAAAAGCACTTGACGATCGTGAAAACCGGATCAGGGATTCGCTCGCGTCAGCAGAGAAGGCGATAGCCAGTGCCCAGGAGATCTCCCGGAACAATGAGAAGGCGTTGCGGGAGGTAGAGCGCAAAGCTCAGCAGATCCGAAAGGAGGCGATTGAAGAGGCGGAACTGCTTCGTAGCGAACGGGTTGGCAAGGCGAAAGAGGAAGCTGACAAGCTACTCGAAGATGCCAGGGATGCCATCGCTCAGGAGAAAAAGCGTGCACTTAACGAACTGCGAAACGAAATTGCGGATCTTGCAATCTCTGCCGCAGAGACGATTCTGGACGCAGAGATTGACGAGAAGAGAAACAAAAAGATCGTACAGGAGTATATTCGCGATCTTTCCAGCAACTGACAGGTCCCCGGGTCATGATTTCCAACACAGCGTTGCGATATGCAAAGGCACTATTCGATCTTTCGCTTGAGAAGGGACAGGTGGAGAGTGTATATCGGGATGTGATTCTGATTCGCGACACCGCAGAAGCCTCTGCGGAACTCAAAGTGTTTCTGAAAAGCCCTGTCATCCAGAACAGAGATAAAGAGGAGGTGCTTGCCACCATTTTCAAAGAGCGTGTGAACCCGCTTACTTTTCAGCTGCTTCAGCTACTGTCTGAAAAGTCTCGTGAACCGCTTTTGGTAGAGATCATGAAAGGATTTATCCAGTACTATCTGGAGCACACCGGAGTGATCGAGGTGCAGGTAGAGAGTGCGACACCTCTGGATGAACCGGTTGTGGAGGAGCTCAGAAAAGTTCTTGAGCGCAGGACCGGAAAGAGCGTGAATATGCAGATCACTGAAGAGCCGGAACTGATGGGCGGTCTGACCGTCCGAATTGGAGATACGGTGATTGACGGTTCGGTACGCTACAGTCTGGAGAGGCTCGGATCGAAGCTCAAGGAGCACACTCTTGTACCATAATAGTATATAGCGGGGAACCGCTCTGGCCGGGTGCATCTTGCAGTCTGGCAAACCGGCTACAGGCCGGCACACATTCAAGAATTTAATTTGATGACACCATGAGTAACATCAAACCTGAGGAAGTTTCAGCAATATTGCGCAAGCAGCTCTCGGGATTCGACAGCAGTGCAGAGACGTACGATGTCGGTACCGTACTGGAGGTAGGTGACGGAATTGCCCGGGTCTACGGGCTCTCCAAAATTCAGGCGGGTGAACTTGTAGAGCTCCCCGAATCGATAGGAGACACGGGTGAACCGCTTCTTGGTATGGTTCTGAACCTGGAGGAGGATAATGTGGGTATCGTACTGTTTGGTCCTTCAAGAAGTGTGAAGGAGGGCCATACCGTAAAGAGAACCAGCCGCATTGCCTCTATACCGGTTGGTGACGGACTTGTGGGCCGTGTGATCGATCCACTCGGCCGGCCGCTGGACGGTAAAGGAAGTGTATCCGGAGAGACGATGGAACTTCCCCTGGAGAGAAAAGCTCCGGGAGTGATCTATCGGCAGCCGGTGGATGAACCACTTCAGACAGGGATCAAGCCTATCGATTCGCTGATTCCGATTGGGCGCGGGCAGCGGGAGCTGATTATCGGCGACCGCCAGACTGGAAAAACAGCTGTGGCGCTGGATACGATTATCAACCAGAGGGAGACCAGGGATAGCGACAAGCCTGTATTCTGCATCTATGTAGCTGTGGGCCAGAAAGGCTCTACAGTGGCCTCTATAGCAGAAACCCTTAAGGAGCATGGTGCTCTGGACTACACGGTTATCGTGTCGGCTCCTGCCAGTACCACGGCACCGATGCGCTATATCGCCCCCTTTGCAGGTGCAGCGATCGGCGAGTATTTCCGTGATACCGGTCGTCACGCACTGGTCATCTACGACGATCTCTCCAAGCAGGCGGTTGCCTATCGTGAGCTCTCACTGCTTCTCAAGCGTCCGCCGGGACGCGAGGCATATCCCGGAGATGTCTTTTATCTGCATAGCCGTCTATTGGAACGTGCTGCCAAAGTCATCGACAACGATGAAGTAGCCAGGTCGATGAATAACATTCCGGAAGTACTGAAACCGAAAGTGAAGGGTGGAGGTTCTTTGACCGCCCTTCCTGTGATTGAGACCCAGGCCGGGGATGTTTCGGCCTACATTCCAACCAACGTAATCTCTATTACCGATGGTCAGATCTTTCTCGATACCGACCTGTTCAACTCCGGAATCCGTCCCGCTATCGATGTAGGTATATCGGTATCCAGGGTGGGGGGCTCGGCCCAGGTGAAGTCGATGAAAAAGCTATCCGGAACTCTCAAACTTGACCTTGCACAGTACCGGGAGCTTGAGGCATTTGCAAAATTCGGTTCCGATTTGGATGCGGCAACACAGAGGCAGCTAAAACGGGGGGAACGGACTGTAGAGCTGATGAAGCAGGGCGAATATGAACCACTTCCTGTTCAGGAACAGATTGCACTTCTAAAGGTAAACAGTGAAGGACTTTTCGATAAAATGCCGGTATCGAAAATTGGTGAATTCGAACAGGATTTTTTGGAGAGCCTGAGGGCACGCTACTCCAAAGAGCTGGACAATCTGGGCCGGACGGGTGTTCTGGAGGATGAGTTTGGAGAGAAGTTGCTCTCCTCGGCGCGCACGATTATTGATCAGTTGACTTCAGCCCAGGAAACGGAGGAGTCCTAACCGATGGCTAACCTTCGCGATATCCGCAACCGGATCACCTCCGTCAACAATACGGAGCAGATTACAAGGGCGATGAAGATGGTCGCAGCAGCTCGCTTGCGAAAGGCGCAGAGCCGGATCGTATCGGCACGGCCCTATGCCGCCAAAATGAGAGAAGTTGTGGGCCGTCTGGTTTCTGCAGAGACAATTGAGATAGACCTTCTACGGCAACCTGAAAGCTGCGAACGTGTTCTGTTTCTGGTTATTGGCTCCGACAGAGGCCTCTGTGGCGGGTTCAACACGAATCTGTTTAAAGTGGTGGAATCGAATTTAAAGAGGGAGTGGGCCGGGCACCTGGAGCGGGACGCAGTCGATATGATCTGTGTGGGACGCAAAGCGGAGGCCTACTTCTCCAAGCGTGGGTACCGGATAGACAAGTCCTATCCAGGCTTTTTCGACCGCCTTGATTTTACAGAAGCGGTAGAGGTCATGGAGTACTGTACGGAACGATTTTTGAGTGGTGAAGTGGACCGGGTTGAACTCTGTTTCAATGAGTTTAAATCGGTAATTACCCAGAACCGGGTGGTGGAGAAGCTTCTGCCGGTCGATCCGTCGGAACTGCTTGGAGTGGACTCCGGGAAGGATGAGGCTTCAACTGAAATCGACTATATTTTTGAACCGGACAAGGCTTCCATTTTGAAAAGATTGCTTCCCAGATATCTGAATATCGGCTTGTGGAGGGCACTGCTCGAATCCAACGCTTCGGAGCAGGGGGCCAGGATGGCAGCGATGGATAACGCTACCGAAAATGCCAAAGAGTTGAAAAGGGAGCTTCGCCTTCAGTATAACCGGGCACGTCAAAGCGCTATTACTACGGAAATATCTGAAATTGTTTCTGGTGCGCAGGCATTGGGATCGGACTAAAATCCGTTTACATTACACAGGATCCACAGAGACCCGGGACCGGAGGGATGGCAGAGTGGTCGAATGCGGCGGTCTTGAAAACCGTTGAGCCGCAAGGCTCCGGGGGTTCGAATCCCTCTCCCTCCGCT
>JBBDIJ010000003.1:0-47877 GCA_040880485.1 Balneolaceae bacterium
AGATCTCAAGTTCATGTTTTCTCAAAATCCAATGAACCCGGTCTATAAGAAGGCACCTCTGCATTGGCAGAATACAACGGAAAATTCATGTGCAATCAGTATGTATTGCGGGGCGGCTCGTGTGCAACATCTGAATCTCACTTCAGAAAGACCTATAGAAACTTTTTTCATACCATTGAGAGGTGGCAGTTTACGGGAATTCGATTAGCAAAATAATTTATGAATACAGCCATACTTGAAAAGAAAGCCTCATCAGAGATGCTGGCTGATGTATTGCAGGGGTTGAAAAAACCTCAAAAAACAGTACCGAGTAAATATTTTTATGATAAGAGAGGCTCGGAGCTTTTTGAACAGATTTGCAAGTTGGATGAGTACTACCCAACACGAACTGAGCTTTCGATCATGAGTGAAAATGTTGAGGAGATCGCCGAACTGCTCGGTCCAAACACTCAGCTTGTTGAATTAGGGAGCGGAAGCAGCCTGAAAACAAGATTACTGTTAGATAATTTGACAGATATAGATTCTTATCTGCCGGTAGATATATCCACTGAATTTTTAGCTGATGTTACGAATGAACTTCAATCTGAATATCCTTCATTAAATATTCTTCCGGTGGCAGCAGATTATACCCAATCTTTCAGTCTCCCTGAAACGGCCTTTGATAGTCGCAGAATCGCATATTATCCTGGATCTACCATCGGTAATTTCACCAAAGAACGGGCCGCAGCGTTTCTATCACTTATCGCCGGGCTGCTCGGAGAGAAGGGAGGATTGTTAATTGGGTTTGATCTGTTGAAGGAGAAAGAAATACTGATCGAAACTTATGACGATACAGAAGGTGTAACCGCTGAATTTAATAAGAATATCCTGTTGAGAATGAATAGGGATCTGAACGCCAATTTTAATCCGGATGCCTTCTGCCACAAAGCCATATTTAATGAAGATGAAAGCAGAATTGAGATGCACCTGGTCAGTCAAAGGGATCAGGTTGTTGATATAATGGGAACGGTAGTTGCCTTTTCGAAGGGAGAATCCATCCATACAGAGAATTCACACAAATACTCTCTGGAGTCGTTTAGAGATATTACGGCCCCTCACTTTGAACCCGTAAAAACATGGATGGATAAGAATGAATTGTTCGCCGTTCAGTTTTTGACTAAATAGGTTCAATGAAAGGTCGAATTGAATGAACGTTCAGAAACCGGTATTCAGATAAGTTTACATTCGGATCTGATAGACCTCTTTGAGCCCGTTGCGTTTCATGTATCGATGGATACCCCTGTTAATACGCTTTACCAGTGCCGGGCCTTCATAAATCAGGCCGGTATAGATCTGTAAGAGATCGGCACCCGCCTTCAGTTTCTCAATGGCATCTTCCGGAGACTGAATGCCTCCTGCACCAATAATGGTACACTCTCCCCTCATCTGTTCATGGATCTGGCGAATCAGTGAGGTACTCTTTTCCCTGATAGCCCTTCCGCTAAGCCCCCCGTTGCCAATCTCGTCGAGCCGTGCTTTGGGTGTGGTCAGGCCTTCACGTCCCGAAGAGGTATTGGTTGCTACAAATCCACTTACTGCATGATTTTTTGAGATTTCCAGCAACTCATTAAGACGAGTGGATTCCAGGTCGGAGGAGAGTTTGATTAGAACAGGTGGAGCGGTGAGGTCGTTCCGGATCTGAAGTTTACCGAGAAGTCGGTTCAACTCTTCAGGTTCTTCAAATGTTTTTCCCTCCCGGGTATTGGGACAGGAGATGTTGATTACGAGGTAATCGGCCACCTCTCTGGCCAAAAGAAAGCTCTCAAGATAGTCTTCAAGCGCCTCGTCTCCCATAATGGAGGGATCGTGAGTTTTCGCGATATTGACGCCGACCGGGATCCGGTGCCCCGCTTTTTTGAGACGTTTGGTGATAGTGGCTGCACCATCATTATTCAACCCCATACGGTTGATCAGGGAATTGTCCTTCGGAAGCCGGAAACTGCGTGGTTTCGGGTTTCCGGTGGAGGGGGAGGCTGTGATACTGCCCACCTCAACAAATCCAAAGCCTGTGGCCTCCATAATGGGGATCAGGGTGCCGTTCTTGTCGAATCCGGCAGCAAGGCCTGCAGGATTACGGAAAGTGAGACCCCAAAACTCCTGGGAGAGGTCGGCGGACTGATAGTTGTAGAGAAGTCCCGCAAACCGCTTGTAAAGGGCAGATTCCGAAGCATCCGTCGCCCAGCGGATGGTCGATTCATGAACCCTGTCGGACGGAAATCTGAAGAGGAGAGGCCTTATGCACGTTTTATACATGTTCCGCCAAGTTACAGAGTGAAACTGAAAAGTGAAACGGTTATCATTGCGCAATGGAGCAGAGCAAATATGTGACGTATGATCAGTTTCAAGCCGTTGTAGAGAGGTTTGTAACCGGCCGGAGGGAGGAGCCGGTTCTGTTTCTGGAAAATCAGCAGATGCAGCACAACGAGGGTAACAGAGAGGAGATCTCTCTATTGGCCGTTGGTGCCAAAATTGAATTGTCTACGAGAGATGAGGAGGTATCGATCCGTTCCGACCGGGGCGAGGAAGTGACGAGGGGTGATCCGTGGGATGCGCTTTTCAGAATACGCCGGGAGTATCCCGGCTGGTATGTCGGCTGGCTCGGCTACGATCTGAAGAACAGTATTGAAGATCTGAAATCTGCGAACGAAGACCCTGTGGGGGCACCCGATCTGTGGTTTGTACAGCCCAGGCTGCTTTTGAGGTATGGTCATCAAAGTGGTTTATTGACTGCTATATACGGAGATCTCCCCTCGGAAGAGTGGTTGCTGGCTGAACCGAACCGGAGTTGCGAATCGGAATGCCAGGTGGGCCCACTGGAAGCGGATCTGGACAGGGAAACCTATCGGGATCATATTTTGCGAATACAGGAGGGGATTCGGGAGGGGGAGTATTATGAAGTGAATCTCTCACACATCTTGCGAGCCCGATTTAACGGGGAGCCGTGGGCTCTCTACAGAAAAATGAGAGAAGCTGGCCCGGTTCCATTTGCGGCCTGGATCGACACCGGAGAACTCGCAATTTGTTGCGCTTCGCCGGAGCGATTCCTGAAGAAGAGCGGCCGTCTTGTTTTTTCGCAGCCGATCAAGGGAACAGCGCCTCGAAGCAGCGATCCTGTGAGGGACCGGAAGCTGAAGGAAGAACTCGAAAACTCCGAAAAGGAGAGGGCAGAGAATCTGATGATCGTAGATCTGGTTCGACACGATCTTTCGCGAACTGCTATACCGGGATCGGTGAGGGTGAGCAAACTCTTCGATATCCAGAGTTATGCTACGGTACACCAGCTCGTATCTACGGTAGAAGCAGAGGTGTCCGAAGGCAGGAGTGCAGAAGAGGTATTAAAATGCTGTTTTCCACCGGGTTCCATGACCGGGGCGCCCAAGATACGGGTCATGAAGGAGATCGAGGAGGTGGAGACGTACCGGAGGGGGGTCTACTCCGGGGCTATCGGCTATCTGACTCCTGAAGACGATTTTGACTTCAATGTAGTGATTCGTACCGCAATCATCAGTGGGGAAGAGCTATCATATCCCGTTGGTGGAGCTATCACAAGTGATTCAGATCCCGATGCGGAGTGGGAAGAGACCTGGGTGAAGGCGAGAGCACTCTCGCAAACCGGTTCTGGAGAGAAGAGAGAATCCTGAAATGGATTGGACGGTAAATAAGTTCAGGTAGTGCAGGGTGGAATGAACCACAGGTGCAAAACCATGAACAGCTATGAAGTCTCTTCCAAAAACACTGGGTGAACTGAAGCAAAGCGGTTGGCAGTCCATGCCGGTCCGGATGGAGCTACGCAGGAATATGATGGCCATGATGCGGAGTGGGGAGGAGCTTTTTCCGGGGATTCTCGGTTACGAGCGCACCGTCATTCCCCAGCTGCAACACTCCATTCTCGCCGGTCACGATATGATACTGCTGGGCCTTCGCGGACAGGGGAAAACAAAGATTTTACGAATGTTGACCCGTTTTTTGGACAAGTTTATTCCGGCCGTAAAAGGATCGGAGATCCATGACGACCCGATGGCTCCGATCACCCGGTATTCCAGAGAGCTGATTGAAAAAAATGGTGATGAGACCCCTATTGAATGGCTGAACAGAGAGCAGCGATATGGCGAAAAGCTCGCTACACCCGATACGACAGTGGGTGACCTGATAGGAGATATCGATCCGATCAAGGCGGCATCACAGAAGCGGTCCCTGTCTGATGAAGAGGTGATCAACTACGGTCTGATTCCCAGAACGAATCGGGGAATATTTGTGATCAATGAGCTGCCCGACCTGCAACCCCGAATTCAGGTAGCACTGTTGAACATAATGCAGGAGCGAGATATCCAGATTCGTGGATTTAACATCCGCATTCCTCTCGATATCTCAATGGCATTTTCAGCTAATCCGGAAGATTATACAAGCAGGGGGAACCTGATTACACCCTTAAAAGACCGGATTGACGCCCAGATTATCACTCACTATCCGAAAAAACTGGAAACGGGAATCAAGATCACGCGGCAGGAGGCTCGTTTACACAGTGGCGATCAGATTGAGATTCGAATACCGGATCTCTGCCGCGAGATCGTAGAGGAGGTTGCGATAGCGGCCAGAGAGAGTGAATATGTGGATCAGAAGAGCGGTGTCTCTACCCGGCTGAGCATTACCGCACTGGAGCAGGCGTGTTCGGCAGCCGAACGCCGGGCATTGAACAACGGCTCCACTGAGGAGTATCTTCGGGTTTCTGATTTTTTTCATATGATACCGGCTCTTACTGGCAAACTGGAGCTGGTTTACGAAGGTGAGCAGGAGGGGGCAACCAATGTAGCAAGACACCTGATCGGTTTGGCAATCAGCCGAACCTTTTCCCGATGGTATCCGCCAACCAAAAGCAGACGCAAAAAAAAATTGGAGCAGGAGCCGGAAGAGCAGCGGGAAACCTCAGAGGACAGCAGCCCGTACCGGAAGGTTCTGGACTGGTTTGCGGAGGGGCACGGAGTAGAACTTCCGGACAGTCTGACGGAACAGGAGTACAGAAAGAGGCTAAAACAGGTAGACGGGTTGCTGGAGATTGTACAGGAGCTGCGCTGTTATCGGGAAGAGGATGAAGCACTTCTCATGGATCTGCTACTTGAGGGTCTCCATCAAAACTCGATGCTTGGCAAAGAGGATGTTGATGAGGAGAGATCATTTCAGGATATGCTTGGAACCATGCTGGGCCGTATTGGTGGAGTCGATGAGGGTTTATAACAGCCGGCCGTTGTGAATGGGCTGCAGAAGTGGTATTTTTAAAGCTATCCGCAAAGCGGCGGATGCACGCAAAATTGACCAGAAGACAGATGGAATCAGTACGATGAAACAAGGTATACACCCCGATTACAAAGAGATTACAGTTGTGATGAGTGATGGTTCGGAGATCAAGACCCGCAGTACCATGAAATTAGCTGACGGGATCTACAAGAGTGAGATTGATTCCAAAAATCACCCCTTCTACAACAAGGATCAGAAGATTCAGAAGAAAGCCGGCCAGGTAGACCGCTTTAATAAACGTTACGGAAAGAAGTAATACTGAATACTCTCACACACTATACAGTGGGCCCCTTTTCGGAGAACACCTATCTGCTTCGCAACGAGGGGAGTGCCCTGCTCATTGACCCCGGTTTTTCCAGTTCATCGGAGTATTCCCGTTTCAAAAAGGAGCTGGACAGCAGCGATGGGAAGCTTCTGGCAATCCTTCTTACACACGCTCACATCGATCATGTCTTGGGGCTGAACCGGGTTCTGCAGGATTTTGAGGTTCCCGTTTGGCTGAACCATACCGACCTCGCTCTTTGGGAGAATATCGAGATGCAGGCAAAGTTTTTTGGTACGGGGAACCTGCCTGCCTTCGACTTTACACCGAATCATTTAGCTGAGCAGGTGGGATTTGAAGCTGGTCCGTTTCGAATGGATATCCTCTACACTCCCGGACACTCTCCGGATCACATCTCCATCTACATTCCGGAAGAGAAGCGCCTGATTGCGGGTGATCTGCTATTCAGGGAGGGCGTGGGCCGAACCGATCTCTACGGAGGAGATTTTGATCAGCTGGCCTCCTCTATCAAAGAGAAGTTCTACACACTGCCGGATGATACAGTTGTCTGGCCAGGGCACGGTCCGGAGACCACGATTGGCCATGAGAAAGCGAACAACCCCTACGTCCCGGGGTAATGAAGCCGGGATGGGCATTCAGGTCTCGTTGCCGTCACTATCTATATCGCTCTTCAACCGTTCGATCTGGGCACGATAGTGTCCCGATTTGTGAGTATAGAGATCCATCAGCCTCTCATAAGTCACGATCGCTGCTTCTTTGTTCCCCTGCTGCTCATGGATTTGAGCCAGTGTCTCGGTCACGATATCTTCTACCCGGGAAGACTCCACTCCCAGGTCCTCATCCGGCTCGGGTGCCGATTCGTCTATCCTGATCCGGGTGGCTTTCTCGTCGCTCAACCGGTCGATCAGCTGGTCGAGGTCAAGAGAGGGGAGGCCAGCCGATTCGCGCCGTGCAGCGGGTGGAGATATGGCTACAAGTCCGTCCGGCTGCCAGGCTCTGAAGGTTTTCGGATGGGTCATGAAGTAGTGGAGGTGCTCCATTGCCGGGCTTCCGGGAGCCAGGATTTTGGCATTCCAGGCTGCTCTGATGGCATCCTCTCTGCGTCCGCCGGAGTAGCAAAGCCATGAGAGCAGGTACCAGGCCGCAGCATCGGGCCCGCGCTTCTTCAACCTCTTTTCAAGGCGTTGAATTGCTCTCTCCGGCTCTTTCCGGAATTGCTCCAGATAGGGTTGAAGAGAACGCGGTATGTTGGATGATATTGATTCCACGGCAGGATATTAATGAAAATTAGACTGGCCTACCACTGTCCGACAGCGTCATTGAACATGTTGTTCGCAATCTGTGCAAGTGCCTGGTCGGTCGCTTCCACCTCCCCGTCTATCGGATTTTCCACGACATCATAGGTGGCCGACCCGCTGAAATTCTTATCCCAGAGCGGGCTCTCTTCACTGGTGTACTGAAACGCAGCGCTCACCGTAATTTGAATCTGATTCACCGTAGCCCGCTCATCTCCCCCGACGCTGAAAGGACGGTTCTGAAAGCTTTGAACGGAACCGGTAATGATTGCATCGGCATCCTCTTCACTGCTGGTCAGGGAGAGACGGCTCTGATTTACAAATCGTTGTATGAGCGCACGGTTCAGCCGGTCGCTCAGATCTCCAAGCCCTCCGTCGGAGCGATCGTCGAAGAAGGGGATATAGATTGTTTGAACATCGGAGGGTATGGATGTCCCTGTAAGACTGTACTGAACACAACCCGAAAAGAGGAGGAGAGTGAACCAGCAGGCTATTAAATGGTGGCAAAAGAGGCGGCGGTGGTACATAGTCTCAGTGAAAATCAGCTTTCATTGTCTACCAGTCCAAACTGGTCCAGCTTTCTGTAGAGGGTCCGTTCGCTGATTCCCAGCGCTTCAGATGCTTTTCGGCGGTTCCCGTCAAATCTTTCCAGAGCCTGTTCGATCAGGAACCGTTCCGCCTCCTCGATGGAGGGTATCCGATCGCCGTCAAAGAAGCTGCGGAACGGATCGGGTTCCTCTTCAGGCTCTTCCGGTGGCCCGCTTCCGAAAGCGGCCGCCGGCCTTTCCCCATACGGGTTGTGTGAAGCGAGATCATTAGGGTCAATCGATCGGTGAACTGCCGGCGGAAGCGCGCGCGTTTCCCCACCGGAAAATGTACTGTATAGAAATCGGGCCAACATCTTCTTCAGGTCGTCCGTGTCGCTTCTTATCTCTACCAGTGCGCGATAGATCAGTTGCCGGTCGTCAATAGATTTACTCTCCTCTTCCCGTTCGCTGTCACTCAATATGGGCAAGTGGTCCTTGTTACCGGAATGCTGCCTTCCCTTCAGGTAGGTACGCAACCGATCCTTGTCTATAAATTGCGATTTCTCGAGCACTACAAGCTGTTCGGCCACATTACGAAGTTCCCTTACATTACCGGGCCAGCGGTAAGAGAGCAGCAGCTCCTTCGCTTCGTCGGAAAAGCCCCGGAAGACAGAGTCGTACTTTCCTGAAAACTCTTTTACAAACTTCTGAAATACGGGTATGATATCCTCCTTGCGGTTTCGCAGGGGCGGGAGATGAACTTTTACCGTATCCAGGCGGTAGTAGAGATCTTCCCGGAAGACCCCATCCTGAACCAGTTTCCAGAGATCCTGATTGGTTGCAGCAATCACACGAACGTCGGTGTGGCTCACTTTGCTGGAACCGACCCGGAAAAACTCCCCGGTTTCGAGTACTCTCAACAGTTTCACCTGTACGTTTTTAGGGGTATCACCAATTTCGTCCAGAAAAATAGTGCCACCGTCCGCCTTTTCGAAATAACCCATTCGCGAATCGTGTGCCCCCGTATAGGCACCTTTCTCGTGCCCGAACAGTTCGCTCTCGATAATTCCCTCCGGAATGGCGCCGCAATTAACGATCACCAGGTTGTGTTGTTTTCTCTCGCTCAGAGAGTGGATAGCACGGGCTGTGACATCCTTTCCCACGCCACTCTCTCCCTGAAGAAGGACGGAAATATCGGTTTTGGCCACCTGCATCACCTTGTCAATCACATGACGAAGTGCAGGGGATTCGCCAATGAGGCCATACTGCTCCTGAAAAATCTGTCTATCCATAACCGGGATTCATTGTCGCCGGAAAGTTTCCGGCCGTTTTCTACCTGATCTTTCGTATTTCTGACAAAATGTCAATTTACAAAAGTTCCGTGAGGAACATCAATTGCCTTTTTTCCTGCCGGAACTTTACTATGGTGTAAAAACTTCTTTGTTTCACCAGGGTTCTGCACATTAGGGCTGAACCGGCCCGGTTGCTGCCGGAAGGGTTCTTTCGGTGCGAGAAGCAAGGGCCGACAGTATAAGACTGCAGGAACATAAACAGAAGGTACAAACCAAGAAGGCATCGACGATTGGAACGTTCAGAAACAGAAGTCAGGGAACGGTGCAGGGAGCATTTCAGAAAGATTTATGGGCGGCGCAGTGTCCCGAAGAGCATGGATCGCCTCACTTCGCTGCTCCAGAAGTATAATTTCAGCTTTAACGGAAGTGATGACTCTCCGGAGCTCTGGACCCATAAAGATCACATATTGATCACCTATGCCGATATGGTACGCTCCGATGTGGATGACGAACAGACCCACATGGGCAAACTTCATCAATTTCTGAATGAACGGTTGAGGGGGGTGGTCTCCTCTGTACACATCCTTCCCTTCTTCCCCTACTCCTCGGATGACGGCTTTTCGATCATCGACTACCGGCAGGTGGACGAGCAGAAAGGGACATGGGGAGACGTTTCCCGAATCGGAAAAGATTTTCGACTGATGGCCGACATGGTCATCAACCACACTTCCCGGTTCAGCCCCTGGTTTCGCAAGTTTCTGAAACGGGAGATCCCGTTTGACGACTACTACATGGAGGTAGAGAAGGGTGCCGACTTGTCCATCGTGGTACGGCCCAGAAGCTCTCCCGTGATTACCAAGGTTCAGACCGAAAGTGGCAGCACCCGAGTCTGGACTACCTTCAGCCCCGACCAGGTGGATGTCAACTTCTCCAACCCGGATGTTTTTTTCGAGTTCATGGACATCTTCCTCTTTTACATCAGCAAAGGGGTACGGGTTATCCGGCTCGATGCAGTGGCTTTTATCTGGAAGGAGCCAGGGACTCCAGCCATTCATATGCCTCAGACGCATGAAATTGTGAAACTCTACCGAACAGTAGTGGAGAACTACGCCCATGACGTTACGCTGATTACCGAAACCAATGTGCCACACAAAGAGAACGTGAGCTACTTTGGGGAGGGGGACGAAGCGCATATGGTCTACCAGTTCAGCCTTCCACCGCTCCTGTTGCACGCTCTGTTAAATGGCAACGCCTCACATCTGACCCGTTGGGCCTCCTCTCTGCAGCAGCTACCCGGGGGTTGCACCTACTTCAACTTTACCTCCTCTCACGATGGCATCGGTGTACGCCCGCTTGAGGGTCTGATTCCTGAGGTGGAGTTCTACGATCTGGTACGGCGCATCGAAGAGAGCGGCGGGCTGGTCTCCTATCGGGAGAGGGCCGACGGTACACGAACCCCCTATGAACTGAACACCACCTACTTCGACGCCTTTGCTGGAGCTGAAGGGGGAGAGGAGCTACAGAAACAGCGTTACTTCTGCTCTCAGTTAGTGATGCTAAGCCTGCAGGGCGTTCCCGGAATCTATATGCACAACCTGCTTGGGAGCCGAAACTATAACGAAGGTGTAAAACTTACCGGAAGCTACCGAACCATCAACAGACAGAAGTTTGACTATAGTGAATTGAACATATTGCTGAACCAGGAGGGTGGGCTTACTAAGGAGATCTTTGAGTGGTATAAAAACGTAATGCAGATTCGGGCCGAACACCCCGCGTTTCATCCGCTGGGTAATCAGGAGGTGTATAACCTTGATGAACGTCTGTTTACCCTTGTCCGGAGCGACACTCGTGGCAGAGAAAAGATTCTTGTGGTCGGCAACCTCTCCGGGGACAGAGTAGCCGCCAATACAAGCCGATCAGGCCTTCTGGCCAGAGAGGATGGGAATTACAGAGATGTTCTCACCGGAGAGGAGTTTGCCGGTGGAGGGGAGATCGAGCTGGAACCGTACCGTGTGGTATGGCTAAAAGTGTAGCGTTGTACTCTGCCATCCTGGTGATTCGCATCCCAAGTGGCGGGGTCCATTTAGTATAAGCTTGCCATAGTGCAAAGGTGCGTCAGGAGATGCCGAGACACTCCGGAATCTGTGACAGCTCTGTGACCACCAGGTCGGGCTTCAGTTGGTGGCATCGATCGTCATCGCGGCGCCACTTCAGAGAGCGGCTGTCCCCTGCGAAAAGGGCGGTTTTCATGCCCAAAACCGAGGCTGGCCAGATATCTTTCAGCATGTCGTTGCCCACATAGAGCACTGATGAGGGGTCGGTACCTGCCGGTAGCCGCCTCAGAAAACGACGGTAGAAGTTCAGAGACGGCTTTTTCATCCCCTCCTCCCAGGACCAGTGGAGAAGGTTCGGGTTGAAACCCATTTCGGGGATCGATCGCTTTGTCAAAGCCTCAAAAAGTAGTGGAGTGTAGAACTGGGAGTTCGAGATGATTCCAAGCTCTGTATCAGGTTCATCCAGCCTGCGGAGCATCTCATCCAGGCCGGGCATCGGCCAGGCGGGGTTGACTCTGGCTTCAAACTCCACAGCGGCCGTTCTGGCCGTCTCCTCTTCTGTGTCGCCATCAAGGAGATCATCCTCTCCAAGCTGACGGAGGAGCGTGGTCCAGATCTCCTCCATATCCGGTTCAGGTACTTTGATGCCACGCTCCTTCAACGTCTCCTGCTGCTCTTTGACCAGGGTTTCGAACCGCTTCAGGGCTTCTGCTCCTGTACTCTCATCACAGGTCAGTCCTGCCGCACGAAATACCTCCGTGAAGAGAGCGGGATCGCGATTCTCCTCATCAATACCGATGTCTCCGACTCCCGACATAAAGAGGGTGCCGTAAAAATCGAATACAATGGTACCGATGCCCTTCAGATGTATCAACCGGGGCTCTTCGCCGGTCGGCTGCGGATCCAGCGGTTTGGAGAGGCGAATAAACTGCTCCTTGAGCAGGTCTGTTTCGTTGTTGGCCATTCGGGACTCCGCTCTACTTCTTCTTTTTGAATTTCTTGCGGTACTCCGGAATCTCGATCATCGGCGGCCGTTCATCTTCTATGATCTCAATCTCCTTCTGCTGGTACTGGTCTTTACGCACCTGAAACTGGCGCAGGATGGTTTCGTGGTCTCCCTTCTCAAGAATGCCCAGAGAGCGGGCACGCTTCAGAAACGTTTGAAGAATACCGAATGCCATCTTTCCGAGATCCTGGGTCGCTTTGTTCTCATGAACTCTCTTGTCAAGATCGGTCTGGGCGAACGCTTCGAGGCCAAATTTGTGATGTACATCGATCAGGTGTGAAGTCTCCACTCCGTATCCGATCGGGAAGGCGATCTGCTCCAGCACTTCGCGCCGCACGGCATACTCCCCGGAAAGCGGTTGAATGAGAGTAGTGAGCTCCGGAAAAAAGAGAGAGAAAAGTGGACGGACGAGGATCTCTGTGACCCGTCCGCCTCCCGACGCCCGAACATTGCCGGAGAAGGCGAGAGGCCGGTCGTAGAAGGCTTTCACATATTTTACGGATTCACGGTAGATGAGGGGGGCAACGAGCCCGTACACAAACCGGGGGTGAATGTTGCTGATATCCGCATCTACATAGATAATAATATCCCCCTCGAGTTGGTAGATCGCCTTCCAGAGATTCTCGCCCTTGCCCCGTTTCGGTTCCAGATCGGGCAGGATATCGCTGGCCAGATAGGTGTCGGCCCCGAATCCGGATGCGACCTCCAGGGTGCGGTCGGTTGAACCGGAATCGATCACAGCGATCTCATCCAGAAGCGGGTAACGGTTCATGAGCTCCGACCGGAAAAGAATCACCTCCTTTCCGATCGTTTTCTCCTCATTCAGAGTCGGAAGGCAGAGAGAGATCTTCAGGTTCTGTTTCTCCTTCTCCTCGACCAGTTTTTTCAGATCCCAGAAACGGGAGTGGTGATAGGTGTTCGAGTCAATCCATTTTTGCAGATCCATCGCAGTAGCCTCCATCGATTGCCAGGATCGTGCCCAGAACCTGGGTGATCCCCTTATAAATCGGTTCAATTGTGATCGTTTCAGCGGACTTCTGAAGCCGGTCTCCGCTGGTGAGTCCCAGGGTAAGGGCGGGTATCTCCTTGTCTATCAACGCAGAGAGTTCCGATAGGCTGGGTGCGAGCTTCGGTTCCAGATACAGGGCCTGCATCACGCTTCGGCAGCATCGGGCGAGCGGGTCGGAGAAGTCGATACCGCCTGCTCTCCGCCGGGCAAAGATATCGACCTCTACTTCGGCCCCCTTGCGGGAAGTGACCTCTACACCGATCTCGTCGATTCGGCGTCCCACCTCCTCTACCACCTCGTCCGACTCGGAGCGAACCTCAAATCCGAGGCGGGCCTCCCGCGCAATCGTATTAAAAGAAGAGCCACCGTCAATCTGACCCATGACGATACTTGTACGGGGGCGTTTGGGGAGCGGGATGGCATTGATTCGGTTGATTACCTCGTTGATCGTAAGAATGGCACTGGCGTCCCCGAATCGCGTGAAGTCGTACTGTTCAGGCACATTGCATGTAATCTCTCCACGCAGCATCCCGATCGAGCTGTAACTCAGGCGTCCCAGCTCTACACCCTCCAGGCAGATAGCCCCGGAGATATCAAAAGGATTGTTCTCCAGAAAAAAGCGGATTCCGCGCAGATCACCCCGGCCGAGACTCTGAACACCTCCCAGCAGAATCAGGTTGTGCTCCAGTTCGATCCCCAGCTTCTCCAGAATCATGGGCATGGTGGCCAGCACCGCAACCCCAATACTGTTGTCGGCCACTCCCGGGCCGGTGATCGTCTCGCTGCTCACCTGCATGGTGTGGTCGGTTCTGCCCGAAAAGAGAGTGTCGGCGTGGGCGTAGATTAGGATACTGCGTTCGCCCTTTTTACCGGGTACAACCCCGATTCCGTTCCCGATCTCGTCGGTCGAGCAGTCATCAATGCCCGATTCCGTAAACCGGTCGAGGAGGAATCGGATTCGCCGCTCTTCGTCAAAAGTGGGAGCGGGTATTTCCCCGATCATCACCAGATTGGCCAGCAGGATCTCTTTGAGGTTCCGAAGCTCCTTTTCGAAGCCCGGTAAGCGTCCTTTTAATGTTTTCATAGAGTAGGATGATGAACCATCTGTTAGCATTCACAGACTCAAATGGAAACCGGAGGCCGAGCGTTCCTCAAACGGGCAACGATTCCATACTTCCCGAAAACTGTGTGATCGAAGAAGCGCAAACGGGACGGCCGATGAGAGTAGCAGATGTAGAACTCGTGATGTCTACCTCTACATATTGGCCGGGAGCATACGATTCACGATCGAAAACCACCATTTTATTGGTATCGGTTCGTCCTGCGAGCTGATCGTCCGATCGTTTGCTGGGGCCCTCTGCCAGAACCAGGTGGCGCTGTCCGATCTCCTGTCGGTTCAACTCCTCCTGAATGCTCATCTGGGTCTGAATAATTTCAGTCAGCCTGCTTTTCTTGACCTCTTCCGGCACATCGTCCTCAAACTTACGCCAGGCGAGAGTGCGTTCCCGTTCCGAATAGGCAAACATATAGGCCAGTTCGTACCGGACTTCCTCCATGAGGGTCACACTTTCGAGATGCTCCTCCTCCGATTCGCCGCAGAATCCGGTGATGATATCGGTGGATAGGGCCACGCCGGGAATGATCTCTCTCATTCGCGCGATCAGCTCGAGATATCCGGCGCGAGTATAGGGCCGGCGCATGCGTTCCAGAACTCTGTCGCTGCCCGATTGGGCCGGAATATGGATGTAGTTGCACAGGTTGGGGTATTCCCGGATCAGATAGAGCAGATCATCGGGAAAGTCTTTGGGGTGGGATGTGGAGAAGCGAATTCTCATTTCGGGATCTACTTTTGCCGCCATCTCCATAAGTTCGGTGAACCGGGTCTGCCCGTCTCTGTACGAGTTCACATTCTGTCCCAGCAGGGTGACATCCCGGTATCCCTGATCCCGAAGCTGAACCAGCTCTTCCCGAACACTCGTCATGGGGCGGCTCCGTTCCCGTCCTCTGGTGAAGGGAACCACGCAGAAGGAGCACATATTGTCGCAGCCGCGCATCACAGATACATAAGCGTTGACGCCATTGCCGGTGGTCCGTACGGGTGTCAGGTCTGCGTAGGTCTCCTCCAGGGAGAGAAGCACGTTGACCGCCTTCCGGCCATCTTCCACCTCCTCCAGCAAGCGAGGAATATCCCGATAGGCATCGGGCCCGACGACCATGTCTACCAGCTGCTCCTGTTCAATAATCTTGTCCCGGATACGCTCAGCCATGCAGCCGAGAACTCCGACCGTCACGCTCTTCCGCTCCCTTTTATGGTGCCGTAACTCTTTCAGGCGGTGCCACACCTTCTCCTCTGCATTATCACGAATGGAACAGGTGTTCAGAAAGATGACATCGGCGTGGTCGGGATCCTGAACGGCTTCCATCCCTCTTTCGATCAGGATAGAGTTCACAATCTCCGTGTCGGCAAAGTTCATCTGGCAGCCGTAAGTCTCTATGTAGAATTTCTTGTCGGACATAACTGCAGTAACGATTTTTCCGGTTTGGCAATAGGATTCGATGGCAGGCCGGGCAGGCTTTTACACACTCAATGAGTGGTTATTGGGGCCAGCGTTCCGGCTGTGACCGCCAGCGACTCAGAAGTTCGAGGTCCGCTTCCCGGATCACCTCCTTCTCTACAGCAACCTCAATAAGGGTCGCATAGTCGGTGAGTGCATATACGGGCAGCCCTTTCCGTTCGAACTTCTCCATAGATTTGTCGAAACCATACGTAAAAATGCTGACGACCCCCCGAATATCGGCACCTATAAAATTCAGTGCGTTTGCAACCGAGAGTGCGGACCCCCCGGTTGAAACCAGATCTTCAATAATGATGGTCGACTGCCCCTTGTCTACTCCGCCCTCAATCTGATTGCCAAGGCCATACGTCTTGGCCGTTGAACGGACATAGGCGAGAGGTTTGTCCAGTTTTTGGGCAATCCAGGCCGCGTGCGGAATTCCGGCCGTAGCCGTGCCGGTAATAACTTCTACATCAGGGGCAATGGCTTCGATGACCTCTACGAACGCATTGGTGATTCGTTTGCGGAGTTCAGGATAGCGAAGGGTCAGGCGATTGTCGCAATAGATGGGCGAGTTCCATCCCGATGCCCACTGAAACGGTTCATTCGGTCGCAACATGATTGCATTGATCCGAAGCAGTTCGGATGCAAGCTCTTTTGCGAACGATTTGTTGATTATCATACTCTTTTCTGTCATTTCCATACGGCTCACTATACATACTACAAACTATACTCTCTACATAAATGAATCTGGCCGCCAATCCCTTGTTCAGGTTCGATCTACGTACAGGAAATCCCGGTGTGCAACTTTATAGAAGCTGAAACAGGATGTGAAGTGTACCCAGCGCGTAGAGGCCGGCCAACAGGTCATCGAGCAATATACCAAATCCAGAGGGGAAATGCTGTAACCGGCCTATGCCTGCCGGCTTGAAAATATCGAAAATCCGAAAGAGTAGAAATCCGGCCAGAAGTGCGGGCCAATCGAGTGCCAGAGACCCCTCAAGACCAATCCAGAAGAACACGAGAGCCTGTCCAGCCAGCTCGTCGGACACCATCTGACCGGGATCGCGACCCCATCGATTTTCACACGCATCCGCTGCCCAAATCGTAAGCAGGGAGGCAACGGCAACAATGATGGCGAGTCCCCAGGTTCCGAAACAGACCGCTACAGGCCATATGAGCAGCATCGATGCGAGCGTACCCCACGTGCCGGGCAGCTTTGGGAGCAGGCCCGCGCCAAAGAGCGTCCCGATGGCCAGTTTCAGCCCGCGCATCACGATTCAGTGGATCCGGAGCCGAACAGGTGGCGGTTCACCCAGAGATATTCAATACCGGACCAGGCAGTAACGACTACCACCAGAATCATGAGCCAACCCATAATGTCAGACTCCATGAGCGTCCGGACATGGTCGGCGAAGAGAATATCTGCCTGCAGAAAGACCCCGATGAGAAGCGCTATATAGAGAAAAATCATTTGAAGGAGGGTCTTCATCTTGGCAGTCACACGCGTCTCCATCGGCAGGTTCTTCTGCTCGGCGTAGATGCGGAGCAGAGTGATGGCAACATCCCGGAAGACGATGATGCCAATGGCCCACCAGGGGAACTGAACAGGGTCTATGAAGGGGAGGCAGATAAAACCGCTGAAGGTGAGTACCTTGTCGGCCAGCGGGTCCAGAAAGACCCCGAGCCGGCTCTCCACTTTCCAGGTTCTGGCAATATAGCCGTCGATGATGTCCGTGACAGCAGCTACGGCAAATACGGCAATACTCAGGGCTCGCCAGACCAGATCGTCCTGCAAGTACATGTACAGAAAGAGCGGAGCCAGCAGAATTCTGAAGACTGATAATATGTTGGGCAGGTTTTGCACGACCCGACAAGATAGGGATTCGTCGGTTCAGATAGAACCTGCATCCGTATAAAGGGTTTTAACCCATCGGGGTTTGTCCCTATTTTGAAGCGTATGGCCTTCGGGCTGAACCGGAACCTGAACAAAACTATGATTGCACATATTCTCTCGATAGGCAATGAGCTGCTGATAGGCGATACAGTGAACACCAATGCCTCCTGGATCGGTCAGTTTTTGACAGCCGAAGGGTTTAGGGTTCAGGAGATTCGAACCCTGAATGATGAGTATAAAGCCATTCAGGAAGCGATTTCCGGCAGTATGGAGCGCGCCGACCTGGTGGTTGTGACCGGGGGGCTGGGACCCACACATGACGATATCACCAAAGCCGCCGCAGCCGACCTATTCGGAACCGGAATGGTGTCCGATCAGGGAGTCCTGGAGCATATCGAGGAGATGTTCAGGAAGCGCGGCCTGCAGATGACCGAATCGAACCGGGAGCAGGCTTCGATTCCGGAGGGGGCTACTGTGCTCTTTAACCGGAAGGGGACTGCTCCCGGAATCTGGTACCGGCACAACGGCTCCTGTCTGGTAATGCTGCCGGGGGTTCCCTATGAGATGCGCTATCTGATGGAGAAGGAGGTGAAACCGATGCTGGACAAATCCTTTCCTGGGAGGCCCGGAAGAGCGGTGCGTTATTTGAAAACCGCAGGGGTGGCAGAGAGTACCCTGAGCGATCTGGTGATCGGAGATCTGTCGAAACCCCTGGCCCACGGCGGTGAGGTGGCCTGGCTTCCCTCCCCGGCCGGTGTGACACTGCGGGTGACCGGAAAGGGAGAGAGTGCAGAGGAAGCAGAAGAAAACCTGGAGAGAGTGGTCCGATATCTGCAGGAGAAAGCAGGAGACCTTATTTATGGGGAGGGGAGGGAGTGCACACTCAGTGAAACCGTGGGAGCGTTGCTACGGGAGAGGGGGCTGGAGATCGCCGTGGCGGAAAGCTGTACCGGGGGGCTCATTGGGGCCAGCCTGACAGATGCACCCGGTAGCAGCGACTATTTTGCAGGCGGTGTGGTGGCCTACGAAAATCGGATCAAGGAGGATCTGCTCGGTGTCCCTGAAGAGGTATTGAAAGAGCATGGGGCGGTGAGCTGTGAGGTAGCCATCCGAATGGCGGATGCCGCGGCAGACCGTTTCGGCTGCCAGATTGGGATCAGCACCACCGGTATAGCGGGGCCGGGTGGGGGCTCCGGGGAGAAACCGGTTGGGCTGGTCTGGATCGGGTTTCACTTTCCCGACGCCCGCTTTGCCCTGAAGGGACAATTTTCCGGAGACCGCTTCGTGAACAGGGAGCGCAGCGTATCCGTTGCACTTGAAACCGTCAGGCGGCATCTTCTACAGATCGATCCATTGCCTTACGACCTCAGACCCCACTACGCTTGAAACTGCTTTTGGCTATACTATTTACGGGAGTTTTGGCGGCCGAAAGCCGGGGCCAGGTGATACCTGACACCCTGGAAACTGCACCAGCGGATAGCCTCGATGAGGAGCCGGCCCGTACATTCGAGGTCACGGTATGGCCCTCTGAAACCCGGCCCGGGTTCAACCCTGTAGAGACCGACAGTACCCTACGCTGGTTCATGGCGCTTGACTGGACATCCCGGCTCGCACGTCAGCCGGGGGCTATCACCTACCGGACCGGAAGCCTCGGCAGGCCGTCCGGAGCCGACGTACTCACCTGGGAGAGCCGTCATCAGTCGCTGGAACTGTACGATATGCCTCTCCACAGCGGAGTTACGGGACAGGTAGACTGGAACCGCCTCCCAATCTATAAAATAGAGGAGATCGGGGTGCGGGAGCAGGGTGCGCGTATCGGGTGGAGTGCCAGGCTTCGGGACCACTACCTGACGGTGCCGCGGACCTATCTGAACTTCGACGAGAGTCATGAGGAGTACAGAAGCCTCGAATTCACATATACCCGGAATTTTGGCGATCGGACCAATGCGGAGATCTCCTATTGGGACCGGAGGGACGGGAACATCTATCCAAGGAACAGCATGGAGGGGAGGCAGATATATGCGCAGGTGAGGCACCATCTGGACGAAACCCTGCTGATTCGGGGAGGGTTCATCAACAACGCGATCGATCTGGAGGAGTCATTTGGCTACGTTATGAACGATCTGCGCTTCTACCACTTTAATCCCTATAACGCAGCAGCTGTGTCGGGCGGATCCGGTTCCGAAACGGTTACCAGCGACTACTACCTGCATTTACTCCAGCGAAGGGACTCGACCGGCACGCCATTCCGGAGTGCCGGAGCCACCTTGCAGAGGGAGCAGTGGTCCATGAACTACAGTGGAGGGGTACCATCCTACAACTTGACAGAAGCGGCTCTCTACGGATGGCAGGAGTTTGAACCCGGCCGGGCGCGCATTCGGATGCACGCCAGGGGTTATGTACAGCGCGACGCAGAGAGGGAGGCGCTTTCACAGCACAGCTGGTTCGGCTGGAGCGGACGGGCCGAAGCGGAACTGCCGGCGGGCGATTGGCTCACGGCAGAAGGATATGCACTCTATAACGGAAGGACCGGGGGAAGGCAGGGGGTAGAGGCGTCGGCAAGCTTGCGGTTTCGGCCGATCGGTGGGTTGGAGATCTCTTTTCACGGAGGGGCTGCTTCGCTGATCCCCGATCTGCAGGCACTCTATTGGGATCAGGGCGACTTTCAGGGGGATGCAGGCCTGGATAATGAGATGGCCCTGTTTGCGGGTGGAAAGACCCGGATCGGCCTCGGCCGCTGGCTCGAAGCGGGACTGTCGGGTGGCTGGCGCCGTACCGAAAAGGGTGTGATGGTGTCCGAAAGCGGGCAGTTTCTGAACATCGACCCCTACGAGACGCTTGCGGCCACATCGTGGTTTGGGCTGGAGAGCCCCCATGTGGAGGGAGAGCTCTCAGTAACGGGAGCCCTCTTCCGGAGCAGTTCTTTACAAGAGTTGAACCGGAGTCTGGACGAAAACGGAGAGCGCATATGGATGAAAGGATCGCTCTACTGGAAAAATTATCTGTTCAATCGAGCGACGTTTGTAAAAGCGGGGGTCTCCGGGATGTTTTCTCCGGGAGGCTACCAAAGTGCGAGTTATCTGCCGCAGTTGCGACGCTGGCAGCACGGGCTGGAGGATCGTACGACCCCCTGGTTCAGTCGCCTGGACCTCGATGTATCGGCGCGTGTTCGCTGGATGATGGTGCTTTTGAGATGGGAAAATATTCTTGACCGCGTGGTGCAACCGGGCTACTTTGAAACGGCCGGCTATCCGATGCCGGGCATGCGATTCATGTTCGGCCTGCGAGTGCTTTTTACCAATTGATCCAGACAGAAAAAGATGAGTGTCCGATATGTTTTTAAAGAGGGGGTGGCCGGGCTCAAACGAACCCGCCTGGCATCCTTTACCTCCATTTTCTCGCTCTTTGTTGCGGTCATTCTGATCGGTGTCCTGGCACGGGTGGGTTATAACGGGTACGAGGTTGCTCAAATGCTGAAGCAGCAGGTAGAAGTAGAGATTTTTCTGCACGACCTGGACCGCCAGTCCGAAACCGAGATCCGGAACAGGCTGGAGAGCCGGCCATTGGTAGAGTCGGTTCACTACATCTCCAAAGATAGCGCATCACAGATCTTTCAGGAGGAGTTTGGCCTGGGAGGCGAAGCTCTGGCGAGCCTCAACTTTCTGCCAGCCTCCTTTCGAGTCACCTTTTCGCCCGACGCCCCGATCGATTCAATCGGGCAGATAGCAGATGAGGCGGGTGACTGGAACGGAGTGGATGAGGTGAAGTTCAATATGGCCCTGTTGCAGCTTATCGAGTCCAGAATCCAAACTACGGCTCTTGCAGGCGCGGCGCTGGGGCTGTTGATCCTGTTCGCCTCTATTGTGCTGGTTTTTAATACGATACGCCTTACCATATACGCAAAGCGGGACCTGATTCGGGCGATGAAGCTGGTAGGGGCTACAAACGGGTTCATTCGAAGGCCATTTCTTATGGAAGGGGTGCTACAGGGGTTGATTGCCGGCGTGATGGCAGCGGGCTTGCTCTATGCCCTCTTCACCTGGGGGGTTCCTTCACAAATCCCGCAACTTGGTGTGCTGGAGTGGCCCTTTGGACGCTGGTACTACCTTATTGGTGGCATGGTACTGCTCTCGATGGTGATGGGCTGGTGGGGGAGCCGCTGGGCTGCCCGAAAGTTCATCAGGGATACGACCGTGTACGGATCTTAAAAAAGCTGAATCCTGAAAGCCTTTGGGCACCAGCCGGGTTTTGCAGTGGGTGGAACCGGCCGGTTAGTCTTATCTGGTCAGTCCGACAGTGTCTTGATCTTGTCTCCGCGTTCCTGGCGTTTTTTGCATGCCTCTTCGTCGTTGCACTTGCCAAACAGATGCAGTGAGTGGCCATCTACATCGAAGTTATGGATCTGCTCCATCAATTTCTGAATCTCCAGTATGCGGGGGTCGCAAAATTCGACGACCAGGCCGCAGTCGCGGCAGATCATATGGTCGTGCTGCTGATAGGCGTAAGCCCGCTCGTAGTAGTACTGATTTTTTCCAAACTGCTGGCGTTGAACCAGACCACACTCTACCAGCAGGTCCAGGGTATTGTACACTGTGGCTCTGGACACCCGGGTGCCGGACTCCTTCATGCGAAAGAAGATGTCGTCGGCGTCGAAGTGGCCCTCCGAGGTGTAGATCTCCCGCAGCACCTTGAAGCGTTCGGGGGTCTGCCTCTGGTTTCTCTCCTTCAGATAGGTTCTGAAGATCTCCTCGACCAGTTGAATGGTCTCGAGCTGTGCCGGATGTGCCATAGGGACGGGGGTTAATGGACGAGAGCTATTGTGCCTGCTACATTCAGCCATCGGCTCTCTGACAGGCCGGAACTCCGACCCGCATTTAGGCTATTCACCTTGATGTTTCAATATAATAAAACAGAAGGAAACGTCCGTCCTGCGTCAGGCTGTTTCACCTTTACGAGCTGCAATAAAGGATTTGATCCCCATGATGAGAAACGAGAGACAGGAGATGGCCATCAGCGACTGTGCGATTGCGGCAGCCGGCCTCTCTACTTCACCGCCACCGAGGGCGCCCAGCAGTTGAACGAGCCCGCCAAAAGATCCGGCGAGTCCGAGAATGGCGAGTAGAAGAGCAGCGTGCATTGCGTGTTTTCGCATCGCTTCATTCGTGGTGGCCAGGTATCCGAGGCCTGCGAAGACAAGGCCGAAAAAGGCGGGAATGAGGGCGGTCACGCTCTCCATTCCGGTCAGAAAGTAAGCGGCTACACCAAGTACAATAAGAAAATATCCGAGGGCCTGAGTCAGTTTGGGCACGGCGACGTTTGTTAGATTGCGGTTCAGCCCGTAAGATCGCTGTTTTTCGGAATAGTAAAAAAGAAAGTACTCCCTTTCCCAACCTCCGATTCAAGCCACACCTCCCCGCCCCAGCTCTCTACATGTTTTTTGACCAGTGCCAGCCCAATGCCAATGCCGTCCTGCTGTGGTTCTGTATCGGTAAGTTGAAACAGAGTAAAGATCCGATCGTGATAGATGGGATCAATGCCGACACCGTTATCCTCTACTGAAAAAATCCAGTACCCCTCCTTCTCTTTCATTCGGATGTTCACTTCGGGCGGCTGCCCGCGTTTGCTGTAAAGCAGTGCGTTATCGAGCAGGGCGTAGAGACATTTTGCAAGCGGTTGCCGGAAGGTCCGGATCGGACAGATTCCGTCGGAGTGGAAGGTGGCTTCCTTCTCTCGAATGAGGCGGCTGCGAGTCTGTTGGTAGGCGGATAGTAGCACTTGGGGGTCTAACTTCTCAAGTTTGTACTCAGTGGAACCGGCCATGGAGAACTCAAGCAGTTTCAGAATAATCGTTTTCATCCGTTCGGCGCCATCCCTTGCAAAACGGACGTATTCGAGTGCCCTGTTCTCCAGATCACTTCCGTAGCGCTCTTCGAGACGCGTCATGAACCTGTTAACCATACGTAGAGGCTCCTGCAGATCGTGGAAAATAACACGAGTAAATTTTTCCAGCGAGGCATTTGAACGTACCAACTCTGCCACTTTCTGCTCCAGTTCGATGTTCAGCTGCTTCAGGGAATCTTCCTGATCTTTCCGATGGGTAATATCGCTCATGGCGCCCACTACCCGTACCGGTTTTCCGTCTTCACCTCGTATAAACAGGGCTTTGTCGTGAACAAAAGCATAGCTGCCGTCCGCTTTTTGGAACCGGTACTCTTCGGACCACTTCTCCCTGTTATCGGATCCGGCGAGGTAGGATTGAGCCGTCCGGACAAACCTTTCCCTGTCTTCCGGATGTATTTTTTCGGCCATAAAGTTGAAATCGGGCTGGATCTCTTCGGGATCGTAACCGAACAGGGTCAGAAATCCACTTCCCCACTCCAGTTCTCCGGTTAGCGCATTAAAGTCCCATAACGCATCGCTTGTGGCCCGGTTGACCAGCTGGTAGTGTTCGTGACTCTTTTGGAGGGAGAGCACCAGGGTGGCCGCCTCCTTCTCCCGCCGGCGAAGTTCGATGAGTTGAACCACCTGTCCGGCCAGTTTCCGGAGCATGGATAGCTGTCTGGCGGTCGGTTTTTTCGGTTCCCGGCCAATGACACAGAGGCTGCCGAGGGCAATGCCGTCCGAGGCGAGCAGCGGAACTCCGGCATAGAAAATAATTTTCGGGTCTCCGGTCACGAGCGGGTTATTTTCGAAACGGGGATCCTTGCGTACATCCTCTATCACCATCGTCTCATCCGGTGTACGGATGGCGTGGGCGCAGAAGGAGTGTTCAATGGGGGTTTCGCGAATCTCGAGCCCATGATTGGACTTGAGGAACTGCCTTTTGCTGTCCAGCAGCGAGATGAGGCTAATCGGGGCCTTCATAATATCGGCAGCGAGGTCGGTAATGTCGTCGTACGCCTTCTCCGGTTCAGAATCCAGCAGGCCCAGTTCGATGAGTAATTGATTTCGTTTCTCTTCACTGATAGATGAGTTTTCATTCATAGATAAGACAGTCGTATTCATACATCTCTTTCTGAGAACCGATGGTTTGTTTTTAAGACGGCTGCAGGATTGGAGCTTTTATAGCCGCGACTGAAGTGCACACCATTTTGGACGTTTGAACTCGCAAATAGTTACACAGCCCGCCCTGTATTTATTCCCGCCTGATGTTAATTTATGTAAAACGGTCGTTAATATATGTTAATAACGAAGCAGGGTCCTCTTTTATTCTCATTTATCCGATTCAGTTTTTTAGGGATTTGGAGTGCTCCTTCCGGACCTGAAATTGGAGTATGAAGATAGGGTATCGGTGCATGAATCCTGCCCGTCTTCTTTTGAGACACTGCCGTAAATTCGGTTTGTACGCACGAGAGCGGTGCTCTATCTTGAACCGGCGCACTACTTATTTGGCTTTCGGCCATGTTGACAGATGTTAACTATTGACCTTCGCAACAGGATGAAAAATCTACTGAACCGTCCACAGAGAGCATCGGGGTGGAACCCGGGGTCCACACTACTTTCTATTCTAATGCTCAGTTTAGCACTCCCTGTGCTTCCTGCATTTTCTGCAGCGGCTTCGGATCCGGGTGAATCGGGTGCTTCGCCGGCCGCATTTGATCAGGCGGTGAGGGCAGTCGCTTTTGATACGGGCACTGCGGTCGCATTTGATCAGGCGGAGGCTACAATGGATACAGTGTCCACACCAGCCGGGCTTCTTGAGGAGTTGCTTGAAGAGGTTCGTGGGTTCAGGGGCGAAGACCATCCGATGCCGCTTCCGGAGGGGGTGGACGAGCGATACAGCGACCGAATGACCGCTGTGTCGGCTGAACGGTATGAAGAACGCACCCGAACCGAGCGGGAATTTCTGGAACGCCTGCTGGAGATCGACTTCGATGAGCTGGACAGGGCCTCCCGAATAGACGCACAGGTGCTGGAACTTCAGCTTCGTGACCGGGTGGCGCAGGGGGAGTTTCGTACCTGGCTGATACCGGTGAGCCACGCGGGTGGCTTCTATTCCAGCTTTGTGCGTTCGGCCACCAACCGGATCTACCGAACCGTGGAACAGTATGATGACTACATTGCCAGCTTGCAGTCGTTTCGTGAACATGTGCAGCGGCAGATCAACATCATGCGGCTCGGAATGGAGGAAGGTATTACCCTGCCGCGCGTCGTGATGGCTGATCATGCGGGGACCATACGCCCGCATATTGTAGATGATATTGAAGAGGGGGTGTTCTGGAAGCCGTTCGAAAATCTTCCGGCCACCTTGCCCGCCGAAGACCGGGAGCGCATCCTGCGAGACGGCGCCGAGGCCATTCGGGAGTCGGTGATTCCGGGGTTTCGTGAACTGCTCGGGTTCATGACAGAGGAGTACATCCCGAATGCAAGGGAGACAGTCGGCCTCTCCGACCTGCCGGGAGGAAGGGAGTTTTACGAACACCGAACCCGTTACTTCACCACTCTCGATATCACTCCGGAGGAGGTACACGAGATTGGCCTTTCCGAAACGGAGCGCCTGCAGGCAGAGATGGAGGCGATAATTCGGGACCAGATCGGGTTTGAAGGGAGCTATCTCGAATTTCGCCAGGTCCTGCGGGACGACCCCCGATTTTATGCCGAAACAGAAGAGGAGTACCTGCTGCAGGCCGCCTACGTACTCAAGAGAATGGACGGAAAGCTGCTGGACCTCTTCCGGGAGCTGCCGAAAACTCCCTACAGTATGCGAGCCATGCCGGAACACTTTGCCGTGACAGGCCCGGGAGCCTACTACGATATTGGAAGTCCCGGCTCCCAGCCCGGGTACTCGACCTTCAACCTCTATGACCTTACTGCGCAGCCTCTCTATCAGCTCGAAGCGCTCGCCTACCACGAAGGAGTACCCGGCCACCATCTGCAGATCATGTTGCACTACGAGAGCAACGAGATCTCCGAGTTTCGCAGCCGGGCGAGCATCGCCGCTTTTGTTGAGGGGTGGGCCCTCTATGCCGAACGACTCGGAACAGATGTCGGTTTTCTGGAGGACCCCTACAGCCTGATCGGCCAGATGGCGATGGAGCACTACCGAGCCTGCCGCCTGGTGGTAGATACCGGACTACATGCACTGGGCTGGAGCCGGGAGCAGGCGATCGACTGGCTGGAGCAGCAGACCGGTATTCGCCGAACTTCCGGTATAGACCGCTACATCTCCGGCGGAGGGCAGGCTCTCGCCTACAAAATGGGGGAGCTCAAAGTAACCGAGCTTCGGGAGCGAGCCGAACAGGAGCTGGGAGAGCGGTTCGATATCCGCGATTTTCACTATGAAGTGCTGCGCAACGGATCGGTTCCCCTGTCGGTTCTGGAAGAGCATATTGAGGAGTGGATTGAAACTGTACTGAGCGGGGAGAACCCATAGAACCGGAAGACATGAAGAATTTCACCCAACGTATTTATACAGTGTTTTCAGTAATCGTGCTGGCCCTACTGGTTTCTGGCTGCAGCATGACGCGTGTAACCGAAACCGTAATTACCGAGCCGGTTCTGGTCTACTCACCCACAGCAGAGTTGGATCGTCTGATGGAGGAGTTGCAGCAGTTCCGCAGGGAGAGCGCAGCCGCCACGTTACCGGTTCCGGAAGGTGTGGACGAGCGTTACAGCAACCGTCTGTCAGAGGTCTCTTCCAGCCAGTACAGTGCCCGGCTGGGGCCAACAGAGGAGTTTCTGGACCGTCTGGAGCAGATCGATACCAGCTCCATGCCTTTTCAGGACCGGGTGAACGCAGAAATCCTGAAGTGGCAGCTGCGGAGCCAGGCCGAGAGCCTACGCTTCCGCACCTGGCTGATGCCGTTACACATCGGCAGCGGGTTTCATATTGGGTTCGCCCGCTGGCAGAAAAATCGCAGCTTCGATACGGTGCAGGAGTATGACCAGTTTATTGCCCGCTTGCAGAGTTTCAGGGAGCACACCGGACAGCAGATCGAGCTGATGAGAGAGGGGGTGTCTGCCGGTATGACTCCTGTGCGGGAGCAGCTGGTGGGGTTTGAACTGACTGTGGAACCCTTCATAACGCAGGACGTTACGGAGAACTACTTCTATGCGCCCTTCCTCAACCTCCCTTCGCACTTCAGCGATGCAGCCCGTGAGCGGATTCTGAGGGATGGCCGGGAGGCGATCTCCGGTTCGCTGATCCCCGGAATGGAAGACCTGCTGGAGTTTGTCGAGCAGGAGTACCGGCCGGGTGCACGAGCCGCTGAAGGGATTGGTGCCCTGCCGGGTGGCAACCGATACTACGAGTGGCAGGTGAGAATCAACACCACCTCCGATGTGACACCTGAGGAACTTCATGAATTCGGGCTGGAACTGGCCGATCGCTATCAGGCAGAGATGGAGGAAGTAATGGGTCGAACCGATTTCGAGGGCGATTTCGCAGCGTTTTTGAACCATCTTAGAACCCATCCCGACTTCTATGTGGAGAGTGAGGAGGACTACGTCCGGGGGCTCTCCCTGGTGTCCAAGCGGATGGAGGAGCAGCTCTATACCCTCTTCGGGACGCTTCCGAAAACGCCATACGGAATTGTTCCGATTCCCGATTTTATAGCTCCCAGAACTGTTTGGGCCTACTACCGGGTAGGTTCACCGGGAAACCGGGCAGGCTATCACGCTGTGAACCTCTACGATCTTTCAATGCGCCCCACCTTTGTGATGGAGCCGCTGGCCTTCCATGAGGGAGTCCCCGGCCACCACCTTCAGATCATGCTGCAGCGGGAGAATGATGAAATACCCTCCTTCCGTCGGGGCACTGAAGTGGGTGTCTTTGTAGAGGGGTGGGCCCAATATTCGGAGTGGCTGGGCCATGAAGCAGGCTTCTACACCGACCCCTACCGGCACATCGGCCGACTTACCTTCGACATGCTGCGTGCCGGGCGCATTGTGATCAACACCGGTATTCACGCCCACGGGTGGAGCCGGGATCAGGCGATCGACTGGCTCTACGAACGGATCCCCTTCCAGCGGCAGCTTCTGGTGAATGAAGTGGACCGCCATTACAACGGGCACGCCTACCCGGTCACCTACAAGTGGGGTGGCGAAAAGATGCACGAACTGAGATCACTTGCCGAAGAGGCGCTTGGGGAGCATTTCGACCAGCGGGACTTTCACGACGCCATTCTGAAAAACGGGTCCATGCCACTCGATATGCTGGACCTGCAGATGGAGGAGTGGCTCAATGAGCAGCTCGGGAAACTGGAGGAAGAAGCGGAAGAGGAGTAGGCTTGCCGGGGAATGCATCCGTCCACGTTCTATTTGCATCTAAAAGAGTCTGAGTTTCGGTTTAATTATCGCAAAGAAAATATTTATCCAAAATTGTTAACATTCATCCGTCAAGAACCGCTTAAGTTGTCTTGACCCTTCAAAAATATAGACGATCGTAAAAAAGCAGCAGAGGAACTGAAAAAGGCCTACGAAGAGAAAAACAATATCCTGGAGAGTATCGGGGATGCTTTTTGGCTATCAAACATACAAAATCAAGCCGACCCTGGAATCCTGGACCAAAAATATTCATCCGGAGGATAGAGATTGGGTTGAAGAAAGTATACATAAAGCGATAGAGAAACCGGATCAAACAAACTGGATGGCTGATTATCGATATGAGAAAAGTGACGGGATTAACGCAATGAGTAGTATATGGCAAACATATAAGGATACTATCAGGAATAATTGCTCCTTGAACGATGAAATATCTGTGGATAGTGTAAATTATTGGAGAAATATCCTGTTTTCAACCACCATGATTTTTGTGCTTCCTCTTTGTTTCATTGCGTTAATCCCGTCTCTGTTTTTGATTACATTTGAAAATAAAGAGTATATAACAATACTACATTTTAGTACTATTGTACTCATGTTTTTTATTGCTTTTGCACCACGAGTTCAAATAAAGGTAAGAAAATTGATTTTTTCATTAACTGTATTTGTATTCGCAATCACGTTAAATATTTTTACCTCTCCTTCATCAGGTTCGGTTTTAGTTTACTTTTTGGCGGCTTGTATTTACTCCATCATTATTTTTGACAATTCATATGCTTATTGGTGGAGCCACCTGGTTCTGTTTATTTCAGTAATGTTTGGTTTTGCTATATACTTCGAGTTACTGAACTTTGAACATAATGTTGATATGAGTTCTGTCAATGAATGGGCTGCCGTTAGCTCTAATCTTATCTTTCTTTGTTACCTGTCTTCAGCTCTCATCCCAAAAATTTTCATTGGATTAGGAAATCACATCAATGAGCAGAATAGGCTTAAGAATGAACTTGAGAGAAGTAAGGCTTCATTGCAGGTCAAGAATAAAGAGCTTGAGGAGTATGCATTTGTAGCATCCCACGACCTTCAGGAGCCTTTAAGGATGGTATCAAGTTTTATACATAAATTGGGCTCCTCTTATGGAGACCAATTGGATGAAAAGGCCCTTCAGTATATATATTTTGCTGAAGACGGAGCTAAACGGATGAAGCAGATCATTATTGATTTGTTAGAATACTCAAGAGCAAACAGCCCTACAGAAACGAGGGAACAGGTAGATGTGAATGACATTCTCTCAGGCTTCAAGCAGTTAAGAAGAAAAATTATATCAGAAAAGTCGGTCACTCTTATCACCTCAGTATTGCCGACAATTTATTCCTACAAGGCTGCAATTACTCAAGTGTTTCATTCACTTCTGGACAATGCTATCAAGTATTCGAAGGATGGCGTTCCCCCCCGAATCGATATCTCAGTGAAGGAGCGGAATGACGACTGGATTTTTCGTATCCAGGACAACGGAATTGGCATTGACCCTAAATTCTTTGAAAAGATATTCATAATCTTCCAGCGCCTTCACAACAGGGACCAATATGACGGAACCGGTATAGGCCTGTCTATCGCCAAAAAACATGTGGAATCATGGGGTGGCAAAATATGGCTGGAATCGACCCCGGGAGAAGGATCAACCTTCTATTTTATTGTGCCTAAAACCAATGAATAAGATTTAACCAAACAGACCTATATGGAGCCGGCACATATTTTATTAGTGGAAGACAATGAGGGCGATATCGTTCTCACAGTTGATGCGTTTGAAGAAAGCAAATTAAAAACAGATATAAGCGTTGTGAAAAACGGGCAGGAAGCCTTGAGATTTTTGTTTAAAGAGGGGGCATACCATGACTCCCGAAGACCCGATTTAATTTTGCTTGATATTAATATACCGGTATTTAATGGGCATGAGGTTTTAGAGAAAATTAAACAAGATACCGTACTTAAAAAGATTCCGGTTATTATGCTAACTACCTCTTCGAATCCAAAAGATATTGACCTGGCGTATGAAAACCACGCCAATAGTTACGTCAAGAAACCCCTGGAAATAGATGACTTTTTGGATGCCATACTGAAGATAGAAGAGTTTTGGCTGCAATTGTCAATATTTACGGAGTAATCGTTTAGCTTTTAATTATAGAGATCAAGACAGCATTTCTGTTTTAGTTATTGAGGACAACCTGAGCCCTCAGCCCATGAGGGAGTCCCCGGCCACCACCTTCAGATCATGCTGCAGCGGGAGAATGATGAAATACCCTCCTTCCGTCGGGGCACTGAAGTGGGTGTCTTTGTGGAGGGTTGGGCTCAATACTCGGAGAGGCGGCGGCCAGGCTTGTTACGTTGGTTTTTCGCCGGAGCTTTTCATGCGGTTCAGGGTGATTTGAAGCTTCTCCAGGAAGTAGTCGATATCTTCGGTACTGTTCCGGGGCCCGAAACTGATGCGAAGGCTCGCCTTTGCCTCTTCATCATCCACGCCGATGCCAGCCAGAACATGAGAGGGTTCTACAGCCCCCGAGGTACAGGCAGAGCCGTTGGAGACGCATACACCCTCTACATCCAGATTCAACAAGAGCATATCGCCGTCTATCGTTACCCCCTCCGGCATCGGGAATCCGACATTGACGATGTATGGGTTTTCGCCATTCTCCGGCCCGTGGATGGTGTAGGCTCCCTTCAGGGTGCGCTCCAGTCCGCGAATCAGATAGGTCCGAAGCGCGGTGGCGTGTGCAAAATGATCGTCTATCCGCTCTGTGGCCAGATAGAGTGCATGCGCCATTCCGACCGCACCCGCCACATTCGAAGTGCCCCCACGCCTCCGACGCTCCTGCGCGCCACCTGTCACCCAGGGGAGCCAGGGAGACCCTTCACGGATATACATCAAACCGATCCCTTTTGGGCCATAAAATTTGTGTGCGCTCAGACTCATGAAATCGACATCCAGCTCTCGCACATCCAGTGTAAACTTTCCACCGCTCTGTACGGCATCCGTATGACAAAGAACCCCCAACTCCCGACAGGCTGCTGCAATTTCGGAGATCGGGTTAAAGGTGCCAATCTCGTTGTTCACATGCATCAGTGAGACCATCAGAGTCTTGTCTGTGATCGCTTCACGAACCTGGTTCGGATCGATTCTGCCACATTCGGACGGCTGGAGCCAGACGGGTTCAGCCCCGTTTCTCTTGAGACTCTCGACGGTGTGGAGCACAGCGTGGTGCTCGATGGGTGATGTGATGATCCGGTTTCGGTCCTCTCCCAGAGCGGCAAAGGCGCCTCTTATAATCGCATTATTGCTCTCGGTGCCTCCGCTGGTAAAGATGATCTCGGAGGGGAGGGCTCCGATCAGATCGGCAATCCGGTTCCGGGACTCCTCGATGCCTACACGGGCAGCCTGCCCCATGTGGTGAGTAGAGTCGGCATTGCCAAACTCTCCGGTCAGCCACGGGGTCATCTGATCCAGCACATCCGGATCGAGGGGGGTCGTGGCAGCGTGGTCCAGATAGATCGATTTAAGCATAGACAGAGTCTCTTCGGTGGGGACAACCAAATAGCAGACGGAGGCCAGCCTGATTTATAATATCAGTGGAAGCAGGTGGTAGATTGCCAGTGGGTTGCAAATGTAACATCCATACAAAATACAGTCCTTATCTGATTTATAGAAGTATGGATACCAAATGTGATGGTAAACCTACTTTGCAAACATCTCCTGCAGCACCTGGAGTACCTTTTCTCCAGCGGACGAACTGATGGAGCCACTATTTTTGAGCAGCCTTTTTTTGTCCACCGTACGAATTTGATCCAGGACAATCTGACCCTTTATTCCAGTGAAAGAAGTGGTGACCCGTGTTGGGAAGTTTTGTGAATGGAAGCTCTGTGAGTGGTCTGCTCTAATATAATTACAATGTAATTACTATTTAACGAAAGATATGAGGCTTTGTTGAGCCGTTTAACGCTTTTGTTGCCCCGGCAGATGGGTGGGTTCCGGAAAGGACATAAGCGAAGCTACTGAATATGAATCAGGGAGCGGGTCTGGCTGAACCGGCCCGCCTGCAAGCGAAGCAGATAGAGGCCACTGGAGAGAGGGCCGGAGAGGAGGGGGATTTCGTAGGTTCCGGCCTCCCGGTGCTCCGACAGAAGCTTTAGTACCCGCCGCCCGTTGGTCGAGAAGAGCTCCAGTCGAACCTCCTCCGGCTCGGCGAGATCGAACCGGATGGTGGCATTGTCACGAAAGGGGTTCGGAAAGGCGGGGTGGAGCAGGGTTTCCTCCGGCAGGTTCGGTGGTGGAGCAGGTGGAAGGGAAGGTTCATACTGGCTTGTGTGTACCCAGCGAACCTCTCCCGGTAGCTGTCTTTTCGGGGAGCCAGTTCCCGGTTCCGAAAGGATCGAGAGCCGGTTCAGGATCAGTTCGGTACCCCCTGTCCAGCCACTTTCGGGTTGAACGCGAATCCGGAGCAGCTCCTCTGAAGGGGTAAGGGAGGTTCTGCCCGGCAGGGAGAAGGCACCCGCTATTTCACCTGTGGAGGGGTCGGCTCGAAGGAAGGAGAGATGGCCGGTACCGGTCGGGGGTGAGCCAGCCATCTCGCTTTCAGAGGCGGAACTCTCTGCGGGCAGGAGGTCCGGCTCACCATCCCCGTTTTCTGTAGCCCAGGAGCCGGGAAGAATTTCAATGTGTATCATTTCGGACAGTGCGGGGTCTCGCAGGTTCAGCCGGAACGAGATCCCCGAGATCGTCTCCGGACCGTTCGCCAGTAGCACCCACTCGTCGGCCTCCTGCTCTCCCGTACCGGCCGAAAGCGGAAGTGTTGCTACAGGATCAGCGACCGGGACGGCTCTCATTCCCGGACGACTCTGGCCGAAGTGCAGGCCGATGGCTCGCAGCCCCCGATGATCTACGACTCCCATTCCCTCTGTGTCGGCATAGGAGGCCATCGGAGGCAGCCACTCCTCTACTTCTCTGGGTGCCCATTCGACTCCGGCCTGGAGGGGAACCGGCCCGTGGGCACCCCACCAGGCCCCAAGAGCCAGTACATCCTCCTCGTCTACCACACCGTTATGATCGGCATCCCCCGGCCAGACATCGACCCGTACAGGATTCATACGTGTGCCCTGAATGGAGACCTCATCCAGGCGGCTCGTCCCGCTGGATGAGAGACCCGCGCTACCGTTGATAGTGATGTCGTTCGCCAGAGTCCAGCGAAGCCAGATACGTTCCCGGTTGTTGTAGAGCGGGGGAAGAGGCAGATCGCTCAGGCTGCCGGAGGTCCAGCCGGAGTCGAGGATCAGGCTCCCGCCATCCACTGGTTCCCAATCGAGGCTGTCGAGGCTGGCCATCAGTGTAAAGTGCCCCGGCCCTGTGCCGGAGCCCGACTGACGGGAGGAGAGGGTGAGGTTCTCCAGGCTCTCCGTAGAGAAGCCCACTACCCAGCCGGCTGGCTCCGCAGGGTCATGGACCCATCCTCTGGCATTGGCGGCGCGGCCGGAGGCTCCCGTGATGAAGTCATTGAATTGAGCCCCTGCCACCTGTACAGGTTCCATCCGGTTTGTAAAGATGGCTCTGTCGGGCAGCAGGGACTCGCCGTCAAAATTCCATTCGGCCGCTGTGTGTATCCAGGGCGGAACCGGTTCCACCGAGAGGGTCGGGGAGATGAATTCCACTCCGTCCCAGAATCCACCTCCATCCGGACTCCAGCCGCCATAGAACCAGGGGCCGTCGTCCAGGGAGGTGCGAACGCCTATCGAGTATTCGCCTACTGAACTCCCCTCATCGAACCAGAGGCGGTAGTGGTGCTCCCCATCCAGCGCGTCGTAAAACTCACCCGACTGCCAGGCAGCTTCGGGCCACAGTGACGGATCCTCTGTGCCGGAGTGCAGGGCAAAAGAGAGATCGATCCGGGGCGAGGCTTCTTCCAGCGTGGTGGTGAGCCCGGTGACCGCCACAGCGGCCGTGAACTCAACAGGTGCGCCCTCCACGGTTTCCAGAAGGCCTGGTGTGGTGAGGCGCAGCGAAGCCACACTCTCCGTAATAGAGACTGCAACCGGGTCGGGGAGGGTGGCATCCATCTCCCCGGCTTCAGAATCGGAGAGCTCCAGCGATTGAAACGAAATCTCTGTTTCGCCCGGATCGGCCCACTCCCGAACCTGGAAGCGGAGCTCCATGGCCGCTCCACCCTCCGGTGAGACCAGTGGTGTGGTCCGGGAGACAGACGCGCCATAAAGGCCGCCCGACAGTGCACCGGACGCATGAATGCCTCCGGCCGCCCAGCCGACGGGCAGAACCTCCAGAAATTGCAGCCGGTTGGCATCGTACTGGAAGGCTGTGCCCAGATAGTAAGCGTCCGCAGGCTGGTCCAGAGAGAGGGTTACCGAGAACTCTGAGCCCGCATCCAGGACCATCGGATTGGCCGTTGCGGTGATGGGGATCTGAGCTCCGGCTACAGCCGGTAGAGCGCAGAATAATAGCAGGATCAGCAGGGAGACAGGTATCCGGGTGTGTGTCGGGGTGTGTGGTGCTGGTAATGACCGTGCGTGAGATGCTGGTGAAGTCTGTGGTCGGTTCATGGGGTTTAGATGATTCAGGGTTATCGGCTTGGTTGTATCAGACAGGAGCCGAAAAAGGGATGCACCTTGCACTGGATTCTGCAGATGGTATTCCGCATGGACGCTCCCCGGCCCGGGATCAAAATGACACCCACCGGATGCTGCGAAAAAAATGTGCAAGGGTTCGGTTCTGCCCGGCTCATACCTGTATGGCCGGATCAACAGACAGGATCAAATATGGCTTCCATTTCTACATCATCTGCTGTCTTCTCTACTTCCTCCCCGCCATCGGGCTGGCTCAGGAGCAGAGAGAAGCGGAGGGGCAGCCGACAGAGGGCAGCGCCATTGAACAGGAGCTGGAGCTTCTGGGAGAGGAGGCAGGTGAAGCCAATACCGGGCAGTGGGCCGACCGGCTCCGGGAGCTCGCCCTGCGCCCACTGAATATCAATCGGGCCGGCGCGGAGGAGTTGGCGGAGATACCGGGGCTTTCCTATACACAGGCCCGGGCGATCGTGGAGTTTCGGGAGCAGGAGCGACCCTTCGCCTCTGTACAAGAGCTGCTGGATGTGCGTGGTATCGGACCCGTTACACTGGAGAGGGCAGCCCCTTTCGTGACAGCGGGCACCACTATGCAACGCCGCAGAGACCTCTACCTTCACCCCGGGTTCTGGACCGCTGATGAGCGATTCGAGTCGTTCATGCGGTATGGCAGAGTCCTTCAGGAGCAGGAGGGGTACCGTCGAAGCCCGGAAGAGGGGGGCTACACCGGCAGCCCGGTACGCTACTATCAGCGGGCGCGCTACAGCACCCGACATCTGTCGATAAACCTGACGCAGCAGAAAGCACCGGGAGAGCCTCTTCCCGGCCCCTCGGAGTTTGACTACACGTCGGCCCACTTTGCCATTCACGACCTGCTAAATCTGAACATGCTGGTGGTCGGAGACTACAGCGTACGGGCGGGGCAAGGGCTGCTTCTCTGGAGCGGGCGGGCATTCGGAAAGGGGAGTGACGTGACACGAACCGCCTGGCGGGCGGAACCGGGCGTGCAGCCCTACACGTCGGCGTACGATGCGGGCTATCTTCGCGGAGTTGCATTCACCTACGGGAACCGGTTGCAGTGGACGGGTTTCATCTCCCGCCGTCGCCGGACCGCCACGGAAACAGACGATGGCACCATCCGCTTCCCGACCGAAAGCGGCCTGCACCGTACAGTTAATGAGCGCTCCCGGCGCTACAACACGCTGCAGAGTACGGCCGGTGCACGTATTCGGTGGCAGCTCTCCTCCGGGTCTGCAGGGGTCACGGGCTATGTGAACCGGTTTGACCCTCCGGTAGAACCGGGGCAGCAGCCCTGGAACGAACACCGTTTCCACGGAGATCGAAACCGGGCTGTTTCGGGGGATATTCGCTGGAGTCTCGGAGGGCGCTCGTGGTTTGGCGAAGCCGGAATGACAGAAAATGGCGGAACCGGCTGGATCGCGGGAATGGCTGGGCCGGTCCGCGAGGGAACAGAGATCAGCGTCGTGGCCCGAAATTACAGCCACCGGTTTCAATCGTTCCTGGGGGGTGCGTTCGGGGAAACATCCAGTGGCCCCCGGAACGAGAGGGGGCTCTATATCGGGTGGCAGCAGCGGCTGGGAGAACGCACCCTGCTGCGCACCTACGCCGACCGGTTTCATTTTCCCGCCCCGCGGTTTCCCTTGAGGCAGGCGAGCAGTGGGTACGACTGGCTGCTGGAACTGGAGGTGCGCAGGCGGGCCGGCACCATCTGGCTCTTTCAGCTCCGGGAGAAGTCGCGCGAAGAGGAGGTAACCGATGTGGAGTGGAGCGGGGAGGAGCTTCGCAGGCTGGATATGAGCCGGCGGATGAGAGCACGCATCCATCTCACCCACCAGATAGCACCGGCGGTACGCTACCGTGCGAGGCTGGAGTGGGTGCGATCGGTGGCGCCGGAAACAAGGCCCCAATATGGGCTGCTGGTGTATCAGGACCTGCGTCTGACCAGACGGGAGGGGCTCACAATCGACGGACGGGTCACCCTCTTCATGACCGACAGTTACAGCTCAAGGGTCTATCAGTTCGAAAACGACCTGCTCTACGTGGTATCCAACACGATGCTCTTCGACCGGGGGGCGAGGGCCTACCTGCTCTTCAACTGGCGTCCGTCGGAGTGGCTTCAACTCTGGCTGAAAGTGTCTCACACCGTCTGGTTCAATCGTGAGACAGTAGGGAGCGGGTTGAACCGGATTGATGGAAACCGACGAAGCGATGTAGGAATACAGGCGAGAATTCGGTTTTGAAGGGAAATGGATCTGATACCTACTTCCCTCTAAGCAAACACAATAATTATCCATGGAAAAATATGCATGAGCTTTTGGCAAGACGCTGAAAGTCGAACTGACGGAAACTGTGTATACTCCAGGCGAATCAACATACAGCATCGGTTGGTTTATCAGGTGTTGGAGGAGAGTAAGGTCGTCAAGGTGATTCGGATGTGGACACACTATGAGTAGGCGCCCTGCCAGAGAAGCCGATACAAAAAGAGAGGAATCCTTCGTATTTTGTAAAAATAGCTCTGGCAGCGCCCAACGACCGCATCAAGAGCATCCGGCACAAAACAGAACCCATACATAGAAACGACAAAAGAGCGACCCTATGGCCAAAAAGACTTTGAAAAACGCCGACCTGAAAGGCAAAACCGTATTGATGAGAGTGGACTTCAATGTGCCGCTCAAGGATGGAACCATTACCGACGACAACCGGATCCGTCAGGCGCTTCAATCGATCCGCTACGTTCTGGGCCAGGGAGCCAAACTGATTTTGACCAGCCACCTGGGCCGTCCGGGGGGTGAGCCCGACCCGCAGTATAGCCTGAAACCGGTGGCCGCCCATCTGGCCACACTGATAGACAACAAGGTCCACTTCGCAGAAGATTGTATCGGGGATGCCGCCGAAAGCGTCATCAAAAAGGCGAAAACGGGCGAAGTGGTGCTCCTGGAGAATGTTCGTTTTCACGCCGAAGAGAAGAAGAACGACCCGGCGTTCAGCAAAAAACTGGCGACTCATGCCGACCTCTACGTGAACGACGCTTTTGGAAGCAGCCACCGGGCGCACGCGTCGGTGGTAGGTGTGGCCGATCACCTGCAGCCAGCCGTCTCCGGCTTTCTGCTGGAGAAAGAGATCCAGTATCTGGAGGAGAGCGTGAACAACCCGAACCGCCCCTTTACAGCCATTCTGGGGGGTGCGAAGGTGTCCGACAAAATCGGGGTCATCGACAACCTGCTAAGCAAGGTGGACTCCATTCTGATCGGCGGTGGTATGACCTACACCTTTTACCGCGCCCAGGGATTGCCGATCGGGGGCTCACTGGTGGAAGAGGAGAAGATCGATCTGGCCAAAGAGCTCATCGAACGAGCTAAAAAAGCCGGCGTCGAACTCCTGCTGCCTGTCGATTCGGTGGTAGCCAAAGCGTTTGACGACAGTGCAGAGCACAAAGTGGTAGGCCGGGATGGAATTGAAGAGGGGTGGATGGCACTGGATATCGGGCCGGAGAGCGTGAAGCTCTTCTCCGACCGGATCACCCGCTCCAAAACCGTGCTCTGGAACGGCCCAATGGGCGTCTTTGAAATGAGCAACTTTGCCAAAGGGACCTTCCAGGTAGCCGATGCGCTGGCGGAAGCGACTTCAAAGGGAGCTACCACCATCATCGGCGGTGGAGACTCGGCCGCAGCCATCAAAAAGGCGGGGCTGGAGGATAAGGTCTCTCACGTCTCTACAGGGGGCGGCGCGAGCCTGGAGTATCTGGAAGGGAAGGAGCTTCCCGGAGTCGCCTGTCTGACCGACGCATAACAGAATGCCGGCCGCCGCAAAACATATCCTGCTCCTGACCCTGATTGCGGCCGCAATACCGGCTGTTGCCACGGGCCAGGAGATGAACTGCAGCGTGACGATAGACGATCGTCAGGTGAGCGGAAGCGGCCACGACCATCTGCAGGATCTGGGTCCGGAGCTCACCCGGTACATAAAGGAAAACCGCTGGACGGATGACTTCTATGAGCCGCACGAGCGAATTCACTGCCAGATGCAGGTGGTTCTCACCGGCAGCAACAGCCAGTACGACTACTCGTCGGAAGTGATCATAAGCCTCCGAAGGCCCATCTATAACGCTGTGCAGGAGACGGCCACCATCCTGCTGCGGGATGCATCATGGCACTTCAACTACATGCCGGGCCGAAGCATTCTGCGGGATAATCTGCAGTTCGATGACCTGGCCAGTTTTGTGGACTTCTACGTCTATGTAATGCTGGGGTACGACTACGACAGCTTCTCGGAGCTGGGCGGAACCCGTTGGTTTCAGGAGGCGCTCGACATTGTGGAGCTGGCGCAGACGAGCCAGACCGCCGGGTGGGGCCGGATCAGCGGTGCGCAACGGAACCGGTACGGCCTGATCACCGATCTCACCAGCTTTACCTACGAAGAGGTGCGCCGCGCCGTATGGATCTATCACTACCAGGGGCTGGACCGGCTCACCGAAGAACCACAAGAGGCGTACATAAGTATAGTGGATGCCATCCGGCTGATCCGGGAGAACCGGCAACGGGTGAACCGAACCTGGCTCTTCGACCTCTTTTTCGAAACCAAATACAATGAATTGGTCTCTGTTTTTCAGGGCGCGTCGGATGTCCGGCGAATGGAGGCCTACTACCTGCTTACTGAGGCCGACCCCGGCCACACAGGCACCTACGAAGTGCTGCGTTACTAATAAAAAACGGATGCTGAATGCTGCGAATCATAGATAAACTGATAAAAAAAGATATTCTCCTCGAAATCAGGGACATCCGCAGCCGCCAGGAGCTGCACCCCCTTCAGAAAGGCTACCTGCCCTGGAGCGGAGCATCGGTTCGACCTACCGCACTGGTCTATCTTCTCAATGAGATTGTATTGAACAACCGTCGCTGCATCGTGGAGTGCGGAGCAGGAGTGTCCACCCTCTTTATCGCACGGCTGTTCAATCAGCTCGGAGAGGGCCGGAAGCTCTACTCGATAGACCACGACGCCAACTGGCTCACCATTCTGAAGCAGGAGCTGAAGAGAGAGGGGCTGGTGGGCCAGGTCGAATTGATTCATGCCCCGCTAAAGCCGACCGATAACGGTTGGGACTCCTGGAGTGAATGGTATGATGAAAAGGTGATTGAGAAGTCCATTAAGAAAGCGAAGATCGACCTGCTCTTTGTGGACGGCCCTCCGGCCAACAAACCGGGCATTGAAATGTCGCGCTACACCGCCCTGCCGTTCTTTTTGGGCCGGATGGATGAAACCTGTTGCGTGATACTCGATGACGCCGATCGGGAAGGAGAGAGAAAGACCGCCCGGAAATGGTCTGAAAAACTGGGGGCCGAGTTCAAAGAGCAGATCCTGAATGGTAATATTTTTGTGGGACGCAGGGGCGATTCCTACAACGTTATGTAGGCGGAATCTGCCAACCATTCAAAATACTGGCCTGCACGCCACAAAACCCGATACATTGTAAACTTTAACACCATGGTTGCAAGGAAGTTCCATGATCTGTAAAAGTGTGTTAAAGAGATAGTTCGGTATCCGATTTCTGTTCAATTTTCAATAACCCTGCGCCGGGATACAGAACCGGGCAGGTCATTCGATACCGGCAGGATGGAGAAGAGAGAGGGCCGGGCCTACCATGAATCAATTTCCTCTACGCGTATGAACATCCAGCAACGTCTGTTGGCGCTCGCCACACCACTGGCTCTCCTATTCGGGATGGCCTTAACTGCACACGCACAAACGTTCACGATTTCGGGGCATGTCTACACTCCGGACAGCACGGAGGAGTGGCCCGGGTTGAACCAGCAGGAGCTTCGGGAAGCTGACCTTGAAAGCCTCGAACCGCTGGAGGGAGCCAATATCGTAGTGACGCGGCTGGACGAGAGCGGGCAGCCGCTGGCCGCTGACGAGACATCGAGAGGGTCTACAAGCAATCGTGAGGGAGCTTTTACCGTCCGTAATCTGCCCCGTGGCCAATACAGGGTGGCGGTCTCCTTTATCGGTTTCTACCCCGCACTGGACACCATCGAAATTACCGACAGCCACATCGATAGCCTCCGTTATGTATTGCGCTACGACCCGGTTCAACTCGATGAATTTGAAGTGATATCACGGCGCCCCACCGTTGAGGTGGATGGCGACACTACCAATTACCACGCAGACGGCTACCAGACCCCGCCCGACGCCAATATTCAGGATCTGATCCGGCGGATGCCCGGTTTTGTGATTGAAGATGGCAAGATTCAGGCGCAGGGAGAAGAAGTGCGCCGGGTACTGTTAGATGGAGAAGAGTTTTTCGGAGAAGATGCGGCTCTCACCCTTCAAAACCTGCCGGCCAACATTGTAGAGCAGATACAGGTTTATGACCGCCACAGCGATCAGGCGCAGTTCACGGGGTTTCAGGATGGAAACACGGACCGGACGCTGAACGTAGTAACGCGAAGCGGGCGCGTGAGCGGGCAGTTCGGACGGGCACAGACCGGTCTGGGCAGCCTGGAGCGCTACATGGCAGGGGGGAATTTCAACCACTTTGACGGTCAGCAGCGGATTTCGATCATCGGGATGAGTAACAATGTGAACCAGCAGAACTTTGGGACCCAGGACATTCTGGAGCTCTCCAACGTCGGAGGTGGCGGTGGTGGAGCCGCGATGATGGCGCGCAGCATGGGAGGGGGCGGCATGGGCGGCTTTTCGGGAACAGGCCGAAGCGGTGTGAGCACCGTTCACTCTACCGGGCTGAACTACAACGACCAGTGGGGAGACGACTGGCGTGTGAGCAGCAGCTACTTCTTTAATGCGACGGACAATCTGATGGACAGTGATCTCTCCCGGCAGTATATCACCGGGTTTTCGGCTGACCAGATCTACGGGGAGAACGCCTGGAACAACAGCGACAACTACAACCACCGGTTCAACGCGAGAATAGATGTGGACCTGGACGACCGGCGTTCATTGCTGCTGACCCCCACTTTCAGCTATCAGAGCAATAACTCTACCCGGATGGTGGATGCGCAAACCTCCAATGGTGGAACTGTGCTGATCAACGAAATATTGAGCGAAAATCTGAGCAACCAGAGCGGGTTCACCTTTAACAACAACCTGCTCTACCGGCACCGCTTCGAAACGGAGGGAAGGACCTTTTCGGCCAGCATCCGCACCTCTTATAACGACAGGGACGGCAGCCGGCTGCAGTATGACGAAACGCAGTACTATGCCGGCAGCCAGCAGAGCATCATCAACGACCAGATCCGGGACGACATCTCCAGCGGCTGGACCCTCTCCGGGAACCTCTCTTTCACGGAGCAGCTGGGCGAGCGCAATCAGCTGATGCTCACCTATGCCCCCTCGTTTAACGAGAATCTCTCCAATCAGGATACCTGGCGTATAGACGAGTTTCCGGGTGAGTACACCCTGCTGGATACCACTTTGACCAACCGGTACGAAAACCGGGTGAACACCCATCAGGCGACCGGTTCCTTCCGGTTCCGGGGGGAGAACTACAACGCCAACGTAAACCTGGGCTGGCAGCACCGCACACTGAGCGGAGACCAGACCTTCCCCTATGCGGTAGAGACTTCGCAGAGCTGGCAGAACCTGCTACCGGGGGCCACCTACCAGTACAGCTTCGAAAACAACTCACGACTGAACCTGACATGGAACACCAGCACCCGTACTCCGTCGGCTCGTCAGCTTCAGGACGTGATAGACAACAGCAACCCGCTGCGTCTGAGCACCGGTAATCCCGGTTTGGGGCAGTCATATGATCACCGCTTTACCACCCAGATCCGAATGGCCGACCCGACGGAAGGGACGTCCATCACCGGTCGGCTCACGATGGGTTATACACAGAACACCATCGGCAACCGTACCTTTATAGCCACCAGCGATACGTTGCTGGCCGACGGTATCCAGATGGCGCCCGGTGCACGTCTGGTCTATCCCGACAATATCGGGGACTCCTGGAACATGAGTGCCAATGTTTTTCGCGGTATGCCGTTTGACCTGATCAGCAGCAACATGAACCTGAATGCGGGGGTGAGCTACAGCTTTCGCCCCTCGTACATCGGCCAGCAGCGCAACATAGCCAATACGATCGGGCTAAGTGGGGGCGCAGCAGTGAACAGCAACATCAGCGAGAAGGTAGACTTCCGCCTCTCTTACCGGAGTACGTATAATATTGCGCAGAACACCCTTGAGATGACCCGGAACAACAACTACTACACCGGCCGGCTGGCTGCGGGCACCAACCTGATGCCGTGGGGCGGCCTGGTGCTGGCGAGTGACCTGAGCCTGGTGCACACCGAAGGAATGGGGCAGGGGTACGACCAATCCTCCACCTACTGGAACGGCGCTATCGGCTACGGCTTTCTGGAGAACCGCGCGGCAGAGTTTCGCATCACGGTGTTCGACATCCTGGGGCAGAATGACAACATCAGCCGATCCATAACTGAAGAGTATATTCAGGACTTCCGCTCCAACGTGCTCACGCGCTATGTGCTACTGAGCTTCCGCTACAACTTCCGGAATATCAATACCGGTGGTGCAGGGGTTGGTGGCGGGGGTGGCTTCCCCGGAGGCGGTGGTTTCCCGGGTGGGGGAGGCGGCATGCGTCCAGGTGTGATTCGATAGGGGCTGGCACCATGTGTAAGGGTTGATCAGAATAGTTGAACCGACCGCAGTACTCAATACGAAAACCTCAACGCTGGCCGAGGGGAAGAAGGCGAACCTTGCGATCCATCAACCCGTCCAGAATCTGGCGGAGCTCTTCCAGTGCGCCCTCCCAGCGAAATTCCGGGTTCGGGTTGGAGATGGATGAGGCCCCAGGACCAGCCACATCCCCCGGTGAAAGCAGATGAATTGAAATCTCGTCGTTCATGGTTCGCTGCCGCCCGAACGCTTCCCCACCACCCAGGCCGCCTCCCTGGCCAACCCCACGCCCCCCACGCCCGGAAAAGAGCTCCGGTGAGATCTCGAAAGTAGCCGTTTCCAGCGCAAGCTGCTCCCCGCCGCTTATAAGATTTCTATTCAGATAGAGGGCTGCCTGCAGGGTGTACTCCTGCGGAACCTGTGCCACGGCCTCTCCGGCAAAGAAGAGGAGGGTCAGTAGAAATGCCGCAAGCGGCAGATATGATTTAACTCCTTTCAAATCAGTCTACATAAGAGACAAGATTTGCTGCAGACAGGCACAGATATGCTTAAAAACAAGCCTGAAATGCAACGTAAAGATATATATACGTTTTAATGTGGTATAAAAAACTGAATAATCAAAATATGTGTGTGGCAAAATGAGACGCAATCAAAAACAGCATCCCCAAGAGTTGAACCGACCGGCACACTCACACCGCCATACCGGATGAATGAGACACAAACAAAAATCGGCGAAAACCAGTACCTTTGGGCGCAACGCACCCTGCACGAACGCACTCCGAACCAACGCTTCTATTGAACCAACCACCAACCACCGCCTTGAGCCAAACTAAAAGAGTACTCATTACCGGAGGAGCCGGTTTTCTGGGGTCGCACCTCTGCGACCGCTACATCAAGGAGGGATTCCATGTGACCTGCATGGACAACCTGCTCACCGGAAGTGCCGACAACGTAGCGCATCTGACAGGCCACGACCGGTTCGTGTTCATCAAGCACGACGTCACCAACTTTATTCATGTGAAGGGCCGCCTGGACCTGGTACTCCACTTCGCCTCGCCCGCCTCGCCAATCGACTACCTCGAAATGCCCATCCAGACCCTGAAAGTAGGCTCTCTGGGAACCCACAAGGCACTCGGCGTAGCCAAAGCGAAAAACGCCCGCTTCCTGCTGGCCAGCACCAGCGAGGTGTATGGCGACCCGGAGGTACACCCTCAGCCGGAAACCTACTGGGGCAACGTGAACCCCATCGGGGTACGCGGCGTCTATGACGAGGCGAAACGGTTCGCCGAAGCGATGACGATGGCCTACCACCGCTATCACGGAGTGGAAACCCGCATCGCCCGCATCTTTAACACCTACGGCTCCCGAATGAGGCTGAATGACGGCCGCGCCCTGCCCACCTTCATGCGGCAGGCCCTGCAGAACGAACCACTCACCATCTTTGGGGATGGTTCGCAAACCCGCTCCTTCACCTATGTGGACGACCTGGTAGAGGGGATCTGGCGGCTCAGCCAAAGCGACGAATCAGATCCCGTGAATCTGGGTAACCCGCAGGAGATCACGATCCTGGAGTTTGCCAGAGAGATCGTGGAGCTCACCGGCTCCAAAAGCAGCATCATCCACAAGGAACTGCCCAAAGACGACCCCCAGGTGCGAAAACCGGATATCAGCCGGGCCAAAGAGGTACTCGACTGGGAGCCGCGGGTAGACCGAAAGGAGGGGCTGAACCGAACCCTCGACTACTTCCGGGAGAAGACGGCTGCATCCCGATAGAAATTCCTCCATGCCAATTCCCCCGAAATCTGCTATTTTGCACCACTTCTAAACGCATTACACAGAAACGGACCCGTAGAAACGACCCATGAGCAGAGATCAGGAGCCAAACGACCCCGGAAAACCGGAGCGGCCTCCACAGGAGATCCGCTACGTCCCGGTGGAGTATATGCCCCACATGCAGGACGACGAAGACGAAATTGACCTGATGGAGCTGGCCAAAACCATCTGGGACCGGCGGCGGACTATCGCGAAAATTACGGGGGTGTTTATCCTGATCGGCCTGTTTATCGCTCTCTTCAGCCCGGTGGAGTATGAGAGCGAAGCGGTGCTGATGCCGGAGGCGCAGCAGGAGCAGGGAAGCGGCGCCAACCGGTTGCTACAGCAGTTCGGCGGGGCGTTCGGCCTCGGTGGGGGAGGCGGAACGATGCAGCAGGGAATGATTCCTCCCATGATCTACCCGCGTATTGTGAGCAGCCTGTCGTTTCAGCTTGAATTGCTCGAGAGAGAGGTGCACTTCCGGGAGTACGGAGTAACCACCACCTGGCCGGACTTCCTGGAGAACCACTACAGCAAACCCCTTACGGCGTATGCCAAAGAGTACACCATAGGGCTGCCCATCACTGTTCTCGGCGGACTTCGAGGGCTCTTTACAGACGAAGAGCAGGAAACGACCTCCATGGAGACGGACCCCTTCGCCGCCGAGTTCATCTCCATCACCAGGGAGCAGCAGAAACTCGTGGAGAGCCTGCGTGAACGCATCTCCGTCAGCCAGGATCAGGAGACCGGCCTGCTGACCACACAGGTGAAGCTGCAGGACCCGAGAGCCTCGGCCGAGATGAACCGTCACCTGATAGAGCTGCTGAAGGAGTATGTGACCGACTACCGGGTAGAGAAAGCCCGCCAGACCCTGGAGTTTGTGGAAAATTCGCACCGGCAGGCCCGGGAGCGGTTTGAAGCGGCCCAGGTGGAACTGGCCGACTTCCAGGACAGCAATGTGGTTCTGTCTACCCGCCGGGCCGAAACCGAACTGGAGCGGCTCCAGGACGAGAAAGACCTCGCCTTTAATGTGTACAACTCCCTTGCGCAGCGGCTGGAGGAAGCCCGCCTGACCCTGCAGGAGCAGACCCCCATCTTCAAAGAGGTGCAGGCGGTGAACGTGCCGAGCCAACGGAGTGAGCCCAACAGGCCGCTCATTCTGATCATCACAGCCATGCTGGGTGGAATTCTTTCCATCGGGTGGATCTTCATTTCCCCGCTTATAGATCAATTCCAGGCATTCAGGCAGGGGTAGCAGAAACTCCGGCGCCATTCGAAAGAAAATATTTGACGGATTAGTGATATTCAGTAACTTCGAGTAGTTATTTAACTCGTTATTGATATCTTTTCATAACATGCTCGATACACTGATCCAGTCCAAAACCCGCCTGAAGCTTCTCCTGCGCTTTTTTTTAAACCCGGACTCCAGCGCATACCTCCGGGGCCTCGCCCAGGAATTTGACGAAAGTACGAACTCCGTCCGGGTAGAGCTGAACCGGTTTGAACAGGCAGGCCTGATCCAATCCCGCAAGGAGGGAAACAAGAAGATGTACCAGGTGAACAGCGGCCACCCCCTCTACAGCAACCTCAGGCAGATCACCTTTAAACACTTCGGCCTGACCCAGATCATGGATCAGGTGATCGAGAAGATCGGGAATGTGGAGGAGGTGTGGCTGACCGGCGAGCTGGCCCGCGGCCTGGACGCCCCCACCATTGATATTACCCTGACTGGAAGCGATATCGACCGTATGTACCTCGCCAGATTGGTCGAAAAAGCGGAGACATTGATCGGCAAAAAGATCCGAACCGTCGTCTATGACACGGGAGAAGATCCCGAACTGCCGGACCCCTCCATGCTGATCTATGGAGGAGAGGGCCAATTTGATGATTTTGAATAGAACAATGAACCCAAAGGAGTGACCTGAAGTGACACGATTTGACCAACAACGGAAGAAAATAGAAGACAAAACCTACACCATCGGCATCGTCGGCCTCGGCTACGTCGGCCTACCCCTCATGTGGACCTTCCACAAAGTAGGAATGCCCGTCATTGGCTACGATATTGACGAAAAGAAAATAGAAAACATCAAAAACGGCATCCCCTACATCAAACACCTCGGGACCGAGATGATGGAAACCCTCGCTAATTCCGATATAGTAGATGCCACCACCGACTTCAATCGCCTCGATGAAGCCGATGCCATCCTACTCTGCGTACCCACGCCGCTCGACCACCACCGCGAGCCGGATATGAGTTTTGTAGAAAAGACCA
>JBBDIJ010000004.1:0-43145 GCA_040880485.1 Balneolaceae bacterium
CTTTAAACTGGTAGCCTAACCGATTCTGTTTTTACACAGAATCTAGGACTTGACCGATATAAAAAGAATTGCCACTTCGAAACAGCTCACATTCTCTATAATCTACACCGTTTGTTCGAAAATAATTGGCACTACTATTGACTTTTTACGGGTAATTGTCATCTTACTTAATAGTGCATAACTCATTTTTTTTAACAGAAGGGCCCATCTGTGACGCTGAGGGTTTCAAATGGAGTCTCAAAAATATCATTCTGCCAGTGTACACCCCTGGCAACCTATAATTTTTCAGCTGTCACTGATTATAGTACTTGGTCTGTTTATCCTCGCAACAAGGTTTGAAACGTCACCCGGTGAGCCGGACCTTTTTATAGTTGATGATGTTCGAATCGTGAATTCAGCCCATGTGATCCCGTCCTTTTCAGCAGCACGGCCCGCTATTCCACCACCACCTCCGCCGCGGCCAATTATTGATAATACGGAACCTGATAATGAAATATTTGATGTTCAGGATTTGAGTTTTGATGCATCCCTATATCCGGAAGGCAGAAGTTACGAACCTCCACCACCTCCTGATGTGATAGAGGAGGATGATCTGAATGAGGAAGCGGATATGGTCTTTATTCTGGTGGAAGAGATGCCGGAACTGATTGGCGGGATAAACTCATTCAGAAATAAAATTGTCTATCCGAAGAGTGCGCAACAAGCAGGTATTCAGGGACTGGTATTTGTTCGGTTTGTGGTGAATGCACAGGGGAGGGTTGAAGAGCCCTGGATATTGCGTGGGATTGGGGGCGGGTGCGACGAAGCAGTATTGCATGCTGTGGAGCAGACCAGATTCAGCCCTGCCCGTCAGAGAGGGCGCCCTGTACATGTACAGTACACCATTCCTGTTCGATTTGTACTGAGATAAGCCAGGGTGTATTCCGACACCCTGGTCCATCGTAAAAGCTGTTCCGATTATTCGGCAGCTCCACCATTCTGTGGTTGTGATTGCATGCCGTTCATCTGCGCACCTTGCATTTCAGCCATTCTCTGTTGTGCGCGTTGCTGTAGTTCAGGGTCCTGTTGCATCGCCATGTTGATTTGCTCAAGGCGATCCATCTCCATTCCTTCACTATCGGCAATCACTTCTACCTGTTCATCGATACCAACCTGGATCTCTTCGATAGCAGTGGTAGCGGTTTGGAAGCTCTCCATATCTGAATCAGAGATCTCAAGATCCTCTGCTGATTGCCCTGATTCCAATCCCTGGGCAATCCTGTTGTAGGTCAAGACATCCAGTCCATGATCTTCGACGATTGTAATCATCTCCTGCTGTGAGCCCATTTGAATCTCCTGTGCCTGCATTACAACTGTAAGGAACTCGTCGAGCTCTTCATCGGATATCTCGATATCAACGGATTGCTGTTGCTGGAATGGATCTTCATTCATCATATCCTGGGCAGTTTCCGATTGCTCGGCAGTCTCTTCCTGGCAGGCAGTAAAGGCAAAGGCAATAAGAAGCGAGAAGAGGAGTGTAAATTTAATCGATACTTTAGTGGTGCTGTACATGGATTAACGGCTTGTATGTTGATATTGAATTTTTGGGGGTAAACGCTATTCTAACGGAGACACCTTTCGTTTGTTCTGTGAAACGCCTGTTTGATAAAAAATTTACCCCAATTCCTTAAACAGGAAACATCATGCTAAGATAGGCATCTAATTAGCCAATGGACAATTTGGACCCTAAACAATCTGCCGGTTATCGGGTTTTAACGGAGAATAAGGAGTAAAAAATGTTCTGGTGTGAACCGCACAGGCAAAAAAAGTTAGTTTGTATGACAGTAAATGAAATAGTATCATTTTTTGATATTTGTCCTAAAGTGCCACTATTATTAAACCAAGCAAGATCAGATGATGAAACGAATGAACAGAAGTTGTGCTGAATACTTTCATTTTCTAAAGAGGTCATGTACAGTTACACTGGTTTTCTTGCTAATGGCGACAGCCTGTAACGGACCGGCAGCCGACAGCGAACGGGACGGGAGTGAAGTCAATTCCTCAATACATCACGAATTCAGAGTGGTCACTGTCGTGGACAGCTTGCTGCAGCACCCCTGGGGGCTCGCGTTTCTTCCCGATGGCGATATGCTGGTCACCGAGAGGGGAAGTCCCGGTAACGACGGGCAACCTGGCCAGTTGAGGATCATCCGCGACGGAGAGCTACTTTCCGACCCGGTTCCTGGCCTTCCCGAAATTCGGGTAGGTGGTCAGGGAGGCCTACTCGATGTGGTTTTGCATCCGGATTTTGAGACAAACCGCCTGGTTTACCTGAGTTATGCCAAGCCCGGATCGGATGATTCACAGGGTACTACTGCAGTGATTCGGGGCCGATTCGAATCAGATGCTCTTCATGATGTCGAGGAAGTATTTGAAGCGGAAGCGTGGAGAGGGGGTCGTGGCCATCACGGTTCAAGAATAGTATTTGATGATGACGGGTATATGTTCATCTCTATTGGAGATCGCCAGGTCTCTCCGGGTGGCGGCCTGGACGCCCAGAGGGAGCATCCGGCACAGGATCTATCGAATCATATCGGAACCATTGTACGGCTCAATGATGACGGATCCGTACCAGATGATAATCCGTTCACAGAAGAGGAGGGAGTACTGCCGGAGATCTGGAGTTATGGACACCGGAATCCCCAGGGCCTTACGGTTCATCCCGAAACCAATGAGATATGGGCCATCGAGCACGGGCCTCAGGGTGGGGATGAGTTGAACCATATACGTCCCGGTTTGAATTACGGGTGGCCCGTTATCGGGTATGGCGTGAATTATGGCCCTGGATCTCCGATTCACGAAGTAGTTCATCATCAGGGAATGGAGTACCCGATACATCACTGGACACCTTCCATTGCCCCGTCAGGACTGATGATCTATACCGGAGACAAGTTTCCTCAATGGCATGGCAATATCTTCGTGGGTGGAATGTCTGATCAACACCAAACTCTCGCCAGGGTTGTTGTGGATGGAGACCGTTTTGTGAGCGAAGAACTTCTTTTAAAAGGGGAGTATCGTATTCGGGATGTTCGCCAGGGCCCCGACGGATATATCTACCTGGGCATAGATGACCGTAGTGGGAACCTCACTTCTGTTTTGAGGCTCGAACCCTCCTGATTCCGATGGACCATCCGGCTTGCGGCCGCCCACCCCCCCAACATGGTTTGCCGGGAGAGGGATACATGGCGGGCAGCCGCAATTGCCGGAGGGAATACAGCACCTTTCAGCTTATCATTACTTATACAATGAACTACTAATAAGAATCAATAATCAACTATTAAAGGTACGTCCGGAAATTGATTTTTTTCCGAGTCTATGCCCTTGTATATTACAAGGAGTTACATCAGAAAAAGCCTGCCTGTTCTGATGCGCAAAGCACAATTCGGAGTCTCATGTGTTAGTATGTACCTCCGGTTCCGGTCTCCTCATCATCCTCAGTCTCTGCACTCGCTTCTTCTTCAGCTACCACAGTTACGGTTCCAGTCATCCCCATGTCGACGTGTGGAATACAGTAATATGGATAGTTTCCCACTTCATCAAAGGTGTAAGAGAACGTCTGATCGGGAGAGAGGGTACCGCTATCGAAGAGTCCATCCGGTGAACCGCCTGACCCACTGGTTACGGTATGGTTTACATCCGAGGTATTTGTCCATGTAATAGTTGTTCCTACAGTCACGGTTCTGCTGGACGGATTGAATGAGATGGCGCCCATCCAAACTTCATCATCTTCCGGCCCCGAAGGCGGTGGGGTTGTGCCGTTACCATTTGTATTATCGTTGTTGTCATCGAACCCCGGATCTGTCGAGCCTTCACATCCCGGAAACAGAAGTGCTGTAGAAAGCAGGAGAAAAAAGACGGTTAGAATTGAAATGGTTCGGTGTGTTTCAGTGTGGATCGAAGCTGTAGGTTTCATGAGTTCTCTATCTGTTTATGTTGTTTATTTATGAATGAAATTGGTAGCGGCAAAGTGTTGTTTTAAGGTTTGCCTCTAAAGTGAAACGAAATGTTGAGACCTGCAGAGTAGAGGTTTACATCACCCCATCCCACACCCTGTAGAGGGATGCTTACATATGGAGTGCTTCGTATAGACCAGCTGTCAGATAGAAGCTGTTCGTACCCCAGATGGATCGTGAAACTGCTGAACCAATGCCCGTTACCACTGCGGACGGTGATACTCTCCGGATTCGAATAGCTACTGCTGCCTGCAGGGTAGGTGAATCTGTACTTTTCACGTGCCATTATCAGACTGTTGATTCCCGTACCCGCAAAGAGTCTGAACTGCTCTCCCGTATAGAGGTTGGTCTGTATGGAGAGTGGTATCTCAAGGATCAGACAGGTGGCGCGAATGAGATCGGGATCAGCCCCCGAATACCCATACTTCGGCTCATAATTGCCAGATGTGGAGCGATAGCGCGTGTCAGAGACAAGGAGTCCTGCAGACACGGCCAGCGAACGGGTCCAGGTGTAATCTGCTGTTACCCCCACCCGTAAACCAGGTCGGGTAAAATCCTGAAAAGAGTTTACAGTACTGTAACCCGGTCCTATTACAAGCCCTGTTGTTATTCGGCCCAAAATGGTATCCCCATTCCGGCCGGCGATAGCTGCTGAAGCAATATCATCTTCTCTGTTTGATATGGAAGGTTCAGGCTCGTGGCTGTCGAGATCCACTTTTGCTATCGTAACGGGTTGAACCGGTTGGGCGAAATTATCTCTTGCAGAAGTGAATCCATCGATTTGTAACTCGATTCGAGCCACCTCCTGCAGACGCCTCTCCTGATCAGTTATATGTATACCCTGTTGTTCCAATCTGGTATCCGTGTCCGAAACCGTAGCTGTTTCTTCTTCGGCAGAGGCAATTTGGCGAGGTTCCGTTCTGCCCGGATCCGTCCAGGCTCCGGTGTCCTCCTGTTCGCTTATAATGTTATTGTCTGTCTCTGGCGTCGAGTCGGAGGGTACTAAAACTTCGTAGTCATCCACAAGAAGCTGCAGATTGTGTAGACTTTGATGATTTTGCCAGGTGTAGTATCCGAGAACCGAGAGAGCCAACAATACAATGGCTGCCGCCAGGGATACCACCCTGCGAAGTTTTCGCTGCATGCCGGCTGAATCAAGGTGTGGCACCAGTCGCTTCCAGGCCTCTTCATAATGATCTGTCGGCCCTCCTTCAGCCAGTCTTTCTCTGAATTGATCGTCCAGCGATCGGTCTTTTTTACTCTTGTCCATGACTTTTGACCTCCCTGTTACTCAGTTCCACCTTGTTCTGGAGAAGCTTTCTTGCCCTCGCAAGATTGGATTTGGACGTACCTTCCGCCAGGCCGAGCATCTCTGCGATTTCATTGTGTGTATAGCCCTCAATCACATGAAGATTAAAGACCGTACGTGATGCAGGGGGGAGCTCCTGCACCATTTCTAATATCTCCATATATGAGAGGTGGCTCAGGATCATCTCATCCGTTCTCGTAGCTTCTTCACTTGCTTCAAAACTGACAAGCTGATGACGGTTCTGTGTCGTTTTAAAATGATTTACAGCCGTATTTACGAGAATCTGGCGTAACCAGGGTTTGAATGAACGGCCGCTGTCGTAAGAATTGATATTTTGAAATACCTTCATAAATGAGTCGTTCAAAATGGAGATCGCCTGCTCTTCGGTGCTGGAATATCGCCTTGTTATACTCATGCCGTAGGCGTAATACAATCGATAGAGCTCCTTCTGGCTCTTCCTGTCCCAGGCTTTACAACCTTTGACGATCTTTTGGATTACTGACTGTTCCTCTTCCCTGCCGTGCATGGCCATGTTTAAAGGGTCTGTTTACTTCCCTATACAATACAAAAACAGAAAGGGTTGTTTCTGGCTCAAATATTTAATCTTCATCTTTAATAAATAGAATATGGAATTGGCGTTAATTCAAGTTATATTGGTACTGTTACATTAGATCATATCATCTGAAGAGAGAGTGTGCTCCTGTCTGTCGATGCGTTTAATACCATTCCATAGATTAGTGAACCTCCTTCTGCGGATGTTTTAATTTCAGTTACAATACCTACACCATGACTCAGAAAGGAAAAGTAAAGTGGTTCGACGCCGTAAAAGGATTTGGATTTATCGAGCCTGAAGACGGAGGCAAAGATGTCTTCGTACACAGAAACAATGTAGAGAACCTGGGGCGCGATCAGGGACTTGAAGAGAATGAAGAGGTGGAATTCTCCGTAGAAGAAGGACCGAAAGGCCTGAGTGCTGTTGAAGTACGCAGCCTTACCTACGAATAGATCGAAAGATCTCATCTTATTAAAAAAGCCTGTTCCGATTTTCGGAACAGGCTTTTTTTTTGAGAAGTACCTGATGGGCTGTGTCAGCTGGATGGTAGAGACAACCTGCTCTTCATTCAGACTTTTGAGAACTTTACTGCTACTCAGATGCGGGGATTTGAATCTCACCGAGAGTAGTAACCTCACCAGGCGTGATGGCAATCTCTTCCAGGTTCAGGATTTCAAAACCCGGTTCCCGTGCGTTGAAGGATAGCGTATAACTACCTTCGGAAAGGCCGAAGAGCAGAAATTCTCCAGTAATTTCATCAGAATAGGTAGTCGAGAGAGTGTCACTTCCACTGATCGCGTAGATTGCAGGCCGGGCCGATGCGGGTACAACAACCCCGCTGGCATTTCCGGTTGTGGCAAGGTGGGTGGCACGTATGACCGGCTTTAGAATATAATCAGCCGGTTGAGGAGCCTGACCGGGCTGGACTATCGAGCGCTCTGCATCAAAATCGAGCAGAAGGACATATTCTGAACCATCTGTGATCTCTGCATCTACATTCAACTTGACACCGGTCTGGCTTCCACTCGGTACGAAGAGAGATTTCTGCTCACCGTTTTCAACGATGTAGTTGTCATCATGGCTTACAATCAACCGAATTTGAGAGTAGGTGCCTGATTCCAATTCTGCTGATCCAAGTACTTCATACGCACCATTGGTCAGTTCAAGCAGGTCAAATTGCTGCATCGGTTCACTTATTACGATCCAGCCCTCTTCATCTTCGTTTCGGTTGACCTCTACACGTTCGATAAAGATGTTCACCTCCTCAAAATCAGCGGGGGCGTCGTGCAGCCAAACGGAAAAGCTTCCGGTTGCGCTGTCCGATTGTGAATCGCAGCTCACAAAGAGGAGCGCAATGAGGGTGAGAAAAGCGGGAAAATTCAGTTGTTTTAATCCTTTCATAATAGTCAGTCACAGATGTTAAGTTTCGGTGTTTTGACTGTAGGACGACACTGCTGGAAAAAAGTTACAAAAGATTTCCTGTATTCCCGGTCCCTGTTGGAGGATCTGTTCGGCCCGGGCGGTTCTCAAGTCCACGAGGGGTGCCCCCCGGAGGTCCGCCGCCAATCTGTCCATTGAAAAGGTTTTGAAGAATCTGGGTAGCGGGTATGTCCGATCGAATCTGTTCTGATACGCCTTCCAGCACAGATGCTGCCGGCATCCGGCTCCTGCGTTGCGCCAGCTCCATAGCGCCTGGCATTTTCTGAATATCAGTGGCTGTGAACCCGCTCTGTACGGACCGAACGATCATATCTCGTGCGACATCAGGCCGGTCTACCCGGCCTGGCAAGTCGGCTGCAATCCGGATGCCAGCAAGAACCGAGGATGGGCGGGATGTGGGAATGACACCACTTTCACTCAGTGAGTTCAGAATGTCCCGTACCAGGTCCGGCCCCTGAAGTTCGGAAGAAGCAATGGCACTCACACGCATCAGATCTTTACGGAACTGTTCACGGTCTGTTTGTTCTCCGGATCTTTCGATCATAAGGGAGGCCTCCTCTCTTCCAGCCCACTCCGTTACAAAAGGGGCCACCGATTCGGCACCCTGCTGCAAGCGGGCTAAAACTGGTTCAATCTGCGGGATCGGAACACCCTTGGCCAGACCCTCCATCGCTTTTTCCAGAATCAATTCACCGGGCAGGTTCTGCTCGGCCAGTGCAATCGCCGGGCTTAGAATAAGCCCGAGAGAGGGCCCGTCCAGCCTACGCGCTTCTGCTCTTGACAAGAGTTGATTCAGGCTGGAGGGTTCCAGTCCGGCACTGATGGCAGCATCTCCCCACTGTTCGATAGTTCGGTCCTGGGCGTCAGTTACTGAAGGAAAGTGCAAAAACAGCAAGAACAGCATAGTTACTGCGGCAGCTTTCGATATTTTATTGTTTCTGTTTTTCATGGTTTTATCTCCGTTATTCTATAAAAATCAATCCGTTGGTTCCGCCAAATCCGTCGCTAACTGTATAGGTCTGGTCACCAAATTCGATCCACTCCTCTTCATCCCCCTCTGCAAGAAGTACCTTATACTCATAGACTCCCTGTTCAAGGTCCAGTTGTACGGCGTAACGTCCGGAGGATTGGCGCAAGAGAGGGACTCCCGGATGTTCCCACCCATTAAATGAGCCTGTAATGTAGAGTGCCCCTTCACCGGTGTAGCGAAGGCGAATAGTCACCGACTGGCCGTTGTTCTGCTCCCACTCCGCTTCAGCCCTGTTACCACCGTTGAGTCGGGGGCGAATGAGGAATCTGAGCCCGGCCGATAGTTGAGAATCGTGAATAACATCCTCCTGGTGTGAGAAGAGGGCAAGCCTGTCTGCACTCAGAGTAACGGTCATTAAACGATTTAGACGATACTGAAGAGACACACCCGCCCTTAAAATCCGGTCGGTTTCGATCACTGTACCATTGCCGCCTCCGGGTAATCCAAATCCGCCTTCTTCACTGAGTGAAACACGGTAACTATCCAGGCTAAATCGCAGGCCGGCCCGCAGATCCGGATTGGGCAGGTGATCGATATGAAACCGGAATCCGGGACTTTGTAGCGGGCGGCTCAGATTGCCGAAAATACCACCGCGAACCTGCCAGTTCAGCCTGGGCCAGGTTTCAATCTCTACGCCAAAAAGATCGAATCGAGTGGTTGTATCCTCTTCACCTTCTGAAACGTTCCCTTTGCGATGATGGATGGTGGATCCGGCGCGGGCACGAACCTGGGTAAAAGGGGTCGGGCTCCAGTATAGTACGGGTTGAACCCACAGCAGATCCTGATTGGTTGCTGCAGAGAGCCGGCTTCCACCCGTTTCTACACCTGCAGAAAGTCCTGACCCAATGCGGTATCTGTAGTCGATTATTCCGAAACCACCCAACAGAGAAGTCCTGTCTCCTAAAAAGGGTTCAAAAAGGGCGCCTCCCGAGAGTGAGAGCACTGCCGATGATCCAAACCTCTCTACTCTGGCCACCGGAGAAAGCAGTCCGTACCCACTCCCTGACGTACGATCCCACTCATTCTGGAAAGGTATCAGCAGAGTATTGGTCGAGTATCCGATTCGGGAGTCAACGAGAAGGAGTGCATCCCATCTGTTGGACTCCTGAGCCGAGATAGCGACAGGTATGAGGGCCAGAAATAGCATGGTTGAGAATCGGCTTGTCATAAAACAGCTTGTTATAAAATCAGTATCGCGTTTTCATTGCCAAAACCGTCGTTCCGGCGAATTTCGGCGAGGGGATCCGTGACCCACTCTTCACCGTTTCGAATAAACATGTAGCGCTGCTCTCCACGTGGGACAGGAATAAGGCCTGTCCAGACCTGTTGTCCACCAACATGTTCCGAACTCAGTTCCACAGGATCCCAATCGCTGAAATCTCCGGCAACTGCAATCGATTGGGCACTTTCGTCCAGATAGACAAAACGGATCCATACTTCCTGTTCCTCGACGGGCACTGCCTCGCTGATAAGGCTGTCGGTGATGGTATCCTCACCGGACAGTGAAACATCTCCGGTTCGCATGGGCAGCGCAACCAACAGAGCGAGAAGCAGAGCAGCCGCAATTCCGTAAACAGGACGAAAAGGTATATGTATGGGTGTAAGAAGCCGGGTAGTCAGGCGGTTTCGGTTCGCCTCTTCGGAGTGTCGGATTTCGCTGGCAGCGATTCTCTCCATGACCCGATCCGAAAAATGGTCCGGTACAGGATCTGTTTTCTCACTACCCATGAATGAGGCCGCCCGCGTCAAATGGTGTTCAAATTGCAGCAGTTCTCTCAACTCCGGCTCCTCAGCGATCCGGTGAAGAGCGTCTCGCTCCTCATCCGGGGCAAGTTCGCCGTCGAGAAATCGTTGAACCTCCTCTTCCAGTTTGCTCTTTCTATTCATGATGGACTCCGGTTTTGAATGATCTCTTTAAGCTCTTTTTTTGCCCGGTGTACCCGAACTTTCAGGGCACCGACTCCAACACCGAGACGTTCTGATATCGCTTCATATCTCATCCCATCCCTGTATTTTAAAAGGAAGGGTTCTGCATACTCCGATTTCAGTTTGCCCAGTGCCCCGTTCAGCAGCTCTATCTGCTCGCGGGTTTCCAGTTCGCTGTAGGGGGTCTCTTCGGACTCGCCCAACAGTTTCTCCTCCGCTTCAGGAGAGAGGTCGCTGAACCTGCGGTTCCTGTAATGTGTACTTCTTGTATAGTCGCGACAGTGATTCATAGCAAGGCTGTAGAGCCAGGAGGAGAATCGCGATCGGTACTCAAACAGTTCCAGCTTCTCATATGCTTTCACAAAGATCTGCTGGGAGAGTTCATCTGCTTCATCGGGGTCCCGTTCAAACGAATACACTACATGAAACACCATGGGGGAATATCGATCCACAAGGGTTCTGTATGCTTCGCGCTCCCCTTCAAGCACACACTTAACTATATTTTCGTCAGTCTGTGTCACATCCATAGGACGTTGATACCCTGAAATGGTTACAGCTTTTTTTATTTCGGTAAGGAGTGGATCTCTTCAGGAAGCGTGACTTCTTTCTATTCCCCGAACAAATCTGGTCGACCTGATGAATCAGCAATCGCGTCCAGATGTTCATGAAGCGATGGATCCAGATGCTGTTTCAGACTCCCGATAGAGTTCAAATCCGATTCTGAAAAGCGCGGAGGTTCCGACTCACTCCACGCCTCAGCCATTCCCTCAAGCACACCATTCGCAATGGCCATATCGCCATCCGGCAGAAGCAGAAGAATCTCTGTAATATCTTCTGTCTCAGTAGTCTCCAGAGCAAAGTGTCGTGATATTCGCTCAACTGTGGCCGATATATCGTCCCGGAGATCATCTGACATCTCTGAAGGCAAGGAGCTGCGGCTCAGAGTACGTAAAAAGTGAAAGCTGTTTGGAGCGGCCGCGGCAGCTACGGCGTCCCGTAGCCAGCGATCGCTGGCTACATCGTTTTGAATCAGTAATCGTGCCGCAGCGTGGCCCACCCGACTGGATGAAGGCATCTCTGCCACAGATAAAAGTGTGGTAAGCAAGAGCCGAGCGTCGCCTGCCCGCCGATACACTTCAGGTGTTCTATAGCCGGTTGGCACTGGAAAGTCGGGGTTGGGAAGCAGGCCGGTTCTGAGAACTTCCTCAAGGGTTTCCCTCGTTTTAGGCAGAACTTGCAGAGCTGCTCGCCGGACAGAGACAGAGGGGTGATAGAGGGCACTGTATGCTGCATTTAGTGCGGTCCGGTCCGACCCGTCCAGCCTTCCCAGACCGTGCAGGGTCCAGAGGGCGTGCAGGGCACCCGGGTTCAGGCCGGCCTCACTGACCTGCAGGTCGGCTACCAATTCGAGAAGTGCGGGAACGGCCTCGTCGTCGCTGCGCTCTACCAACAATCTCTGTGACGTCAATCGCCAGAAGAGATTCTCATGCTGCAACGTAGCCACCAACTCCCGGGTGGTAGCACCTTCCAGTGAAAAACGGGAATCTGATTCGGTACCGTTATAGACAACCCGGTACACTCTTCCATGCTCACGATCTCGGATATCGGAAATAAAAGCGTTACCCTCCCCGCGTTCAGCCCCCTCCGCATAGGGTGAGGTGATGTGTTGAACCAGAAGATTCTGCCAGTCCAAAACCCAGACAGCTCCATCGGGGCCTGTTTTCGTTTGAACAGGTGAGAACCACTCGTCCCGGGTTGCCAGGAAATTGCGGGCATTCAGAGCTTGCCAGCTGCTGCCTGAGGGCTCAAGGATAAACTCACCCAGAAGGTGTCCGGTCGCTTCACCTACGAAGGCTCTGCGATTCCAGTACTCTTCCGGAAAGGAACGTGCTGTGTAGATGTGGAATCCTGAAGCTCCCGTATAGCGGCCAATTTGATCGATCTGACGCACGTCACTGACGATTGGAAAGATGCGGGAGTGATTGGCTATCATGGGAAGACGAGGAGTGCCTCCGGACCCATTAAGGAGGTGGTAGTACCGGTTCGGAACCGCAATGTGAACAGCAGGGTTGTCGTTGGCCGTGGATCCGAATACCTCTCCCTCTTCATTGAAAGTGAGGCCCCACGTGTTGTTTGTGGTGTTGGAGATGAACTCCAGACTACTTCCGTCCGGCTTAAAACGATAGAAACCGCTGCTGAACCGGTGCTGATCACCGCCGACAGTGCCTTCGAAAGCAGAGTAGCCAACCGCTCCCCAAATCTGATTGTCGAACCCGTACTGCAGGTTCCCGGGCCCGGCATGGGTATCGAAGGTTCCCCAGCCTGTAAAGAGAACCTCTCTCTTATCGGCTGTCCCATCTCCATTGGTATCCTTCAGATAGAGGATATCCGGCGCCTGGGCCACAAGAACTCCATCCTTGTAGTGTGTGAGACTGGTTGCGATGTTCAGTCCGCTGGCCCAGATAGTGACTTGATCAGCCTTTCCGTCTCCGTTCGTGTCCTCAAGTATTTTGATCTTGTCATTTCCGATTCGGTCCGGTGCAAAATCGTTGGGGTAGTCGATCGTTTCAAGTACCCAAAGCCGGCCTCTCTCGTCCCACGCCATATCCACCGGATTTACGATATCGGGTTCAGAAGCGAAGAGTTCGACAGAGAAACCCGGCTTGGCTACTACATGTTCACGTGCATCCTCCGGGAGAAGGGGCTTCTGGTCCGATGTGAATCTGTCGCCGGCCCGGCGCCACCCGGCACCAAATGGGAAAATGAGAAGTTCCTCATTCCCATAGGTGAGTTCCGGAGGGCTGAAATCTCTTTCCAGAGCTGCAGGCCCGGCAGCCCACCGGATTGCACGTTCGATGAGCTCATGAAATCCCGGGTTCCCCCATGTGTGTTGGTTATGACCCCAGGCGGTGTAGAAAACCCGCCCCTCTCCATGGGTTCGCACCCATGTCCAGGGCTCCGCATGCTCCCCGTCCATTCGAACCGAGAGAACGGTTTTGTCCGGATTGTGCTTCATATGTATGTAGGTTTCATCCGGACTCTCGAAGGGGGCAAGGTCCTTCATAATAGGATGATCCGGCTCTGATCGTATCGTGCGTACTGTATCGTATCCATGGCTGAGGAAGGATCCGCCAACCAGGCTGATCCAGGCGTCTGAGTACTTGAACTGACCGCCGCCTGAATGAATGGCAATCAATCCACCACCCTCCTCGACATAATTGAGCAGGTTGCGCTCTTGGTTTGTAGAAAGCTCGATACGATTGCCATAAGTGATAAGAAGTGAATATCGATTCAGGTTTTCCGGATTAAGCTCTTCCATCCGGTCGGTGTAGTGAATTTGGATGCCCCGTTCCGACAAGTAGGGGATCAGTTGTTGGACTCGAGCTTCCGGTTGGTGTTGACCGTTGTCTCCCAGAAAGAGGGCATGAAGATAGCGGGAGTCACTTTCACCTGAGTGGGTAGTCGTACTGATCGAGGTGTTGTTTTCGGCCTGCTGCTCCTGGGAAGTAGAGATGCCAGAGGTTGAAGTGCAGGCAAAAAGAGCCAGGGACAGTAAAAAGAGAATTGGAGTGGCGAGAGCCTGGCGGATGGTCATAGCGGCAGGTGAATTATGTTAAGGAAATGGAATAAGAAATCGCCTCTAAATATGGCAATACAGTGGCAGATCGCAAAACCTTCTGGTATTATTCTTCTGAAATCTCTTTATTGAGTGTAGAAATGCATGAAGCGTATTTGAATCCTGTAACTCATTTGGGGGTTTATGGTGAAAAACGCAATATTCTTACTTCTCTTTTCATTGACAGTGGCTTGGCTCCCAACCGGATCTGTACAGGGCCAAACTGTGGCAGACACGCTTTTCTACGTGGTACATGCCGGCATGATAGACAACGTGTGGGCAACTGAGGATGAAGACCGGGAACGCTACTCGATCGAAATACGGTTGAGGAACAGGTTTCACGGAGATCTGGAAGAGAAGACCCAAATGTATCCTGAAGGCTATCTTGCTATCGTCTATTCCGGGGATGTGATCTCACCCGATCTGCAAAAAATTGAGCACCCGATTCAAGATGGCAGGATTTCGATTCGATGGTTCAGTTCCAAATTGGAAGTAAGAAAACTGAAACGCCGGATTGTATCTGAATGATGGGTCAGGTTTTTACCAGTTGAATATATTATCAATAAAAAAAGCCCTGTAAATCATATACTTACAGGGCTTTAATGTACGCACGGGAGGATTCGAACCCCCGGCCTTCTGATCCGTAGTCAGACGCTCTATCCAGCTGAGCTACGTGCGCATTTGAAAGCTCCCGGCTGACCCTCATACCGCCAAACTTTCTCAGGTAAAACAGATCCCAAAAATACGCCTTTTTGCATTCCGGTTCAAACCGTGAGAGTCATTTCCTTCGTGGTCATCCGTACTATTCAGGGCTTGAATGGTGTACATGCCCCGATATCAATAACGATAGTGTTCGGGCTTGTAAGGACCATCCTTGTCAATGCCACTGTATTGTGCCTGCTCATCCGTAAGCTCTTCGAGCTCTACTCCGATTTTTGCAAGATGCAGTCTGGCAACTTTCTCATCCAGATGCTTCGGCAGGACATGAACACCGGGCTCAATCTCGTCTTCCCAGAGGGTGATTTGAGCCAGAGTCTGGTTGGTGAAACTGTTGCTCATCACAAAACTGGGGTGGCCGGTCGCATTACCGAGATTCATCAACCTTCCCTGGGAGAGAAGAATAACCTCTCTGCCATCGGAGAAGCGAAACAGATCGACCTGCGGCTTGATTTGAATCTCTTCGGCATTCTCCTTGAGCCACTTCACATCAATTTCGTTGTCGAAATGGCCGATATTACCCACAATGGTTTTGTCTTTCATCAGAGAGAAGTGTTCTGATGAGATGACATCTTTGTTTCCGGTGGCTGTCACAATGATATCGGCTTCCTGGACGGCATCCCTCATTTTTTTGACTTCATAACCCTCCATAGCGGCCTGAAGTGCACATATAGGGTCTATTTCAGTGACAATCACTCGGGCTCCCGCTCCTCTCAATGAAGCGGACGAGCCTTTACCTACATCCCCGAATCCGGCAATGACGGCTACTTTGCCGGCAAGCATCACATCGGTTGCACGCCGTATGGCATCCACACACGATTCGCGGCATCCATACTTGTTGTCAAACTTCGATTTGGTCACCGAATCATTCACATTGATCGCGGGAATGGGAAGGGTTCCCTTCTTGAACCGCTCATAGAGTCGGTTCACACCTGTAGTGGTCTCTTCAGATATTCCGCGGATTCCATCCACCAGTTCAGGATAGTGGTCCAGCACCATATTGGTAAGGTCCCCACCATCATCTAAAATCATGTTCAGAGGTTTGCCGTCCTCAAAGAAGAGGGTCTGCTCAATGCACCAGTTGTACTCCTCCTCGTTCATCCCTTTCCATGCGTAGACGGGTACCCCCGCTTTTGCAATGGCGGCCGCAGCGTGGTCTTGTGTAGAGTAGATGTTGCATGAGGACCACTGTACTTCGGCTCCCAGTTCCAACAGTGTTTCGATAAGAACCGCTGTCTGGACAGTCATATGCAGGCAGCCGGCAATTCTTGCGCCACGAAGCGGTTTGGATTGGCTGAACTCTTCACGTGTAGCCATCAGGCCTGGCATTTCTGCCTCGGCCAATCGAATCTCTTCGCGCCCGAAGGCGGCCAGTTCTATATTCTTCACTTTGTAGGGCTGCTTGTCAACTTTCGGGGACATATCGTTTATTACGTTTGGTTTCAGGGCTTTTAAGATGTTTGTGTGGGCACAGGGTTAACGGGCATCGGTATATTGGTAGATGAGCTCTCTGGCATTTTCGTAATCGCCGTCTCTGCCTCTTGTGCCCAGTTCCTGTTTGATAAAGTTCCCTTCCGGATCGATGTAGATCTTGTAGGGGATACTGTGGATGCCAAGGTCCCAGGATATTTTATTCTCATCGTAAACGAATCGGAAGTCATATCCGTGCTTCTCACTGAACTCGAGCGCTTCGGCCGGGCCCTCCGTAATGCCTACCGTAACGGCCAGAACTTCAAAATGTTCGGGATAGGCCTCCCTGAGCTCTTGCATGGCTGGAAAAACGACCAGGCAGGGACCACACCAGGACTCCCAGAAGTCGATGAGCACCACTTTCCCCCGGAGATCTTCGAGAGTCACTTCGTTGCCGTCTAGGTCCGTAAATACTGCATTTTCAATTATTTCCGCAATAGGAATGTCCTCTTGTTGCATCCCTAATGGCCGGTTTTCTTCCATATCGGAACTTTGGCGATTCTGTTCTCCGGAACAGGACACAAAAAGCGCGATGAAGAGGATAAGCGCAGGTGTTAATACTCTCATGAATTCATCTTATCAAATTGATGCCTCCGTTTGCAGGGAGGTCAGACATTGAAAAATAAGAACTATCGGGCAGAAAGAAGAATTCCCGATCTTTATATTCCACCCATGAGCCAGACAGGAAAGAGCGCAGATCGAATGACGAAAGATTTTATTATTGTGGGCGCAGGAATCGTAGGCCTATCGGCTGCCTGGAAAATACTTAAGGAGTGGCCAGATTCGAAAGTGACGATTCTGGAGAAGGAGGATAGGGTTGCGGCTCATCAGACAGGGCACAATTCCGGAGTGATTCACTCTGGAATCTACTACCGTCCCGGCAGCTACAGGGCACGCAACTGTGTGGAGGGGCGGCATCAGCTTGTGGAGTTTTGCAATGAGCACGGGGTACGTTTTGACCTCTGCGGGAAGGTCATTGTGGCTGTGGACGAAGGGGAGATACCGAAACTGAAAGAGATATACGAGCGGGGATTGAAGAATGGTATCGAAGGAATTCGGATGATCGACCAATCAGAGCTGAAGGAAATTGAACCTTTCACCGAGGGTGTAGCGGCCATTCATGTACCCTGCGCCGGAATGGTCGATTTTGTCGGGGTGAGTGAAGCGCTGGCCCGGGAGATTCGCAGCAATGGAGGGGAGATCCGGTTCAAATCGCCTGCTCTCCATATCCAGCGTGGGAGCCGAAATGTACGCGTTATGACTACAGGTGGCGTATTGGAAACCAGGTTTCTGATTAACTGTGCAGGGCTTCACAGCGATCGTGTAGCCCGCTCTGCTGGACACCGTCCCAAAGATCACATTGTGCCCTTTCGGGGAGAGTATTTCGATCTGGTCCCGGAAGCGCAAACGAAGGTTCGAGGGCTCATCTACCCCCTCCCCAACCCGGCATTTCCGTTTCTGGGAGTCCATTTCACCAGGATGGTTCACGGAGGTGTGGAGTGTGGCCCCAATGCGGTCTTCTCATTTAAACGAGAGGGATATGGAAAATTTTCATTCGACCTGGAGGATACCATAGAGACATTTAATTTTGGGGGATTCTGGAAGCTGGCCGGGCGACACTGGCGAATGGGACTGGATGAGTATTATCGATCTTTCTCCAAAGAGGGTTTCGTGCGAGAGCTGCAACGCCTGATCCCTTCCATTCAGTCAGAGCATCTGACTCCCGCATCCAGCGGAGTGCGGGCTATGGCCCTTTCGCCGGATGGAGAGGTGGTGGATGACTTTCGTTTTGAAAGAAGCGATCGTGAAATTCATGTACTGAACGCACCCAGCCCGGCGGCTACCGCCTGTCTTGCTATCGGGGATGAAATAGTAAATCAGTGCAGGGAGTATTTTGAGATTTAACCACGACATGCCTGAACTCTACAGAGACAGCCTGACCCGGCGCCTCTATGCAAATGATGCCTCTATGTATGAAGAGCTTCCAGAGGCAGTCTGCTTCCCGAAGAACAGGGAACACTTACAGGCACTATTGCACTATTCGGCAGATCACAGCCTTTCTATCACGCCCCGGAGTGCCGGTACCAGTCTGGCGGGACAGGCTACCGGTGGGGGACTCATCGTCGATGTCTCCCGATATATGCGTGGTGTGGGGGATCTGGATCTATTACGACGTCAAATCCGGGTTGAACCGGGGGTGATACGTGACGATTTGAACCGAAAAGTGGCACCATTCGGCCTTCAGTTTGGTCCCGATACCGCAACGAGTAACCGCTGTATGATTGGAGGAATGATTGGGAACAACTCCTCCGGCTCCTTCTCTATTCTGCACGGTTCTACCCGGGATCATGTACATCAAATCGAAGCGGTACTGAGCGACGGATCCTCGTGCACGTTTGGGTCGGTATCCACTGAGGAGTTCGAATCGCTCTGCAGAAAGACGAATCTTGAAGGAAAGATCTATCGCGGGATGAGAGATCTGATAGCAAACCACCGGCAACGAATTCTTGCTGCCTGGCCCCATCCGGAGGTAACCCGTCGGAATACGGGGTATGCACTCGATAGGCTCTGTTCCATGGAGCCATTTCAGGAGGGAGGCCGTCCATTCAATGTGTCGGAGCTCCTTTGCGGAAGTGAGGGGACACTTGCACTGACGGCTGCAGCGACTCTTAACCTGGTTCCACTTCCCGCCTTCAGACATCTTGTGGTGCCCCAGTTTCACTCTCTGCGGGAGTCCCTTGAAGCTGCGGTCGAAATTGTGAAGCTGGAGCCGTCGGCCGTGGAGTTGGTCGACCGGATCATCCTGGAAGCAACACGGGGGAATCTCGAACAGCAGCGGAACCGTTTTTTTCTGCAGGGTGAACCGGAAGCGATTTTGATTGTACAGTTTGAAGGGGACGATGCTGAGGCCCTTTCAGTAAAAGCCCGGCAGCTTCAGGAGAGGTTGAGAGAGCGAGGGCTTGGTTACACCGCTCCGGCATTCTACGATCCGGAGCAGATGCAGAGAGTCTGGGAACTTCGAAAGGCCGGACTCGGACTTTTGATGGGGCTCGGCAAGGAGTCCCGGACACCCACCTTCGTAGAGGATACAGCGGTGAGGGTGCAGGACCTCCCCGCGTATGTAGAGGAGTTCCGGAAGATCCTGAAGCGCTACAATACCCGCTGCGTATTTTACGCTCATGCTTCGGTCGGAGAGCTGCACTTCAGGCCGGTCATAGATCTGGCCCGTCCGGAAGGGGTCGAGGTGATGAAGAGAATGGCCGAAGAGGTGGCGGAGCTGGTGTCCCGGTACAGAGGTTCACTGAGCGGGGAGCACGGGGACGGAAGAGCGAGAGCGCCCTATATCGAGAAGGTGATTGGACGGGAGATGATGCCTCTTCTGCATCGTGTAAAGGAGATATGGGATCCGCATCATCGGCTGAATCCCGGAAAGATTGTCGATCCCGGTTCTATCGACAGTCACCTCCGCACCTCCCCAACCAGCCGGAGAGTGGAGGTTCCGACACGATTCCACTGGAGAAGGGAGGGCGGCTTTGGCGAGGCACTGGAGCTCTGTAACGGAGCCGGGGTATGTCGGAAAAGTGCCGATAGTGGAGGTGTGATGTGCCCCTCCTGGCACGCTACAAACAATGAAAAGGATACGACAAGGGGGCGTGCCAACCTCTTCAGACAGATTTTTCGTGAGCGTCAGGCAGAGGGATTCGGGTCAGAGGATGTTCACGAAGCCCTGAAGCTCTGTCTGAGCTGCAAGGCGTGTAAGAGCGAGTGTCCGGCCAATGTGGATATGGCCAAAATGAAATCGGAATTTCTGCATGGCCGGCATCAACAGAAGGGGACATCTCTTTCTGACCTCCTGTTTGGAGAACCGGAGCGTTTCTATCCGCTTGCATCCGCACTGGCTCCGATGGTGAATGTTATGTTGAAAACCCCACTTGTCCGGGCACTTCTGCAGGAGCTTGCCGGGGTGGATACGCGCCGCACATTTCCACGGTTTGTGAAGCGTACCTTTCGGAAACGTTTTTCGGATGCAGGTTACGGGTTGAACCGAAAGCGTGAGAGTTTTGGCTTGATGAGGCATATCGGTCATGTGGATCGCGGCCGAGTAGCACTTTTGGTGGATCCGTTCGTGAACCATCATGAGCCGGAGATCGCAGAGGCAGCATGCAGGGTATTGTTCGAACTGGGTTATGATCCGGTGCTGGCAGATGTTGCATCAACAGGCCGTGCACAGATATCCAGAGGTCTGCTCGACAGAGCGGCAGAGATATGCTCTGAAAATATTGAAATCCTTGAACGTTTTTCGGATCAGGAGATCCCGGTCATCGGTCTTGAGCCATCTGAACTGCTTACGCTCAGAGACGAATATCCGGATCTCTGCTCGATTGAAGATCTCACCAGGGCAAAATCGGTGGCAGCCAACAGCTACCTTTGGGAGGAGTTCACGGGAATACATTTCGAAAAGTATCCCTCGGATGCTCAACGATTTGCGGGAAACGGCCGCAAAGTTCTTTTTCACAATCACTGTCATACCAGAGCGTTGACGGGTGGAGGCATGCTGCATCAGGTTCTGGAGAGATGCGGGTTTCAAGCGGCCGACTCTGGTGGCGGCTGTTGCGGAATGGCGGGCAGTTTCGGTTATGAAGAGATGGACATTTCGATGGAGATTGGATCTGACCGTCTTTTTCCTGCCGTCCGGGCTCGGGAGCCGGGGTGCTGGATGGCGGTTCCTGGATTCTCCTGCCGGCATCAGATTCATGAGGCCACAGGGAACAAACCCGATCATCCGGCGCAAATTATGGACAGGGTTCTGGTAAGCCGGACGGTGGTGTAGTTCAATTGGGGAATGTGTTACGTTGAATCAGTTCCCTGGCACTGTTCATCGCACTCTCTGTAATCTCTTCTCCGCTCATCAATGCGGCAATCTCTGTAATATGCTCTTCATCGGAGAGAGCAATGATGCGCGACACTGTTCTGCCCTCGGTCTCTGACTTTTCGACCCGGTAGTGGCTGTGAGCCTGACTCGCTATTTGTGGCTGGTGGGTGATGGCAATAATTTGACACTCAGTTGCCAGTGACCTCATCTCACGACCGGTCTTCTCTGAAATGTGACCGCTGATTCCGGTATCGATTTCGTCGAAAATCATGACAGGAAGCCGCTGTTGACGTGCGATAATCGACTTCATGGCAAGCATGACACGGCTTACTTCTCCGCCGGAAGCAATTTTTGCCAGTGGTTTGGGATCTTCGCCCCGGTTGGTAGATATGTGAAAAGAGATCAGGTCACATCCGGACTCTGTGCATTGAACCGGTAATCCACCGATCTCGAGCCAGCCGTTGTCCACTCTGTGCCACTCTACTGCTGTATGGAACTGAGGGTGAGGAATTCCAAGATGTTTCAATTTTTCTACAATCCCGCGGGATAACTCTTCCCCGGCTTTTACCCGCGCTTCATGAAGGCTTACAGCTTTCGTGCGCAGCTGCTGCTTCTGGCCGGAATGGATCTTCTCCAGCTTCTCAATTTCAAGATCGAAATTGTCCGCCAGTTTAAGCTCATGTCTAAGCTCATCCAGCCAGGAGATTAATTCCGGAATGTCTCGCCCATACTTTTTGCGAAGGCGGTTCAGTTCCGATTGCCTCTGCCGTAGTTGCTCCAGGCGTTGTGGATTAAATTCAATACGGCTTCGGTAACGCTCGGCAAACTGAACGGCTTCTCTTACACTGATTCGGGCAGCAGAAACCTCATCCAGATAGTTTTCAAACTCTTTTTCGATTCTTGCAAGGTCTTCGAGGTGAAGCTTGACCTGATTGAGCAGGTCTATCAGATTGCCCTTTTCACCACTACCCAGCTCCGTAATCTCTCCCGCTTTCCGGTCCAGTTCTTCAGCGTTGTCCAGAAGAGTCATCTCCTCTTCCAGCTCTTTCTCTTCAACCGGATCCAGGCCAGCCTGCTCGAGTTCATTGACCTGAAACTTCCACAGTTCCATTTTCTCCTTCAACTCTCTCTCCCGGTTTCGCAAGTCCCGGAGGTTTTTTCTGGTGATGGAGATCTCATGCCAGCTCTTTTCCCATTCGGCGAGGTGTGGTGAGACCGAGTCGAACGCATCGATCACCGATGCGTGACTCTCTTCATTCAGTAGCAATTGATGATCGTGCTGGCCATGCAAGTCTACAAGGTAGTTGCCAACACTTTTTAAGACCTGTATAGTTACCGGTGTGTCATTTATGAAAGCACGGCTTCCACCCGGGCGAATTTCACGGCGCAACAGGAGTTCAGGAGAGTACTCTACCTCATTCTCTTCGAGGATCTGCCGGATCTCTTCATGCCCGGCTGCATCGATACGCCCCTCGGCAATCGCTTTGGATGCGCCCTGACGTATTACTTCGGTATCGGCCCGCTCCCCGAGAATCATATTGAGAGCACCGATGATGATCGATTTTCCTGCTCCGGTCTGTCCCGTCAGTATATTCAGCCCCGGGGTGAAAGCAACCTCAAGTTCATCGATGAGAGCATAATCCCGAATGTAGATCGTACGTATCATGGAGAGAGTTGCGTTGGCTTTTGATTGAATCGAAAATAAGAAACCGCCGGCAGTTTTCCGTCTGAAGACAGGCCGGAATCGCCGGCGGCTCCTCTCTTGATGAAATATCATGTTCCCGGCCCTTTGAAAGGCCTGCCATTATATGAGCCTGCGTCTCTCGCTTCCTTGCAATACGGTTCGAAGAACTTTTTTGTATTTTAATCCAATGCTTGTAGAACGAGAACATCCCAAAAAGACAGAGTATATCCTGCATATACCGGAAGGGCAGAATACCGGGGTCCGGCTGGATGTATATATAACCGGCTCTGTACGTAATGCCTCCCGAAACAAGGTCCAGAAAGCCATTAAAGATGGACATGTTGTAGTCAACGGGCGGCTTGAAAAGGCATCCTATATTTTGCAGGCGGGAGATGTGGTGGAAATCACCCTGCCGAAACCTCCGCCTGAAGAGGCGAAGCCGGAGCAGATGGATCTGGATATCGTTTATGAAGATGAGTTCCTGATTGTCGTGAACAAGGAGCCCGGAGTGGTTGTGCATCCGGCATTTGGCAACTGGCAGGGAACGCTGGTCAACGGACTGCTTTGGTATACTCAACAGGATCTCTCTTCAAAGGGGGAGGAGGCACTTCGGCCAGGAATTGTGCACCGGCTGGACAAGGATACCAGCGGCCTGCTCGTTGTGGCCAGGGACGATGAGACTCATCGTAAACTGAGTCGGCAATTTGCCAAAAAAAGTGCCGAACGAACCTATTTGGCCATTGTGTGGGGCCACCCGCCCCCGGAGGGAACCATCGTCGGGAATCTCGGACGATCACCCCGGAACAGAAAGGTGATGACGGTTCTGCCCGATGGGGAGGGGAAGCAGGCGGTGACCCACTTCCGGATCCTGGAGTACTTTGATTTTCTGGCCCTGGCAGAGATAAACCTTGAAACGGGCCGAACCCATCAAATACGGGTTCACATGCAGCATGAGGGATATTATGTGTTTGGTGACCAGACCTATGGCGGGGATGTAGTCCGTTACGGGCAGAATACGGGAAGTCGAAAATCGATGTATCAAAATCTGTTTAAACGGATGCAGAGGCAGGCCCTTCATGCTAAAACCCTGGGGTTTGTGCACCCCGGAACCGGGGAGATGGTACAGTTCGACTCTTCTCTCCCTCCCGATTTTCAACAGGTTCTGGATACACTGAGACGAGAATGCAAGACAGACAAGTGAGGAGCTATGAGTAGTAAAAGTAGCAGTAACAAGAGCGGTTCAACCCGAAAAGAGATTCACATTACTGTGGAACTGGATGAGAAGAATATCCCGGAGAAGATTCTCTGGAGAGCGACAGATCTGGAGCGAGTGGATGAAGCAGAGTGTCGTTCCATGTTGCTCTCTCTCTGGGACCACAACAGAAAAGATACATTGCGTCTGGACCTCTGGACCAAAGAGATGACTGTAGATGAGATGAAGATCTTTTTTCATCAGACACTGGTCACTATGGCCGATACACTCGAAAAGTCCGTTTCGGATGAGCGAATCAGCGGTGATATGAGAGATTTCTGTGAATATTTTGCAGAGAAGATGGAAATTCGGGAATAATATCAGGCGCCGGTTCAATGCCTGCAATTCGGTATTCACACCCCAAAAGCATTATATTATTTCCAATAAAGGTGGATTTGAACGTTATAGTGAACTATGCAACATCTCGATTTTGAACAGCCCATTGCCGATCTTGAGAAAAAGATTGAAGAGCTCAAAGAGCTTTCAGTGGGTGATAATGTCCTCCAGCCGGAAATTGAAAGGTTACGGGAGAAGGCAGATCAACTGCGTCAATCAATCTTTACTAACCTTACCCGGTGGCAACGAGTGCAACTTGCAAGACATCCGGAACGCCCCTATACGCTGGACTACATAGAGCGTATTGTCGACCATTTTATCGAGCTGCACGGAGACCGGTTTTTTAGTGACGACAAGGCAATCGTTGGTGGTCTGGGGACCATCGATGGCCACAGCGTGATGGTGTTGGGACACCAGAAAGGCCGTGATACCCAGTCGCGAAAATACAGAAATTTCGGTATGGCCAACCCGGAGGGGTATCGCAAAGCGTACCGGCTGATGAAGCTGGCCGAAAAATTTGGTATTCCCGTTGTAACCTTTTTGGATACTCCGGGTGCATTCCCCGGACTGGAGGCTGAGGAGAGGGGACAGGCGGAGGCGATCGCCCGGAACCTGAAGCTCATGGCAACACTCAAGGTGCCAATTGTCTCAATCGTGATTGGAGAGGGTGCCAGTGGGGGGGCGATTGGCATCGGTATGGGAAATGAGCTCTATATGATGGAGAATACATGGTATTCGGTCATTTCACCGGAATCCTGTTCTTCGATTCTCTGGAAAAACTGGGAGTACAAAGAGCAGGCAGCCGAAGTATTAAAGCTGACAGCTCCCGATCTTCTGGAGCTCGGGATTATAGATGGTGTGATTGAGGAGCCCATGGGAGGTGCTCATCGGGACTGGGAACAGTCTGCCAATGCCGTAAAGACCACACTGATCGAGAGCCTGGACCGGCTGGGTAAACTGAAAGTGACTAAACTGGTGGATCAGAGAATCGCAAAGTATTGCGATATGGGTGTCTGGAAGAGTGCATCGGCCCGGTCCGGTAAAAATAAAAACGAGTAGGTGTATGGTCCGACTTCCATCCGGACAGGAGCCTCTTCATCGATATATGCACACTCTTCGCAGCCGTTACAGTGAGACGGATCGTATGGGATATGTGTACTACGGACGGTATCTCGAATATTTTGAAGTTGCCCGGACAGAGATGATACGGGCGTTGGGCCTCCCCTATAGCCGGATGGAAGATGATGGCGTACTTTTACCCGTAGTCTATACAGAGATCTCCTATAAAGCCCCTGTCCGGTATGATGAAGAGATGAAGATCGTGGTCTCCGTGTTTGACCCGCCGGCAGTCCGCCTCGATACCTGGTATGAACTATTTACAGAGGATGCTGAAAGACCGGTAGCCCTGGGCCACGTAACACTTGCATTTATGGATAGAGAGACTCGCCGGCCACGTCGGGCTCCGGAACTGTTTCTGGATCGACTTGGAGTACAAGGCGGCAATCGTAAAAAAAAGGAGTAAGGATATGGATGAACCCTATTCAGTATCGGCAGAACCGAATCGGCAAGAGGACAGAGAGCATTGGTATCCTGCACTGCTTGTGGGTGCGCTCTTTGGAACCGTCAGTTTTCTTTTCGGGCTGCTGGTAGGCTACCAGCAGATTGCCTCCGAACCGACTGGAGAGTTGATGTCGGGGTATATGATTGCAGGAGTTTTGATAGGTTTCGCCACCATGTTTGCCGGTATGGCAACCGTCTGGTACTACACTCGAAAGGTTCGTCCTGAAATCACTCTTGGCAGGGGAGCTTTTGTGGGCCTTCTGACAGGTCTGGTTGTGGTGTTCTCCTCTTCGATCCTTAATGAGATTTGGAAGCAGGTCGATCCCGTCTATGAAGAGGCACTTGTAGAGAGTATAGTGGCTGATGTAGAGCAAATGGTTGTTCCTTCCGATGTACGGCAGCAGCTGACTGATCAGCTTTCGGAGAGTTTCCGTGAACAGACTCTGGTTTCGCAAATTGTGGCCGGGTCGTTTATAACCGGCCTTCTGAATCTGCTGACCGGTCTGATTGGAGCTAAAGTGTTTGGAGCCCGGGTGGAAACGGATGGAGGTGGCGAATGACGAATTTTCCCGGAATGGATGATGAGCATCTGCCTCTCACCGAAAAACCCTCTTGGGTAGAACGGAACGGTTTTTCACACTGGGGCCTTGCGATCATCTGGGCCATTGTCGCATTTGGTCTTTTTCAGCTTTTTGCCGGTGTGGTGGCAACACTGCTCATATTTATGGCCGAGGGGCGTGTCGATTCGGGTTCTGATCTGATGAGCTTGATGTCGGAGCGGATGGACCTGGTATTTATTGGAAACAGTGCAGGCCAGATTCTTTTTCTGGCCATTGTTACCTGGTTTCTTACCGGTCTGCATACTGGAAGCGGGTCGCGGAGGCACTGGTTGCGGTTCCGGCATGATAAGAGCACCGGATGGTATGTGGGAATTACAGCACTGCTCTTTATTTCGGTTCAACCAGTGGTCTGGTATGTCGGTTATTTGAACCAGCAACTGCCCCTGCCGGATCTCTTTAGTGATTTGCAGGAAGCCCAGTATGAGATGATCGAAGATTTCCTCTCACAGGATGGAGCCATCTGGATTGCCCTGTTTCATGTTGCACTCGTTCCTGCTATTTGTGAAGAGGTGATGTTTCGAGGGTACCTTCAACGGGCATTTGAAAAAAGTTGGGGTGCCTGGCCAGCCATAGTTGTCTCCGGATTGCTATTCGGGCTCTATCACCTCCAGTTGGGCAATCTGCTTCCTCTGGCTCTTCTGGGTCTCCTGCTGGCTCTCGTAACCTGGCTCAGTGGCAGTCTCTATCCTGCCATCGTCGCGCACTTTGTAAACAACGGTGCGGCCGTACTTTTGGCCAGCTTTTATCCTGAACTTGCTTTTGCAGAGATGACAGCGGAAACGACACCACCGCTAACAGTGTTATTTGCAGGTGCTCTTATTTCTTCATGGCTGATATATCTTCTTGTTCGGAGGTCTGAAGCGAATCAGTCGGTAACAGAAACCTGAAGCTATACCTATGGGATTTTTTGACGGGCCGGAAAGGCCAAAAAGTATCGACAACTGGGTCTGTGTTTATGAGAGGGGGACGGAGTATGAAGTCGCCATGGCGAAGAACTATCTCGCCAATTTGAGGATACCTTCCAACATTCTCTCCAAGCGTGACTCTTCCTACAGCCTGAACTTTGGGGAGATGTCGATGGTCTATCTCTATGTGCCACAAGAGTATGAAAAGCAGGCTCGTACAGCCCTTGAGGAGCTTGAAACAGAGCTTGCCGAGGATCCGGAGGATGAAGATGATGACCCGGAGGCTGAGTGAGTGAGTTGCTCAGGCGTTTTCTCTTTGCCCTGCCTGCAGGTGCACTCTTCATCTGGCTGCTATGGATAGGCGGCCTTTTTTTTGAACTGCTTCTTGCGGGTATTGCACTTGCCGTCCTGTTGGAGATGATTTTCCTCTTTCGAAAGATGAATGGCCGTCCAGTGGCGTTTTTGGCTCTGCTCACCGGGGCAGTCGCATGGTCGCTGCACAGAGGGCCTGATTGGCTTCTTGTGGCTGGTGCTATTCTTATGCTCGGTGCGATGACATCCATTCTATACAGAAAAACCGGGCCTGAGGGGATGAACCGGTGGGGAGCCACCCTGTTTTGCGGACTCTATGCACCGCTCGGCCTTCTCTTTTTTCATGAAATCCGATACCTGGCACCTGAAACCGAGGGAGTGATGCTCGCCATTCTGGTGATCGTACTCATCTGGAGCAATGATATTTTTGCATACGGAGGTGGCCGACTTTTTGGAAAAAGGCCATTGGCCCCGTCGGTAAGCCCAAACAAGAGTTGGGAAGGGTTCTGGTTCGGAATGGCCGGGAGCCTGATAGCACTACTTTTGATGGTCTCTATTTCAGACTCCATCTCCATTGATGGGTATCTGCTGCTTCCAATGGTGCCGATTACAGGAGTGATGGGCCCACTTGGCGATTTGGCTGAGAGCCGCTTCAAAAGGTGGGCGGGAGTCAAGGACTCCTCCAGACTTCTTCCGGGCCATGGCGGTTTTTTCGACCGATTCGATGCACTCATTCTCGCTTCACCTTTCCTATGGGTCTATCTGGTTCTGATACTCTGAAAACACTCAATCGGTGACCATGAACAGACACTATTTGATTACAGGCGGGACAGGTTTTATAGGTAGCCACCTTTGCCGCAACCTTCTTCAACAGGGCGGGTATGTGACCGTCCTGACACGATCACCTGCAAAGTATAGGGAGGAGCAGTCCCGTAATCAGAAATTCGTCTCCTGGGACTCGGACCTTAACAGAGTGATGAATGAGGCGGATATGGTGATTCATCTGGCCGGGGAGAATCTCTTCTCCAGCCGCTGGACAAAAAAAGTAAAACAATCGCTGTACGACAGCCGAATAGAGACAACCAATAAGCTGGTGGAGGCGATGATATCAGCAGAAAATCCGCCGGAACTACTGGTTTCGGCTTCAGGTATCAATATCTACGGAGATCATGGAGATCGCCTGATCGATGAGAAGTCCGGTGCTGGAGACGACTTTTTAGCACAATTGTGCATCGACTGGGAGGCGGCTGCTCATCGCGCAAAGGAGGCGGGTGTTCGGGTAGCTATACCTCGTTTTGGAATTGTCTTGCAAAAGGATGGCGGAGCTTTGGAGCAGTTAAAATGGCCGTATCACTTTTTCATCGGGGGGCCGCTGGGAAGTGGACAACAATATCTATCCTGGATCCATATGGAGGACTTGTGCCGCGCTCTCCTCTGGCCACTGGAGCAGGATGGCTTCCGGGGTGTTTACAACGCTTGTAGCCCCTCTCCCGTGACCATGCGTGAGCTGGCTGATTCGATAGGGAATGTGTTGAACCGGCCCTCGTTTTTCCGTGTACCGGAACCGCTATTGCGATGGGTTTTGGGTGAAGCAGCGAAGCCCATTACAGGTAGTGTTCGTGCTGTGCCCGGAAGCTTGGTTGACAGCGGCTTTCAGTTTCAGTTTGGTGACCTCAATGAGGCACTTGCAGATCTGCTTTGAACTTCTCTGTGTTACTCCTGCGGAAGGCTCAAAATGGTCCAGGCACGGAGCCCCTCTCGTGTATGCGCAATAATTTCCATCTGGCCGTCACGTGTCAAATCTCTTATGACGGGAAAACGCATGGATGTTGTCGGAAGGTCGGTAATCCTCTCTCCTGTAGTGAGATTCCAGGCGAACAGGCGCCCAAAACCTGCAAGTGCGACCAGATCGCTCTGTCCGTTACCATTCAAATCGGTAGTCATTGGCCCTGAGGTTTCTGATGACGGTTGCGCCATACTTCTTGTAAAGCGTACACTCCCCTCCATGTTAATCAGAAAGATGGACCCGTTAGCGCTCTGGGTAAGAATCAGATCCTCCTGTAAAATTTCTTCGTCGTCGGTTCGAACACGCTCATTTGTGACTACCGGAGTTGCGTTCAACGGGCTGTTGGAGACATTCAGGCTCTGAACAATCAGGGAATCTCCGGTAACTGAAGAGTCAAGAGAATCTGCAAAGAGAGTTTGTTCACCAACGGCGTAGAGTTGGCCATCGGAACCGGCACCGAGGATGTGTTCGCCATATATGATCGGGGAACCGTTAAAGCGGGCTTCGGTGAAGAGTGGAAAACCGTCTCTCCGCATTCCGTTGACACTCCAGGCATGAAGGGCATTTTCAGAAAATGCTATGAGCGTCCGTTCGCTGCCCAGCATCTGAAAGAGTGGCCTGGAACGGATAACCGCATTGGTTGTTTGCGGCCACCCGGTGATCGGATTTCCTCTCTCATCTAAAATATGAAAACGCCTGTCTGCAGTCGCAAAGAGCATTTCCGCAAGTCCGTTTCGGGTTACATCAATAATTTGAAGGGGAGTTGTGATCTCTTCACCGGCTTGAACCGGGAAGTTAGGCAGCATCTCGCCATTCAGGTTCCATGCATAGATCCGATTGCCGGCGGCCTGCATGATGACACGTTGATTGTTCCCGTACCAGTCAAATACAACCGGCGGGCCCACTGGTGTGTCTGAGCCGGTACTTACCTGCGTAACAATACTTCCGTCTGCGGAGATTGCAAATACGGAACCCTGTGGAGTCGAAAACACAATTTCCTCTCTTCCATTACCAGTAAGGTCTGTCAGTACCGGTTCGCCGCTAATTTCCGGAGCAGAGAGGGGGTAGAGCCACCGTTCCCGGTAAGGTTCCAGTTCACGCTCCCTCTGAAAGCTGGAAACAGACACTGCCAGTGGATCTGAAAGAGTGTTTCGGTGTGTGGTAATCAGAAGTATGTCAAATCTGGAGGTGAGTGCCCCGATCTTGTGTAGAGGGAATAGCCAGGGTTGCACATAGGTGTGAAATCGCTCTCCATCTACATAGGTTATTGAGCTTATCTCGTCCGGAAACTGGCTCCTGAAACCCTCGTAATACGGGTCGTAGAGGACCACATTACGACGATCAAAATCTGTTTGAGCCCGCTCTGTAATCTGACGGTTGCGGGAGATGGCCACGACACCGTCAAAGACGGAAAGATAGAAACTTGTAATGGGCGAGAGGTCCGAGCCGATTAGCTGCCCGAGCAGGAGACTGTTGATGTGGTAGATGTTCCCGGTACTTACAATCCACTCTTCCTCCCTGAGCTGTTCCAGAATCTGTGTGACCGTTTCGGGATCTTCAGCTCTGCGAAGAAACAGAAACTCGCTACTGGTAGTGAGGCCCGATTCGTCAAAAGCGGCGAATGCAATTTCGTCTCCCAGGGCCGTGGCCAATCTTTGCCACAGCTCACGATTGTCGATGAGGTGTTGATCGAGCTCTCCTGAAGGTGGCTGGTCCGGCGGTACCATTCGGGGAGGGAGTTGAAGAATTGAAAAGGTTGCGACCGGTATGGGTATATAGCGTTCCAGTGTGATAGGGGCAGATTCAGCAGATATGCTGCGAATAAGAGGGGAGGAGTCGCCGGGAGCCTCCATGAGTCCTTCAAGCTTCCAAAGCGGCGCCTCTTCAGTACTATCTTCAAACGTCTGGTTCAGCTTGAGTCCCAGAGGCGTGCCTCCCTGAAAAGATCCTGTCAGTGCGGGCCTGTATAGAACCTGGGCGTTCTGTCCAACCCAGCGATCCAAATGCGATGTATTGACAATAAGGGTACCTGGCTCGATGTCACGGGTTTGCAGTTGCAGGGAGGGCAGCTCGCCGGATGAAGTTCGAATCATCTCTTCGATCGCAAAACTGGATTCTGAAAAGAGTGTCCAGGAGCCGTGTCGAACGGCAAACAGCGAGCGGTTATCCAGACTCAAATGGTGTATATCCTGCCCTTTAAATGTGTAAAGGTTCTGGGCAAAGGGTCGGTGAAATCGTTGTGCGAGCCACTGGAGCAGGGCTGCAGGTGTTTCGGTGACCCATACCGGCTTCCACTCATTGGCCGTGTCTGGAAAAAGGAGGATTGCGCGTACGTAGATGGATTCGTCACTCTCTGTCAGCAATTCACCGGTCACCTGCATGGACGATGAGCTCAAGTCTTCCAGAAGAGTGATATAGGGAGCCTCAAGTAGAGAGTAGATGGTCTCTTCCTGTTGTGGTATCATCACCCAGGGCGTGTGCTCCGGAACCAGTTCCGTCCATGTAGTGTCAGATGCTCTGTTGCAGGCGGTAAAGGTCAGCAGTACCGTCAATAACAGGCCAAAAAGAGACATTACGACGTTTTGGTGACGCATCAGTATGAAAATAAACTTATTGGAAACATTCTGTTTGGGAACAATCTGTGATTGCAATAGCTTGAATGAAGGGGTAGAAAGTAAGAACTTTTTTTAGCAAATGAGTTTTCTGAGTCCTCTCTTTTTGATCGGGTTGCTGGCGGTGGCCATTCCGTTCCTTATTCACTTTGTGTTTAGGAGAAAACCCAGACACATTCGTTTCTCATCACTCGCCCTCTTCAATACACTGCGCGAGAACACGCTTAGAAGGGTCCGGATACGTCGGTGGTTGCTTCTTGCTCTTCGAGCAATGGTTCTGCTCATGCTGGCTCTGGCACTGGCTCGCCCCTTTCTTCCGAATCCGGACGGAACTCGCCATGTGAACTATCAACCGGGGATTACGGCCATTCTGATTGACAACAGTCCCAGTATGGAACAGATTGACTCTCATGGCCTTTACTTCGAACAGATTCAACGTATTGCCCGTGGGATTATTGATCGGGCTTCGCAAGGCGATCGATTCATTCTTGAACAGACGAACGGTCCCTCTCTGTCACTGCCGGTATTGACACCCGCAGCTGCGCGCACACATCTGGATGACATAGAAGTTCAAAACCGGGGGAATTTTATAGATCGGAGGGTGAATCGAATACTGGACAGAGCCGGCCAGGCGAGTGAGGCACCGGGCCTTCTGTTTCTGTTGACGGATGGTCAGGCAACACAGCTTGAGCCGCTTGAATCCGGAGAACCTCAGGCCGAAATGGAAGAAGTACAAGTGATTACAGTTGGCGAATCGGATCGGGCAAATGTTGGTATCACTTCGGTTTTTCTGAACCAGATTATTTTTGGCGGATCGGGCCCGGTTTCCATTGGCACGCAGCTTGTTAACTTTCACGAGACTCCTGTGGAAAATCTGTCACTCTCCCTGGAAGTGGAGGGGGAACTTGTAGGGCAACACACGGTCTCGATGACACCGGGGCAGAGTGAGCAGTATACATTTGAACTTCTACCGGCCGGCAGGGAAGAAGTGATCGGAAGGTTCATCCTGGAAGGTGATGAGATGACGTTCGATAACCACCGTTATTTCACCTTGCGAATGCCCCGTGAGCGAAGGATTCTTCACCTTGTACGCGAAGAGGAGAACCCCTCTCACTACCCCTCGTTTCTACCGTCTTTACTGGATGTTACGGTTGAACAGAATGACGGAATTGTAGTAGAGAGGGCACACATAAGCGATCCAATATTGCAGTCTGACGAGGAGTGGGATGGCATCGTACTGGATGGTGTTCTCTCCATCCCTTCCTGGCAGCTCGATGAATTGGTGAACCTGGTTCAATCTGGTACCGGCCTGATCTTTTTTCCTGCACCTGATGGAGACCTGGAATCCTACAATCGATTGACAGATCGCCTGCAGGCGGGTCGGTTTGACGGGTTGATCGGAGAGTATGGCGCCGTTGAATCTGCAGATCGAATGAGTCCGATTCGACTTGGCCATCCTGTATTGGATGATATTTTTGACAGCCCGGAGGAGGAGCTCCGTGTCAATCTGCCGGAAATTTACTTCTCCTGGCGTTTTACACCTTCGCCATCTCCGGGAAAGTGGACTCTTCTCTCTTCACAGAGTGGCGCCCCTCTGTTACTCGAGCAGCAGTCGGGAAAGGGAACGGTACTGATTTCGTCCATCGGAGCCGACCCCGGATGGTCCGATTTTCCGGTGAAGCCTGTATTTGCACCGCTCTTCTACAGGGCCCTTCTCTACATTTCCGGCATCGATGAAGCCGGTTTGCAGGAGCACATACTCGGAGCGGGATTTCGGGCTGTGCTGGATGGACAGCCCGAGCAGGTTCATATCAAGTCGGGAGACAGAGAGGTTGTACCAAACAGATTTGCAATTCGGAATGGAATTGAAGTACGCTATGATGCACTCGATTGGGACCCCGGATGGATACGCCTTGTTCAAAGTGGACAGGTTCAACAATTTGCAGTAAATCAGGATCCTGCGGAATCAGATTTTAACCCATTGAACCCGGATGAATGGATGGAACGGTTATCCAAACATTTTCCCTCACTCTCCATTCGTTTCTTCGCGGATGCAACCGACGCGGAATTTTCTGACATGTTGTACGAGGCAGGCTATGACCGGGAGATATGGCACTGGTTTATTATTGCCGCAATCATTTTTCTGGTTTTAGAATTACTCGTGTCAAAATTATATCGGCCGGAATCACCGAAAAGCGAACCATGAGACTCAGAGAGACGTTCAGGTAAAATGAATACCTATTAATAAATGTTCACGCTGTACCTTCCATGAGCGTTAACAGTATGTGGCAATGTGCACCTGAATCAAAGACCATTGATTGAAAAGAACAGTACCAAAACAAAAACCGAAAAAGAGAAAGCACTTCTCGCTGGTGTTTATGGAGCGGATGTGCCCCGTTGGCAGGCAGAAGAGTACATTGCTGAACTGGAGATGCTTGCCGATACAGCCGGTGCGGTAACCGTACACCGGATATTGCAAAACCGCGATCACCCCGACCCGACCAGCTATGTGGGTAAAGGGAAACTGCGTGAAATAGGTGCGCTGGTTGGAGAGTTAAAGATCGACACCGTCATTTTTGATGATGATCTTACAGCCACCCAGATTCGTAACATAGAGAAGGAGGCCCAGACAAAAGTGCTCGATCGAAGCGGATTGATCCTCGATATTTTTGCCTCAAGGGCCAGAACTTCCGCTTCCAGAACACAGGTAGAACTTGCTCAGCTTCAGTATCTGCTGCCCAGGCTCACCCGATTCTGGACACACCTTTCCCGACAGACGGGTGGTATTGGAACTAAAGGTCCTGGCGAGACACAGATTGAAACGGACCGGAGGCTTATAGGCCGGCGTATTTCCGTGCTCAAAGAGAAGCTTGAAAAGCTGGACCGGCAGCGGACTACCCAGAGAAAAAGGCGTGGGGATCATGTTCGGGTTGCCATTGTAGGCTACACAAATGCCGGAAAATCCACTTTGATGAATACTCTGACCGACACCGATGTTCTCGCTGAAGACAGACTTTTTGCAACGCTGGACTCAACGGTCAGACGGCTCGATCTGGCAAATCATACCGTACTTCTCTCCGACACAGTCGGTTTTATTCGTAAACTTCCGCATCATCTGATTGAGAGTTTTAAATCGACACTGGATGAAGTACGGGAGTCCGACATTATTCTCCATGTGGTGGATGCCTCTTCTCCCTCGATCGAAGATTATATCGATGTTGTAGAGCAGACTCTTAAGGAGCTCGGTATTCGTAACAAGATGAATCAACTTGTTTTTAACAAGATTGACCGGGTTGAACCGGGAGACCTTGCGGAGCTGAAACGCCAATGGAAGGACGCGCTGTTTGTTTCTGCTGTCCGGGGGATCGGGATCGGGAAATTGAGGGATCGAATAGAGCATCTGGTCGAGGAAGACTTTGTTGATTTCGAATTCAGGATACCACACAGCCACTATCGTGCCGTAGCATTTTTGCACGAAGTTGCTGTTATTGAACAAGAGGATTTTGAGACGGCCGGGGTAGTGGTTACCGGCCAGATGGGAGAGACCGACAGAAGCCGCTTTCGGGCTCTTATGGTTGAGTTGGATCGGACCGTAGAAAGTGAATCAACCGGACAAAAGGAGTGATATGTTTGCATTAAACATGCTGGAAATAGAGTTTGACCCGGTCACTACAGACAACAGTGCCCTGGATGTGATTGCCCAAATGGAGGCTTCAGAAACAAAGGAGATGGCGGTTGCCGATCCCCTGACGGGTCGGCTGGTTGGCCGGGTTTTGTTGATGAGCCTGATTTCTCTGAATGACAAAACAGTGGCACTCTCTTCCCTGGAGCTCTCTGAGCCTGTCTATGTAGATGAACATCAACACGTATTTGAAGTGGCACGTCAGATGTTGCAGCATGAATTGAGCATACTGCCAGTGGTAAGCCGGGATGGCCGCTTTCTGGGTGTGGTTCACAAAAAGCGTGTGCTGGACGCTCTCTCTTCGATGCTAAATCTGGCGGCAACGGGTTCCGTGATTACAGTAGAGCTGGAATCTGCCGATTTCACACTTAGTGAAATCGTACACCTGATTGAATCGGAGAGTGCCCGGATTCTGGCCGTAGCTGTAGACAGGCCAACCACGGAAGGTGCTTCGTTCAGTGTTTCGATCAAGCTGGATATCCAGGAGTCTTCAGCGATCAGCAACTCTCTACGGCGTCACGGCTATGTGGTTGCATCGGAAAACCGAAGCGACTTTATGCATGCCGACATGACCGACAGGGCAGATGAATTGATACGCTATCTGGACGTATGATGCGTTATTCCGGGTGAGCTTGCGAAGCACCAGCCCCTCAGAGCCCCTGCCCTGAACAACAGGTAAGAGTCTGTCGAACTGATTATATTCCGCCCGCGGAAATATTTCTGCCCTAATTTCCAAAATTGAATGATTCGAATTCCCCGCATTCCGACCCCGGTACTTATTCTGCTTTCTTTGCTACCGTTTTCTGCGGGAGCACAGCATGTGCAGGAGTCTCCGGATGCCAACTACCAAACCGGGTCTCAACTCTATAGTGAGGGACTTTTTTCGGAGTCGATACCTCACTTCGAGAGGGCATTTGAGAGTGCCGGGGAGAACGCAGCTGTAAGGGAGGCGGCGGCCTATCACATAGTCCGGGCTCGAAGCAGGGTCCGGCCTTCAGATTTCGAGAGAGAGGTGGAGTGGTTTGTACGTGCCTTTCCGAATAGCAGGCACTCTTCTGCGTTTCTGATTGATCTCGCAATTGAATATACAGAACGTGAACTCTGGGCAGATGCACTCGAGCTATTTGAAAGAGCCAGGTTATATCCGATTCGTGAATCGCGGGAAGTGGAGCTTCTCTATCAGATGGCCGAATCCGCTGTAGAAGGTGGATATTACAGTCGTGCACGGTCCTACTTTTTGGAGTTGGCAGATGGATGGCCGGATTCCGGATGGGCCCCTCTGGCACTCTATTCAAGAGGCCGGCTCTATATTGAAGAGGAGAACTATGAAAGCTCCTCTACGGCGTTCGAGCTGCTTCGAATGAGATATCCGAATCATGCAATAACGAGACGTATCGGTACGGCCCTTGCCGAGTCGTACTACCAGCAGGATCGGTTTGAAGAAGCCGCTGCAGCATTTGAAGAGGCTATTCCCTATCTGGATGGAGAGGAGCGCTCCAAAGCGATCTATCTTACCGGAGAGAGCTACAATGCACTGAACCAACTCGATGAAGCCGCCCGTTTCTACAGGCTGTACCTGAGCCGTGCAGGGGATGATCAGGATACCCGTGCGGCCTATTATGGGCTGGGCTGGGTATTTCACAAGCAGGGGATCTATCACTGGGCGGCAGAAGCCTTCAATAATGCGTCCGGTGGTGACGATGAAATTGCACGTAAAGCTCTCTACTACAAAGCAGTTAACGAGAAGATCGGTGGAAGGTATCAGAGTTCTCTGGAGACGTTCAGGGAGTTCGGGGACCGTTTCCAGGAGGGTCTTATTGTAGAGGAAGCGTGGTATGAGTGGGCAGTCACTGCTTTTGAAAGGGGTCGTTATGTGGAGGCCATAGAAGTACTGCTGCCACTTGCCAGAAGGACCGGGGAGCTGCAGGAACCGGCCAGGATACTCACCTTTCTTGGAGAGGCTTATTATGCGAATGGTGAATATACGCTTGCGCTGGAGGCGTTTGATGTGGTTGAAGAGCTGGGAGATGTAGACCCGCGTTTTCGCAGGCAGGCTCGTTTCCAACGCGCCTGGTTACGCTACAGTAACCAGGCGTATGAGCAGGCACAGCCTGAGTTTCAGGCGGTGTATGATGATGCGCCAAATTCAGACCTGGGTGCAGAAGCGCTCTTCTGGGGAGCCGACAGCCACTATCAGCTGGCGAATTATGGCCCGGCAGCAACACAATTTGTTCGCTTCATAGAGGACTATCCCGGCCATGAACTTGCAGGTGCAGCTCGTTACGCTCTCGGTTGGAGCTATTTTATGATGGGTGATTTTGAAAATGCAGTAGGTCCGTTTGTCGATTTTCTTGAGAACTATGAGCCACCCTCCATTGCACTCTTTCCGTATGAGACGGATACTCAATTGCGTATTGGGGACTCCTGGTTTGCACTTGGGGAGTACGGCCGTGCAATGGAGTATTACAACCGTGTGATAGGTGCCGAGCCTGGAGGAGACTACGCCATGTTTCAGGTGGCTAACAGCTACTACAGGATGAACCGAAATTTTGAGGCGGTTACTGAATTTCGCCGGCTTCTTCGTATTTACCCTTACAGCTCGCTACGCGAGCAGGCGCAGTATAATGTTGCCTATATTTATCTGAATACCGGTAATTATGAGCAGGCTGTCGAGGAGTTCAGAACCATCATCGAAAGATTTCCCGGAACCTCGTGGGCGGCAAGGGCTCAATATAATATTGGAGATGCCTGGTATAATGCAGGAGAGTACACCAGTGCGATCGAGGCATACAATGAAGTTCTGAGGCGTTACCCCGGAAGTGATTATGTTATCGAAGCCATTGGAGGTATTCAGTATGCACAACTCTCTGCCGGCGAAGAGGACAGGAGTATCGATATTCTCGAAGAGTTCCTCGCCAACAACCCCGCTTCCGGTACAGCCGACCGGCTGCGCTACAGACAGGCCGAAGCAATCTATCAAATGGGGAATTACGAAGGAGCCGTCGAGGATTTTCAACAGTATATTCGTATCACAAATTCGGATGATATGCTTCCTGATGCATGGTACAATCTGGCGGATGCTTATTTAAGAACAGGTCGTACGGAACAGGCTATAGAGAGTTTTGCTACCGTTGCGGAGGAGTATGCTGAATCTGGACGGGCGGCAGATGCACTCGCCCGACTGGGCTCCATTCATCAGGAACTGGGCGAATATGAAGAGGCTTCAAGATTCTATAGCTATCTGCTTGAACAACCTTCCAGGCACCACTCCCAGGCCTGGCTGGGAATGGGTGAGGCGTCTCTCTCTCTGAATCGCCTTGATGAGGCGACAACCCGATTCGAGAATGCTCTTCGCCTCAGTCCCGGCAACGCAGTGGCACGACTGGGGCTTGCGAAAATTCAGTTCAGTGAGGGCAGGCATGAGGAGGCCCGAAATGTTTTTCGAGAAATTGCTGACGAGAGTTCAACAGAGATCGGTGCCGAAGCACAATTCATGCTGGGAAGGTCTTTACAGGCAGAACAGAGGTTTGAAGATGCTCTTGCGGCCTATGCCCGATTGACTGTTCTGTTCGATACGTTTGATAACTGGATTGTGGAGGCACACTATAACTCATCTGAGATCTACATTCGGCAGGGGAACAGAACCGAAGCGATCTCTACCCTGAACTACATCATTGATAATTATCCTGGCAGTGAGGTGGCGGCGCGAGCCAGAACTCTGCTGGGCACAAACTGAGAGATGATCAAGACTTTATACGGTTCACCCCGGCTCAGAGGCACACTTCAGATGCCATCCGACAAATCGATCTCCCACAGGTCGGCAATGTTTGCCGCTCTGGCCGAAGGGGAGAGTATGATAGATAATTACTCCAGGGCGGCCGATCCGCAGAGTACCCTTAACTGCCTGAGAGGTCTTGGAGTACCGGTAAGTCAGGAGGGTAGCCGCGTTGTGATTCGCAGTGAGGGCAGACAGGCATTCCAGGTTCCTGAATCTGACCTCGACTGTGGTAATTCCGGTACCACTATGAGACTTCTTTCCGGTATTCTTGCCGGAGCGGGCATTCGATCACGCCTTATCGGCGACCAATCCCTGAGCAGCCGAACCATGAAGCGAATCATCGAGCCACTCACGTCTATGGGTGCGGTCATACGCGCAAGAGAGAGTGAGTATGCACCCCTCGAGATAGAACCGGGGAATGGAATTTCAGGGATTCGATACCCACTTCCCATTGCAAGCGCCCAGCTAAAATCGGCTGTACTTCTCGCAGGCCTCTACAGCGAGCAACCGGTCGAGGTAATTGAAACGGCTCAAAGCCGCGATCACACAGAGAGGCTCCTGGACCTGCCTGTGGTTCAAAACGAAGAGGGGAAAGTGATCGTGAGCAGCCTTGCTCATAACGTCCCACTTCAGTGCTATACTGTACCCGGTGATTTTTCTGCAGCCGCTTTCTGGCTGGTTGCGGGCGCGGTTCATCCCGATGCGGAATTGCGTCTGGAAAGAGTCGGGTTGAACCCGTCCCGGATTGCCGCGCTTAACATCCTCCTGGAGATGGGTGCCGACATAGAGATCGTCTCCTCAGCGGAAGAGGAAGGGCCGGAACCGATGGCTACAGTAATCGTACGCAGTTCAGAACTCAGTGCGATCCGGCTGGACCCAAAGCTTGTACCCAACTGTATCGATGAACTTCCTGTCTTGATGGTGGCGATGTGTTTTGCCAAAGGCCGTTCGGAAATTACGGATGCGGAAGAACTCCGGCATAAAGAGACGGACCGTCTGAGTGCCATGGCTGCCGTACTCGAAAATGCGGGAGAGAGTTTTGAAGAGACGGCCGGCGGCATCGTGATTCAGGGAAGGGGAGTGCACAAGCCGTTGAGCGGCAGCTTTCAGAGCGAACATGATCACCGGATCGCGATGTCGTCAGCGGTTCTGGCTCTGATGGGTCGTGAGAAGTCGACAGTAGCGGACTCCGAATGTACTGCGATCTCCTATCCCGGTTTCTGGGACGATCTTGATAAGGTCTCACGGCAGTAAGTCAGTCACTCTTTATGAATCCTGTCATACACTCACGGCCCCCACCGTATCCATGCCATTACGTCAGACGATTAATCGGCTAGCATCAGTTGGCATCCCGGTTGCAGAGAGAGGAGTGAAGCCGGAATGTGTTTCGGGTGTTTCCACACAGGATTGATATTCAGGCCGGCAGCTGTTCTACAGCATCGGCTGTTGGGGAACACGAAAAGGGACCCGGTTTCATTTCATTTTTTAAAACACGAAAGCAGACAGGCTGAATTATGGGTAAGATTATAGGTATCGATTTGGGGACCACGAACTCGTGTGTCTCTGTTATGGAAGGAAATGAACCGGTTGTCATTCAAAACTCCGAAGGAGGTCGAACAACTCCATCTGTGGTTGCTTTTTCCAAAGATGGAGAGCGGCTTGTAGGAGCGCCTGCGAAACGTCAGGCCATCACCAATCCGGAAAAGACACTCTCCTCGATAAAGCGATTTATGGGGCGGAAGTTTGACGAGGTGAAAAATGAGATCGGGCAGGTCTCCTACAAGGTCGTGAAAGCGGATGATGGCACCGCCCGCGTGAAGATTGATGACCGCTTGTATGCACCGCAGGAGATCTCTGCCATGATTCTTCAGAAGATGAAGCAGACAGCAGAGGAGTATCTGGGTGAAAAGGTGACGGAAGCAGTCATTACAGTGCCTGCCTATTTTAACGATGCACAGCGAAAGGCGACTCAGGAAGCGGGCCAGATTGCAGGGCTTGAGGTGAAACGTATTATAAACGAGCCAACAGCTGCTTCGCTTGCATACGGGCTGGACAAGAAGGAGACCGATCAGACTGTGGTTGTTTATGACCTTGGTGGCGGAACTTTCGATGTATCTATCCTCGATCTGGGTGACGGCGTGTTTGAAGTGAAGTCGACCAGCGGAGATACTCATCTTGGAGGGGATGATTTTGACCAGAGGATCATCGATTATCTGACAGATGAGTTCAAGAAGAGCGAGGGAGTGGATCTCAGAAAAGATCCGATGGCCATGCAACGGCTCAAGGATTCAGCTGAAAAGGCAAAAATTGAACTCTCCAGTTCTCAGAAAACGAACGTCAACCTGCCCTTCATCACAGCAACAGATTCCGGGCCCAAGCATCTGAATATCGATGTGACCCGTGCGAAGTTTGAACAGCTGATTGATGATCTGGTCAAGCGTACAATCGAACCTTGTAAGAAGGCGATGAAGGATGCAGGACTTAAGGCGTCCGGGATTGATCAGGTGATTCTTGTAGGTGGTTCGACCCGAATCCCGAAAATTCAGGAAGTTGTTAAAGAGTTCTTCGGAAAAGATCCCAGCAAAGGAGTGAATCCGGATGAGGTGGTCTCGGTTGGGGCTGCGATCCAGGGAGGTGTGCTGGCCGGGGATGTAGAAGATGTGGTACTTCTCGATGTAACACCTTTGACTCTTGGTATCGAGACTCTTGGAGGTGTAATGACCAAACTGATCGAGTCTAACGCTACCATTCCAACCAGTAAAACAGAAGTCTTTTCGACAGCGGCAGACAATCAGGGCAGTGTCGAGATTCACGTATTACAGGGAGAACGTGCCAAAGCGGCCGATAACCGGACACTCGGTCGGTTCCATCTTGATGGAATCCCGCCTGCACCACGTGGTGTGCCCCAAATTGAGGTGACGTTCGATATCGATGCGAACGGTGTTCTGAATGTGAGTGCCAAAGACAAGGGTACGGGCAAAGAGCAGAGCATCCGGATCGAGCAGAGCTCCGGCCTCTCTGACGAAGAGGTGAAAAAGATGCGCCAGGCCGCGGATGAACACGCAGAAGAGGACAAAAGGATTCGCGAACAGGTTGAGAAGTTGAACCAGGCCGATGCGCTCATCTTCTCTACCCGTAAGCAGCTTGATGAATATGGAGACAAGATCTCCGAGGAGAACAAGACGACCATCACTTCTGCTGTGGATCAGCTTGAAAAACTGAAAAACGAAGAGAAGCTTGATGAGCTTGATGCGGCTATTGAAGAGGTGAATAACGCCTGGAGTGCGGCATCGGAAGAGATCTATAAAGCTGCAAGCCAGGAGCAGCAGGAGGCGGCCGCCGGAGGCGAATCAGAACCCTCAGGAGAGGATTCCTCTGCTGGTGAAGATGCAGTAGACGCCGACTTCGAAGTGGTCGATGACGATGAGGAAGAGAAGAAGTAAGGGTAAAATAACCCCGTTTTCGAGGCAGACGTAACGGAGAAGTCTGAAGGTCAACTCAGATACGTTTGCCTCTTTTGGGTCTCGGAAAAATAGACCAATTAGTTATTGACTTGAACAAGGGGTTTACCCTATCTTGATAATCCTTTCCGCGATACGAATTGAGCATCCAACGATGCTTTTTCCGATCTCGGTAAAAGGTCTTGTTCTTTACCATATTGAAGTAATAAGCAGATCGTTGTGTGAGTCTTG
>JBBDIJ010000005.1:0-162679 GCA_040880485.1 Balneolaceae bacterium
TTCGCCGTTCTGCTTTTGTCTGTTCTTTAGAAACAGATGAAATGAAGTCGCCATATTTTCGCCGTTTGGTTACCAATTTTTGTTTTACCGTATAGTCCAATATAACGCTACTAAGGCAAAAGGTAAAACAATGGTGAAACATTATTTGTTTTTGGTGCTTTTTTAGGAACATTCAAAAACTTTTAATATACTCTATAAACGTCGTTTTTGTGTTCGCTACGCTGTTTTTATGGAATTGAAAAGAACGTTAATTTAGTCCCTCCCACGCTACATTATAGACCCCCGGTTGACAGTCAGGTCAGCCAGGGGTTTTTTTATGATCCCTCTTCTCCAACATGATGCAGTGGCTTGCATCGAAAATTGACCAGAACTGAATGTAAACTGCTGCCTGACAATTAGAGATGTCACCCATATGTAATAATAACGTCACCCGCTTGTTATTTTATTTTGGCCATCCTACATTAGCGGGCCGCCAGGTTCGATAGTCTTCAGTTTGATATCAAATGGGGTTTCATTCGGAACGGAAGATTCGGTTTTGCTGACCTGGCCATATCGAAATTAAACCCAATATTGCTATGACCAGGTTGAAATATCTGCTTCCGTTTGTCATTTTTTTCACACTCCAATTTGTTCCACATCAGTATGTCATGGGCGCTGTTGCAGTAGAGCAAACAGCTTTACAGGATACGGGTCCGGTTGCGCAAACCCCAGGTGAGCCACTCTCCATTCAGCGTCTTACGGGGCCTGTGGTTATGGATGGTAGAGTTAATGAAGAGGCATGGGTGGCGATTCCACCGCTACCCGTGACTACCTATGAACCGGTAGCGGGGCTGACACCTTCCGAGGAGACGGAGTTCCGGGTGGCGTATGATGATGACTACATCTACTTCTCAATGAGGGGCTGGGACTCTGACCCCGACGGGATCCGTATCAATTCACTATACCGGGACCGTCTGAGCGGGGATGACGTCTTTCACATACTGCTCGACAGCTGGAACGACTATGAGTCGGCCATCGGATTTACAATCACTCCGTCGGGGGCGAAGCGAGATGGGCTTGTGTCCGGTGATGGGCAGGGTGGCATGAATGCCGATTTTATGACCTATTGGGATGTCGAGACACATGTGGATGATCTTGGATGGCAGGCAGAAGTGCGTATTCCCTTCTCCAGTTTAGGTTACCAGGACGATAATGGACGTGTGGTGATGGGCCTTTATCTGCAGCGTGGGATCTCAAGAAAAAATGAGAGGATTACTTTTCCGGAAGTTCAGGATAATATTGCGATGGCTTATTTCCGCCCCTCACTTGCGCAACGGATATCGTTCGAAGGGATCTACAGCCGTCGACCGCTCCATATTACTCCTTATGTGGCCGGCGGAGTGGGGCGGGACTATCAACTGAACAGTAGCCAGACCGCTTATGAACCGTTGAACAGCCGTGATCTGGAAGCCGGAGTCGATATCAAGTATGGACTTGGAAATAATCTGAATCTTGATTTGACCATCAATACCGATTTTGCACAGGTAGAGGCCGATGATCAACAGGTAAACCTTACCCGTTTCGACCTTTTCTTTCCGGAAAAGCGGCAGTTTTTTCAGGAGCGTTCCGGAATCTTCTCATTTGAAACGGGTACAGATACACGACTGTTCCACAGCCGGAGAATCGGCCTGACGGATACGGGGGACCAGGTGCGAATATTGGGGGGAGGCCGCGTTACGGGTCGAATCGGAGACTGGGATGTAGGCGTGCTCAATATGCAGACCGACAGGTATGGCTCGATTCCGGCAGAGAATTTTGGCGTTGTCCGATTTAGACGAGAGGTGTTTAATCCAGGTTCCTGGGCCGGTGTTATGGCTGCCTCCCGTTTAGATATGGAGGGTGGCTGGAATTTCAGCTATGGGGCCGACGGCCTGATTCGGCTTGGCGGGGAGGACTTTTTGAGCCTGTCTGTGGCACACTCTCTGGACGAGGAGGATATGGGTAACAGGTTTTTGTCCGGGTCCAGTATGCAGATGATATGGGAACGCAGAAGCAGACAGGGTTTGAACTGGCTGACCCGGTTGAGCCGTACGGGTGATTCATACAATCCTGGAACCGGATTTGTACCCCGAAGAGACTATATGCAGGCGAGTCAGGATCTGGAGTACGGCTGGATGCCAGGTGTCGGATCTGCATTACAGATCTTTACTATTGGAATCAATGGAGAGGGATTTTGGCGTGAGAGCAACGGTCAACTGGAGTCGGCAGAAGCGGGTGCTTCATTGAGAGCGGTCACTCCATTGGGAGATTCGTTTGATGCTTCGGTTAGCGGACACTTTGAAGAGGTTCCATTCGGTTTTACACTGTTGAATCGGACAAATATACCGGCAGGCGAATATCGTTTTATGCGGGTATCTGCAGGGTATCAGATGGGTGCAGGCAGGCTCTTCAGGACCCGAATTCAGGGAGACTCCGGAACTTTTTACGGGGGCTGGCGCCATACGATAACCGTTTCGCCCACCTGGAATCTCTCGCGGCATCTTGAACTGGAAGCCTCCTGGCTGTATAACATGGTTGACGTACCGGGGTCGGATGGGTGGTTTGATGTCCACCTGGCCAGGGTCAGGGTCCGTACAGCGCTCGATACAAGGCTCTCCTCGAATGCATTTGTTCAGCTCAACAGTGCAGCCAGGGTGGTAACGGCAAATGTTCGAATTCGGTACAACATCAGAGACGGTAACGATATATGGTTTGTATACAACGAAGGGTTCAACACGGAAAGAGACAGGTTGAACCCACGACTGCCGTTGAGTGATGTGCGTACTGTAATGATAAAGTACACCCATACTTTTCACAGGTAGGTTCAATCGGCGTCCACAGTAATATTGTCGGTTCCATATCACACTCTTTTACATGCTGTAGTGGATAAAGGTACGATTTATTGCTATCTACTGTTTCGATGGCAGGCTTTTCCGGTAAAGCTATCGATATCGGAAGATGCCAATTCTGAACTCTTTGATCGAACGCCAATGAGTACTTCATACAATTCACTTTCCCCCCGCCGGGCAAAAATAGTGGAAGTGTTGAAGGAAGAGGGCGGGCCGCTTCAAATCCGTGAGATCGTAAAGCGAACCGGACTTGACTATAACAATGCGAGGAGCGCACTCTCCGAGATGACTACAATGGATCTCGTGGCAAGAGTACATCGCGGTGTTTATGACCTGCCTGAAAGGGTTCAGAAAAAGGAGATGGAGTCGCCGGACCATCCGTTGCACAAGATTCTATTGAACCAGCAGATTCTCAAGGTTCTGCTGAATATCGTGATTACCAATAAGGCGTTGATGGAGGCGCTTCTCCTGGGGCAACAGGAGATCATTCGTACCATTCGTACCCTCACACCGGACAGCAGTGAAGGGGAGGAGGCGATCAGGGATCTTGAAGAGGTGTTCGCACAGCGGGTCGAGTGGCACTTCGATATTGCAGCCGAACAAGTTGCAGAGCAGTACACACTTTTACCAGAAGAGGTGTTCGATGTCCTGGTGGCCCCATTGACGCGAGACAAAGATGGGGAAGAGGTCGACAAGACGCTGGATTATCTGAAGAGAAAGAGCAGGAGGGAGAGTCGTCGCCGGTCCGGCAAAAAGTAGTACAGGGCGGGCGTCGTTTTTTTGACATTGAAAATAACGTCACCTACTTGTTATGATGATACTGTTGTGCTATATTCGTTCCGGCTGCGAGGAGGCACGGTTCGGACGTACCGGATTCCCGGTAGCCTTTAACTGTAATGATAATTGCTCTGGAGGTCGATTATGGACCATTCGATAGGTCATCTCTCTTCAAAAGACTCTTTTCTGAATCAATACTCATCAAAAAAACGGCTGCTTTTCGGTTTCGGAATCATGGCGGTAGGCGTCCTGATTGCCGGCTTTTGGAACTATCACCTCGTTGATGGTTTTGGGAGGGATTTTATAGCAGGCAGAACAATCGGGGATACGAGCGCTCTTGCCGGAGCCTATGGAGAGCGGGGTGGTGGATTCGGTTTCATCTTCGCTGCTATCGCAGGCCTGGCGGCAACTTTCACGGCCTGTAACTGTGTCGCTTTTGCGATGATTCCGGGACTTGCCTGTTCGAATGATCGCGAGAGCACCAAACAGACGGCCATTCGGTCCATTATCGCTTTTACCACTCCGGTTGTATTGATCGGAGCTGCATATGGAATCTTTGTAGGCTTTCTGGGCCCCGACGGAGTTGCTGCCGTTAATGAGCGACCAGTACGACTTGCTCAGGCGCAGGCTGTGTTCTCTATGATTGGCGCAGTCATGATTTTCTGGGGGCTGATTGAGCTGGGTTATCTGAGACGGTTCACTGCGCAGCTCACACCGGTATCAAGGGAATTTTTCAGTGCCTCTTCTACAAAGGCAGCTCTAATGGGAGTACTGGTAGGGCTCTTTGCTGTAGGCCGGCCTTTTCCCGTCTTTCGTGAGTTTCTGACCTATGCTGCAACAGCAGAGAGCCCTACGTACGGCGCAGCTGTAATGATCGTCCACGGACTGGGACAAATATTTGTGCTTCTTGGCCTCTTTTTTCTTCTGGTCTGGTTTGCCGGAAAGCGAATGATGCGATGGAATAATGAAAAACCCTGGCAACCGAGGATGGTCACAGCACTGGCTCTACTCGGTGGCGGAGCCTACTTTATATTCTACTGGGGTCTGGCTTTTGTTTACGACATCGGCCGTTGGGGCTTCAAATTGGGCTGGTACGGATAACAGACGGCTACCTGCTGTGCTGTGGGACGAATTGCCTCGCGTGAAGTAATCCCGGATCGTGAAAAGCGGCAAATCATTGAGCTCGCATTTACTTCAAACCTCCCGGATGCATTACAGAAGCTTGTTGCAACATCCCAATCCACACGTTGTACTCGAAACCATTGAAGCGGTTCGCAATCTGGAATCGGTCCCCGTATCGCTATCGGATCTGATTTCTCAGGAGCTGTTAGAGGGTACGAAGAATCCGCAGGTTTTTGTGGCTGCATTGAAGTTCCGGGACGAGCAGGAGGGGAACGTCACTTTCGAAATCCGGATTGGGATGCGCTTCATGCACTGGGAATCCGGCCAGTCTGGATACTGGAGACCGACAAGGGGACCATTGAAGTAGCTCTGGACCCGTTGAGCGATCCCTCTTCACCTCACATCACTTAATTAATACCACTCCGGTGAAGAGAAGTGGTTTCGCAAACGATCCAGCTCATCGTCGCTCCATCCGACCGGTTCTGTAAGAGGCAACCAACTCTCCAGATAGTGAATGGCCGCATATTCGTGTCCGAATCCTGTTGGAGCGGAGCCCGCCAACATATCGGCGGCCAGCTGTACGGAAGTGACAATCGGGAACCAGCGCAGATGATCCGAGACATCGGGCCCTCGCGGGTGACTCATCCAGGCCGGTTCAAACCGGAAGGATTGAGGGTCGAAAAAAGTGACCGGATCACTCGCATATTGCAGGTAGGCGATTCGGAATGCACCCCACTCCGCATCCGCTTCGTCCAGGCCCCCGTACTGATTTGCAAAACGGACCACTGATCCGTCCCGGAATCGCGGGAGCCATGCAGGCGAGCCGGTGTTGCGACGTTCGGTGATCGATCTCCAGGTTTCTGTTCGGAATGGTGGGCCACTCCAGAGCACACCGTGGAATGGATCGTCGATAATATCGTACAGATCGAAGGATCGGTCGGAGTTCAGAGCACCCAGGCTGAGGCCGTGGAGGTAGAGCCTGGGCCTAGAGTCGGTGGGAAGTTCGGTCCAGTATTCGTAGACGGCACGAAAAAGGGCACGTGCCATATCTGCGCCATACTCATCTTCAGCCAGTAGAGCGACCGGGCTGGGGAGGTAGGAGTACTGCGCCGCCACACTGGTGATATCTCCTCTGTGTAAATACTCGAGAGGTTCTATGGCCGCGGGATCTACCCACCCGGTTCCCGTTGGGGTAATGAGGATCAGCAGGGAGCGGTCAAACGCTTCGATACGTCTGAGCTCCTGAAGTGCGAGGTCGGCTCGCTCTTCAAAGCTCTCCGCTGCATTCATTCCAACATAGACACGAATGGGATCCATGGTAATGGAATCTGTAAAGCGGGAGATCTCCTCTGCAGCAGGGCCGTTTGCGAGGAATCTTCGGCCCTGCCGCCCCATCTCGTCCCAGGCCAGTATGGAGGCGGCACTCCCGGTACGTATCGAATCGATCGGTTGGGCGTGTTCCGGCTCAACGAGAGCATCAAACTGTTGATAGGAGTTGTCCACCAGGTGGAGGAGCGAGGTGAAAAGAACTCCGTCGATGACCGACCAGAAGAGGAAGAAAGCAGCGAGAAGACCTGTGAGGCTGGAGACTCTGCGAGGAACGTACTTCTCCAGCTTGCGGGAAAGAAGGCGAAAGGTCCATCGAAAGAGGCGCGCGACCCCAAGGACCGTCAGAAAAACCAGGATAGAAACGATGCCAATAATGACCGGCTGAACCCCCCCATCGAGATCCATTCCCATCATTTCACGAAGATCGTTCTGCCATCCGCTGGCGCTCCATAGAAAGATAATGGTGGTCAGAAGAAAGAGCGCCCCGGCACTTAACTGCATCCACTTCTGGATCTTCGCATTCGGTTTTGGAAGCTGAAAGTAGGACCAGAGAAAGACCCCGAATACTCCGACACTGTATCCCGCTGCAAGGGAGAGCCCGGAGATGATGCCCTGAATGGGATCTGTTCTCGGGAGCAGAGTAGGGGTCAGTGAAAAGGCGAAGAAGAGTGATCCCGCCAGTAGTCCAGTGGTGGAGAAGTATTGTTTAATCAACATCGGTCTGTAGAGAGCTCTTCTTACTTTGAATGGCAAGCAAGTTTGCCAAAGATACAAAATAGATAGTCCGTTTTCCCGGATCGGCCAGGCAGTGTAAATATCGGAATCTCTATGGCTTTAACTCCGCTTTTTTCTATGTTTGAGATAGGTATGTCTTAAATATGGACAGACCAGTGATCACTTTCCAATCGGTAATCATGTGGATTAGTGTATGATCTCAATGAGTCAGGATCAGATCGGCAGTCTTTTTCGGGAGCTTCCGCAACCATGCCTTCTGCTCAAGGTCGTTCAGGATGCGTTCCAGGTTGTATTGGCCAACGATGCCTGGTTGAGTATGGTCGGGATGTGCCGGGAGGAAGCAGAAAACCGTTTATTTGACGATCTGATTGAAAAGGCCTCCATACACTATGCCGACGATAGAGAGAGAGAGGCTTTGCATAAGGATTTGTCTGGACTTTCTGACGGCAGCCTGGATGAATTGGAGGTTCGTTTTGTGACAGCTAATTCGTTCCAAACGGCTGTTACTCGTGTTGAAACAAATGAATCTGACAAGGCTGCGGAACCATCTTCGGGAAACATGGCCTGGAGAGTTTCACATCGTTTCGCAGGCCGGGCCGGTGGAGATGAAATTCTGATTCTTCAAATTTGGGCTTCAGAGCAGCCCACTCTGAAGCCCGGTTCTGCTCAAAACAATTTAGAAGGTATTCCTTCTGCCAGCGGTAAATCCATGGGCTCACTGAAGGAGGCGAATCTGGAATTCCATCGGCAGAATGTGCTTCTGCAAAACCGCGTGGTGGATCGGACTTCACGTTTCGAAGCGGCCAGCCGGGAGCTGGACAATTTTATCTACTCGGTTTCTCACGATTTGAGGGCTCCGCTTCGCAGAATGGACGGGTTCAGCCGGGAACTACTCGAGTCCTATTCCGACAGCCTGGACGAGACGGGAGTGCACTACCTGGGTCGGATTCGTCAAGCCAGCCAGGATATGGGGCAGTTGATTGACGATCTTTTGAAGCTCTCACGAATATCGAAAAGTGTGATTACACGGGAAGTGATTCCTGTGGGAGAGTTATCTGAAAAGGTTTTTAATGAACTGATGGAGTCAGAATCGTTCGACTCGATGCCTACTTTTCATGTGTTAAATCCGGAGATGAAATTAAGTGCAGATCCGGGCCTCTGCAAGATTGTTTTAACCAACCTGATCTCCAATGCGATCAAATTTTCTTCGCGTGAAGAAGATCCGGTGATTGAAGTAGGTGTGGACACCGAAATTGGCAGGAATGAATTCTTTGTTCGCGATAACGGAATAGGTCTGGAGATGGAGTATGCAGGTAAACTGTTTCAGGCTTTTCAGCGACTCCATAGCCAGCGAGACTATCCCGGAACCGGAATTGGACTGGCCACTGTGCGGCGTATAGTGACCCTGCACGGTGGGGGAATCCGGGTAGAAAGTTCACCGGGAAACGGAGCGACTTTCTACTTTACACTGGAATCGGAAACAGAACAGGAGGAGTGATGAGTAATAATCCCCCCTATGTACTTCTAATTGAGGATAACCCGGATGATGTGGAGCTCACCCGCCTTGCCTTCCTGAAGAACAACATTGCGAATGAAATTGTGGTTGTGGAGGATGGAGCTGAAGCAGTTGAGTTTCTGCTGGGAGAGCATGAGAACGGAATCGGAAAGCGAGGGAAACCGGTATTAATCCTGCTGGATCTCAAGCTGCCCAAACTGAATGGACACGAGGTACTCAAGAGGATTAAACAGAGTGAGGCAACAAAAAGAATACCGGTCGTCATCCTGACCACCTCACAAGAGGAGGAAGATATTATTCTTGGCTACAATTATGGAGCAAACAGTTATGTGCGCAAACCTGTGGATTATGACGATTTCGTAGAGGTCGTGAACAATCTGGGGATCTACTGGCTGGTGATTAATCGTGTGAATCCGTGATCTGAACTCAGTTAGACGGGTACAGGTTCAGGAATCGTAATTACGGCTGGTGCTGTAACCAGAACGGAAAAAGATTGTTTGAATGGATAGAGTAAACAAGATACTTCTGATTGAAGATGTAGAGGCCGATGCAGAGCTCATCGCTTTGCAGTTAAAACGTGCAGGTATTATACCTGACCTTCAAATCATCTCTACCAGTGAGGAGCTAAAAGAGAGCCTGAAACTCCCGCCTGATCTTATTTTGAGTGATTACAATCTGCCCGGTTTTACGGGAATGGATGCTCTGAAAATTGCCAGGAAGCGATTGCCGGATGTTCCCTTCATCCTGATTTCGGGTGTGATCGGAGAGGAGCAGGCCGTGGAGGCGATGAGGGAAGGAGCTGCCGATTATGTGCTCAAGGGTCGAATGGACAGGCTAGGGCCGGCCGTAATGCGAGAACTGGAGGGCGCCGAAAAGCGCAGATATGACCGCATTATCCAAATGGTACGCATGAGGACAGAGGAAGTTTCAGGGGTAGCCAGTTGGGAGTATGATGTAAGGAGCGGAAATGTTCTTCAGACACCCAAGGCGTACGAACTCTACAATCTTCCGGCCAATAAAGAGATGACACTTGAGATGAACCGGGAGATCTACGATGAGAGATCCCTTGAGCTCATTGATGAGGAGCTTGATCGGGCGATCAAGGAGGGGAAGCCTTACCAGATGGACCTTACACTTACAGGAAAAGGGCGTGAGGGGAGGATTATTCGTGTGCACGGCTACCCCTGGATAGAGGATGGAGAGGTCACCACTCTCTTCGGAACACTGGAGGATGTAACCGACAAAATTGAGAGAGAGGCCGAGTTAAAGAGACTGGTTGCAGAACTGAAAGAGAGCGCCGAAGAGCTGGCGGTTTCCAACGCGGAGCTGGAGCAATTTGCGTATATCGCATCACACGATCTTCAGGAGCCTCTCCGAATGGTGAGCAGTTTTCTGACTCAGCTGGAGAAAAAGTACGGTGACCTCCTGGATGAGAAAGGGAAACAGTATATCCATTTTGCCGTGGATGGTGCGGCCAGGATGCGCAGTATCATCCTCGACCTACTTGAGTACTCCAGGGTTGGTCAGCGCCAGTATGAGTTGACAGAGGTCGACACAGAGAAAATGGTCAAAGAGTTGGTTCAGCAATTCTCATCTCACCTCAAAGAGTCGGGCGGAAAAGTGATTGTTGGAAATTTGCCGGTGATCCGGTCGGCATTTACACCACTACAACAGGTATTTCGCAATCTTATTGGGAATGCGATCAAGTACCATGAGAAAGGAATACAGCCCATAGTTCAGGTCAGGGCCGAGCGAAAAAGGAGGGAGTGGCTGTTCCTTATTTCCGATAATGGAATGGGGATTGACCCCCGTTATCATCTGAAAGTATTCGAGATGTTTCAGAGACTGCACCCGCGTGAGCACTATTCGGGTACCGGTATCGGATTGGCTATTTGTAAAAAAGTGATTGAGAATCAGGGGGGCAGAATCTGGGTGGAGTCGGAAGAGGGGAAAGGGAGTACATTTTTTTTTATTCTGCCGGATATGGAGAAAAGCCGTTAAATCTGTAGTAGAATTTCACATTAAAATTTACGACCCTTTACATAATGAAACAGGTTCACATTCTATTGGTTGAGGATAATGAGGGGGATATTGTTTTAACCAGAGATGCACTGGAGGAGGGGAAGATTAGCAATTCGCTTTTTGTGGTCCGGGATGGCGAAGAGGCACTGGAGTATCTGGAGAAAAGGGGGAGGTATCGCGATGCAGAAAACCCCCATCTGATTCTGCTCGATATCAACCTGCCTAAAATGAATGGACATGAAGTGCTGGTTAAGATCAAACAGAATCCGGAGCTGAAACACATTCCCGTGATCATGCTCACCACCTCCTCATCCGAAAGCGATGTAATGCAAGCCTACCGTAATTACAGCAACTGTTACATCACAAAGCCGGTTGATGTCGAGACGTTTTTGAATCTGGTCTCATCTATAGAGACGTTCTGGATCTCCATTGTTGAACTTCCCCGGGATGGAGCATCCTGATGACCATTTTCGATCAGCCTCTCCATATCCATGTAATCGAAGACAATCCGGGCGACTTCTTGCTGGTCGAAGATTACCTTCAGGAGCAGATCCCAAATCTGCAGATTGTTCAGGCCAAACGTTACGATAAAGCCCTGCAGGTATTGAAAGAGGAGGATTTCGATCTGGTGTTACTTGATCTGACTCTGCCGGACCACAGCGGGGCAGAGCTGGTCGGGGATGTGATGGAGGCCGCAAATAATGTTCCGGTGATCGTACTCACAGGCTATACCGATGCGGAGTTCGGAGTCAAAACTCTCTCTCTGGGAGTTTCGGACTATCTTTTGAAAGATGAACTGAATGCGCTTCTTCTTAAAAAGAGTATCTATTACAGCATTGAACGACATCGTATTTACAGATCACTTGAGGATTCTGAAAAGGAGTATCGCGATCTGTTTAACCTGAATCCGATCCCCGCTTTCGTATTTCGGCTGGAGACTAGTGAAATTCTCAACATCAATCGGGCCGCTATAGATAACTACGGGTACACCAGAGAGGAGTTTCAGTCGATGAATCTCTATGATCTGCGTCCGGAACAGGACTTTGATCATCTTGACAGCACTCTTCGGGAGTTGCGGAGCGATGTGGATGTTCGGATCGCTACCTACTCCCGACACCTTAAGAAGAGTGGCGAGTTGATTTCAGTCGAAATTCGCTCGAAGCGTATTGTCTATCAGGGAGAAAAAGCTGTCCTCGCGCTTGCCAATGATGTAACGGAGCAGCTTGAACAGGAGGTGAGGCTGAAAGAGAGCCTGGAGAGATACGATATCGTCTCTCGTGCAACCAGTGACGCCATCTGGGATTTCGAAATTCAGCGAGGAGAGATTGTGCCCAATGATGTATTCTATCGCATCTTCGGGTACCACGAGGAGGATGTGTCCCCCGAAGTGGCATGGTGGGATCGAAAAATACACCCGGAAGACCGCGTTAGAGTTCGCGAGATGTTTGTGCGGGCAGTGGAGGAGAACCGGGACAGGTTTCAGATGGAATATCGGTTCCGCTGCGCAGATGGGACCTATCGATCAATCTTCGACCGTGTATTTATGGTGAGAAGTTCGGATGGAGAGCCCTTACGTATCATTGGGGCGATGCAGGATGTGACCAAACGAAAGGAGGAGGAAGATCGGTTGCGACTTCTGGAGTCGGTAATTACGAACACCAGGGAGGGCGTTGTGATTCTCGAGGCGGAACCGACCCGTTTACCGGGCCGACGAATCGTCTACGTGAATGATGGGTTTTCAAAGATGTCCGGATATACAAAGGAGGATGTACTGGGAAGAACCTTGCACTTCCTGAGTGGCCCTGCTACCGATCAACAGGAGATTGAAAAACTCGGGAGGTCACTTGAGAAGTGGAAAGCCTGCCATGTAGAGCTAATCAACTACAAAAGGAGTGGGGAGTCGTTCTGGACCAGTCTCTCCATGGTTCCGGTAAAAGACAGCAAGGGGGAGTACACCCACTGGATATCCATCGCCCGGGATGTCACGGAACGAAAGACTCAGAAACAGGCGATCCGGGAGTCGCTAAAGGAGAAAGATATTCTGTTGGCCGAAATACATCATAGGGTGAAGAACAATTTGGCTGTTATTTCCGCGATGTTACAGCTCCAGGCTTCAGAGGATGGGAATGAGGAACTTTCGGATAAGCTGTACGACAGCATCACCCGTATTAAAGCGATTGCCAATATTCACGAGCATCTCTACAAGTCAAATACCTTTTCCCGCCTCGACTTTTCAGAAAATACCCGCACTCTGATCGACAATGTCGTATCGTCTGTACCAATCGGGGCGGAAGTCGGGATAGAGTATGAGATGGAGCCGATTATTCTGAATGTCAATCAGGCGATCCCCTGCTCTCTGATAGTAAACGAGGTTGTCATGAACAGCCTGAAGCATGCGTTCAAGGGCCGATCCGATGGGATCATCAATGTTCGTCTCTCACTGAATGGAAAGAATTTGACATTAGAGATCGCAGACAACGGCATTGGATTTCCCGAAGGTGTGGATCTGCCGAAAAGCGGTTCACTTGGGTACCAGATTATTTCCGTTCTCTCTCAGCAGCTGGGAGCAGAAAAGCAGTACGAGTCGGGAAGTGGTGGAACCCGATTTACACTTCAGTTCACTATGAATGATATCCGGGGAGTGGGGAATGCCAGACTGATGTAGGCGTTACCATAAAAAATTAGCAGCCACTCCGTCAAGAGTGACTGCTAAATATCATCTACAGACGGCTATTACCCCATTTGCACATAAAACATAACTTTATCCACCCCTCTCTGCAATCAGTGAAAATACGTATTTTTCTTCGCTACACTTTTAGCTGTATCAATCTGGTGGCGTAAGTTTCTGTTCCAGAGCATACCGAACAAGACCTGCCGTATTTCTGGTCCCCAGTTTTTGCATCAGGTTGGATCGATGAGTTTCTACTGTTCTCGGGCTGATGCAGAGGAGTTCTGCAATCTCCTGGCTGGTATAACCGTCAACGATAAATTTCATCACTTCTCGTTCCCGGCGTGTCAAGGGTTTGGGCCTCCAACCACCGGTTGCAAGTTTGGAATCTGAGTGTAGCCATTTTGAAACGGGTGCACTGAATGCACTACTCCCTTCAGCCACTTTTTTAATTGCCTTGCAGAGATCCATCCTGTCAGTGGAGTAGGTCAGAAATCCGCGTGCACCAGCCTTGACCGCATCATGTATGGTTTCCAGATCGGACTTTTGCGAGATCAGAACGATGTTAAGTGGATTGTTTCCGCTCTTCAGCTTTCGAATGAATTCACGAATGGTTGGACGGGCAAGGTGGATGGATACAAGACAGACATCGGGACGAACCTCCCGGCAAAGCCGAATGGTATCGGGGACGGATGAGGCCTCGGCTACGACATTCAGAGATCCGCATTGTTGAAGAAGGGAGAGGATCCCGGCCCGCGAAATGTCATATCTGTCTGCTACCAGAACCTGTATAGCATCCATAATGGCCACTCATTTTAATGGGAAGAATTCAATATATCAGAAAATGAAGAGGATCAAAATTCGAACTTCTCGCGTCTCGCTTCAGGATTCTGTATTTTGCGCCCTTTCCGAAAATTGGAACTGCAAACGACGTGAAGCGGGAACGGAATGGATTGGAGACGAACTCACACTTGTGGAGAACTGAATCTGGATAACCGGGGGGAGTCTGTTGTTCTGAATGGATGGGTTGATGTTCGCCGGGATCTTGGAGGTGTAATATTTATTGAACTCAGAGACCGCTATGGTCATACACAGGTGGTTTTCAAACAGGAGTCCGGAGATCTTCACGCTCAGGCCGAAGAGTTGAGGCCGGAGTATGTAGTTGCAGTAAAAGGAGTTGTGGCAGAACGTGACGATGAGACTGTAAATCCCCGTATGGCTACCGGAAAGGTAGAGGTAGAGGCTTTGGAGCTCAAAATCTGGTCGAAAGCAGACACCCCTCCATTTGAGATTCGAGATGGTATTCCCACAAATGAAGAGGTGAGGTTGCGCCACCGCTATCTGGACCTGAGGCGACCGGAGATGCAGCATAATCTGATGATGAGATCGAGGCTCTACCATACGGTTCGCTCCTTCTACCATGAATTGGACTTTGCAGAAGTGGAGACACCAGTGCTTATGAGGAGTACACCGGAGGGAGCCCGAGACTATCTGGTACCCAGTCGTGTGAACCCCGGACGATTCTTCGCTCTGCCACAGAGCCCGCAGACCTACAAACAGATATTGATGGTCTCCGGGATGGATCGCTATTTCCAGATAGTGAAGTGTTTTCGGGACGAAGATTTGCGGGCCGACCGTCAGCCGGAGTTTACCCAGATTGACGCAGAACTCTCTTTTGCGGACGAAGAGATGATCTACGAGATTCATGAAGCGTTAATGGCCCGGCTATGGAAAACCCATCTGAACCGGACGTTGAAGACTCCTTTTCCGAGAATCACCTACAAAGATGCGATGGATAAGTATGGATCCGACAAGCCCGATATCCGTTTCGGAATGGAGATTAGTAATCTGTCGGACATTGTGGCGGATGCAGAGTTCAAGATTTTTTCACAAACGGTGGCCGATGGAGGCCGGGTGATCGGGATAACTGTACCGAAGCAGGGACAAATGGGGCGCGGAGCCCTGGATCGTCTAACCGACCGAGTCCGGAAGGAGACCGGAGCCGGGGGGCTTATCTTTATAAAATCGGATGGGAACAGTCTGAACTGCAGTGTTGGCAAGTTTCTCAAGGAGGAGACGGTAGAGAAGATGTTCTCCGGTACGGGAGCCAGGGCTGGTGATCTGGTACTTATTCTGGCCGGCCCCGACCCTGCAGTCTATCGTCAGATGGGGAGCTTGCGACTGATGATGGGAGAGGAGTTTGGGCTCGTAGATTCAGATAAGGACCGGTTCCTCTGGGTGACCGATTTTCCCCTGGTAGAGTGGGATGATGAGTCGAATCGTTATCACGCCCTGCATCATCCTTTTACTTCTCCGCGAGTCGGGGACAGAGAACTTATGAAAGAGGATCCGGCAAGTGTTCGAGCCAGGGCCTATGATCTGGTTCTGAACGGAAATGAGGTTGGAGGTGGTTCGATTCGAATTCACGAACCGGGCCTTCAGAGTGAAATGTTTGCACTATTGGGAATTGGTGAAGAGGAGGCGAAGGAGAAATTCGGATTCCTGCTGGACGCGTTTCGATATGGAGCACCTCCTCACGGCGGGATCGCACTGGGACTGGATCGGATAGTCATGTTGATGACTCATTCGCAAAGCCTCCGCGATGTGATCGCCTTTCCGAAAAATCAGAGAGCACAGAGTTTAATGGACAACTCTCCCGGCGAAGTTGACCCAAAACAGCTTCGGGAGCTTCATATCTCATTGAAGCTTCCTGATGAAAAGGTGAAGGGGGGGGCGTGAAAACGGCAGGAGTGGTCGGGTGCAGTGCGGGCTGGTTCTATGTAACTCTCGATGAGGGAAGTGAACATTTTGAACGGGTAGAGGGAGATACCGGCCTGAAAGAGATTGCAGATCGATTCGACCGAATCTTTCTGGCCATTCCAACCGGCCTGGAGGAGTCCTCTGCAGAGCGTGAGTGCGACCGACTGCTGAGGGAGCTGTTGGGAGATAACGGCAAGGAAATAGTAATTTCCCCACCCATTCGCACGGTTCTTCACGCACCAACCTTTGCGGAAGCGAATTTTGAATTTCTGGAGGCGACCGGTGAAACTCTCTCTCCCAAAACCTGGAGCATCGTTCCAAAAGTGAAGTTTGTGGATAAGTTGCTGGGTGGGTCAAATGGCATGGCCGATAAAGTGTATGAGAGTCATCCGGAGCTCATCTATTTCAAATTAAACGGTGGCCGAATCTTTCAGAGTAAACTCATTCGCAAAGGTTTGCGTCATCGTCTTGAGCTGCTTAAAAACAGGAAATTGGTGATTGCAGATTTTTTCCGGGACGCTAAAGAGGAGTACCGTCGCAATGAAGTCGAAGAGACGGAAATACTTGACGCAGCGGCACTTGCCTGGGCGGCCACCAGATCACTTGAGAGCCCTCTCCAGTGGCTTCCTGAAGAGCCTGACGAGGATCACAGGGGTGTAAAGAAGGGGATCTGTTTCGTCTGACAAGTCAGGGAACGAATCCGATTCAACTTTTGCTTATTTTATTAGCAGGAAAGGGGGTAGGGTGTACATACAATTACACCACTTCCACTGCAGAATGACAACCTGAAAACAAAAAGGAATACCATGGCTTACAAGCTTCCAGACTTGCCATATAATCACAATGCGCTCGAACCCCACATCGACGAGCGGACAATGAAAATTCATCACGGCAAGCATCATCAGGGTTACACCAATAAATTGAATGCTGCACTGGAAGGACATGACTTTGCAGAACTTCCGGTGGAAGAAGTTCTTCGCCGCATTAATGAGGTGCCTGAAGAGAAACGACAGGCCGTGATCAATAACGGGGGCGGGTATGCAAACCACAGCCTCTTTTGGACGATCCTTTCTCCGAAAGGAGGGGGAAAACCTGAAGGAGAGCTGGCTGATGCTATAAGCAAAACGTTTGGCAGTGTTGACGCTTTTAAGGAGAAGTTCAACGCTGCAGCCACAGGGCAGTTCGGCTCCGGTTGGGGTTGGCTTTGTGTGGATAGTAAAGGCAACCTGAAGGTACTGTCTACTCCTAACCAGGACAGTCCCTATATGAACGGTTTAACACCCATTCTCGGTCTGGACGTATGGGAACATGCATACTACCTAAATTACCAGAATCGCCGACCCGACTATGTGGAAGCATTCTGGAATGTCGTGAATTGGAGTCAGGTGGCTGAGAATTACAAAAAGGCCAAGGGCTGATATCCTGAAGTATCGAAATGACCCGGGAGGAAAAACATTCTCGGGATCATTTCGTATATTACTAACCAGCCAATCAGGTTGGTATACATCGTTATTTATCACTTAAACCTATACTGTTATGCAGTTTGGATTTGGAATAGGCCCCGATACATCATGGATGAGACAAGAGCTCACCGAAATCGGCGTCGAGGAGCTCAAGACTCCGGATGATGTAGACCGTGCCATGAGCGAATACAGCAGCGGCAAGATGTTAATGGTCATTAACTCTGTTTGTGGATGCGCTGCCGGAAATGCACGCCCCGGTTTAAAGATTGCACTGGATAAAACCAGTCACAAACCCGATCACCTGGTTACGGTATTTGCCGGTCAGGATCGTGAAGCTACCGAGAAAGCTCGTAGCTACTTCAGTGAGTATCCTCCATCTTCTCCCGCATTCGCTTTTTTTGTGGATGGCGAAATCAAGGCGATGGTTCCCCGCCATCGTATTGAAGGTAGAACCAGCGAAGAGGTTGCATCCGACCTTTTGATGGTATTCGACGCTTTTGCCGGTGAAAAGCAGGAAGCCGAGTAACAGGAAGTGCTCTGAAGATTCTTGGCATTGAAAGCTCGTGTGACGAGACGGCCGCTGCTGTCTGGGATGGCAGGCGGATGCTCTCCAATGTCGTCGCTTCACAGACGGTACACGAGAAGTATGGCGGTGTGGTTCCTGAATTAGCCTCCCGTTCTCACCATCGAACCATCACAGGTGTCACAAGCCAGGCACTTCTGGAAGCGGATATCGGAGTATCGGATCTTGATGCCATCGCTGTTACTCAGGGCCCGGGTTTAATGGGCTCCCTTTTGGTCGGGCTCTCCTTTGCCAAAGGGTTGTCACTAACCCATCGTATTCCACTCTATGGAGTGGACCACATCGATGCCCATATCTACGCCAATTTTATAGAGCAAACTCCTGCCTCACCATTAGTTTGCCTGACCGTTTCCGGTGGGCACACGCAGCTTGTCTATGTAGAGGCTCCATTTAGTCACACTCTGCTTGGGAAATCAAGAGATGATGCTGCGGGCGAAGCGTTTGATAAAATTGGAAAAATTCTGGGCCTGCCGTGGCCAGGTGGCCCGGAGATCGACCGGCATTCCCAAAAGGGTGATCCGGAATTTCACCGGTTTCCACGCTCTATGTTGAACCGCGGGTACGAATTCAGCTTTTCCGGCCTGAAAACCAGTGTTCTCTACTATGTTCAGGAGAAGGGAGAGGGATTTGTGTGCGAACACATGGACAATATCTGCGCCAGTGTTTCTGCCGCCATTGTGGAAGTCCTCATCTCTAAACTGGAAATGGCTGCAATGGAGCACGGGGTTGGTACCATACTTCTTGCGGGAGGAGTCTCTGCTAATACTATGCTGAGAGAGAGAGCCCGACAGATGGCTGAAAGGATGGGAGTTACACTTCTTGTGCCGCGGATGGAGTACTGCACCGACAATGCGGCCATGATTGCGATCACCGGAGCGATGAAGGGAGAAGTTAGCCGTCCGGACGGGCTGGGCCTGAAACCGTATGCCCGCCGTCCAGAGGGGTAGAAGGCAAACTGCAGAAGTTGTGGGGCAGATTGTGTAAATTTTTTTAAATAACCCACATCAGTTTGCATATTGAATGAATGTTCCGGATTGTTTTGTTATTGTTCGCCAGGTTAGAACGGTGCTCTACATTTATTAATTACACAGATATATCATGGATTACCCGATTTTGAGAAGAATCACACCTGTCTTGTTCCTCATTTTAGCAGCTGGTGTATTCACTCCGGTTCAAACTGTTTTCGCACAATCCGGAGAGGATACTACTATAAAAGAGCTCAGGCTCCCTGAGGATATCAACAGAGTTCCGAGTGACAACGATTTTAACGACCCTGAAAGCGAATTCAGTTACGACCGAATGGCCTTGTCAAAAAGTATCGGGGTGTTCTGGCACAAGGATTTCGGGAGCAACCCGGCAGAAGGCCCGGATGGGGATCCGGTTTTTGATCTGGGGAATCTGTTAATGGAGCTGGAACGGTATTACGAATATTTTGTCGATGAACTCAAATTCATCGATCCTGAAAATACCGATGCTGCAGAAAACAGGGCGCTACTTTTTGTTATATCCGGCAGCGGCGGCACTGCTTTTGGCGGCGGGTCTGATGGAGTAGGAATGATGTGGTCACCGACATCACGGATTCAGAGCCCCCCCTACGGAGTGCTCGCTCATGAATTGGGCCACTCATTTCAGTACCTGGTTCGACAGAATGGCGGTGGATTTCGTGGCGGGACAGCTGGTAGAAGTATCGGTGAGATGACTTCACAATACAAGTTGTGGCACGTCTACCCGGAGTGGATGACATTTGAGAATTATCATCTGGTCGACTATCTGGAGAAGACACACTTTGCCTTTTTGCATCGGACCAACCAGTACCACTCTCCCTATGTACTGGAGTATTGGGCTACACTGCACGGGAAGGATATTATAGGAAAGCTCTGGCGCAATGCTGAACCGGGTGAAGATCCGGTGCTGGCTTACCAGCGGCTGACGGAGATTGATCAACCGACCTTTAACGATCAGATGTTTGATGCCGCGCGACGTTTCATGACCTGGGATATGGATCGTGTAGAGGAGGTAGCCAGTCCGTATGCAAACATGCATACTTCGGAGTTTGATGCGATCGGAGATGGATGGTATCAGATTGCGGAGAGTCGGACACCACAGAACTACGGTTATAACGGAGTCCAGCTGGAGGTTCCGGCTTCCGGGACCAATGTAACCGTTGATTTTCGGGGTATTGCAGGAGCCGACGGGTTCCAGGCGGTCAATGTCGATCTGGCCGGATGGCGCTATGGATTTGTGGCGGTTCAATCCGATGGCAGCCGGGTCTACGGCGATACGCACTCCAATCCGGAAGGAGAAGCCTCTATAAATGTGCCGGAGGGTACCGAGTATTTATGGTTCGTTGTGAGTGGTGCACCGGCCGAGCACTGGGTGCACGGCAGCGAAGAGGAGGAGGAGCAGTGGCCCTATCAAATCCGTCTGGACGGAACCGGCCTGCACGATTCGGTGACGGTGAATAATTAATCACCACTGCTCCACGGACAGAGCAGATTATGGATTTTAGTTGAGCTGCTGCAAGCACTGTATCGGGGCCGATGATGTGTTTGACCGTAAGACCGCTGAAAAAGGGGCCAAACAGATCTACTCAATTGATGCTGGAGCCGATACTAAAGTGCAGGGTGGATGGCAAATCCCTGATCGATCTCGGTGGCGGATTTGGGGTCATTTCATTCGAGCTGTTCCATGCCGGGCTCACCTCATCTGTACATGTGGATGCGTCAAGTGGCTATTTAGAGGTCTGCAAAAGAGGGGATTCCGACAGGTTTCCCGAGAACGAACGATTGTATGGGAAGCTGTCGTTTATGAAAACAGTATAGACAAATCAAACAGTTGAGGCCCGTCATGAAAATATTCGTAATATGTCTCCTTGCAGGCGCTTTTATGTATACAGGTCATATCGATGCGCAGCAGGTATCCGATCTTTCAGATCCCGAAATCGGGATCGTGAAATCCGTTGAAGACTGGAATGTGCCCTTTGATGAACGTTGGTCCAGAGACCCCTATGTAGCTCCGGACGGATCCATCTACTTTGTTGGACAGTGGACCCACTATGTTGGCCGGTTCAACCCTGTAACTGAGGAGTTCAGAGAGTATGAACTGGATGACGGAACCGGGCCCCATACAGTGGTGGTTAGCAGTGAGGGAGCTGTATGGTTCACCAGTTTCAGTGACGATCATATAGGAAGCGTCGATCCGGAGTCGGGAGAAGTCGTCAAGTATGAGACGGAAAACTATCTGCGCGGGCCGCACACGATTGCATTCGACCGCAACGAAAACTTCTGGTTTACAGCCTATCGCGGAAATGGGATCGGCCATTTTGATGTCTCGACAGGGGAGATCACTGGCCTGGAAGTCCCCACGCCGGGCGGAACCCCCTATGGGATTGTGATGTCCCCGGATATGGCACAACCCTGGTTTGGCTATTTCGGGTCGAACCGGATAGCCACTGTGAATCCGGAATCGATGGAGATTGAGGAGGTGGTTCTTCCAAGGGAAGAGATCCGGGTTCGCAGACTGAATGTAACATCTGACGGCCGGGTCTGGTATGGGGACTATGCTGGCGGCATGCTGGGTGTCTATGATCCATCAGACGGCTCCATCCGGGAGTGGCCGATGCCCCATGGCGAAGACTCCCGGCCCTACGCAGTTTTGACGGACGACAGGGACCGACTCTGGATTTCTGCTACCGGGTTGAACCCGAACCATCTGGTACTGTTCGATACTGTCAATGAGGAGTTTCAGGGATCTGTAGAGATCCCGGTCGGCAGGGGAGCGATCCGTAATATGAATTTTGATCCGGAGAATAGGGCTATCTGGTTTGGTACCGACATCGGTTATATTGGCCGATTGGTCATCGACTGATCTCTGCTGCGAATTTTTTAAGTGCATTAGCGATATCAACTGAACTTCACGGATCACGGTGAGAACTGCGACTATTCATTGGCTTACTTTGTTTCTGTTATTGGGGATATGGGCTGGGTGTGAATCCACTGAATTGGGGCCTGCTCCACTACCGGAGGGGTATGAGGCATCGGTCGAAGAGTGGAAGAAGTACCGGGTGGGTGTATTGACAGATTCTACCGGCTGGCTTCGATTGGTTGACCTTATCTGGCTGGACGAGGGGGTGAACACTTTTGGAAGCGGAGAGAGTGTGGACATCCGATTTCCCGAAGGTACGATATCGGATTTTGCTGGCCGTTTCATACTTGCAGACAGCACGGTACGGATGGAAGTGGATGAAAGTGCAGAGATTACCTGGAAGGGTGATTCGGTATCCAATCTGACACTCATTGAGGGGGATCACGGCGACGAAAGGATTGAGGTGCAGCACGATCCGCTCATCTGGTTTATAGACAAGCGTGACGACGATCAGTACGGTGTTCGGCTCTTCAGCCTCGATACACCGAAGGCAGATGCCTTTGAAGGATTTCCCGCCTACCCTCTCGATCCGGCGTGGCACATGAGGGCCAGGTTTATTCCCTACCCGGAAGGGAGCACGATTCGTGTGGTCAATGTACTGGGTAATGAGATCGACCGACCCACTCCGGGCCGACTGGAGTTCACGATAGACGGGAATCTCTACACTCTGGACGCGTTTGAAGGGAGTAGCGGACTTTTCCTGATGATGGCTGATGAAACGAATCGTACGGAAACCTACCAGGCGGGAAGATATTTGATGGTCGACCCGCCGGATGAAGATGGCTATACCGTTATCGACTTTAACAGAGCGTACAACATGCCATGCTCCTTCAACCGCTTTACCACCTGTCAGTTGCCACCACCTCAAAACCGACTCGATGTAGCCATTACTGCAGGGGAGCAGCGACCCGTCGATTGGGACGGGATTTGACGGCCACTTCAGTTATATGAATCGGAGCGTAGTCGGGAAGCAAAATCTTTCAGGCCATTTTAGGGTTGACCTTGCTGCCCCCGGAAGTAGATAAGACCTCCACTCTGGCCACCGGACAGAAATTCCGCTACACCATCTCCGTTCAGATCGGTAAAGAGAGGGGCTCCGAGCCGGTGAGTATGAATACCTGCGGGAACGGGCTCTGCGACAAAGTGCGGCTCATCACTGCTGCCCCGGTTCCTGTAGAAGAGTAAACCGTCTCCCCTGGTCCCGATAAAGAGATCGGGGAGCCCGTTACCGTCAAAATCGTGAAGATACGGGACGCTTCGGGGACCGGCTGTCACATCGGAATGAGCGCCCTCCAGGTATCGGAATTGCGGCTTCTGCTTTGTGCCTTCGTTCATAAAGAAGTGGAGATCACCACCTGATGAGCCCACAACCAGATCAAGCAGTCCGTTTCCGTTAAGGTCGGCCAGAGCCGGCGTACTATTACTCCCTCTGGGCAGTTCTGCGATCGACTCAGTTTCCAGTTCAAACTGCCCTCCGCTGTTCCGATAGTAGTGAATCTCGCCTCCCCATGTTCCAAGCAGCAGGTCGGGATACCCGTTGCCGTTCAGGTCTCCCAGGGCGGGAGCATAGTGGAAAACGGGCGGGAGATGGAGGGTGCCGGCCATGTGAAACTCGGGTGCATCGGGACTCCCCCGGTTTTCCAGAATATAGACCATGGAAGTGGAGCGGTCGGACGGGTCTATTTTGTTGGCCAGCAGAAGATCGGTCAATCCGTTTCCGTTGATGTCTCCTGCGGCCAGCAGACTCTCATTCCCAATATCGATGTTTCGCAGAAACTGCCGGGTTTGCAGGGTGAATCTCCCGTCTTCATGATGTTCATAGAAGAGTAAATTTTCGGCCTGGGTCTGGAAGGCGTTGTAAGCCCCGCCGAGGACTCCCACCAGGAGATCGGTGAGCCCGTTGCCGGTCCAGTCGCCGAAGGCAGGAGCATTAAACCCGCTGGTATTAATCGGATCATCCGGTGGAAACAGTGTGGGTGCAACCTGATAGTTGAGATTGTTGCATGTTCCTTCGTTCCGGATGCGAAGCAGGCCCGGTTCAAAGAAATCTCCCCAATAGATGTCGTAAAGTCCATCTCCATTGATATCTGCAAAGTCGAGTGAGTTGGCTCCGTGCAGGGTTCCAAACTCCTTCACGATCTCAATATTTTCGAACCGACGGTTAACCAGTTCAAAGCGTGGAACCCCCTGATCGTCGTACCCTCTGCTGCTGAAGCGCATGACTGTTCCGTCGAGGCGCCCGATAAACAGATCCGGCTGGCCGTCGCAATTGATATCGATGATGTTGGGGATGTTCTGTCGGTCGGAGTAGATGGGGATGCCATTCACATCTTTCAGGGTATCGGCTGCCAGTTCGAAGGAAGGCTCTTCCGCTGTACCGGTGTTTCGATAGTACCGGATGTAGCTGTAAGGTTGCTCGGTGATCAGGTCATAGATATCGTCTCCGTTCACATCGACAAACCGAAACCACTCTCCAATATCCAGATCCTGAAACCTGTCGGTTACCCATTCCACTCTCTGTCCGGATTCGTCGGACTGGTTTCGGAAATACATCAAGTCATTAGCGTACTCCTGTATAAACAGATCCGGCTGGCCGCTGTTATAGAGGTCGACCCACTGCGGACGGGGGGCATTGAACCCGCCAACAAAGGAGTGTTCGATTCGTACTCCATCCAGATCGAAGACGGGGAAGGGGTCGATATCCCGTGCATATTCAGTCCCGTATTGGTCTGCAGCGGGGCGAACTGAAGAGCAGCCGACTACACAGACCAGGATCAGGAGCGTAGCTGCAGATAGCCATCGGTCTTTCATGAGATTATCATTTCTGACGGGCACGCGTTCCAATTCCGGTTGAGTAGGTCTCCACTTCAATCACTTTATCGATGGAGAGTGTTTCGGTATCGATCACAACCAGGTAGCCTGGCGGACCTGCATCGTGGTTGTGCTGATCCATATCCGGCATTGCCCGCAGATTATTGTTGGAAATGTACAACCACTTTCCATCCGGGGAAATGGCGCTTCCATGGGGCTGAGCCAGTCCCTTACCCTCAATGACTGCTTCGACCACGTGTTGTGTCATGTCTATAACTGTAACTGTGTTCGATTCTTTGTTCGGGACATACAGACGTTTGCCATCGGGAGAGAAGATGGGGCGCCAGGGCTGAGGGTTAATCTGAATGGTCTCAATCAGCTCGGGGGAAGCAGGATTACTGGTGTCCAGTACCAGCAACTGTCCCGATATCTGACCGGTGATCACCAGTGTATTTCCGTCCGGAGACAATCCGAAGTCCACAAATACGTGTGTATCTCCCGGAAACATGGTGAGCTCCGAATCGAGGCTCTCCAGATCGATCGATACCATCTGGTTTTCCGCCAAACTGGCCACAAAAACCCACTTACCGTTAGGGTGAATGGTGATTCCGTGAGGCCTAGGGAAGAAGGTTTCTACCTCTTCGGTATGTTCCATGTCGGATCTCCGGATGATAGCGAAACTCTGCGGAGGATTCATCGCCATCATGGAGCGTGCTACATAGAGCTCATCTTTGGTTGGGTGGATGGCGAGCAGCCCCGGAACTTCCATTTCGGTACGGCCGACCAGTTCGTTGCGGTGGTTGAATTTGAGGATCAGATTCTCTCCAATCAGCGAGACATACCAGTGTGATCCGTCCGGTTCTACAACAGCGTGGTGAGGTTTCGCATTGGGAGAGAAACCGAGTTCCTGAAGGTCTATCCTGGCTGCGATCTCATGGGTCTCCAAATCGATAACGCTCACCGTGGCTGCCCCCTGATTGCAAACATAGAGATAGTGGCCCGGATCATCCGGGCCTGGCTGCCCATAGCTCACTCCCGGATAGCTGCCAAGCAGAATCAGCACAACTACAATCTTAAAAACTGTGCATTGATTCATGGCCCTACATCCCGATTACATGTTACTCCTCTGAATGTCTTAGAATAAAGAAACCTTCTCTGGAGCTGTTGACAATAATATTTCCGCTTTCAAAGAAAGGGTAGTTACTCCAGGTGCCGCTAAATCCGGCGGTCACTTCACCGAATGGGTGAGTGTCAAAATAGCCGTGTTCCGTCGGATTTTCCGGATCTGTAATATCAATAACGCGCAGTCCCGAAGTATAGTTTGATTGATACATCATGTCGCCCCGGATGTAAAGATTATGGTCGGACGCCGGGCTGTCCAGAAGGTAACCCTGGACAAATTGTGGGTCTCTGAGGTCGGCAAGGTCCCAGATAATAGTACGTGTTTGATCGACCGTGCCTTGCAGTTCGTCCAGTTCATCGTTCTGAAAGAAGTAGCGGTGATCATCTGACAACCATCCCTGATGGATATATCCGTAATCCGGATAGGAGGCAGTGGAGAGGGCTACCGGATTCTCCTTGTCGGTGACATCGGCAAGGCTGATGGCGGTTTCGTTGGCACCGATGCAGATCTCCCGACCTGCAAATTCCTCTTGAGGCCCATCATAGATCACGCATTGAGCGTCATGCGAGTAGCCGGTACCGCTCCTGCCTGTGGAAGGATCGGCAAAACAGCCAACAAACTCCGGTTCAGTGGGCTCCTCTATATTGATCATATGCAATCCCCCGCCACAAGTAGTTCCGCCGGCACTGGCTCCCACGACAAAAGCATGGCCCGAATCTTCGTTGAGGACAATGTTATGTGCACTGTTGATGTTTCTGTAGTGAGCGTCCACTTCAAAGATTTTCGGTGTGCCGTCGTAGTCACGAAGTTTGGTCAGGTCCATGATCTGTACACCGTGGGGCCCGGCAGCGTCCGCAACTATAAATACGTGGTTCTTGTACACTTTCATGTCGCGCCAGACAGCAGAACGGGACCCTTCCGGCATGGGGAGATTCCCCAGGTAGACCGGATTGTAAGGATCGCTCAAATCGACAAAAGAGGTTCCCTCGTTCCGTCCAATAATGGCGTACTCATCTCCGGTTTCCGGGTCGGTCCACCCCCAGATATCATTGAGTCGAACACCACGGTCGTCGGATACCATCCGGACCGGTAGAAAGGAGATCAGATCCATCTTCTCGCAATCGAAGATGTCTGCATAACCATCTGTACAGTTAACACGGCTTCCGGTGATCGGTTCGAGCAGATTGATCCCTTCTCCGAGTATCGTAGAAGTGTACTCCCATGAATCATCTTCGTTTCGTTCCAGTACGGCTGCAGCGCCGGAACCATAGTATGCACCAATGAGTCCGACAACAGCTACATCACCATCAATAGCCAGGGTTCCTGCATAGCGATCCCCTGCAGAGACCTCCGGACGGGGAAGTTTTTCCGATTCACTCCAAATGGAAGAATCCATGCTCCGGGTAAATGTATAGAGCTTTCCACGGTTCCCCTCGGCATTCGGAGCACCGGCCCAAACCTCATTTCCGGAAAAAGCGATCGTACTACCAAAGAGTTGGCGAAGATTTCCGTCGAAAGCTTGAAGACGGCTTTCCGAACTCCATGAGCCACTCTCCTCATCAAAACGGTAGGTGAGAACAGCTCCAGTGCCGGTGGCCTCATTAGGAGCGCCAACCAGTAGTTCTGTGCCATTAAGGGCTATTGAAGAACCGTATCTGGCGTTGTCAGAGATCTGATTCTCATCCAGTGTAGCTTCCAGTTCCCACTCTCCGTCATTCTGGTTAAATATGTAGACAGCCCCACTCTCCAGTTGTGGTGCGCCAACGGCAAGGCGTGAACCATCAACTGCCAGGGTTGAACCAAAAGCGCTTCCCCGGTTCTCGTCAGGGTTCTGAACGGTCGTACTTAGCTCCCAGCTTCCGTTATTTCCTCTCTCGAAGAGATAGATTGCTCCGAGACCATCTTCTGCGTTGGGCGCAGATACGAAAGCGTAACGTCCGTGTAGTGCAACAACAGCTCCAAAGCCTATCTCCTCTTCCGTTTCGGAGAGGGTCAGTTTTGCCGATTCACTCCACGATCCGTCCGATGCACGATCGAAAAGATAAGCCGCACCGGTTCCATTCAATTGTGCCGGCGAACCGATGAGCACCGTGTTGTCATCAGCAGAGATAGACCGGCCAAATTCATCTCCAATAAACCCGTCGGAGGCAGAGACACGGGTAGACTCTGACCAATCGTTTTCATTTCGATTGTAGATATAGACCACACCCGGCTGGTGAATATTTTCAGGTTCCCCGATAAAAATGGTTTCAGCGGAGATATCAAGTGCACGAGAGAACCCGACTACCGGCTCCGATTGTGAACTGTAGGCCATCGATTGAGCGATGGCTGTACCGGTAGATGAGAGGATGACGATAAGAGTAAAGAGTCGTTTGAGGTGTAACATGTTCACGATGGCTTATGGTTGAAGGCTTTAAAAAGACCGCATAGCAGAACAGACAAGAAAATAGTTTTTGGCAAAAAAGAAAAATATCCTGAAAAAAAGTGACCTGCCAGGCTCAAATAAAATAACTCAACCCACCTCTCTGGAGGCAAGGACGGCAAGCCGGTCGGCCCGCTCATTGTACTCATCTCCCGAATGGCCTTTTACTTTGATCCACTCTACATCATGAGGCACCATCGCCTGAAGCATCTCTTCCCACAGATCCCGGTTCTCTACCGGCTTTTTATCTGCCCTTCTCCATCCCCTGGCTTGCCAGTTATCGATCCATCCTTTTTTGAATGTGTTGATAACCAGCGCACTATCGCTATGGATCTTTACAATGCAGGGTTTTTTCAATGTATTGAGTGCTTCCACAATGGCACGCATCTCCATTCGGTTGTTGGTGGTATGTACTTCACCTCCGGAGATCTCTCTCTCTTTCCCGTCCCAGATAAGTACGGCCCCCCATCCCCCCGGACCCGGATTTCCGCTGCATGCCCCGTCTGTATAGATGGTGACCTCTGGCTTTCTCCTCATCTATATTTTCGGCTAATGGGTTCCAGTTTGCCTGCCATAACCTGTGCCCTCTCAGCAATTTGACTCTTCCACTGCTTCGATCTTCGATCACCGTATAGAATAGAACGGCTGGATGTAATCAGAGGAATTCCCCTGTGATTGGCTATGACCGGCAGCAGCTCATCAAGAGATCCGCCCTGGGATCCGACTCCCGGAATGAGAAGCGAGGCTTCCGGAAATTCATTCAATATATGCTCGAGTGATTCGGGGTGGGTGGCTCCGATCACCAATCCTATATGTGTCCCGGCCGTCCTGCTTTTTTCCCGGAGCAGTCGGGTGATATAGGCAGCGAATGAGAGCCCGTTCTTCATCTCTCTCTGAAGCAGGTCTGCTGAACCCGGGTTGGATGTAAGTGCAAGGGAGTACACGGCACGGGATGGCTCATTCATCCAGGCTTCAAATGTATCCAGGCCCATGAGAGGATTCAGAGTGATTGCATCTACCTCAAAATGATCAAAAAACGCTTTCTTGTATTGATCGGCGGTGGAGCCGATATCTCCGCGTTTTGCATCGGCAATCACAATTTTATCTGAAGGAGCCGCTCTCAGAATCTTCTCAAAAACGGCTATACCACGACTGCCCAACGCTTCAAAAAAAGCGATATTCGGCTTATAGGCACAACAGAAAGGGGCTGTAGCTTCCATCACTTCCAACGTGAATGCTTCGATCAGGTCTGCACTGTCAGGATATTTGTGATGGAGTTCTTCGGGAATCAGCTCCGGATTGGGATCCAGGCCGACGCAGAGTGCCGACTCCGATTCCCTAATGGCCCCTACAAGTTTTTCGGAATAGTCCATGGTAGATCTCTATTCAGGGTTCGGCCCGGAAGATAGCGATTTATCCCGGTGTGAACCCTCTATAAAACGGTCTCTTTGAAGACCTCTTCTGCTCCGTGAGGTGGTTTTTCCAGCCTCCACGTTTCGAAGTAGAACTGGCGTTCATTTCGGACTCTTTTCCCATTGATGCTGAAAAAGCGAAATTCAGGGGAGACGAGTTTCTGCAGGGGATAGAAGAGGTCGCGATACAGATTTCTTTTTGAAAACAGATGCAGGTCGTAACCGTGATGGGCGGGCTCTTTATAGAGTACAATTTCGCCGGAAGCGAGCGTTTCCCGGAGTGGATCCTTGCGCAGGCCGGCAAGGCTGTCCCGCTCGATATTGAGCAAACCAGGGTCAGTTCGGGTTTCCGCCTTGTCAGAGAAGAGCAGAACTTCCCCGGTTTTCATGTTATCCAGCTCCCGGGTAACTGAACCCGCTTTGCCACTTGTTCGGAAACGATGGTCAGGCAAGACCCGGTCCAGGATCTGCAGGATGTCGGAGAGCTTGTCGAGCGTACTGAGGCCGAACCGCTCCTCCTCTAACCGGCTTCCTGAAAAGTAGAACCGAGAGTAGGTGGGGTCGGGTTGCAGGAGTGCTTCAAGAGACCCGGTGATATCCTGGCTTTCTCTGTCGGTATGCCGCTCTCTTAGTGCGTCGAGGCGTTGGTCATGCTCAAAAATCAGCTTGAATAGATCCATAACAGTTCAATTGAATCGGTTCATTGCCGCATCGAGGCCTTCGTGAATAAAGGTGAGAACGGCTTCTGTTGCACGGTCCAGAGTTTCGGCGATCACTTTCTCTTCTCCGGCATCGAAAGGGGAGAGGACGTAACGGGATTGTCCACCACGTTCAAAACTGTTTCCGATACCAATTCTCAGACGGGGAATTTCGCGGGTGTCCATCATTCGAAGTACATCCTCCAGCCCGTTATGCCCGCCGGCACTTCCGCCGGGTCGAAGACGGATCTGTCCGGGTGGCAGATTTACATCATCATAACAGATTAAACAGCTGTTTGCAGAGATCTGAAACTTGCCTGCGATGCGCCGGACTGCCTGACCGCTCCGGTTCATCCAGGTCAATGGCTTCACGAGGAGAACCTTGCGGCCCCTGAAACTGCCCTCTGCAATCCGCGAGGGGCCAGGCCCCTCTTCAAATTGTACCGAGAGTTCTTCGGCAACCCGGTCGGCCAGCGCGAAACCTGAATTGTGCCGGGTTCCAATATAGTCGGCACCTGGATTACCGAGTCCGGCCACAAGCACCATCAGATATCCAAACTGCGTGGAAGCTCAGGCTGCATGCTACTCCTTGTCGGTTTTTGTCTCTTCTCCTTCTCCCTCTCCTTCGGTTTCTTCACCTTCGGTTTCCGCATCGGCAACTGCTTCCTCATCTTCCAGTTCACCAAGAAGTTCGCTCTCCTCTTCTGTAGAAGATGTGAACAGGGCTTCAGACTTCGGTGGTGCAACAGTAACGATGGTTCTGGAATTGTCGTCAAGGGGTACGAGCCCCTCCATCTCCAGTTCGCTAACGTGTACTGAATCTCCAATGTTCAGTTCCGTAATGTCCACTTCAAAGAGGGCCGGGATGCGGTCTGGAAGCGCCTTGATGCGCAGAATACGCAGAGGTTGCAGGACACGTCCACCACCGTCACGAACCCCGGCGGCAATCCCTTTGAGCCGGATCGGCACCCGCAGGGTTACAGGCTGCTTCTCATCCATAACATAGAAGTCGGCATGAATAGGCCGGTCTGTGATCGGGTCGTACTCTACACGTTTCAGAAGTGTAGTGTAGGATTTGCTATCAATCTTCAGATCCTGAAAAGTGGTTCGGCCTGATGAGAGCAGTTTTTCGAGATCCGCTTCATCTACAGAAAAGTGAAGGTTCTCCTTCACGTTGGGTCCGTAAAGAACGGAAGGCACATGTTTCTCTTTGCGCAGTTGGGAAGCGGAACGTTTTCCGGTTTCTCTCGTTCGGCCTTCCATGGGTACCAGTTCGGGTTTCGTCATGACATTACAAATTAGATTTAATCGTCAAAAAGGGCACTGATAGTGTCATTTGTATGGATTCTCTGAATCGCTTCGGCAAAAATCCCTGCCACACTCATTACCTTGATCTTGCGCGAGGGTTTTCTGAGTGGAACCGTGTCGGTTACAATCAGTTCGTCAATAGGTGAATCTTCTATTCGCTGATAGGCGGGGCCGGAGAGAATCGGGTGCGTACAGGTCGCCTTGATGCTCAGTGCCCCCATCTCCTTCAGAGCTACAGCCGCGTTGGTAATCGTACCCGCTGTGTCTATCAGATCGTCCACAATCAAAACATGTTTTCCAGATACTTCACCTATAATGTTCATCACTTCGGCGACATTCTGTTTAGGCCGTCGTTTGTCAATGAAAGCGAGCCCGGCTCCCAGTCGCTTGGAGTAGGAACGTGCCATCTTCAGGCTACCAACATCTGGCGCGACAACTACAAGGTTATCAATCGGGTGATCCGTGAAATGATCTATAAAAATACGACTTGCATACAGATGATCGAGCGGTATGTCAAAAAACCCCTGAATCTGGGCTGCATGAAGGTCCATGGTCAAAACACGGTCGGCACCCGACTGAACCAGCAGGTTGGCCATCAGTTTTGACCCGATAGAAACTCTCGGCCGGTCCTTCCTGTCCTGTCTGGCATAACCGAAATAGGGTATAACTGCTGTCACCCGATGGACAGACGCCCGTTTGGCAGCATCGAGCATCAATAGAAGCTCGATGATATTGTCGCCGGGTGATGGAGTGGACTGTATAATATATACGTCCTCTCCACGAATACTCTGTTCATACTTCACATACAGCTCGCCATCCGAAAAGGAGTTGACGGTTACTTCACCCAGAGTTGTGCCGTAACATTCAGCGATTGAACGGGCCAGTGCCAGGTTGCTCCTTCCCGCAAAAATTGCAAGTGGTGTATCCAACGGATTCGGGCGTCGAGTGTAAATGAAAAAACAAAAAGGATGTCTTTTTCAGGCATCCCTTTCTGGAAAAATTCAGTTTCCGCACCAAACAGTGTGCAGAGGTGGCCGAATCAGACGTTGCCCGGGGAGGATTCGAACCCCCACTGACTGGACCAAAACCAGCTGTCCTGCCATTAGACGACCGGGCAATTCCTGCCATAGTAGACAGAAACCAAAGATAGGGATGAGTTCAGAAGCAATCAAGATGAAATCGTGCCGTTCAACCAATTCCCTTTGGCGGAAACTCTTCTAAATGGAGCCGGAAATGAGTAATTTGAGGGAATTGCCAAATCACTTTAAAATTTTGAATACGGATTCAGATTTTCAAACGTAGCAAATGAACCAGGATCACCGGATTGTATTGATGGATCGGGCCAGAATCGAACGAACTCTTCGAAGGATGGCATTTCAGATCGCAGAAAGGGCCGGTGAGCGTGAGATATTGCTGATCGGGTTAAACGAAAGGGGATCTGCAGTTGCTGCTGTATTAGAGGGTTGTCTGAAGAAGGCACTGATGCAGCGAGTGAAGCGTATCTCCTGGGTTGTGACAAAAAAACCGGATGTGAGTCCCGATTTACCTGCGTCAGGAAAAAAGGAGCGTATGGTAATTTGGGTAGATGATGTCATCTTTACCGGATCGACGATGTTTTCGGCCCTTCAGAAAATTGCTCCTGAACCTGAATGGTACTCCGCCGTTGCTGTGTTGATAGACCGCGGACATCGGCAGGTACCGGTGCATGCAGAGTTCAGTGGAATAGTACTTCAGACCAAGGCGAAAGAACATGTGGAGGTGACTCTCCGGAACGGGGAACCCGACGAAGTTCTTCTGATCAGAAATACCAGGTTATAAATCGGGACAAAAAGAGTAGCAATATGATTCATTCTTTTGCGTACCCCCTGTGCCGGGTGGCGGTGGCCAGTTTCCTCACCGTTCTCCTGGGTTTGGCCGGGCCTGTAGATCGGGCTTTTGCCCAGATCGATGCTGTAGACACAACCGAACCTGACGTGCCGGGGGATCTTGAAGGGTGGGATATGGAGTGGCGTGCCAGTATCACCGGCTCTCAGTCTGCCTATTCCAACTGGTCCAAAGGGGGTGTAAATACCCTGAGCATCCTGGGGAATTCAACCATCCGACTGTTTTACAAGATAGACCGGTATGCCCTTGAGGCCAGAATCGAAACCAGGTATGGCAAGGCGATGGTACAGGATGACGGTGTCCGCAAGACAGATGACCGGCTACGAATTCGTAACCGGATGCTCTATGACCTGAGCCGGGAGGATGCAGAGTTCAAACTTTTTGGAAATATCAACATGGATACGCAATTCTCCCGTGGCTATCGATACGGTGAGTTGGAAAATGGAGGGGATCTGCTGGTCTCGGACTTTCTTGCTCCTGCCTATCTTATGCAGAATTCAGGCATCGCTTACTACCCCGATGGGGATTTCTCTGTGGAGGCGGGACTGGGAATGCGTCAGACGATTGTGAGAGACTCCTCTCTGTCGGAGCGCTACGGCCTGAATGAGGGGCAACGATTTCGAAACGAGGGTGGGTTTACGCTAGGAGCCTGGTACGAAGTCGATGTCATGGAAAATGTAGCGTATTCCGGTTACCTGGAGTCGTTCACCAATCTTCTTGAACATGTCCGGAAGACAAATATAGCTATTGGTCATGAGCTTGTTGGCCGGATCAACAGCCATATTCGTGCGGTTTTTCAGCTCGAACTTATCTTTGACGAAGATCAGTCCAAAAGGTGGCAGTTGAGCCAGTCTCTTTCGGCCGGACTCTCCATCAACATCCGATAGCTCGAAGTTACTTTTGCTCATTCGCCCTGAATCGCTATATTCATGCGTTTGTGTTTTTGATTTTAAGATATTTTACATAGATTAGGATATTCTAATCCAATCACTTGTGTCGCTTTTGCGGTTCAACGTACATTTTGTGGAGAGGATGGTATTCTGCCTCTCACCGTCCCGCCAGCCTCCGGGGGCGTGATGTACAGGTTAAAATTTGCACTCGGTGAGTGAAGATGAACACTCACTGATTGCTTAGGGAGATATGGATGAGTGAAATACGTCGTATTCTGATTGTTGACGACAACGAGTCGATCCACAACGATATTGAGAGTATTTTAATGGCTCCACTCCGCAGAAGCGAGAGAGACTCCGGAATGAAGGAGATGGAAGCCGAACTATTCGGTCCTGTTGAACAGGATAGCGATGGTATGCCCGGTTCAGAGGACTCAGATGGCCTCTCTAATGCTCCAACTGCTGTCGTACCAAACTATTGAATTGACCACGCTTTTCAGGGAGAGGAGGGGATCGAAATGGCAGTACGAGCGGCCGCTGAAGGCGCTCCCTACTCTCTCATCTTTATGGATGTCCGGATGCCCCCCGGGATGAACGGAGTCAGGGCGATTCGCGAGATATGGAACAAGCTGCCGGAAACAGAAATCGTAATCTGCACAGCCTATTCCGACTACTCCTGGGGGCAGATTCTTGAACAGTTGGGAGCCAGCGACAGGTTACAGTTTTTGAAAAAACCCTTCGATGCAACCTCCATACGCCAGATGGCACTTACGATGACTACGAAGTGGCTTCTCCTTCGCGAAAGGTATCACTATATGCGGACGCTGGAAGAGAAGGTAGAGGAGAGGACGGGGCAGCTACTGAATATGGTTAAGGAGTTCAAAGGGATGAGGGAGCGCGCAGAAGAGATAGCTGATACCAAAAGCCGCTTTCTCGCGCACATGAGCCATGAAATTCGAACTCCGTTAAGCAGCATTGTGGGAATGAGCCGGTTGATGATGGAGACCGATCTGGACGAGGAGCAGGAGGAGGCCATCTGGATTATAAAGGAGAGCAGCGACACCCTCTCCCGCCTAGTTAACGATATTCTGGACTACTCCAAGATGGAGGCGGGAAAAATGGGACTGGAGGAGGTCCGTATAGAGATACAGGAGCTGGTAGACACATCAGTGGCAATGATTTCCCAGTCAGCGGAAGAAAAGCAGCTCGTATTAAAGATAGATGTGGATGAGAGTGTACCGGAAGTGCTCTACGGCGATCCCGTCCGGCTAAAGCAGATTCTGCTTAACTATCTTGGAAACGCAGTCAAGTTTACCGATCAGGGCAGTGTAGTTGTTCGGGTTCAGGCAGAAGACAGAAGTGAGGACTCCGCTTGCATGCTTATACGATTTACGGTGGAAGATACCGGAATCGGAATACCCGAAGAGAAGCAGAAGCAGCTTTTTAGCGAGTATTCTCAGGCAGCGTCGGATATCACGCGAAAATATGGGGGTACAGGCCTCGGGTTGGTGATCAGCCGCCAGCTCGCTTCATTAATGGGAGGGGAGACCGGATTTGACAGCCAACCGGGGGAGGGGTCCCGATTCTGGTTTACCGCACGTCTGGGTACAACACCCCCAACTGATGGGAACGAGGGTAAGGAAAACGAGTATTCGGATGAGAATGTGGCGTCGGGCATGCCGGATCCGGTTCGTATATTGATCGCGGAGGATAGCAGGATGAATCAGGTGATGACGGCCAGAATACTTGAAAAAGCGGGGTGTCTGGTGGACCTGGTGAAGACCGGTTGTGAAGCGGTCCGGGCGGTTGAGAATAACACCTTTCATATGATTTTGATGGATATTCATATGCCTGAGATGGGCGGTCTGGAGGCAACACGAATCATTCGAGCTTCAGAGGAAGCTACAGAGAGTGATCGAATCAGCATTGTCGCACTTACTGCAACTTCAACAAAGGAGGAGCGTGAGGCCTGTCTGGAGGCTGGAATGGATGACGTTGTGACCAAACCGATGAGCACGGAAGCACTTTCCGATCTGCTTGAGCGTCACCTCGCCGGGTCAAAAAATCTGGAGAAGTGAGATGAAAAAGGGCTTCAGTTGTTTCTGTGCGAGAGAGTTTGCTGCCTCAACAGTTAAGTCTGGAGCAAGATCACTCTGTCTGGTGTCGATCATCCTGGGCTGGTCGATACACTCCGTGAAGCCAGCTGTTTCACAGAGTACACAGATGCGATTCGACCATTACACCCTGGAGGACGGGCTCTCGCAAAGTACAATCATCGATATGCACCAGAGTCCGATGGGTTACCTCTGGATCGCCACACAGGACGGGTTGAACCGATACGACGGCATTCAGTTCGATCACCTCAAGCATGATCCCAATGACCCCAACTCCATTTCAGCCAATTTTGTGACCTCTTTGGCGCAGGGTGATGGCCGTTCACTCTGGGTCGGTACTCACTTCGGCCTGAACCACTACTCCTATGAAAACCGTCGCTGGAGGCGTTATTACAGTGAGGAGGGAGTACCTTCCTCTCTCACGCACAATCATGTGACGGCACTACTTAGAACCCGTAGCGGCAGCCTTTGGGTCGGAACAGATCAGGGCTTGAACCGGTATCTGGAGCAGAACGGCCGGTTCGAACCGTTTTTTCTGGGAAGCAGAGATGATTACGGTTCCGCCAATAACAGTATAAGGACGCTCGCGGAGGATTTGGACGGTACGATTTGGATCGGTACCGAATCCGGGCTGGCGAGGCTGGATCCGACCAGTTCCGAAATAGAACCGGTTTTACTCGGCTCTATACAGCCTGGAGGAGAACCGGAGATAACCTCTATATATGTAAAGCAAAACGGTGAGGTTTGGGTCGGTACCATTCGGCAAGGTCTTTTTCGCTTTATAAACCAGGAGGGAGAATGGCATCCGGAACACCATGAACATCTGGAGGGGAATCCGGACTCTCCGCCTCACAACCACGTCACCTCATTTTTTGAAGAGCCGGATGGAACTTTCTGGGTTGGTACACAGAACGGGTTGTCACGTTTTGACTCCGGGGGAGGACATTTTGTGACCTACCGTCACTCCCAATTGAACCCGCACGGACTGAATGACAGCTTTGTGACCTCCATTCTGATGGATAGGACCAGAGTGCTCTGGGTAGGGACCAGAGGGAACGGGCTGAATCGCTCGAACTACAAAAACACCAGTTTTACGCTCTACAGTCACGACGCTTCTGACCCTCAGAGCCTGAGTTCCAACGCACCCTGGTCTATATATGAAGACCGCCTTGGTCAGATATGGATTGGGATGCTGGATACGGGCCTGAATTTGCTGACTGACGAGAGGGGGGAGTTTCGAAATTTCCGCCACGACCCCGCGAACCCCAATAGTATCAGCAGCAATGAGATCAAGATGATTGGTGAAGATAGTGAGGGCCGACTTCTGCTTGGGGCCATTGGTAGTGGTGTAGACCGTTTTGACCCGGAAAACGGACGTGTTGTGGAGAGGCTGAGGCCCGATCCCGAAAACCCGCAAACTATTCAGGGAGATCGTATCTGGGCTATTGAAACCGGCCCCGGGGGAGGAATCTGGTTTGGTGATATGGGGGAGGGATTGAGTCGGATGGACCCGGAGAGTGGTCGTTTTGACTTTTACAGACACGATCCTGGTGACCCGACCAGCCTGGTTTCCAATCGGGTGACGATGATATCTTTCGACCGGCAGGGAGTGATGTGGGTAGGTACAGAGGAAGGCATCAGCCGGTTCGACCGTGAGAACGGCACCTTCCGTTCGTGGAGTCACGATCCTGAAGTAGCCGGGACCATGGCATCGGGCCCGGTCACATTTATACAGGAAGATCGGGGCGGCAGGTACTGGGTCGGAACGTATGGAGGCGGTTTGAACCGGTTTGATCCGGATGACGAGACCTTCATACGATACGGTGCAGCTGACGGCCTGATCAATGACAATCCATACGCGATGCTGGAGGATGATGAGGGGATGCTATGGATTTCCAGCAACCGAGGGCTTCACAGGCTGGATCCTGCGACGATGGAGTTTCAAAATTTTGGTATGACCGATGGCCTTCAAAGTTACGAGTTCAACTTTGGAGCCTACCACAGAACCAGAGAGGGGAAACTCTATTTTGGCGGAGTAGGCGGGGTGAATGCGTTCTTACCGTCGCAGGTAGAGCAGAATCCCTATCCGCCTGAAGTGGTATTTACCGGGTTCAAGCTCTTCAATGTTCCCGTGGGTTATGATGAGTTTGACGGACGAGTTATTCTGGAGCGTTGTCTGAACTTTACCGAAGAGGTGACTCTCCACTACAACGAAAATGTGGTTACGTTTGAATTTGCTGCTCTTCACTTTGCCCACCCCCGGCAGAACAGTTATGCCTATATGCTGGAAGGGTTGGAGGAGAAGTGGAACTATGTTGGGAATCGTACCTTTGCAACCTATACAAGCCTGCCGGCAGGTGAGTATACTTTTCGGGTGAAGGCTGCAAATTACAGCGGGCTTTGGAACGAAGAGGGGGCAGCGGTTCGAATGGTCATAACTCCCCCCTTCTGGCAGACGTTGTGGTTCTATCTTCTGGCCGTTCTGATGGTCGGTGGTGGCGCGGTGGGCTTCTTCAGTTGGAGGGTCAGCAGGTTCATAGAGCAAAACCGGACTCTGGAGGTTGAGGTACAGAATAGAACAGGCGAGTTGCACAACCGAAACCGGGAGCTGCAGGAGGCACTTGTCCTGCTTAATGAGACCAGGGATGAACTGGTGGAGAAGGCGCATAAGGCAGGAATGGCAGAGATCGCTACCGGAGTACTGCACAATGTGGGCAATGTTTTGAACAGCATCACCACTTCGGCTTCACAAATCGAAGAGCTGGTCCATCAATCGAGTATTGGTAATTGGTTCCGAAGTGTCGAGTTGATGAAGAGCAACAAGAGTCGTCTCCATAATTTTTTGACAGAGGATCCAAAAGGACAGTTGCTACTTGACTATCTGCCGAAGTTGGAGGAGTTGATCAGGATCGAGAGACAGGAGTTATTGAAGAATCAAAAAAGACTGGTAGAGAAGGTAAAGTTAATTAACGAGATCATTGAGGCACAGCAGTCGATAGCCAGTGCAGGCTCCCTTTCAGAAGAGATCGAGCTTGACAAGCTGGTAGAGGACACTGTGATGCTTTTTTCCGAGTCTATCGACCGTCATAACATTCAGGTGGAGCTGGATCTATCAGCCTCCCGGCCTGTACGGATTGCACGTTCGAAGGTGATGCATGTACTTATCAATCTGATTGAAAATGCTCGTGATGCACTTGGCCAGCTGGAAGAGGGTCGGGAGAAAGTGATCACCATTCATATCGAGAGGGACAGTGAGGAGACCCGACTCATTGTTTCGGATAATGGTAAAGGAATTCCCGAAGAGAATCTAAATCGTGTGTTTCAGCACGGATTTACCACCAAGCATGATGGCCACGGTTTTGGGCTGCACAGTTCGGCAAATTATATGACCGAGATGGGTGGAGAACTTCGGGTCCGGAGTGAAGGCCATGGAGCGGGAGCCAGCTTTATTCTGAGCTTTCCGCTAATTTCCGCGGATGAGTAACTACAGTAAATATTTGCCTGCACTTCGGGAAGCGCTTGTCAAACTGGATGACTGGAGAAGTTCTTTTGGCAAGGTGCCGGACGAACGATTTGGGCCCGGACTCGTGGAAACAAGCCGGCTTCTGGATCAGTTCAGGCTTGAACTGCAGGGGTGTTACCCCTTTCACCACCCCTCTTATGCGGGCCAGATGTTAAAACCTCCGCATCCGGCAGCCTGGGCTGCCAGCGCTCTGGCCATGACGGTGAATCCTAATAACCATGCGCTGGATGGAGGGCCTGCAACGGCTGCGATGGAGCGGGAATCCATCCGGCAGATCGCTTCCATGGCCGGATTCGGAAAGCAGGCCATAGGGCATCTCACTGCCGGTGGTAGTATGGCCAATCTCGAAGCACTCTGGGTAGCTCGTGAAGAGCGGCCCGACAAAATGATCGCCTTCTCCGGTGATGCTCACTACACACATGCACGCCTGTGCCGGTTGTTGCAGGTAGAAACCTTCAGGGTGCCGGAGACGGACAGGGATGAGCCGGATTTTGACGCTTTCGAACAAGTGGCAGGCAGGGTCGGGACTCTTGTCGTTACGATGGGAACCACCGGAACCGGAAGAGTGGAGCCATTACACCGTTGGCTTGAACTGGCTGGCAGATATGGTTTTCGCATTCATGCAGATGCAGCGTATGGAGGTTTTTTCAAGCTGATCGCGGGAGAGGGGGGAATCGATCCACTGCCTTGGGAATCGCTGGGAGAGGCCGACAGTGTGGTGATTGACCCACACAAGCACGGGCTGCAGCCGTATGGCTGCGGGAGTGTGATCTTTCGTGATCCTGCCGTAGGCCGCCACTTCAGCCACGACTCACCCTACACCTACTTTACTTCGGAGGAGCTGCATCCCGGCGAGTTAACCCTGGAGTGCTCGCGTTCAGGGGCTGCTGCTGCCGCTCTCTGGTTTACACTTCAACTTATACCTCTTACACGCGAAGGGTTGGGGGAACGGCTTCTGGCATCCAGGCGTGCTGCGCTTGCACTGGCCGATGGAATCGATAGATCGGAGCATTTCCAACTGTTTTGTACCCCTGAACTGGATATTGTGACCTGGTTTCCACGGCCGCAGATAATGACTACCCGGTCTGTCTCCGAACTTTCGAAGCGGATTCTGCAAAACGGGATGCGTGACCGGAAACAGCCGCTCTATTTGAGCCTCTTCTCCATGGATGCCAACCGGTTTTCCAACATGCATCCGGATGTTGAGTCCGACAGCAGCGAAGTCGCCCTGTTGCGGAGCGTGCTTATGAAGCCGGAACATGAGCTGTTTGTTGAAGAGTTGCTGAATCGTCTGAATGATCTTTATGATCGATCCGCTGCAGGATAATCGGCCAATGGCAGCTCCAGATTACAGTATACAGAGGGGGAGCCGGAGGGTCAGCTGCCGGCTCCCCTGAAGGACATGTGGAATTGTAGTCACACAATTCCGTGCTTTTGAGGTGTGGAAAGGTACTGTAAAGTATGAGCGGACAAGAGCTGATCCCTTGCAAGCTTTTTTTACAGGTTCAATCCGGCTCTTCTGATCGATTCGAAATATGGCTGAGATGACGGACAGAGTTCCGTTTGCGATTTCCGATATCGATATTCAATTTCAGACGTTACAGGGTAGCCGGCTGGCAGGTTACGTGCCTCAGGACTCTTTCAGATAGCCTTTGGAAGCCAGTAGCTCTGCATTGAGTATGGCTCCGCCGGCAGCACCCCGAATCGTATTGTGTGCCATGGCCACATAGGACAGGTCAAGTACGGATGCCTTGCGAACCCTGCCGATGGCCGCTCTCATTCCCCGTTCGGCATCTGCATGCAGTAGCGGTTGTGGATAACGCTCCTCATCATGGAGGAAGAGCGGTTTGTCTGGCGCTGTGGGCAGGTTCAGCCCTTTCAGCGGACTCTCCCAGGTTCTGAGAAGTTCTTCTGCCTCGGAAATATCTTCAGGACCCTCGTGAAGGGCAATGGTTACGGAGAGCAGGTGTCCGTTCCGTACAGGAACACGTGTGGCGGTTGCCTGAATCGGAAAGTTGGCAAATTCGATTCGGTCGTTGTTTATGGTTCCCAGAAGTTTGTGCGGTTCCGTCTCGATTTTGTCTTCTTCGCCACCGATGAACGGGATCACATTCCCCAGGATATCCATGGAAGGGACCCCCGGGTAGCCGGCTCCGGAGATCGCTTGCATCGAGGTAACGAGTGCCGATGCGATCCCGTAAGCGTCATGCAGAGGCTTGAGGGACATCACAAGAGGGATTACAACGCAGTTCGGATTGGTGACAATCCAGCCGCTTCCGTCAGACGTGAAGGTCTGGTGGTCAATAAGAGTAATGTGTTCTGGGTTCACTTCAGGCACCAGAAGAGGAACCTGTTCATGCATGCGGTAGTTTTTCGCATTGGAGATGACGGGAATACCACTCTCTGCAAAGGATCTCTCGATGGACGCTGCAAAGGCAGCATCGAGACCGGAAAAGACGAAATCAACTCCGTTGAAAACATCTGGTTCGCAAGACAGAACTTTCTGTTTGGCCACCGCTTCCGGCAGCGGAGTGGGCTCATTCCACTGGATGGCATCGCGATACAATTTCCCTGCAGAACGTTCGGATGCGCCTACCGCGTGCACAGTAAACCAGGGGTGGTTTTCGAGGAGTCGGATAAATTTTTGGCCTACGGCGCCGGTGGCTCCAAGGACGCCAACACGAAAGTTGTACATAAAGAGCTTGATTGATTGACTCTGTTCCTGTTGAACCGTCCGGACACCACTGGTGTAGTACCGGATGGCAGACAAGCAGGAAAAATAAGGAATCCCCGGGACAAACGGTTCATCAATAGCAGGATTTTCCTATCTTTTGCCTCCTCTGAGGTGAAGCCCGGTTCCGTGAAGCGGGTGGGGCATTAGCCACAGAAATAAAATTTGCATTCATAGCAACTGAAAAAAAATTGTGATGTCCATTAACCACCTTCAGCAATTAGAGAAGATCGTCTCACTCTCCAAATCGAGAGGGTTCATTTTTCAATCTTCGGAGATCTATGGGGGCTTGAGTGCTGTTTACGATTACGGGCCGTTGGGTACAGAATTGAAGCAGAACCTGCGGCAGGAGTGGTGGAAGGAGATGACACAGCGGCATGACAATATTGTAGGCGTGGACGCTGCGATCTTTATGCACCCGAAGGTGTGGGAGGCGAGTGGTCATGTAGAGGGGTTCAACGACCCCATGGTTGACGACAAGCAGTCCAAAAAACGTTATCGGGCCGACCTTTTGATTGAGGGCGAGATTGCCAGACTTCGCGGCAAAGGGAACGAAGAGAAGGCCGAAGAACTTCAAAAGCTGCTCGATACGTCGGGTACACGGGTCGGATTGTGTGAGGATCTGCAGCAGATCATTATGGATCATGAGATCAAGGCTCCGGAGTCGGGCGCATTCGACTGGACCGATGTCCGGCAGTTCAACCTGATGTTCAAGACACATTTCGGTGCTGTGACCTCCGGAAAGGGGGACGAGGATGCGGTATACCTGCGTCCGGAGACGGCTCAGGGTATCTTCGTGAATTATAAAAATGTGATGGACACCGCCCGGCAACAGATCCCTTTCGGTATTGCGCAGACCGGAAAGGCGTTCCGAAATGAGGTGGTTGCCCGCCAGTTTGTCTTTCGGATGAGAGAGTTTGAACAGATGGAAATGCAATATTTCGTACAACCGGGGTCGGATGAAGAGGCGTATGAGACCTGGCTGTCGAAGAGGCTCAAATGGTACGATTCGATCGGGATCCGGAACGAGTTCCTGCGAACAGCCCCGCATCCGAAAGATAAACTGGCCCACTATGCACGTGCCGCGGCAGATATACAGTATCACTTCCCGATCGGCTGGCAGGAGGTAGAGGGTATTCACAATCGAACCGATTTCGATCTCTCTCGCCATCAGGAGTACTCGGGAAAGAAGCTGGAGTACTTCGACCCTGCAAGCCGGGAGCGCTACGTGCCCTATGTGGTCGAAACCTCTATCGGACTCGACAGATCCGTGCTGATGGTGCTCTGTGATTCCTACCGTGAAGAGGAGGTAGACGGAGAGACACGTACGGTTTTGAAGATGCACCCGAAGCTGGCACCCGTAAGAGCCGGAATCTTTCCCCTTATCAAAAAGCCGGGGCTTCAGGAGCTTGCCCGCCGGATTGAAGCAGACCTGAAAGAGGAGTTCCCGGTGATGTATGACGAGTCCGGTTCCATCGGGAAGAGGTACAGAAGGCTTGATGAAGCGGGTACACCCTACTGTATTACCATCGATTTTGACGGCCTGGAGGACGGAACCGTGACACTTCGGGATCGCGATACCATGGAACAGGTACGGGTATCGGCCGACCGGCTGGAGCAGGTGATCCGTGAGCGTACCCGATCATGGCGTGCAGGGTAACGCTCTACTGAAGGGTTCGGGCCACTCCGATGACACCGCATCCGAGGCGTGCACCGGCATCTCCGGTAGGCTGAGATTCCAGGTCATCCTCTCCGGCATGTACGATGACTCCTCTCCCCAAAATGGTAAAATCGCCATCCAGCTCCAGGTGTGAATCGTAAAAGTCGATAGTGGCGATTCCGTTTTCATCAGCTACCAGATTACCGAGGTCTCCCATATGGCGTTGATTGTTATCGGGGCCGGAATGTGGCATTCCAAACGGATCGTAGTGTCCTCCGGCTGAGGTGCCATCGTCTGCGGAACAGTCTCCAAACTCATGGATGTGAAATCCGTGCAGCGATTCAGGCTCCAATCCCGAAACTGTGGCAATGACCCGAATACCTTCCTGTTCACGCGTGAATGTGACGGAGCCAGTTACGTCACTTTCTGCAGTGGGAGTGATCGTTGCAACCATTCGATCGTAAAACGGTACATCCAGGTCGGGTTCATTTGTGTCGGTTTCACCACCACAGGCGGCCAGAAATAGTGTGGAAAATAGGACGAGCAAGGTTCGTTGAGCCAGTTGGTACATATGTAAAGATTGAATATCAAATGATGGTTTGTAAGTCGTTGTAATGTAACAATTGTTTTTGACAGTCAGTGCGTTCCAATACGAGAGTGGTTCTGGAATCTTTTTTCAGAAATTCATACATTGGGAACTATGTTGAATTCCAAGGAAACCATGACCCTTTTTACTGTTCGCCGTCGCCGCCTCCACGGGGTGTGACAGGGGAACGTCAATGATCAAACCTGCTTGCACGCCCGTTCAGTTCCTGGACGGGCTTTTTTTTTGGACCGGCACGACCGACTGATAAACGATTTTTTTGCAGAACATGGAACACTTTCTGACCATTGACGACTTCGACCCCGGGCTTCTAAGACAGATGCTGGAGCAGAGCCATGCTCTGCAAGAGAGCCCTGAACCGGTATTGAAGTCGAAAAATGTACTGTTTGTATTTGAAAAACCGTCACTAAGAACCCGAACAGGAACCGAAGTGGCAATCAATCATCTTGGGGGAAATGTCCTTCATGTAGAACCGGGGATTATGCTGGGAACCAAGATTCACCTCGGGTTCGGACTTCGTGAAACCCTTGGGGATACCATGCAGAATGTATCGCAGTGGTGCGATGCGGTTTTTGCGCGGGTATTCCGGCACGACACTCTGCTGAGAATGGGAGAGTACTCCGATATACCGATTGTGAATGCCCTGTGTGACCAACATCACCCCATGCAGGCGATGGCGGATATCTATACGATTCGGGAGGAGTTCGGGCCGGATCGTCCCGTGACTGTTACATTTGTAGGTGATGCCAATAATGTCGCTCGCTCCCTGATCGAAATCGGATTGAAATTCGGATATGAGATGCGGTTCTCCGGGCCGGAAGCTTTCAGTTGGGGGGAGGAGAGAACAAACCGGTTTCATGAGTTGGCGACACTTCATGGCGGCTCGTTTTTTCAGACACACCAGCCCGAGGAAGCGGTGAAAGGAGCCGATGTGGTCTATACCGATACCTTTATCTCTATGGGGGAAGAGGAGGAGATGGATGAGAAGATGAGGCACTTTGAGATCTACAGGGTAGACAAGGAGCTCTTCTCCCATGCAGGTGAAAGTGCCATATTTATGCACTGCCTGCCTGCGCATCGCGGAGTGGAAGTAACCGACGAAGTGATTGACCACCCGCGCTCGAGAGTGTACCGGCAGGCTAAAAACAGAATGATCGTTTCAAAAGGTATTTTTGCAACCCTTTTATGTGGTACCTAGCGCACGAACGACAATCGTGAAATCAGGAAAAACGAGACAGAATGGAACAGAATACCAGATATAGAAAAGTAGCTTCTCACGAGGCAGAAAAGGGTAGTTTTAATAAATGCCTGCTGCTCTACTCCGGAGGCCTCGATACCAGCGTAATGCTCAAATGGATTCGCGAAGAGTACGATTGTGAAGTCATTGCGCTGACAATAAACATAGGCCAGACGGTGGACGACCTGGAGAAGATCCGTGAGAAAGCACGGATGCTGGGAGCCGTGGAAGCTGTGGTCGTGGACGCGAAGGCGGAGTTTGCCGAGCTCTGTTTTGAGGCTGTTAAGTCCAATGCGGACTATCAGGGAGGGTATGCACTGGGCTGTCCGCTGGGACGGGTGAAGATCTCGGAGATCGCAGTACGGGTGGCGGAAGAGCAGGGGTGCGAGGTCATTGCTCATGGCTGTACCGGCAAAGGGAACGATCAGGTGCGTTTCGAAAGCTATATTACCACACTGAATCCGGATCTGAAGACGATTGCACCGGTTCGTGAGTGGGGTATGGGCCGGGAAGAGGAGCTTGCGTATGCTGAGGAGCACGGGATTCCGGTAGATCAGACAAAGAAACTCCCCTACTCCTATGACGAAAATATGTGGTCCAATACGGGAGAGGGTGGCGAGATCGAGAATCCTTCTCTGATTCCCCCTCTGGAGAAAATCATGAAGTGGTGCAAGACTCCTGAAAATGCACCGGACAAGGCAGTGACACTCAAGATTGGTTTTGAGTCGGGACGTCCTGTCTCCCTGAATGGAGATGAGATGAAACCGGCCGACCTGATTGGAGAACTGAACAGAGTGGGTGGTGAAAACGCAGTTGGCTACTTTCATCTGATAGAGGATCGTGTGGTGGGGCTCAAGGTCAGAGGGATCTATGAGAACCCGGCTGCACATATATTGGTCTCTGCCCATAAAAACCTGGAGCAGCTGGTATCGACCCGTGAGGAGAACGAGCTTAAAACCCTGCTGGATCAGAAATGGGCATATCTTTGCTATGGAGCCAAATATTTTGAACCGGTCATGGATAACATTCGTGCTTATACTGCAGAACAGAACCGGAAGGTAACCGGCGAGGTGACGGTGCGTCTCTACAAAGGGAATTGCGAAGTGGTAGCACTCACCTCTCCATTCTCCCTTTTTGACGAAAATCTGGCGACATTCAACAAATCGGAGCTCTTCAATCAAAACGCCTCGGCCGGGTTTATAGAGCTCTGGAACCTGCCACAAAAGACCGCATATCAACTGAAAAAAAAGGTCTCCAACGGCAAAAAATAGAGAATAAAGATGGCAAAACTCTGGAGTACCGGGAAAGAGGCCGCTTCCGAAGAGGTCAGCCGGCGGGTAGAGCAGTTTACCGTTGGTAACGACCATCTCCTGGACAGGGAGCTGCTGCCGTGGGACTTGAAGGCCTCTGCAATTCATGCCGAAGCGCTTTCTGATGCCGGGGTTCTGTCGAAGAAGGAGTTGACGGACCTGAAAAAGGGGCTGGAGGAGATCGGGCGGCTCTGGGAGAGCGGCCGTTTTGAAATTCTTCCGGAGTATGAGGATGGCCATACCGCTATAGAAGTCTGGCTCACGGAAAAACTCGGTGAAGCCGGCAGGAAGATACATACGGGCCGTTCTCGCAACGACCAGGTTCTGACGGCCATGAGGCTTTATGAGAAGCACAAACTGTCCGAAATTCTGAAACAGACGGCTGGTTTGGCTGAGGATCTGCTGAAGGCCGGAAGCGACCATTCCGGCATCCCAATGCCCGGCTTTACGCACACCCGCAGAGCGATGCTCTCCTCTGTTGGCCAGTGGGCAGGGGGGTATGCGGAGCTTCTGATATTACAGCTCGAAGCATCGGCGGGGGTGGCATCTCTTACGGATCGGAGTCCGCTGGGTACTGCTGCCGGTTTCGGAACAACTTTCGATCTGGACCGGACACGGGAGGCGGAGTCACTTGGTTTCAGGGGGCCGCTTATTTGTGCCACTACAGCTCAGTTGAGCCGCGGCTGGGTGGAACTGCAACTGGTTGACTACCTGGCTGCAATCACTTTGGTGTTGAACCGCTTTGCATCGGATGTGATCACATTCAGCAGTGAGGCGTACGGATATTTTGAACTGGATGAGGCGGTCTGTACCGGCTCATCGATCATGCCTCAGAAGAGAAATCCTGACCTGGCGGAGCTGATCCGGGGAAAACACTCGCTGATCACCGGATATGCTGCGACGCTAAGAAGCCTTGTGCAGCAGCTCGGTTCGGGGTATCACCGGGATCTGCAATTGAGCAAGGAGCCGGTTATACGGGTATTTTCAGTAGCTGAAGAGATGATCGATGCCACCCGGTTGCTGCTGGAACACACCCGCTTCAACGCGAAAGTACTCACGGCAGCCTGCTCTTCCGATATACAGGCAGCGGAAGCCGCTAACCGGCTGGTTCGTGAAGAGGGTCTCTCTTTTCGGGAGGCGTACCTTAGAGTGAAGGAGGGTGGCGAGTCGGGAAGCGACTCCAATCCTGCAGACCTGCTAAAAGAGTACAGCCAACTTGGATCCCCCGGTAACCCAGGCCTGGAATTGCTTTCAGAACGGTTGAAGAGATTTTCAATTCGTTCCTGATTTCGCTATTCTTTCCTGCGGCTTTACCAATACTATTACCTGATAAACACAATCATACGATTCAGTGCCATGGAACAGATCACTACCCGCTCGCTCATCGTCCTGTTTTTTCCACTTCTGCTACTTCTTGCCGGGTGCTCCCTGCTGGGGATTTCCGGGGACGATCCGGTACAGGTTCAACCTGAGCCCGAACCGGTCGAAATCGGCCTGATCGAAGATCTCATTGGAGAGGATGCTGAGGTCGATGAAGGACTATTTACAGTTTATGACGACGATGATACCTGGTATTACGAGATTCCGGATACACTTCTCGGGCGGGATATGCTAACCGTCTCCAGGATTGCAAAAACAGCGGACGGTATCGGATATGGAGGCGAACAGCTAAGCCGTCAAATCCTTCGCTGGGACCGGCGGGACGATCAGGTCCTCTTACGGCGGGTCTCCTTCAATAATGTTGCGAGCGACACCCTTCCGATCTTTGAAGCAGTTCAGATCTCCAATTTTGAACCGATAATCATGGCCTTCGATATCGAGGCGTTTAACGAAGACAGCAGCTCGGTGCTCATTGATGTCACTTCGCTCTTAACGTCCGATGTTCCCGCTTTTGGCTTGCAACAAGGGCGAAGAAGTGAGTTTCAGGTGCGCCGGGTAGATCCTTCACGTACATTTATCGAGCATATTCGCAGTTTTCCGGAAAACGTTGAGGCGAGACATCTGATCACGTATGACGCCGGCAACCCCCCCTCCAACTCCTCTACCAATACGATCTCCCTTGAGTTGAACCACAGTATGGTACTTCTGCCAAAGGAACCCATGCAGCCACGGCACCACGACCCGCGTGTAGAGTATATCAGCGTGACGCAGCAGGATTACGGCATGGATGTACAGCGTGCTGAACAGCTCAGGTTTGCAGTTCGCTGGAAATTGGTGCCGAAAGATCCGGAGGCCTATTTGCGAGGGGAGCTGGTAGAACCTGTGGAACCGATCGTTTTCTACATCGACCCTGCCACTCCAATGAAGTGGAGAGAGTGGCTCAAGAAGGGAGTCGAGGATTGGCAGCCTGCATTCGAAGAGGCGGGATTCAGGAACGCGATTATTGCGAAGGATCCCCCTTCGCCGGAGGAGGACCCCGAGTTCAGCCCGGAAGATGCACGTTATCCGATGATTCGTTACTACGCTTCCCCGATCCAGAATGCTTATGGGCCACAGATCAATGATCCGCGGTCTGGCGAGATTATTTCGACGAGTATCGGCTGGTATCACAATGTGATGAATCTGCTTCGCAACTGGTACTTTATTCAGACGTCCGCTGCCAACCCGGAGGCGAGAGGCACTCAATTTGATGACGATGTGATGGGTGAGCTGATCCGCTTTGTATCGGCTCATGAAGTGGGCCATACACTCGGGCTTCCACACAACTGGGGTTCAAGCTATGCCTTCCCGGTAGATTCGTTGCGTTCACCTACCTTTACCGACGAATACGGAACCACTCCGTCCATTATGGATTATGCCCGTTTCAACTATATTGCGCAACCTGGAGACGGCGTGACCAACTTTCTGCCCCGTGTTGGCGAATACGACCTCTGGTCCGTCAAGTGGGGTTACACCTGGTTTGGGGATACCCCGATTGAAGAGCAGCGCAGGATACTGAATGAGTGGGTGAAGGAGCGGGCCGACGACCCACGTTACTTCTATGGGCATCAATCTTCTGATCGTATTGACCCTCGTGCACAGAACGAGGATCTCGGAAACGATGCTGTCCGTGCCGGGGAGTATGGCCTGGCGAACCTGCAGGTGATTGTAGAGAACCTGATGGATTGGATCGGACAGGAGGGCGAAGACTTCTCTATGCTGGATGAGCTCTATAATCAGGTGATTACCCAGTGGGGCCGTTATATGGGCCACGCGATGGCCAACATCGGCGGAGTCTATGAGGATCACAAGACCTTCGATCAGGAGGGGGTTGTCTATACCGCCGTACCACCTGCGGAGCAGCAGCGTGCCCTGGAATTTCTCGGGCGCCACGCTTTCTCCTCTCCCAGCTGGATCATCAATCACGAAATTCTGGACCGTACACAGCAAATCGGCCTGATAGACGGCTATCGTGCGAGGCAGGTCTCTTTTCTGAACCAGCTAACCGACCTGCAGCGGCTCGGCAGACTCATTGAGTATGAACACCGCTCCAGCGGCGGGTTCAGTGCAATCGAAATGATGGACCAATTGCGATCCATCCTATGGAGCGAGCTCATGTCGGGCAGTTCGATTGACGTCTACAGACGCAATCTGCAGCGTGCCTGGGTCGATCGCATGGGTGAGATTCTGAACTCCGAAGGAGCCGGTGTCAACCAGTCCGATATCAGGGCGATTGCCAGGGATCAGCTACAGTTGCTGCAGGACGAGCTTGACAGTGCATCTACTGGTGGTCGGGACAGAGCGACCCGCATCCATCTGGAAGAGATGGCCGACCGTGCAGAGAAGATTCTGAATCCGTAGCAGTCCACCGAATGGCGCAGTGAGGAACCGGTGTCCCGAACAGATGACAGGAGTGAATTGAACCCGGAGAATACGACGCCCGTAGAGGAGGAGACCACCTATCAGGACCGAACGACTCTGAAGGAGTCTCCCTGGCTGGCGCTGAAGGGCTTTCTGATGGGTACGGCCGACATCATCCCCGGAGTCAGCGGCGGAACCATGGCGCTCATAACGGGGATTTATGACCGTCTGATTTATGCTATCAAGAGTGTAGACCTGCGCCTGTTTCGAGCCCTCCTCAGGTTCAGGATCGGCGAAGTGTTTCGCCTGTTTCACTGGCGTTTCGTGGGGGTGCTTCTTGCGGGAATTTTTCTTGCTGTTCTCTTCTTTACACAAGTGGTTCCCCTTCATATCTACATGCACACGGCTCCTGAGATCGTGTACGGACTCTTCTTTGGGCTGATTGCAGGGTCGGTGTTTGTACTGCTCAACGAACTGGATAAGGGTCGGCGCCGAGTGGCCGACCTGGTAGCCCTGGCAGGCGGTACTGCGTTTGGCTTCATGGTTGTAACATTAGTCCCTGCAGAGACACCAAATACCTTCATTTCTGTTTTTTTAAGTGGTTCTATCGCATTTTGTGCTATGATCCTGCCCGGCATCTCTGGCTCCTATATCCTGCTTATACTGGGCAAGTACGACTATATTCTGGGCCATCTGGCAGATCTGGGAAGTGAATCCGTCGAGGCTGCAACGGCACTATTTCCACTATTCCTCGGGGGTGCGTTTGGCCTGGCTCTCTTCTCCCGTGTTCTAACCTGGTTGCTCCGCTCCTGGTATACGGCCACAATGTTGGTTCTGATCGGTTTTTTGATCGGTTCACTCTATGCGATCTGGCCCTGGCAGGAGAGAGTTTACGTGGAAGAGGTGGTGGCTACAGAAGTGCTTGCAGAGGACGATCCGAAGCTTCTACAGCTGTTGCGGGAGCCTTATGACCCCCGCCATCCTGACGCGTGGAGAGTAGTGGAGAAGCTACCGGAGAGTGGCGAGGTCGTAATCGAGAGAGTCGAGCGGAAGATGGTGGACTCTGAACCGCACCTCCCTTCCCCCGGAGAACCGGAACGTACTGTTTACTTCTGGAAGGGAGTCGGCGGTATGGCTGCCGGCCTGATTCTGGTCAGTGGAATTGACCTGTTGCGCCGAAAAGAGTCCTGAAAGTCACGGAATTCGGAACTTGCTTCCGGATCACTATCTTTCGGGAGAGAGACAGGTCGTTACTTAAATGCAATTCGACAGGATGGGCCAGGACACAAACTATAATCGATGGATAAGATTCGCACTGCTGCTGTTTATACTCGGCAGTGTTGCCGCATGTGATGTGTCGGATGATGGGAGCGGTTCGGCGGTATGGTCGACGTTGAGCTCCTATTCAGTGATCGGAGAACTCACCAGAGAGGAGATAATTGAAGTGTGGCCAGACCTTGGCCCCCTTGCCACCTTTCTGGCTTACGATGTTACGGCCTATCGTCTCAATTATCGAACCACAGGTTCTGACGGCAGGTCGCTTCTGGTTTCAGGTCTCGTGTTGAACCCGAACCGGACCCGGCCACCGCTTCTGAGCTTGCATCGTGGAACCATTTTCCATGAGTCGGAGGCTCCCTCCAGGTTCAACCCGGACGTACCCAACGCAAACACAGGATGGACCCATTTCGGGCCGGCTGCCGCATCGATGGGTTATCTGACCATTATGCCGGATCTGATCGGATTTGGAACCAGCAGCCAGAGTCATCAGGCCTATCTGATTCGGCGTCTGGAGGGTGGAGCGGCGTATGACATGCTACGTGCTGTGATGGAATTCGCTGAAGATCTGGAGAGGGATGTTGCCCCCGGCCTCTATGTGACGGGTTACTCACAGGGTGGGAATACGGCGCTCGCGCTTCTCGACAGAATTTCGGAAGATCCCTCATCCCGGTTCAATGTAACGAAAGCGACGGCCGGTGGTGCGGCACTGGATCTGGAGGGAACCGCCATTGCGGTACTTGAGCAGGACCAACTCTCTTCCGCACCCTTCTATACGCTGCTGGTATACTCGATCCTGCAGGCCGAACTACCTCTCCGGCCGGTCACTTCGATATTTGCCACCCCCTGGTCGGAAGAGATCGGAAGCGGCGAGTTGTTCGGGGGAGATCTGACGCGAACCGAAGTCTCGGACCGATTGACGAACCAGACCTCTGATCTGTTTCTTCCCCTGTTCCGGTCACAGTTTCTGGGCCAGGGAGAGCAGGAAATCAAGAACGTATTGCGAGAAAACAGCCTTCACAACAGCCCTGTAGAGGGTCCGTTACGCCTTTTCCATGGGACAGAGGATGAGATTATTCCTTATGAGGTGGCTGCTGCTGCTGCCACGTCTCTGGAGCAGGCAGGATCGACCGACCTTACCTTTCATCCGGTTCCGGATGGTACACACGCGACGGCGGCCGAAACCTATCTGGAGGAGACCATTCGGTGGTTTTTGGGACTATAACATGGTTCACTTCTACACAGACGACCTCGTAACAGGATTTTTGGCTATCCGGTGTGGCCCGAACCGAACCTTCCGATGATTACAAGAGCAAGAATTAACGGCTGGCTGGTTCTTCGATGACCGTCAGGGTGAAGCTGAAGGTGGAGCCCTCATTGACTCGGCTCTCGATGAAAAGCTCTTCTCCATGCGCCTCTATGATATGTTTGACAATTGAGAGGCCCAACCCGGTTCCCCCCTTCTCCCTGGAGCGAGATTTATCGACCCGGTAGAACCGTTCGGTAACCCGTTTCAGCTCACCCGGTTCTATTCCCACTCCGCTGTCCTTAATGTAGAGAAGGATCTTCTCCCGATCTCTGGAGTAGGATTTGTGTCCAATCTCTACATAACCGCCCGGACGATTGTACTTCATGCCGTTTTCAATCAGATTGATCAGTACCTGTTTGATCTGATTACGGTCGGCACGGACCCGAAGGGCGCGATCGAATCCATCTGACAATCGGATCTCAACCTGCTCGCTTTGTGCCTTGTGTTGCAGACTTTCTACGACATCCAGAACCGTACTCCTCAATTGGATCTCCTGAATATTTGATTTCAGCTCCCCGGTCTCCAGCCTGGAGATTTCCATCAGATCTTTGGTCAGAAAAATGAGCCGGTTCACGTTTCTCATCGCCTTTTTTAAAAATGTCCTGTTCACATTCGGGTCCTCTACAGCTCCATCCAGAAGCGTCTCAATGAACCCCTGGATAGCAAATGTAGGGGTCTTGAGTTCGTGGGAGATGTCGCCGATGAACTCCTTACGGTAGTTTTCAATCTTGTTCAGTCTCATTATCTCACGCTCCATTGTATTTCCGGCCCGAATGGAGCGGGTGACCAGCGAATCGAGTTCGTCCAGATGCTCTGTACGAATGTTGCGGTGCTCGCCGAACCGTTTTCTGGAGATGTTGCGCACAATGCGGTAGATGATCTCCAGCCTTTTTCTCAGTATAAGCAGTGATACCAGATAGTAGAGGCCGGCAAGAAGCAGACCGGTGGCGAGAGAGAAGAGAACCGCTTCGCCGTAGGGTACCTGCCAGAGAATGGAGACGGTGGTGGAGAGAATAAAAACGGTGGGTAGAAACACCCAGAGTGCCATCCGGATTCCCAGCTGGAAGAGCAAGGGGCGGTCTCTCTTCTTCGGGTTACTCATTCCTTAAACCGATAGCCCACGCCTTTTACGGTTTCGATGTAGTGATCCCCCAGCCGTTCCCGAATCTTTCTCACATGTACATCTACGGTTCGGTCTACGACATAGACATTGTTGCCCCAGATCTCGTTAAGCAGGGTTTCCCGATTTAAAACGCGCCCCTTTCTACCGGCCAGGTACCAGAGGAGTTCAAATTCCCGTCTGGGATGCTGATGCTCCACCCCGCTTTTGAAAACGAGGTAGCGATCCCGGTCGATTTTCAGATCGTGTACCTCAATCAGGGCTGGTTCATCGGTATCAATTGTCTCCCCGAAGCGTCTCATCACGGCATGGATACGCGACAGCAACTTTCTCATGCTAATCGGTTTGGTAATAAAGTCATCCGCACCGATGTCGAGACCCTCCACTTCTGTTTTTTCGTCGCCCCTGGCCGTGAGAAAAATGATCGGGGTTCTTTTCATAGCGTCACTACTGCGCAGGGTACGACACACCTCGAGACCGCCCATCTTCGGCATCATGATATCCAGCAGGATCAGATCGGGCTTTTTTTCGTTGGCAATACGAATACCGCTCTCTCCATTCTCTGCTCTCAGGACAGCATACCCCTCTTTGGCCAGATTGTATTCGATCAGGTCCAGAATATCCTGTTCGTCATCTACTACGAGAATCGTTTTCTCTGCCACCGCTTTTCAGATTGGGTTGGTTTGTTTGAGACTATATGTTACGAACAGGGGTTCGGATTTGAAACAGGGGCTCGATTAAGAAATTTTTACGTCTCGCCGGGCAGGTAACAATTTCTTAACATTGATTTAACATTGCGGTTACAAGTACTCTGGACCTTGTTGGGTGATAAACAAACACATTCATCAGAAGATTAAATCCATAATCTATACTGAAAACTGAATCGTAATAATCATGACTTACAAATCATTGTACAACTTCTTTGGCCGGCCGGCAACGGCGCTTGTCGCTCTGGCCCTTCTCTTGACTGCATGTAGCGGGGGTGATGGAGAATCGAACCAGCCTGGTGTGGATTCACAGATTGACCTTCTCGGAGCCGGAGCTACGTTTCCCGCTCCACTGGTCACCGCGATGGCGGACGAATACCGCACCGAAACCGACGGACGCATAACGGTGAACTACCAGTCGATCGGATCCGGTGGCGGCATCCGTCAATTCATTGAGCAGACCGTTATGTTCGGGATGAGTGAAGCATTTCTCTCCGATGAAGTGATGCGTGATGTAGAGAGCCAAACCGGCGGCCGGGCATTCAACATGCCCATCACCCTGGCTGATGTGGTGCCAACCTATAACCTTCCGGGCATCGAAAATGGCCTCATTTTCTCCGGAGAGTTGCTGGTCGAGATCTTTATGGGGCGTATTACACGCTGGAACGATACCGAAATCTCTGACCTCAATCCCGGTGTATATCTCCCCAACTTACCTGTTACGGTGGTTCACCGTTCCGACGGTTCCGGAACCACCAACGTCTGGACCAGTTTTCTGAGCAGAGTATCTGACGAGTGGGCCAACCAGGTCGGTTTTGCAACCAGCGTGAACTGGCCGACAGGCGTGGGAGGCAACGGAAATGAGGGAGTTGCCGGTGTGGTGAGAAACACTCCGGGTGCCATCGGGTACAACAGCCTCTCTTATGCCTTGCTGAACGATATTTCCTACGGTTCGGTGATAAACGCAGCAGGTAATGTGATTGAGCCGAGTTTTGCCGCCACAACCGAGGCGGCCAACATTGAACTGCCGGAGGATACACGCATCCTCTTTACCAACACCCCCGCACCGAATGGGTATCCGATTGCCGGATTCGCCTGGATGCTGGTGTACGAGAACCTGGATGGGAATAACGCGATCGGTAATCGCCAGGAGGCGGAAGAGTTTATCAAGTTTCTGATCTGGAGCATCACCGAGGGTCAGGAGCTCTCTGAAGAGCTTGGATATGCTCGTATCCCCCAGGCAGCAGTTGATCGTAATCTGGATATGATACGTCAGCTGAAGTGGAACGGTGAAGAGATTGGCCGCGAAGTTCTGGAGGAGAGCGACCTTACCTCCTGAGCATTCGGGTTGAACCCCGCACCTTTTTTCGGAGCACCCGACTCCGATGAGTGGAGTGGCATAGACTTACAAATGGAGCCTGACAAAGCATGAGTTCACCTGCAAAAAACAGATCAGTGACGCAGGAGCTGTTCCGGAAACCCCCCGCAATGATCTATCGTTGGCTGGGTGACCGGATCTTCTCCACAATCACTTTTATACTGGGTATCAGCATTATTCTCATTACGCTGGGTATGGCCTGGGTGCTATTCGATGAAGCCAGTCCAGCCTTCCGGGAGTTTGGATTTTTCGGTTTTATGACCGGTACCACCTGGGACCCATCGGTACAGATGCTGTTCGGGGCGTGGCCCTTTATATTCGGAACCATTGTGACCAGTGTGACGGCGCTGGGTATCGCCTTCTTCCCGGCGATCGCTGTGGCGATCTATTCCGCGGAGTACGCACCCAGATGGCTCGCACCGATCATCGACAACCTGGTCAATCTGATTGCGGCTATTCCAAGTGTTGTGATCGGGATCTGGGGCATTTTCGTTCTGGCACCCTGGCTTCGGGACTCGGTCTATATGCCGCTTTTCCTCTGGGCTGATGTGAATGCACCAGGCCTGTTGCCACTGCTCGGAAATCCGATCGGATACGGAATGGCCACAGCCACCATCGTGCTGGCACTGATGATTGTGCCTTACACTACGGCTCTTGCTCGTGACGCTCTGATCGCGGTACCAAAAGAGCAGCGCGAGGCTTCCTGGGCTCTGGGAGCCACCCGTTGGGAGGTCATCCGAATGGCATCCCTTCCCTACGCAAGGGGCGGTATCATGGCGGGCGCTATCCTCTCTTTTGGCAGGGCCATCGGAGAGACCATGGCAGTTGCAATGTTGATAGGGAACAAGAATACACTACCGTTCTCTGTCCTGGGTGCGGGTGCCACCATGCCGTCGGTCATTATAAACGAGTTTAGAGAGGCGGTAGAGAACCTGCATCTCTCCAGCCTGATGGCGATCGGCTTTGTGCTCTTCCTCATTGCGCTTACTGTGAACCTGATTGCCGCCTGGATCAGCAGAAACTACTCGATCACCGGGGGAAGTGCCGTATGATGACCACACTGAAACAGCGACGTATTCGTGACCGCATCATGGAAGGCCTGCTGATATTGAGCACCATCGTGGTCCTCGTGCCACTGGTCATTATTGTATTTCATGTGATTGTAAACGGTTTTGGAGCTCTCTCATGGGAGTTCTTTACTGAAGAGCTCGGATCCCCTTCCAGAGCCATGCAGGGCCGTCCCACGGGGCTGGTTCACACCATCATAGGCACCATTGTTGTTGATTTCATGGCCCTCATTCTGGCTGTTCCTGTAGGGATTGGAGCCGGAGTGATGCTCTCCGAATATCCGGATCACAAGATGAATCCGATGCTTCGGGTGATGAACGACACACTGAACGGCATGCCGGCGGTCCTGAAAGGGCTTCTCGCATTTGTTCTGATTGTGAAGCCGATGGGGACCTTTTCCGGTATATCCGGGGCGGTGGCGCTCGCCTTTGTGATGCTGCCGATTATCGCCCGGACCACAGAGAGCGCATTGATGAGTATTCCATGGACCATAAGGGAGGCAGGCCTGGCGATCGGATTACCCCGCTGGAGGGTGATCCTCTCTACCGTAATGCCTGCGGCAAAGACAGGTCTGGTGACCGGAACCCTCATCGCTTTTGCCAGGGCGGTCGGTGAAGCAGCGCCACTGCTATTTACCTCTTTCGGGAACAACTACCTGCCTAACAGCTGGACGGGATGGCTCTTTGGCCCGGTTGATACGCTGCCGCAACGGCTCTACAGTTTGGCCATTAGCCCCTATTCGGAGTGGCACCAGATGGGCTGGGCTGCGGGAATTCTGCTGCTCGGGTTTGTCGTCTTCTCATTCATAGTGGCCAGGATACTGACCCGGCAAAAATTCTCGACATCCTGAATAGATTGAAAACAGTTAGATTGGATAGATGAACAGATCAGATGAATTGATGATGGATATGAACCCGGATGTGATACAGGGCGAAAATTCAGTGAAGGGGAGCTCCCGTATACATATGGAGACAAAAGACCTCACTGTAAAGTATGGGGAGGTGACGGGTGTTAAGGATGTGTCGCTTAAAGTGGAAAGGAACCGTGTCACGGCCCTCATTGGCCCGTCCGGATGTGGTAAGACTACTTTTCTGCGTGCATTTAACCGGATGCACGATCTCACCCGGGTGGCACGCGTAACGGGCCAGGTGCTGCTGGACGGGGTTGACGTCTACCACCCGGATACCAACCCGGTCCTGATACGGAGGAGAATCGGAATGGTCTTTCAGAAACCGACTCCATTTCCTACCATGTCTATATACGACAACGTGGTGGCGGGCCTGAAGCTGGTGGGAATACGGAAACGGCAGGTTCTGGATGAGGTGTGCGAGAAGGCCTTGCGACAAGCCGCTCTGTTTGAAGAGGTGAAAGATCGGCTGAAAGACGCAGGTGGAAGTCTCTCGGGAGGGCAGCAGCAGCGCCTATCTATCGCCAGGGCACTCGCTGTTGGTCCTGAGGTACTGTTAATGGATGAACCGACCAGTTCACTGGACCCGCAATCCACCAGCCGCATCGAAGAGCTTATTCAAACGCTGAAAGAGGATGTGAGCATCGTAATTGTGACGCACAACATGCAACAAGCGGCGAGGGTCTCGGACCGGACCGCATTTTTTTATGTGGGTAATATGATTGAAGTTGGGGACACCAAATCGATGTTTACCAACCCGAAAGAGAAGCGAACGGAAGATTATATTACAGGCAGGTTCGGTTAATTTTTTATCGGGCACAGGCAGCCCATTCACACTGTTATCTATTGGAGAAGAACGATGAGAAATGCATTTCATGAATATCTGGAGGAGCTGGATCGCGATCTGGACGAGATGGCTCAGATGGTGATCCGCTCAGTGAACCGATCGGTGGAAGCACTTAAGGCGAAAGACCTGGAAGCGGCTGAAAGAATTATCGAAGACGATATTCACATTAATGACATGAGGTGGGAGATCGAGGAGAAGTCCATTCAGATGATTGCTACCCAGCAGCCGGTGGCTACCGATCTCCGGGAGATCATTGCCGTTCTGAACATCATCACCGACCTGGAGCGAATGGGCGATTACGCAGCGGGTATCTCCAAAATTGTATTGAAACTGGGAAACGGCCCGGAAGTGAAAGCACTGATCGACATCCCCCGAATGGCCGAAATCTCCGTGGAACTCATTGAAAAGTCGATCGAAGCGTATAAAAAGCGTGACGACATAGTAGCGAGGGAAGTTTCGGCTCGGGACGATGAGATCGATGATCTCTACGATCAGGTTCAAAGGGAGCTAATTGCCATCATGCTCGAGAATCCCGGCAAAATTACGAGATGCACCTATCTACTCTGGACGGCACACAATCTGGAGCGAATCGGAGACCGGGTCACCAATATCTGCGAAAGAATTATCTTTCTGGTTACCGGAGAGATGGTTGAGAATGTTTCGTAATCATAACTTAACAATGGGGTTACAGAGGGTTAATCCAACCCAATTAGATTGTGTCAGTAACCTAAACTGAACTTCGGTGGGTCGGAATTGGAGTTGTCTCGGTGACAGCATCCGGCCTGAACCGCTCTTAAAAATCTAAATGACTACAGTGATGAATAGTTGCAGAAACCTGATTCCCCTGGCAGCCCTGCTGCTTCTCTTTTTTGGAACCGACCTTCAATTACATGCTCAGAGCAGCGGAGACGAACCGGTGGTGGTAACCCCGAACCGGAATACAGTGAGTGAATTGCGTGTGAGGGGACGAATACAGAATCAATATGCTTTCGCTACCGGCAGCAACAGCAACGCGGCCATGGATGCTGAAGACTACAGCAGTTTCGAGATGAGGAGAATTCGCCTCGGGGTTCAGGGAAAGCTCTATAACGACTGGGACTTTCTTGTAGAGATGAACACCCTGGCATCGGTTGGATTGGATGCGGCAACCCTGACCTATACCGGCTTTTCGGGTGCCAACATTACCATCGGCAAGGCGAAAACCTTCTTCGGGAGCGAGCAGATGGTGTCCTCGGCAAGTATTTTAACCTTCGAGCGTACGCGACTGGACGCCCACATGAATGGCGGAAAACCGATTGGTCTCAGGGTGCACGATTCCAGAGATCTCTTTACCTACTATCTGGGCGTCTATAACGGACAGAATACCGGGACCGGCCGGATGGGTGCCGATTCGGACAGCTACATCCTGAATGCAAGCGGGGGGGTAAAGCTGGGGAATTTCATTGGAGATGGTGTACAGGCCGACCTTCGCGCCGACTACATGCACAGCACCGATGCCGGGGGGTATTACCAGTTTGAAAATGCCTATGCTTTCAGCGGCCACTTTGAAGTATCAGGCGTGGATCTTCGGACCGAATTTATGAGCGGAAACCGTTTTAACGAAGACAACCTGAGCGGATTCTATGTGCTGCCGGCGTACTACATCGTTCCCGGATCGCTCCAGGCCGTAGCCCGCTACGAGCAGGTGAGTGGAGATGCCGGGGTGTCGATTGGCCACAACCGCTACGCAGACCGCGTTCCAAACCTCTACTCTGCAGGAAATGACTATAGCGCTATCTATGCCGGGCTCAACTACTACGTGGAAGGCCACAACCTGAAGTTTATGCTGGGTGCCGAGCTGGCCGAAAACTCCGGCGGCACCGCAAACCAGAGTGGTAAAGTGACCACGATCTTTGCCGGTATGAGAATGCAGTTCTGACACCTCCCTGCTCCCACCCGGATAAAAGCCCCCTCTGTGCATTTTGTACGCGGAGGGGGCTTTTTTTTGTGGCCGCCCCTCGCCCGCTAATTAGCGTCTCTCCTCCTTAGTTGTGGTATATTACTCATCCAGAGGATTTTTCAGTCTATCCAGACCCCCCACCGGGCATTTTCGCACCTCTTTATAGAGAAATACAATTGCACACAGCGCCTGGTTTTGCGTGGATGCGGCAACATTACCTGATAATGCCAGGTGGTTCAGAAATTCAACAATATCCTTTTCTTTAAGGTTCTGTGGGTGATTCAGTTGATAGAAACGGATAAATCGTATGATCCATCTGCAGTAGTGTTTTTCGGTGCTATAGCTATAATTACGCCTTCGGATTTCTCTTCTTACTTTATCAATCAGTTTCATACATATAGATCCTGATATATTCGCAATCATATGCATGATCTAAAAAACGGAGAACTCATACAGAGACATGTCTTTTTTTCCAATAACCGGACAAAATCCTAAAATTCAGTGTCCCGGAACATTCTATGTAACAAGGTTTATTTGTGAATAACCCAAAAATAAAATATTCTGCGACAATGCTGCAGCAAGCAGCCTATCGCAGAATTATATGTTAGCCAACCTAATCAGTAATTGCCAGATTAGCACCATCTTGGTATCTTATCAGTACTTTAAAAAACCAAAAAAGTACCGGTATGAACATTTCAATCACCAAGGACATCGAACCTCTATCAGAATTTCGAAAGAAATCTGCGGACTTTGTAAAACGTCTCAAGAAAGAGAAACAACCGATCGTTCTTACCCAGCATGGCAAAAGCGCTGCTGTACTTATGGATGTTTCAGAGTATGAGCGATTTACCAGGAAAATGGAAATGCTCGAAGATCTCCTTGAGGCGAAACAACAAGTTGAACAGGGCAAGACCTACACTATGGAAGAGGCCAGGGCACGTATTGAAAAACATCTTGTTAAATGGAAGTAATTTTAACGGATCATTTTCTGGCTCGGGTAGTAGAGTGTACGGATCGTATTGCCCTTGATCATGTGCCAACAGCTCTTTCATGGGCTGAGGGAGTATTCGAATATTGTGAACAACTACGTTCCCATCCTGAAAGCGGGAGGATAGTCCCAGAGTTTGGGCGTCCTGAAATTCGAGAGCTTATCCATGGGAATTACCGATTGGCCTATGAGTTAAAAGTCAATCAAATAGATATGCTTACCATTTGGCACACAAGTCAGATGTTGCCGGATGATCCGTACCAGGTTGGCTAACAAAGCGGCTCAAGCGGACGAGTTCAGGTATGTTGCTTTACTTTTGGGCATGTTGCCTCGCCGCTTAGCCGCCACGCCGTTATACAGCTGTGGAGAATCAAATGGAAAAACTTAAACAAGCATTTTCGGAGTTGAGAAGTATCATGCTTCCCTTTGCACAAAGAATGAATTGTACCACTGATACAGATCGTGAATTGTATATAGATACCAAGCATACTCTGAAAAGCAAGAAGCCTCTATGGTTCGGTGCGGTACAAATCAAAAAAAAATACGTCAGCTACCATCTGATGCCTGTATATGTAAATCCAAAGCTTTTGGAAACGGTATCGCCAGCTTTAAAGAAACGGATGCAAGGTAAATCATGCTTCAACTTTACTTCTTCCGATGCATCGCTTTTCAAAGAGCTGGCAGAACTCACGGAGACATGTTTTAAAGACTATCAGAGGATGGGATACGTCACATAAAAAGCTGTATAACACGTTAAAAGGGGACATTGTCAAGGGGATAGTCTTCACCCATCTGTTGGTTCAGTTATAATTGTTTACAAGGCATCATTTCTTACCACTGACGGCTGGGTTCATTGATCTATTGTGGATTGCCTACCGGCATCCAAACACGTTAACGGGCTTGTCCTCGACAAATGTGTCGAAGCTATCCCGGAGGTCCGGGACTATCCCAGATCTATAGCCGGCTCACCAGCCGATGTCCCAATCAAGCGTGACGGGCTTTGAATCCCGGTTATGCATTCGGGCTTATCGGCTGGGGCCAGTAGGCGTGGGTCACCGACTTGGTCGGCTGCCCCTTGAATCCTTTATACGGCTGGTCTTTTGCCAGCATATGCCAGACGATGATTGCCAGATGTTTGGCTACCACGACCCGGGCTACTTGGGGCCCACTGCGTCGTTTAATCTTCTTATAAAACGCCCGAACCGGCTTGTAATGTGTATAAGCATGAATGGCTGCCTGGCTGAAGGCTACTCGCAGATACTTGTTGCCATCCTTGCAGCCACTCTTGTGGCGGCGGGTCCCGCCAGAGTCTTTACTGCCAGGCACGAGCCGGCAGTAACTGGCAAACTGCTTGGCCGTGGGGAAGCGGTTAATGTCTCCAATTTCAGCCAGAACGGTCCATACGGTGACAAGTCCAAAGCCGGGGAGTTCTAACAGGCGCTTGGCATCCTCGCCAAAACCGGTTTGTTGTTCGATGGCCTCTTCGAGTCTGCCTATATGAATCTGATAGGCTTCCGGGATCAAATCTGATTTCAGGAGCTTGGCCAGGGTAAGAGCATCGACCTTGTCGGTTTTCACCTTGGCGTAGCTGATGGCTTTGACCATCTTGGCATGTGCCAATTGCAGTGGAATATCTCTGGATCGGAACCAGTCGGCCAGCCAGAACCAAAAGCAGGTGCATTCGACCACTGCTTTAATGGGGCCGCTGAACGAACTGAAGAACTCGTCCAAGGCCTTGGGTGAGCATGCGATGCGATCCTGCTTGATACACTCGCCATTGCTGTTTAGTGCTACGATTACCATATTCGTTGAGTGAAGATCTATTCCTACGTAGGTCATGGTGTCCTCCCTGGGTTGGTTATTGTGGAATAACAATCTAGGTGAGGACATCCTTTTTGGAAAGATCAAGCGTTTCAACCGAATTTGCCGATCATTGCTTGTAGTGAAGATTTTCTAAGTTGCGGCATATCTTGCTTATTTTCACTTTAGTAGCTCACAATGACAAAACCGGTTAAACACCAAACCGTTATGCAACCAATAATCAAATACTCTATCCAGCTCTCTTTTTGGAGTATTTTTTTAAATATTCAGCAAGCTCTTTTTTCTTCACTTTACCACTGGCTAAATCCATTATAATTGCAAATAGGCTTTTCTTGTCAGCTTTAATTTGATACCCGTTGACATACAGAAATGTATACACCGCAATCAAGGCTGTTCGTATATTGCCATCATAAAATGGATGGTTCTGGCATAAATGAAAACTCTCCGCCTATCTTGTCGATAAAGTGGAAAATCTGTAGAGGAACTTGAAGGATTGGTTTACAGAGAGTTGGTGTTGTCTCCCTATCCATTATTTTATCGGGAAGAAGACGAGATAGTATACATTAAACGTTGGCCATCCCTAATGCCCGTCGTCCGCTTTCCAGCCTCTCTCCCCAATGAGCGGTACAAACTTGAAATGGTTGAACTGCTCCTCTTCATAGGAGTCTTCGGAGACCCTGGTGATGCGAACCATCTTCTGCGCCTTTTGATCTCCCACAGGTATCACCAGCCGGCCCCGTACCGATAGCTGTTGAACGAGCTCTTCGGGTACTACAGGGGCTCCTGCCGTCACGACGATGGCGTCATAGGGAGCGTAGGCCGACCAACCTATGGTGCCGTCCCCAAGCTTAAGATGAGCCCGGTACCCAAGCTGCCGGAGTGTCTCCTTCGCCTTCACATAGAGCTCTTCCTGTCGCTCCACAGTGTAGACCTCTGTTCTAAGCTCACAGAGGATGGCTGCCTGGTAACCGGAGCCGGTTCCGATCTCCAGTATCTTTTCTCCCGGCCGGATCGCCAGCAATTCGGTCTGTGCGGCAACGGTATAGGGCTGGGAGATGGTCTGGCCCTTTCCGATCGGCAGGGCACTGTCTTCCCACGCGCGATGTTCCAGGGCGGTATCGACAAAGAGATGGCGGGGGACGTCATGTATGGCATTCAATACATTCAGATCCCGGATCCCCTTCCCCTGGATTTCGGAGACCAGTGCCGAGCGCTGTCTTGAATATTTTCGATGGGCACGTTTGGCAGGTCCCACAAGCGGCTTGGTTTTGGAGATGAAGGTTCGACGGGATGATAGCAAAAAGGTTCCTGAAAAGGTATCGACGGCTGCTGTTGAATTCGTGACAAATGATTGTATTTTTCCCGCTGTCGCAAATTCGGATTTTCAGGTTATGAATCGATACGGCTCAGCTCTTCTTTTTCTGCTGCTGGCTCTGGCCCCGCTGGTGCTATTCGGCAGCAGTATGCAGGAGACAGGCGAAAGTTCCGTTTATGGAACGTGGGTGAGCCTTCTTCCACCCCTGGTGGCGATCGGCCTGGCTCTCATTTCACGGGAGGTGGTCCTCTCCCTCTTTGCCGGAATCTGGATCGGGGCCCTGTTTCTGACCGGGTTCGACCCGTTATCCGGTTCCGCCCGCTCCCTGCAATATCTGGTGGAGGCGACCGCCAATGCCGATCATGCGGCTATCATTATTTTCAGCTTACTGTTGGGAGGCATGGTGGGGGTGATGTCCCGAGGCGGCGGGACGCTTGGCGTGGTAGATCAGATCAGCCTGTTGGCGAAAAACCGGAAACAGGGGCAGCTCTTCTCCTGGTTCAGTGCCATCTTTCTCTTTTTTGATGACTACGCCAATACGTTGATTCGTGGGAATGCACTCCGGCCGATGACCGACCGCCTTCTGATCTCGCGGGAGAAGCTGGCCTACATTGTGGACTCCACGGCTGCGCCGCTGGCCGTCTGTGCAGTGATCACCACCTGGATCGGATTCGAGATTACCCAGATTCAGGTGGCACTGGCCGACCTGGCCAGCCAGACCACAGACCCGGAGCTGGCCGCGCAACTGACGGCCGGGGCAGAGAACGCCTTTGTCATCTTTCTGCACTCTATCCCCTACCTGTTCTATCCTCTGCTGGCGCTCCTCTTCGTCCTGATGGTCATTTTGATGAAGCGGGATTTTGGCCCAATGTACCGCGCCGAGAAGAGAGCGGCTTCCGGGGAGGGGGTCATACGCCCCGGCTCCATGCCGGCCGCGGACACCACACTGGACTCTATCCAGCCCGACCCTGCCAAGCCCCGACGCTGGATCAATGCGGCCTTGCCGGTATTGACGGTTGTGGTGGTTGCTCTGCTGGGCCTCTACACCACCGGAATGTCGGAGCTGGACGCAGGGCAGGGGGGTGTGACAGACATTATTGGAGGAGCCGATCCCTTCGCAGCCCTTCTCTGGGCCTCTTTTGCCGGGTGCGGCGTGGCGATCGCCCTGGTGGTGTTTCAGAAGATTTTGACTGTCCGGGAAGCGCTCGAGTCGTGGCTGGGAGGGGTCCAGTCGATGCTGATCGCTGTGATCATTCTTATTCTGGCCTGGGGGCTGGGCGGGGTCACCTACGATGTGGGGACGGGGCCGTTTCTCGCTTCGATGCTGGAGGGCAGCCTCCCGCTGGTGCTGCTACCCTCACTGGTCTTTGTGATCGCTTCCATCACTGCTTTCTCTACCGGAACCTCCTGGGGTACAATGGCCATTCTGTTCCCGATCGTCATTCCGCTGGCTGTAGCGCTGGGTGCGGGGGTCGGTTTTGCGGGTGGCGAACACTACGCCATCCTGTTGGGTTCGGTGAGTTCCGTGATGGCCGGGGCCGTGTTCGGGGACCACTGCTCTCCCATCTCCGACACTACGGTTTTGAGCTCCATGTCGTCGGCCTGTGACCTGGTCGATCACGTACGAACCCAACTGCCGTATGCACTGGTGGTTGCGGTGGTTGCCTTGCTGGTGGGAGAGCTGCCCGCAGCGTTTGAATGGCTTCACCCCGTATGGGGGCTGGTGATCGGAGCCCTTCTGCTCTACGCCATCCTCAGATGGTTTGGCAAGGATCCCGCTGCGTCGTGAGTCTGGCTCTGCTGCAACCCCACTTCGCCCCCGACCTGCACGATCTGGCGATGATGTTGCGAGCTGGCCGTGTCGTACTGCAGGATCTGGATCCCTGGTCGCGAAAGGGGAGGGTGCACCGGGCGCAAATCCGCACCCCCGAAGGAATCACGTGGGTGCATATTCCGGTGTTGAAGGAGGAGACGGAGATGCCGATCTACAAGGTTCGAATCGACCAGAGCCGGGATTGGGCCGCTCCGCTCATGCGAAGCCTGGAGTTCAACTACCGGAACAGTCTCTATTTTGACTTCTATGAACCGGAATTATGGGAGCTGCTACGGCAGGGAAGAGAGGAGGAGTTTCTTCTTCCGCTGAACAGGCGTTTCCGGCGTTTTCTTTTTCGTTATCTGGAGCTGGAGAGAGATCTGAAGTCTAAAATCTCTTTTGCCAGTGAGCAGCTGACGGCCTCCGGCGACCCGAAGCTATCAGGGCCGGTTCAACCGGAGCCGGAAGAGGATGTGGTATGGCAGGAGCACGACTCCCGAAACTACATGCGGCCATCGGAACAGAGAACTGATTTTACATTCACCCATCCTGAGTATCGACAACACTTTGACGGTTTTTCTCCCGGTTGTTCCCTGCTGGACCTGCTTTTTCAGTATGGGCCGGAGAGTTTCCGGATCACCGACCGGTTGATCGACTCGAGTCCTTTGCAGTAGATAGTGCAGCGGCGGTTGATGGTGCGGGTATGAATCAGAGGTCGAACTCGATTCCCTGTGCCAGCGGCAGCGACTCACCGAAGTTGATCGTGTTGGTCTGGCGGCGCATATAGATTTTCCACGCATCTGAACCCGCTTCCCGGCCACCTCCCGTCTCTTTTTCGCCGCCGAACGCCCCGCCGATCTCGGCACCGCTCGTTCCGATATTCACATTGGCGATCCCGCAGTCGGAGCCCTCCGTCCCGAGAAACCGCTCCGCTTCCTGCAGCCGGTCTGTGAAGATCGCGGAGCTGAGCCCTTGCCGTACTCCGTTCTGCAGAGCAATCATCTCCTCCAGGCTGCCGGCACGAATCAGATAGAGGATAGGGGCAAACGTCTCCCTCTGGACGATCTCGTAGTGGTTCTCCGCTTCGGCCAATGCAGGCCGGACGTAGTGCCCTTTCATGTCGTCCAGCACCTCGCCACCCCAGAGCAGGCGGCCCCCCTCGCGTTCGAGCTCCTTCAGGGCGCTCTGCATCTGTTCGACAGCCTGGTGGTCTATCAGCGGACCCACCAGGGTCTCACTCTCCAGCGGGTCACCGATCTTCAACTGTTTCCAGGCTGCCAGCAGTTGCTCCTTCACCTCCTCATAGACCGAATCATGGATGATCACTCTCCGGGTAGAGGTGCAGCGTTGGCCCGCCGTACCTACCGCCCCGAATAGCGTGGCGCGAATCGCCAGCGAGAGGTTGGATTGGTCGGAGATAAGTATGGCGTTGTTGCCACCCAGCTCGAGCAGAGATCGTCCGAGCCGCTTCGCTACACGCTGCCCTACATCCCGGCCCATCGGGATCGATCCGGTTGCAGAGAGAAGCGGGAGGTGTTCATCTTCGGCCATGCTCTTTCCCAGCTCTCTTCCGCCCGTAACCAGATTGAACACCCCCTCCGGAACCCCGTTGCGGGTGGCCACTTCGGCGATGATCTTCTGTACGGCGAGGCTGCACAGTGGCGTCTTTTCCGAACCTTTCCAGATCACCGTATCTCCACATACAGCGGCAATCATGGTGTTCCAGCTATAGACCGCAACCGGAAAGTTGAACGCGGAGATAATTCCTACGGGTCCCAGGGGGTGCCACTGCTCATACATTCGGTGTTCCGGCCTCTCCGAGTGCATCGTCCGTCCGCAGAGCATCCGGGAGAGGCCCGTAGCGTAGTCGCAGATGTCGATCATCTCCTGCACTTCACCGAGCGCCTCCTGGTAGATCTTGCCCATTTCGAGTGTAACCAGCCTTGCAAGGGGTTCCTTTCTCTTTCTGAGCTCATCTCCAATCTGCCGGACGACCTCACCCCGGATCGGTGCCGGCGTCTGCCGCCACTCCAAAAAGGCCTTCTGTGCACGCAGAGACACTTCCTCATACGCTTCGGGTGTGGTCTCTGTGATTTCGGCGAGAAGAGAGCCGTCGATCGGGCTGTGGCTGGCCAGCCGTTCTCCTTTCGTTCCCCCCGATTCTGCTGCTCCGGTCCAGGTTCCGTGATTCTGCTGTTCGATCTTTAACTCTTCAGGTAGTGCTGGCATGGCTGGCTTTCATCTCTGTTTGTTGTATCATTGAGGCGCCGGCCTGGATGCATGGCCGGCGGAGGTCGTTATGGAAATATAGATGCTGTAGCATGGAGAACCAATCTGTACAGGGAGCGTCGGCCAACCGGGTTAAGCTGTGGAGAAAATTGTCGATGGGAAAATACAGGGAGAGGGAGGGGCTCTTTCTGGCCGAGGGGGTGCGTTGTGCAGAGCAGATTCTGGAGAACCGAAAAGTGGAGGTGGTAGAGCTGATCCTGAGTGAGGAGGCCGCCACCAGGGTTCTGCCCGGCCTTCAGGACTCTGCGGGGGCTGGCACAGAGCTCATCGCCTGGTCGGTTCCGCCCGAAACCTTCGAAGAGCTGGCCGACACCACGACCCCTCAGGGAGTGATGGCTGTCTGCCGGATTCCCGATGCAGCCGATCCGGAGGAGCTGGCGAGTTCCGGCGGGCTGCTCCTGGCGTGTGACGCTATTCAGGACCCCGGAAATCTGGGGACCATCCTTCGCTCGGCGGCCTGGTTCGGGGTGTCGGGTCTGTTGATCGGGAAGGGGAGCAGCGATCCGTGGAGTCCGAAAGTGGTGAGGAGCACGGCGGGTGCGACCGGCGCCGTGCCTCTATGGCGCGGAGAGCTGGAGAGCCTGCTTCCGGAGATGGAGCGCCTGGGCCGTCAGATTGCGTTGCTGGATGGGGGGGAGGGGGCCCGGGAACTGCGTACTGTCTCACCGAAGTCGTGTGATCTGGTGGTGGCCGGGAACGAGGGGGATGGCATCCGGCCGGTGTTGATGGAGCGGGGCTGGAAGAGGGTTCGTATTGGTGGCTCCTCAGATGGTGGAGAATCGGTCGAGAGCCTGAATGTGGCGGTGGCCACCGGAATTGCCCTCCACCACTTCTGCCGGTCCTGACGTGGCCTACGGGAGATGTACGATCTTCACATCCGGAATGTTGCGGCCAAGAAAGCGGGTGGCCAGCTCCTGAAAACGCTGGGGCCGGTCCGTGACGTAGCACTCAAAGCCCCCCTCCGTGTTGTCGGTGGCGCGAAGGCCACGCTCTTTGAGCATCTGTTCTGTTTTCCCGGCGATGGCGTCTGCCGAGTCGATGACACGTATGTCTCGTCCTTTGAAGAGGGCCTGGATCGAGTCCCGAAAGAGGGGGTAGTGGGTGCATCCCAGAATGAGCGCGCCCACACCGTTATTCAAAAACGGATTCAGGTAGAGTTCAAGCGTCTTCATGGCGATTTCGTTATCGGTCCACCCCTCTTCGGCCAGCGGTACCAGTAGCGGGCAGGCCTGCGATACGATCTCTGTACCGGGTGCCGCCTCCTCCAGTGACCGGTTGTAGGCACCCGAGCCGATGGTGGCCAGGGTCCCGATCACACCTGTTTTTACGGCTCCCGACGCAACAGCGCTTTCGGTTCCGGCCGTGATTACATCGAGCACCGGGATCTCTTCCGCCTCCTCCCGTACGGCCTGTCCGGCTACGGCAGACACACTGTTACAGGCGATCAGGATCGCTTTGACCCGTCTCTCTTTCAGAAAGCGTGTGATCTCCCTTGCATAGCGTTCGATCACCTCCTCGCTCTTGATTCCGTAGGGAACCCGCGCGGTATCACCAAAGTAGATGATCTTCTCGTTTGGGAGCCGGGAGGCGACGGCACGGGCTACCGTAAGCCCGCCGATTCCCGAGTCGAAAATACCGATGGCTTGCTGCTCTTTTCTCATATCTGATCTGAATTCATTCCTGTCAATACAATCTTGCCGATGTTTCGATTCTCCTGCATGTGCTGGTGTGCCTCCTCTACCTGTTCCCACGGGTAGATCCGGTCATCCACCTTTCCACCGGTCTGTCACGCTCTCTGCCAGACGGTTCATCTCGGGAGAGAGTTCGAACCACCAGACAGGAAGCAGAAAGGTAACAGTTATGACCGTAAAGGTGAGTGCCAGATTGGGGATGAGTGGCAGCACAGGGAGGGCCCAGGCGGCCGCTGCCGAGATGATTGCGGCACCGAGCAGCTGCAGATGCTCCCTCCCGAAAGGCTGCATGGAGAGTCGGACATGGATATAGATCAGCTTGATAAGGTTGTAGAGCAGTATGGAGAGCAGGGTGGCCGCTGCAGCCCCCTCGATGCCCCACTTCGGGATCAGCAGCAGGTTCAACCCGACGGTAAACAGTACCAGAAGTAGATTGGCGACCAGGTCGAAGCGGTAGTAGCGGGAGGTGATAAGAATGCTGCCGTTCACTCCGGTGGTCATGTCGAAGAGTTTGCCGGCGCCGATGATCAATATCACCCACTTCCCTTCGGCGTAGACTTCGGGAATCAGCGAGAAGAGGGCATCTGCGTTGAACCAGATGAGGGCCAGTATGTAGAAGCCGGCGATCGTCTGGTTCACCGAGCTCTTTTTGTAGATGTCGGCCACTTCGCTCCAATTCTTCTTCTGAAGATGACTTGCGACCAGCGGGGTGGCTATCCGTTCTATGGCTCTCTGGGGCACGGTGATGACCGATCCGATATAGAAGGCGATCGCATAGATGGCGGTTTTTTCGAGCCCGGCCATGGCACCGAGCATAAGGATGTCTACGTTCCAGACCACTACGGTGGTGAGCCCGCCCAGCAAGGTGTAGAGGCCGTAACTGCTGACGCCGCGCAGTACCCGTTTGCGAAAGAGAGAGCTGGTGGAGGAGAGTTTGAACTCTCCCCGGCGCAGAAGAACCGCGAGAAGCAGCAGGGGTTGTACACCGTATGCCACCGTAAAGAGGATGATAAAGAGGGTGAAGTCGATCCAGCCGAAGAAGTAGAGGCCCAGATTCAGGATGATGAGCACCCGCAGAACGACCTCAAAGGCGAGAGAACCGGTGGTGGAGTCGTGAAGGGAGCAGAGGTAGCTGTTCAGGATTTCGAAATAGAGCAAAAAGAGGGTGAGCGGAAGGACGTAGAGAAAGAACTCTGTAAAGAGCGGGGATTGCTCCAGATAGAATCCGGTGACCGGTTCGCGAAAAAGCCAGTAGAGAAGGCTGAACACCAGAAACCCGGCAAGTGGTACCACCAGGCCCAGAAAGAGGAGCCCCGCCCCGCGCCCTTCACTCTTCCGGAAGAGCGGAAAGAAACGGATGATGGTGTTGCGCATGCCGAGGTGGGCGAACTGGGCACCAATTGTGGCGGCCGAAATGAGAACCCTGGTCAGGCCATACTGGTCCGTATCCAGAATCCAGGTGTATAGAAAGATGGTGGTGACAAACCCGAGGCCGATCCCAACGTAGGTGTAGAGAGCGTTTTTCAGGCTCTGTCGGACGATCAAACCCACTACGCGCCTCCCGTGTTGGTGCCCTCGGACTTCCGGCCGCTGCTCTCTGAGGGGGTGGTCTTATGGCTCGCGTTCTTCTGGCTTGTGTCCTTGTGGCTCCCGTCGGCGCATAGAAACCCGGTGAGCACATGTCGCCGAAATCTGAGCAGGGCTGCCGCGGCTCCGGGACGTCCTGCTATGAGGTAACCGGCGGAAAGTATCAGGCTGCCCGAACCCTTCACCAGCTCTGAAAAGAGTTTCCGTGCGACTCCGAATGGCTGGCCCGCCACCCGTATCCGCTCGCTCTGCCCGATCCCTGTCGACTGACGCTCCATATAGTCCGGCTCCAGGCGGTGAGCGCCGATCCGGTGGTATAGGAGCAGTTCCCCCCAGTAGTGGAGGGTTTCACCCTCCTCTGTGGCCCGCTCGAAGAGCGCTTTCTCCTCACTGCCCGCCAGAGTATCGCCGCTTCGGCCCAGTCGTGTGTCGAACCCGCCCAACTGCTTCAGAAGTTTTTTTCGAATGACCATATTCCCACCCCGCGGAAAGTTGTTCCGGTAGATCTGCTCCTCGTCGCCCAGGTCGTGTAGCCCGAACATGGGCATCAGCGGATGCGGGAGCCATCGCGGCGGCTCGCCGACTCCGTCAAACCGGACCAGTATGCGCCCGCCCGCTGCCCGGACGGCGGGACGTGTTTCAAGGTATCGGAGGAGGGTTTCCACGTAGGTCTCGGGAAGGATCACATCGTCGTCGATGTAGACGACAGCATCCGCTTTCGCCTCACGCCAGGCACAGTTCCGCGCATGTGATAGGCCCTGTTTCTCCTCCGTCACATAACGTACATGGTGTCCGGGGTGTGAGGAGATAAAATCACGGGTCACCTCGCCGGTTGAGTCGCTGCTGTTGTTGTCCACTACAAGTACTTCGAATCGGTCAGTTGGAGCCGTTTGCCGCCCCAGATCGCGCAGCGTGTCGGCAAGATAGCCGGCTCGGTTCCAGGTGCAGATCGCTATGGTCGCCAGGGGTGGTGTCAAGAGTGCAGTAAAGAGGTCATGGAAAACGAAATGGGTTGCGGGTGAAAATATAGACAATTGAGTGTAACTTCGTGGTGAACAGTTCAACAACCGAAACGGAACCCTGCCTGCATTGAATACGCGTCCGCTCATCTCTGTGATCATCCCGACGAAGGACAGGCCGGAACTGCTTAAGAGGGCCATCGATTCGGTTCTGATGCAGTCCTGGCCATCCCTGGAGGTCGTGGTGGTGGACGACGGCTCCGGCAGCGAGACTGCGCAGGTTCTGGAGAAGATCAGGGAGAAGGGAGTACCGCTCCGTTTTGTCAGGAACCGGGTGTCGAAGGGGGCGGCTGCCAGCCGGAACATTGCACTGGAGATGGCGAAAGGTGAGTATGTGTCGGGGCTGGACGACGACGATGTCTGGTATCCGAACCGGCTGGAACGCCTCTTCGAGGCGTTAGCGGAGGGGTACTCCGCTGCAGCCGCCTGGGATCTGTTCATGAGAAACGGCAGGATGCAAGTCTGGAAAAAGCCTCCCGAAATCGGATATGAAGATCTGCTCTGGTACAACCGGATCGGGAATCAGGTGCTGGTCCGGCGCTCCAGGCTGCAGGAGCTGGGCGGATATGACGAAGATCTCCCCTCTGCACAGGATTACGATCTATGGCTCCGGCTCACCAGGCGATTTGGCCCGATTCGCATTGTTCAGGAGGCGTTGCAGACGGTTTTTGAAGAGCGGAACCGCAGAAGAATCACGACCGGTGCGAAGCAGGCGGAGGGGTACTACCGCTGTTACCTGAAGCACAAAACGGAGATGAGTGCCAGTCAGCGCCGCTATCAGCTCTACCGGATTCGCCTGGCGGCCGGCAAGAGGGTCGGCTGCGGAGAGCTGTTTCGAGCTTCTCCCCGGTCGTTGATCACCAAAGAAATTTTACGCTGGATTCAATCATGAAACTACCCGGAACCGACTCAGGACTATTTCTCTACAGAATTCACCCGCTTCTGGCCCGCATGCCGGGTTACGCTGCGATGCTGCTCCGGCGCAAAAGCCCGCTCCGCGAGTGGGGCTGGTTTCGCAGCTTCCGGACAGGCCGCTCTATAGATGGAGAGGGGCGTCCGCTACCCTGGATGACCTACGGTGCCATCCGACTGCTGGACGAGAGGCTGTCCGGTGTAAAGAATCTCAACGTATTCGAGTACGGATCGGGATATGGTACACTCTGGTGGGCTGACAGGGCTTCCAGGCTCCAGGCTGTGGAGCACCAGCAGGAGTGGGCCGAAGAGCTGCACCCGAAGTTACGTGGAAGCGATGCGGAGCTGAAGCTCCGTCCCAGAGAGCAGGAGTATATCGGGGCGGTGAAGGAGTCTGGCCTTCGGTATGACGTCGTTGTTGTGGATGGCCTTGAGAGGGTTCGGTGCGCAGAAGTGGCCGTGGAGTGCCTGAGCGAGCGGGGTGTGTTGATCTGGGACGATTCGGAACGGGAGAAGTATCAAAAAGGGATCGTAGCTCTGCAGGCAAAAGGGTTCCGGCGCCTCTCCTTCTACGGGTTCAGCCCGGTCGAGTTTATGGCATGTGAAACATCCATCTTCTATCGGGACGGGAATGTGCTTGGGGTCTGAAGAAAGAGTTAAAATTTTGATGATGATTGAACTTTGAACACATGTAAATTGTATGTAAAATAGGTGTAATTCAACAACCAGATTCCAGGACCATGCCTAAACGTACTTCTTCTGCCAAACCACAAAAAAGATCGACACCCTCACCTGTGCCGAGAAGTAATCCAAACTCTCCCAAACCGGGTCACAAATCCGCATCTGTACGCTCGCAAAGGAGAACGCCACCGAAGAGGTGACAATCCACCACCTGTTTCGAAAAAGAGCATGACACTTCCTGAGTATCTGGATAGCTGTGAGGATTTGGATATGAGATTTGGGTAACCATTTATTAATTAGCCAATATCCAAATCCTCTTCACCACCACGCCTGTAACCAACCCAGAGCCCGAAGATCCCGATTCCAATGAGTAACAGGTTCGCTCCACGGGAGATCAGATTGCCGGCCTGATACCAGGTCGGCTCCAGGCGAAGTTCAATCCGGTGCTCTCCGGCGGGAATCTCCACGCCTCGCAGAATGTAATTTGTGCGGTGGATAGGTAACTCCTCTACTCCGTTCAGCCAGGCGCTCCATCCCGGCGGATACCAGATTTCACTCAATACGAGGAATCCGGGTTCGCTTCTCCGGGTCTCCAGCTCGATCAGGTTCGGCTCATAGCGGGATATTCGTACACTGGCTTCCGGGTCGGCGACCGGTTGCTGCTCCAGAGTGCCATCGATCCATGCTTCAGATCGGGGTTCGAACTCTCCGGTCAGCGCCTGCAGCATCTGCACGGGAGGGGTCTCTTCATGAACCCGATCGGCATAGAAGGCTTTGGGAAGGGGATCTGTAGTCTCCAGGACCACTCCGTCGTCTCCCTCATAGTGAACCTCCCACCCGGGAAGCTCTACGGGAGATCCGATGGTGATGAACTTTACATTCAGCATGCGCAGCAGCGGTAGGTTGACCCCGTGCGGCCCACTGTAGAGTGCGTGGTCTATCATGTCCTGATAGTAGCCCGGTTTCGCTCCGGAGTAGCCTCCGATGGAGGGGTAGTAGTAGGCGGGAATGGCGTTGTTAAAGGGGTTGTCGAGCAGGGGGAAGGTGCGCCAGGGCCACCCCTCTTCATGGTCTATTTCAGACTGAATTGCACGGTCCAGCGGCCTCTCCTGTCTCCGGATCACCTCCTCTGGAGTCAGGGTTTGATCCACCAGTGCCTGTTCGCTCATATACCGGCTGTTCACAGTAACCAGGTCGAAAAGAGCTGCTCCGGAGACGACCAGCATCAGGAGCCAGACCGAGAGTTTTCCGGATGCAGCGAAGCCGAGCAGTACAATCCCTCCTACGAGCAGCAGAATAAAACGGATGGCATCGCCCTTTGCCATCTCCTCTCTGGCAGGTATCAGTTCACTGGTCAACACCCTGTTCACCGCATTGGCCACCCGAGGGTCGTCCGGGTCCACCTGGTTCTGCTGTGCCACCTGGGCGGCCAGTTCGTTTCGCTCTCCCGGCTTTTCGTAACTGAGCAGGGCAAAGACGGCAAAGACCGCAAGCAGGCCAATGGCACCTGCTGCTGCGGCAGGTTTATGCCACTCCTTTCTGGTGGGGAGAGATCGGAACTGTTCCCGAATCCACTCCATCCCCATGACCGAAACGGTTCCCCATGTAAATACCGTGACAATGAGCCACATCTCCGGCGTCCTGAATTTGTTGAAGAGCGGAAAGTGGTGGAACATCAACCGGTTCAATCCGCTAAAATGAGAACCCAGGGAGAAGAGCAGGGTGAGGGCCCCCGCTCCAAAGAAGATCCACTTCAGGTGGTGGGGTGACTTCAGAAGCCCGATGATGAAAAAGAGAAAGGCGATGGCTCCGAAGTAGTGCGGCCCGCTGGTCATCGGTTTGGGCCCCCAATACGCCTCCGCACCGCCAAAGGCACCGGGAATGATCAGGGTCATCAGCTCTGCCCGACCCTGGGACCAGGTGAAGGCGTACTCTTCCCCGAGCCCCGTGGTTTCGGCCACTTCAGAACCACCACGAATGCTGTATGGAGAGAATTCGAGTGTGCTCCAATAAATTTGAATCGAGACCAAGGCGGCCAGTCCGGCAGCTGCTGCAAGTAACAGGGCCGGTTTAAGAAGGGGTTGCAGGCGCTCCTCTCTCCAGGCGGTATAGAGGTCGTAAAGGAACCAGATTCCCAGTGGAAAGAGGAAGTAGTAGGTGACCTGCGGGTGGAAGGCCCTCAGGTGTAGCGTAAGAGCGAGAGCGAAGATGAAGAACGAGAGGGGGCGGGACCAACGGGTGTGCATTAGTAGCTGGTAGCCGGCAAAGAGCCAGGGGATATAGATGACGGCCAGGAATTTCGCGTTGTGGCCCGCTCCGATGATGATCGGGAAGTAGGTGCTCAGGGCAATGATGATGGCTCCGAACAGACTGCTGAGCCGGTGAAACTTCATCAGCCTGAAGAAGAGATAGAGTCCTCCGAGAAAGACCCAGTACTCTACAAGCGGATAGATGGGTTGCAGTAGCTGCAGGAATGTATCCAGATTCCAGGGCTGTGGCGGGTGGGAGAGGGTAGCCGCCGGCATACCGGAAAACATGTGGGTGGCCCAGTGTGCAATCTCTCCAAGGGCATTTCTCGCTTCGATGAGCGACTGTGCCCCCGCGCGCCACTGAATCATGTCGTGCCCCATATACTGCATGCCGCCAAGAATGGAGGGGGAGAAGAGTGCGAGGGGAACCAGGGCGAGCAGGAGGAGGGAGAATGTCTCTTTACGACGTTCCGAAAGCTCGTCCCACCACTCTTTCCTCTGAATCTTGTTGCGCCCTCTCTTTCCCATCGGCCTACTCGATCACTCTTGGCACCCGGAAGTAGTCGGAATCGGCATCCGGCGCATTTTTCAGGGCTTCTTCGTGAGATACCGGCTCCCGGGCAAGATCTTTCCGGAACCGCGGCTCCGCTTCGGCGACATGCTCCAGCGGTTCCACCCCTTCTGTATCCAGCTCGTTGAGAGTCTCCATGTACTCGAGAACCCGGTTCATGTCTCCTTTCAGGCTCTCCACCTCTTTATCGTCGAGCTGGAGGCGGGCCAGGTTGGCTACATAACGAACATCATCACTGGTAACGGCCATATTGCAATCGGTTTGGTCATAGCAGGCCCGTCCCTGGGGAACGGCCCCTTTCAGGTCGTGCAAAAGGTAAGAAAGTTTTTGGACAGTTAAGCTCTGCCCCGGAGCACTTTGCAGACCGCTTCGGTAAACCCGGAGGTCGAGCCATTGCCGCCGATATCCTTTGTGCACTCCCCTTTATGGTCGTGCAGGACCGTGTAAAGGGCCGATCGAACGCGGTTTCTGATGTCTCGCTTCCCGATGTGGTCCAGCAGCATCATGGCGGAGAAGAGGAGCGCGATCGGGTTGGCCATATTTTTACCTGCGATATCCGGGGCCGAGCCGTGAACCGCTTCGAAGATCGCAGCGTCGTCTCCAATGTTGGCGCTTCCGGTAACGCCCAGCCCACCCACCAGTCCGGATGCGAGGTCCGACAGAATATCCCCGAACAGGTTGGTGGTTACAATCACGTCAAACTGTTTCGGATTCATGACCATCTGCATGGCCATGTTATCTACAATCAGATCCTGAAATTCGATATCCGGATACCCTTTGGCGACCTCTTTTCCCGTCTCCAGAAAGAGTCCGGTCGTGAGCTTCAGAATATTCGCTTTGTGAACCAGTGTGACCCGTTTTCTCCCACGAGCTTTCGCATATTTGAAGGCGGCGGTGATAATTTTACGGCTCGCCTCTCTGGTAACCACAGCTACACTCTCGGCGTGGTTTTTCTCTGCATCGACCCATCTCTCCACTCCGGAGTAAAGCCCCTGTGTGTTCTCGCGAAACATCACCATGTTCACGTCCAGGAAAGGGGTATAGATGTTGGGCAGCGAGCGTGCCGGGCGAATGTTGCAGTAGAGGTCGAACTTTTGCCTGAGGCCTACATTCACAGAGCGGAATCCAGATCCGACCGGTGTGGTCAGAGGACCTTTGAGGGCCACTTTATGGGTGCCAATGGACTCCACAAGCTCATCCGGCATCGGGTTGCCATCCGCTTCCCAGGCGGCGAGCCCTGCACTCTGTTCAATCCAGTTGATTTCGGCACCGGCTGTATCGAGTATCGTCGTGACGGCTTTGGAGATCTCCGGGCCTATGCCGTCTCCGGGAATAAGAACTACGTTGTGCATGGGGTCTCTGTCTTGAGTTCGGGTTGAACCATTTTAATTCAATTTCTCACGGTTTTCCGCCCAGTAGGCGCAGGCCGTTAAGGACGACCAGCAGAGTGCTGCCTTCGTGTCCGATCACTCCGGCGGTAAGCGGCAGGTCGATTAAAAAGACCCCGGCAAGCAGCAACAAAATGACCGCGAGGCTGAAGGCGATGTTTTGACGCACTACAGAGCCGGCCCGGCGCGAGAGGCTGAAGAGGTAGGGAAGTTTCTCCAGATTGTCCCCCATAAGAACAACGTCCGCTGTCTCCAGAGCTACATCGGTGCCGGCCCCGCCCATGGCGATCCCGAGATGGCTGCTCGCGAGAGCCGGCGCGTCGTTCACTCCGTCTCCAATCATGGCAACTCGCCCGGTCTCTGTGAGCTGCCGAATGCACTCCACCTTCTCTTCCGGTAGCAGCTCGGAGTGGACCGTGTCGATGCCCAGTTCGCCTGCGATCTGATTTGCAACAACTTCATGATCTCCGGTGAGCATTACAATACGTGAAATTCCCAGTTTTCGAAGGCGTTGAAGTGCATCCCGGGCCGCCGGTCTGATCTGGTCTGCAAGTGCAATGAGGCCGATCGGCCGCCCCTCTTCTGCTACATAGACGACGGTTTTCCCCTCTTTTTGCAGCCGCTGGGCCGCAGCTAACACATCATCGGGCCAGCTTTCAAACGATTTTTCGTGGAGCATACGGTTTCCGATCAGGATTCGCATTCCCTGCACCCGTCCGGAGACTCCCAGGCCCGGAAGAAAGGTCAGGTCGTCGGCGCTGTAAGGCTCAAGGCCCTGTTCTCTGCAATGCTTTACGATCGCCTCTGCGAGGTGATGCTCCGAGTAGCGCTCACAAGCCGTCGCTATTTTGAGTAGCTCCTCTCCGGACAGGGCGCTTTCTCCTGCGACAGACGAAACCGGTTCGATGTCGGTGACGGCCGGTTTCCCGAGAGTCAGGGTGCCGGTCTTGTCCAGGGCGATGGTATCGATCACAGCCGCCTGCTCCAGATGGCTTCCTCCCTTAAAGAGGATTCCGTTACGGGCGGCATTGGCAATGGCCGAAATAATAGAGGCGGGCGTGCTGATGATGAGCGCACAGGGGGAGGCGACCACCAGTACCGTAATGGCTCTGTAGAAGGTGGGTTCAAATTCGTGGCCAAGTAGCAGCCAGGGAGTAACGATGAGAAGAATAACTAAGACGATTACACCGATCGCATAGCGCGGTTCAAACCGGTCGAGAAAGCGCTGCGTCTTTGCCCTGGTCGACTGCGCCCGCTCTACCAGCTGTATGATTCGTGAGAGAGTGCTTTCGGAGGCCGTTCGTGTGACGCGAATCTCAATCACTCCGTCCCGGTTCATGGTGGCAGCATACACTTCATCCCCCTCCTGAAGGGTCACCGGTATGCTCTCTCCGGTTATGGCCGACTGATCGACACTGGTCCGCCCCTCGCTGATCATGCCGTCGATCGGAATTCTCTCTCCGGGACGCACGACAACGACTTGCCCGATTTCCAGCGACTCGACGGCGACCTCCACTTCGGTGCCATCCTCGCGGCGAACCAGAGCGCGGTCGGGACGGAGCTCCATCAGGGTGTGGATCGCACGGCGGCTCTTGTCCAGTGCGAGGCCTTCCAGCGATCCACTCAAAGAGAAGAGAAAGAGGAGGATGCCTCCCTCCAGCCACTGGCCAATGATGGCTGCACCAATCGCAGCCAGGAGCATAAGAAAATCGATATTGATCTCACGGCGCTTCAGATCCTTCAGCGTCCCCACAGCCCCGTAGTATCCTCCGGCCAGATAGGAGATGATGTAGAAGAGGGTGGCCGCTTCTCCGGAGAGAACCTCTGTCCGGTCGGCTGCAAAACCGGCCAGAAGAGCCACGGCACAGATCAGTGTCAGTGCCAGATCTCTTTTCATGTAGTGCCGGTTCGTTTTGCCGGTTTACTCCAATCCACCTTGCTGTAGAGGAGCCAGGCCCCCAGAAGTACCATCGGGATGCTCAGCCATTGCCCCATGTGAAGCACCCAGTCCGCTTCGTAGCTGGCGTGGTAGAGTTTGGTGAATTCGATGAGAAAACGCCCCGAGAAAAGGAGGACCAGAAAAGCCCCGAAGAGGGACCCTTCCGGAGGACGTTTGTCCCAGGCATTGTAGATCCACATAAGGACCGCCAGAACCACCACTGTGGAGAGCGACTCATAGAGCATTGAGGGGTGCCTTGGAAGCAGGTCGACCCGTGCGAATACGACAGCCCAGGGGAGGTCAGTCGCCTTTCCCAGAATTTCGGAGTTAAAGAAGTTTCCGATCCGTATAAACATACCGCCAATCGCCACAGAGGGGACGACCCGGTCGGCCAGCCAGAGAAAACTCATTCGGGGTGTGCGGCGCACATAGAGCCACATGGCGATGATGATTCCGATGGCGGCCCCGTGTGATGCAAGGCCACCGCGCCATATGGCCAGAATCAGGCCGGGATTTCTCAGATAGTACTCCAGGTCGTAGAAGATAACGTGCCCCAGCCGTGCACCGATGATGGTAGCGATGAGTACAAAAAAGAGCAGCCTGTCCAGCTCCTCCTGGGTACGTCCGCCCTCTCTCATCATTTTGCCCGCAAGCATATAGCCGAAAATGAATGCGCAGGCGAACATGAGTCCGTACCAGCGGGGTGCGATCGGCCCAATAGAACTGAGGGTGGGCCCTCCAATCAGGAGAAAGGGGAGTTGTCCGAGAATCAGTGCCCCCCCTATAATGGCCCATCCCTTCCAGGCAGGTTCGGCCGCCCGCTCTTTCGGGTCGTGAGGCATCAGACGCTGAAACCCGTACCAGATGAGAATGAATCCGGCTACAAGCCCCCATACGGAGAGTGGGAAGGGGAGTTGAAATTCGGGGATCGTGAAGATGACAGGTTCCACATCCCAGATGAAGTAGCCTTCAGGCGGTTGTGTGGCGTCGGCGGGAGTTTGGCTGTAGGTCTGTGATTCTTGCATGAAACGGATCGGTTGAACGGTAATCGAGCGGTTAAAATACGAAGCAGGACATGAAAAATCACAACGGGTCTAATTACCGAAGAGGTCCCGGATCAGATTGCGTCCGGTGTCCCGGATATACTCCTGAATAATATTCTCGATCATCTCCTGCTGCGGAGAGATTCGGGGAGCCTCCATAGTGCCGTCTATGCCCACCGGCACGACAAAGAATCCATCATCGGTGGTCAGTGCATTCACAGCCTGTGAAGGAAGGATGTTCCCGAGACTACTCCCAAAGTGTCCCGGCAGGCGGATGCTGGCCGTAAAGTCGATCTCATCAGTGAGCAGATGTTGGGTCCCGTTCATCTCGATTCCGATCTGACTGCTCGTGATACGCACTCCACTCAATTCCAGCAGGGAGTCCTCTATGCGAATATCGGCCGTCCACTCGTCCAGTCCCAAATTGCGAAGTTCATCGGAACCGAGCCATTCGGCAAATTGTACCTGAAGGGGGTGGTCGGTCAGCCGTGCCTCGCCCATGCCGAAGCTCCCATCGGCTCGAATGGTTTCCGGCAGGTTGTTCAGGAAGACATCCATCTCCGAGTACCAGTCGATCCCGGCACTAAATGCTCCACTTGCATACTGTTCCATCCGGCTGCTCTCTCCAAGCAGCGGGAACTCCCGGAAGAATTCGTCGGCCTGAAGGCTCGAAACCTCTCCGGTGAAGTGAATCGAACTGCGATCAGGCTCCGGGACACTCCAGAGCAGCCGACCGGTAGCTGTTCCGCCGAAGAGATGCCCCGACGCATCCTCCAGCAGAATCTGCTCCCGGTTCATAGAACCACTCCCCTCAATGTTGGTGATAGCTATTCCGAAGATCGTAAGAGTGTCAATTCTGGACGTTACCTGAGCCTGAATGTTGGGAAGTTCGATGGGGTAGGCGATCTCTTCGTCACTCTCCTCCCAATCCATCAGTTCGTCCATATTCAGGTGGTGGCTCACCCATTGGCCGGCCAACAGAGGGGTCTCTTCGTCAGCTGGCGCCTCTTTCATCAGGGAGAGCCAGTTCCGCAGGGTACCCGACAGCTCAAAGTCGCTTGAGCCGAAATCCATAAAAAACTGTTCGAGCCGGAGTTCAGTGGGGGCAACCTGCAGCACCCCCCGCAGATTTGTCACCGGCTGAGGCAGGGAGTCGCCCCTGGCCGATACGTCCGATAGCTCAAGCGAGCCATTCAAGGCGAGGGATAGCGGGTCGCCGGCGGGCCCTTCGGCACGAAGATCCATCCGGGCCGAACCGGTCAATTCCTGGATCCAGGGTTCCAGAGAGTACCAGCGGCTGATCTCTTCGAGAGAGGCGGAACCGTTGACGCGAAGGTTCAGGAGCGGCTCCTCTTCCAGATAGTTATCGATGGTTCCAACAAGCGCGAGCCGGTTCTCCCCGATTCGCAAACCTCCTTGTGTAATGTCGACCTGCCGAGCGGTGAACTGTGCATTGAGTTCGATCTCTTCGGCTCTATCCGGCATTTCAGACAGTTGCAGAGCACCCCCGCGAAGAGTCATGTCGGCTTCAAATTCTGCCTCCTCCGGTGCTGCGAGCGATCCGGACGCCACACCATTCAGGGAGAGTAGCCCGGAGAGATGTTCAATTTCTGTTTCGCCGGCTGGTATCAAATGCATCAGAGAGGCGAGTTCAAGGTCTCCACGAAGTGTGCCTTCAAAAAGAGCATCCTCCTCGAAGGGGTTCTGCAGGGCTCCGCTCCCTTCAATCAGATTTCCCGATACCGTGGCACTGAACTCCCCGAGTTGAACCAGCTCTGGAGTGGCCAATAGCCGGAGCCGGATCTCTTCGATCGGGTCCTCAAGGTCCGGATTGCTCAGTGAACCGTTATCGACCTCCATGGTGATGCGGAAGTCCGGAATCTCCCCTTCGGCTATACGCCCCGAGATAAATCCGGAGAGGTGCAGTGAGCCGGAGCTCTGTAAGCCGGCAAGATGCTCCTCGAAGGAGGGAGGGGCCAGGCGAAGCAGGTCACCAAAATCTTCAGAGGCGGAGCTGAACTCCAGGTCCACCAGCGGTTCACCGGAGCTCCAGTCGGCCAATGACCCATTCAGATCCAGCTCCAGGCCACGCAGGGAGAGGGCGCCTTCGTGCAGGGTCAGCTCCTCCCGATTCATATCGATGACAGAAACCTGGCGCAGGGAGACCTGGAAATCTCCCGGAATCTCTGTGTCTCCCTCTCTCCAGTGAAAGGATTGCATGGTGATCTCTGCAGTGCTCTCCAGCAACTCTCCATACTCCAGCCCGAGGGTGGCATCAATCCCCTCCAGTGTAAGCCGTGAATCTGACGGGTTGTTGTGCCATATGACACGCCCCTCCCGAACGGATATGTCGGGTATGGTGAGCTGAAATCCGGCCGTTTCTTCCTCCTCCAACTCTGCGGTGTCGAACAGGTCGTCGAAATTGGTGGTGGAGTCGTTGTAAACGATAAAGTGAACCGTTGGCCGATCTACGCTGAAATGAGTGATCTCCAGCTCTCTCCGGAAGAGGGGGAGGAGTGAAAGGGTGACGTTTGCCTGTTCGAAGGTGGCGGGGTTCTCCTCTCCACGACCCGCAATACGGAACCCTTCGACCTGCAGCCCGGCATTCGGAAACGATCGGAAGAGGGAGAGTGAGAGATGGTCAATCTCTACGTCCCGCCCGAGTGTTTCCGACACCTGCGGCACCACGAAGGTGCGAAGGCGTTCATCGGTGAACCAGAGGGTGAGGCCAACCATTGTGATGACGAGTAGCAGAAGAAGGCCACCGATGATTTTCAGAATGAGTTTCATAAAAGTTTGATCCGGGAGTGGGGGCGTATGATGAACAGCGCAAGATAACAAGAAATCGTGAGGTCCGGAATGGTACCCACTTACAGGTTTTTCGTCTCATTTTGTCTATTTTTGGGTTGTGAACAGAATCATTGCACACAAAAAGCGGATAATTTCAGGCTGGCTTTGCCTGAAAGACCTGAACTATGTGGACGTCAGAAGACCCGCCAATCCGGCCGCTTTATGGATTGTACTGCTCATCATGGCCGGCACGTTGCTGTCTGGCTGCGATCGTGAACCCGGGGCAGACCTCGGCCCTGCTACATCCGGGATGGAAAGCCAGGATGGATTTTCGCACCCGGATAGGGTTCAAACCGGGTCCGAACGCCTGCTCTCCGACTACCTGCATGAACTGGAGGGACATCGGGTAGGGCTGGTGATGAACCCTACAGCGCGAGTGGGCGAAGTGCATATGCTGGACACCCTCCTTTCGCTGGAGGTGAATGTGACAGCTCTTTTTGCCCCGGAGCACGGCTTCAGGGGAGAGGCAGGAGCGGGAGAACAGATCGAAGGGGGTGTGGATCTGACCACCGGGCTGCCGGTATTCTCGCTGTATGGAGAGACCAGGCAACCCACCCCGGAGATGCTCGGGGAGGTGGATCTTCTTCTTTTCGATATGCAGGATGTTGGTGCCCGCTTCTACACCTGGAATTCGACACTGGGCCTGCTGCTGGAGGCAGCTGCGGATCACGGCGTGCCGGTCTGGGTACTGGACCGACCCAACCCTGCGGGAGGGGAGTATGTGTCGGGATGGGTGATGGAAGATTCGCTACGCTCTTTTGTGGGCCGCTATCCGATTCCCATTGCGCACGGAATGACACTGGGAGAGCTGGCCCGGATGATGGTTGGAGAGAGTTGGATAGAGACGGAGGGTGGCAGGGCTCCGGATCTGCGGGTGATTGAAATGCGCGGGTGGAGCCGGGAGATGCTCTGGCACGACACCGGACTGCCCTGGATCGCACCGTCCCCCAATCTGCCCTCTTTCGAGCACGCCTACGTCTATCTGGGCACCTGTCTGGTAGAGGGGACTACCTTGTCGGAAGGCCGGGGGACCGACGACCCCTTTCTGACGATTGGCTCGCCCACTACCCGGATCGGGGTCGAAGAGCTTGCGGTACTGGAGGCGCAAATACCCGGAATGGAGCTCGAGCTTGCAGACTTTACCCCGATTTCGCTTCCCGGAAAGGCTCTGTACCCGAAGCACGAAGGGGTGGTGAATCACGGTATACGGATCATGGTAACGGACTTTGACAGATACCGGCCTGTGGAGGCGGGTCTTCGGCTGCTCACATTTCTCATGGAGAGGTCGGAGGGGGCCGAAGTCCTGCCATTTTTCTACCGTCTGTCCGGTTCTCCCGACGCGCTACGTCTGGTGAGCGGAGAAACTTCGGAGCCGGAGTTTGGTCTGGAGGGATTTATGGAGAGACGGGCACGCTACCTGCTCTACGGTCAGGAAGAGGATTCACGGCCGTTGCCGGAGTGAAAGACTCTTCGGTTCCACTCGAAACAGAGCAGAGCCGCACTAACCGAGGCGTTCAGCGACTCGACCCGGTTCAACATGGGAATAGAGTAGTGCAGATCGCAGAGTTCACCCGTTTTTTTCCGGATCCCTTCACCTTCGCTTCCTATAACGAAAGCGACCGGATAGCCGGTCTCAAGTTCCCACAGTGATCTCTCTGCCGACGGGTTGAGGCCCGCTACCCAGAACTTGTGCTCTTTCAACGTCCGGATGGTCTGGTTCAGGTTTCCCGTGCGCACGATTGGAATTCTTCCCGCCGTTCCTGCCGAGCTTTTGAACACAGCAGCGCTCACCGGCGCCTGGTTATGTTTCGGAATGACGACCGCAGAGATTCCGGCGGCGGCGGCGGAGCGAAGAATGGCGCCAAAGTTGTGAGGGTCTTCGATCTGGTCGAGGAGCAGAATGGCGGTCTCCGGCCCCGCATCCGTCTCGGCGATCCATTCGTCAAAAGAGATGTGCCGAACCGGCGAAATGAGAGCCGCAATCCCCTGGTCGTTCACCTTGCCCAGCAATTGAAAGAGTTTATTTCCGGGAACGTTTGATACGGGGATACGATGTGTCGAAGCGTTTTCGCGAATTCGCTTGAGCTGACTCCCGCCGGCTCCATCGCGGATAAAGATCTTCTCCACTTTTCCGGGGTCTTCAGTCAGTTGCTCTTCCACGGGATTTCGGCCGTAGATGTAGATCTCTTCCAGTTCCATCAGCTTTTGTGTAACGGTTCAAAACGGGCTATTTTCTCTTCTAAAATAGCAACTGTACTCGCAACAATCTTTTCGATTCTTATGAACCACTTTCGCGCCGAAGACATTGAGAGGATGGAGAGTTATGAGAATGTCCATCTTCGGGGGGCAAAGGAGGGGATTTCAAGGGAAGAGAAGATCGGGCTTTTAGAGAAGAGAGATCGGAACAAGTGGTATATGCTTCTCTTTAATGTACTCGCGATCCTCTTTTTCTCCTACTCCTGGGCCAACGAACTTTCCGAACTCAGCGACACGATTTTTTTGATTCTTCTGGTCGTCTTTTCAATTAATGTGGGGCTCATCTTTCTGCAGAAGAAGCAGATACGTGAGCTGATGGAGTACTATCGTGATCCCGCTGTAAGATAGACGGACTTATTCGTTTGAAGGTCAGGGTTGAACCTGCTATTTTCACTATCCATCAATCAACTCTTTCGACTTCATGGCCACCAAATATATTATCGTTACGGGCGGCGTAACGTCTTCTCTGGGTAAAGGAATTATCTGTTCATCCCTTGGCCGCCTTCTGGTGGCCCGCGGACTTCGGGTAACCATTCAGAAACTGGACCCATACATCAATGTGGATCCGGGTACAATGAACCCTTACGAGCATGGTGAGGTCTATGTAACGGACGATGGTGCCGAAACCGATCTGGATCTGGGGCATTACGAGCGTTTTCTCGATATCCGGACCCGGCAGCATAACAATGTGACGACCGGGCGCATCTATTACGATGTGATCAACAAGGAGCGGCAGGGGGCCTACCTTGGTAAAACGATTCAGGTGATACCTCACATCACAGACGAGATCAAGTCGCACGTGCTACGCCTCGGAGAGTCCGGAAAGTATGATGTAGTAATCGTTGAGATCGGTGGAACGGTTGGGGATATCGAGAGCCTTCCCTACATAGAGGCGATGCGCCAGCTCAGGTATGAAGTGGGCCGCGAACATACACTGTCCATTCACCTGACTCTGGTTCCCTACCTTGCAGCGGCCGGAGAGCTGAAGACGAAGCCGACCCAGCACTCGGTCAAAACTCTTTCCGAGAGTGGCCTTCCACCAGATATTCTGGTCTGCCGGTCGGAATATCCGCTCGATGAGGCCATTCGCAGCAAGATCGCCCAGTTCTGTAATGTTGAGTTGAGGGATGTGATCAACTCACTGGATGCCGATTCGATCTATGAGGTGCCCCTGCTGATGCAGAAAGAGGGCCTGGATGAGCGGGTAATCGATAAATTGGGAATCTCTTCAGGCAGTGCGGATCTCTCCGGATGGATCTCTTTCGTTGAAAAGATTAAAAACCCGTCCAACGAGATCAGAATTGCCCTTGTTGGGAAGTATGTGGAGCACCATGACGCATACAAATCGATGGTTGAGGCATTTATCCATGCCGGAGCCCAAAACGACTGCCAGGTAAAAATCGACTGGGTTCAGAGCGATTTTATTACACCTGAGAATGTGGAGCGCAAGTTTGAAAAAGTATCCGGTATTCTGGTCGCCTATGGCTTTGGCGGCCGGGGCATCGAGGGAAAGATTGAAGCGATCCGCCATGCTCGTGAATCGGGGCTTCCCTTTTTTGGAATCTGCCTTGGAATGCAGTGTGCAGTCATAGAGTATGCCCGTAACGTATGCGGAATGGAGGAAGCCAACAGTACGGAGTTCGACACGTCCACACCCTGGCCGGTGATCGATCTGATGCAGGATCAGAGGGATCTTGAGGATATGGGAGGTACCATGCGCCTCGGTCGATACGAATGCAGGCTTACCCCTGGAACCCGTTCGAGAGAGCTCTATGCAGAGGAGCTGATTGGCGAACGTCACCGCCACCGTTATGAAGTGAATAATGATTTACGGGAGAAGCTGGCGGAGTGCGGCCTTGCCGTGGCGGGGGTAAATCCGGAACGGGATCTGGTAGAAATTGTGGAGATACCCGATCACCCATGGTTTGTCGGGGTGCAGTTTCATCCGGAGCTGAAGAGCACCGTAAGCAAACCACACCCGCTCTTTACCGGTTTTGTTGCAGCCGCACTCGATTATGAAATGGCAAGAGTTTCTACGGCCTCGCATCAAAAAGAGACGATCTGACAGAAACGGGAGTCTTCCCACTATGACCGCTTCTGATGCCCCTTTTCCGGAGAGTCGTTGGTCCGATGCGCTGCGTGTCCGGGCCTGTGCCGTCGTAATAGAGAACGAATCTGTGTTGATGGTCCGCCAGATATCACCGGCTCTGAACAGGTCGGTATGGTTGTTACCCGGAGGTGCCATAGAGATGGGGGAATCGGCCGTTGAGGCTCTTCGCAGAGAGGTGCGGGAGGAGACCGGCCTGGTGGTAGAACCCGGAGCTTTTCAGTTTGTACACGAGTTTCTCTATCCACCGCTGCATGCGGTGGAGCTGGTCTTTGAAGCCGAACTCACAGGCGGGGAGCTCATCTCCGGGTTCGACCCGGAACTTCCTGAAGATGAGCAGCTGATTCTCGAAACCGACTTTCTGCCGATCGGAACACTCGACCGGTTTGAGATCTGGCCGGATTTTTTGAGTTCACGCATTGCAAATTGGGGAGCTGGTCCTTCACACTATCGCACCGACAGGTTTTGAGCGGTCTGAACCGGGGGCGGCATCTTTTTGTATATTCTCAATGAGTTTGAGCGGAAGGGCAATAAATCAATAAATAAGACAAGTTATGGTGACCATGATGAAGAGATTTCGGTATGCTTTACTCTTTCTATTTGTTTTTACAGCCTGTTCTACCGAGGATGAGGAGGTGACCGTAGTTCACAACGTGAATGGCTACACAATTCAGGATAACCGTCTGATTCAGTTTGAAGCGCTCTCCATGCAGGGGGGGAGGGTATTGGAGACGGGGACTTTTATGGAGGTGACTGCCTACCACTCCGATGCAGAGTTGATCGACGGGGAGGGGCGAACGTTGCTTCCGGGCCTGATTGACGCTCACGGTCACATTATGAATCTGGGGTTTCAGGAGATGGATGTGAATCTCTCCGGTATTCAATCGCTGGAGGAGACTCTGCAGGCAGTCGCTGAGCATGCGGATAATCATCCCGAATCAGAGTGGATTCTCGGCCGGGGCTGGAATCAGGTTCTCTGGGATGAGAATGAGTTTCCAACGGCTGCCGATCTGGATCGGGTGATCTCCGACCGACCGGTCTGGCTGAGACGTGTGGATGGACACGCTGGCTGGGCTAATACTCTGGCGATGGAGAGAGCAGGTATTGCAGGTGGCACTCCCGATCCGCAGGGGGGGCGCATTATCCGTGACGAAGAGGGTCGGGCAACCGGCATCTTTATCGATACCGCCATGGGATATCTTACGGATGAGTTGCCACCCCGCACACCGGCAGAGCGTGAACAAGCTCTCATGTTGGCACTGGACCGTATCGCTTCTCTGGGGATTACCTCGGTACACGATGCGGGAATTTCGGACCGGGAGTGGGAACTCTACACAAAACTTGCCGACGAGGGGGGTCTTCCTGTCCGAATTTATGCGATGATTCGTAGTACCGGCGACGCTTTCGATCGGCTCTCTGAAGAGGGTCCGGTAGAGGGATATGCAGACGATATGCTTGCAATGCGAGCGGTCAAGATTTCGGCAGATGGCGCCCTTGGAAGCCGGGGTGCAGCGCTTCTGGAGGAGTATAGTGACGACCCGGGAAACCACGGGCTTCTCTTTTTCGACCAGGAGGAGCTGGACGAGATGATTTTGAAAGGGGCTTCTGCCGGGTATCAGATGAATATTCATGCCATTGGTGATGCGGCCAACCGTCAGGTGCTCAACGCATTCGAAAGGTTAAGAAGTGAACGTGGAGCGGATGGCCTGAGGCACAGAATAGAGCATGCCCAGGTGGTTCATCCCGAAGATATCCCCAGATTTCAGGAGCTCGATGTGATTGCTTCAATGCAGCCGACTCACGCTACAAGTGATATGAATATGGCTGAGGACCGGGTGGGTGCGGATCGGATTGAAGGAGCCTACGCCTGGCGCACATTTTTAAATCAGGGTACGGGCATCTCTGCGGGATCCGACTTCCCGGTAGAGGCGGTGAATCCTTTTTACGGACTCTACTCGGCGGTAACAAGAATGGATCATGACGGCCAACCGGAAGGGGGCTGGTATCCGGAGCAGTCGATGACTCTGGAGGAGGCTTTTCGGGCTTTTACAGTCGATGCTGCCTGGTCGGCGCACCAGGAGGAGATTCTGGGATCTCTTGAGCCGGGTAAATGGGCCGACTTTATCCTGCTCGATCGCGACCCGTTCAGCGTTCCGGCAGAGGAGTTATGGCAGGTCGATGTCCTGGAAACCTGGGTAGCGGGTGAACAGGTGTACCGTGCACAATAAACAAATGAAGATTCGAACAGAGCAGCTGAACCCGCTTGTGGGAGATCTGTCTGGTAACCGGCGGCTCATACTGGAATCTCTTGATCGTGCCGAATCGGGTGAGGTCGATCTGCTGGTTCTGCCAGAGATGGTGACGGCAGGATATCCTCCAATGGATCTGCTTGAAAGGAGGGCTTTTGTGGAGGAGCTTCAATCGGTCAATCGGGACATCGTATCACGCAGCGGAAAGACAGCCCTGCTGTTCGGTACAGTTACACGAAACAGGACGGGAGTCGGACGCAGTATCTTTAACTCTGCAATTCTGGCAAGAGGTGGCAAGGAACTGGGACGAACTCACAAGACGCTGCTTCCTACCTACGATGTTTTTGATGACCTTCGTTATTTTGAACCGGGTACGGAATCCAGGTGTCTTGTTCTGGATGATGTTCGCCTGGGGGTCACCATTTGTGAGGACCTCTGGTACAATCATAATGAGATACAGTACCACTATTACGATTCCGACCCCGCTTCCCTGCTCAAGGCAGATGGAGCCCGCATTCTCATCAATATCTCCGCTTCTCCTTTTACCCGCTCGAAGCATGAGAACCGGCTATCCATGCTTCGGCACCACGCTTCTACTCTCTCCCTTCCGCTTGTTTACAGCAATCAGGTCGGTGCCAATACGGAGCTGATTTTTGACGGAGATTCGCTGGCTCTCGATGATAAGGGAGACCCTGTTGCGCTGGTCCCTCCGTTTGAGCCCGGTTATGCCGATCTGGTGTGGGAAGTGGAGAGCGGGAGCATCAGGACAGACGGTAATGAGGGCGCTGAACTGAAGACAGCCCGCACTAAAGGGCCTCTGGAGAGGGGGGGCGATATCAGGCTCTCCAGGGTGTTTCGCGCGATTTGCCTTGGACTCCGAGACTATCTGGCAAAGAGCGGCGCGGCAGATCGTGTGATTGTGGGATTAAGCGGGGGTATCGACTCGGCCATTATTGCTGCTCTTGCGGTGGAGTCTTTAGGCGCAGATCGTGTTTCGGGCGTGACCATGCCCGGAGAGTTTTCGAGCCGGGGCAGTGTGAAGGATTCCGAAACCCTGGCAGAAAATCTGGGGATCATGCTGGAGCATCTGCCAATCAATGAGCTCTATACGTCGGCGCTGGGCTGCCTTAAACCCCTGTTTGGTGATTTGCCCTTTGGCGTGGCGGAGGAGAACCTGCAGAGCCGGATTCGAGGTATGTTGCTGATGGCACTCTCCAACAAACGGGGCCCGTTGCTACTGACAACCGGTAACAAGTCGGAGATGGCAACCGGTTATGCTACTCTTTACGGGGATATGAATGGCGGGCTGAACCTGATCGGGGATCTCTACAAAAGTGAAGTATATGCACTTGCCTGGTGGCTGAATGAGGTTCACTATGGGCGACCAGTGATCCCGGTATCTACTCTGGAAAAGCCGCCGAGTGCAGAACTGCGGCCCGACCAGAAAGATTCCGATGCCCTGCCCGACTATTCGGTACTGGATCGGATTCTCTACCGCTCTATTGAGCTCCAGCAGGGGAGAAACGAGATTGTGGAGGCCGGATTTGACCGGGAGCTTGTAGAATGGACGCTTCGCAGGGTCGAAATGAACGAATTTAAAAGATTTCAGGCTCCGCCTGTACTGAAGCTCACATCGAAGGCGTTTGGAACAGGACGCCGGCATCCTCTCGTACGGTTTGTTGGCGGGGAAGGGGATCATACTGAATAATTATGGGTTTAACGGCTGTTCTGCCCGTTTTTCCGATTTCAGGTTTTACATTTTTATCTTGGAGAAACCTTTCCATAAATGGTTGTGAATTACTAATTTTATCTATCTGTTTGCAGCGGGTTCTGATTCTCTGAACGATTCTCACTGCAGCGAAGCCCTGTCTAAAAAAACCACCCACTATGTCGCTACGGCTACTGATTGCTCTGATTGGAACCCTAATTCTAACCGGTTTGGCGGATGTTACTGCCCAGGACCGTTCTGATCGGGCCGATCAGGAACTTCATCTGGATGAAATTCCGATCCAGAAAAGGCTGGTACCCTACAACAACCCGCTTGGGCAGATAGAGGTAGATATCACTTCAATCTCACTGCCGGGTGAGGCTCCGGATTTTCATGAAAAGGAGATTCTACGGCGAATTACCGATATTTACAGGATGCATATTCGGTCCGTTGAGTATCTGATGGAGGAGGATCTGGTTCAGGCAGAGGGGCAGCTCAGGGAGGGGCTTGCCGCCATTCAATCCCTTATGGATGACTATCCTGAAGTACAGAATCAGAGGCGTTTTACAGAGCTCTACCGATCTGTCATGACGGAATACAAAGAGTTTTATGGTATTTCCGAGCCATTCAGTCAGGTAGAAGGTGAGATTTTTGCTATTCAGGAGGAGCTTTTTAACGGGACGGATGACTGGATGGTTGAGGGTTATGAAATGCCAGACAACCTCTCTCTCTCTACAACCAGTGTTCCGTTGGCCCAGAACCGTCATGTGTCCCGACATCTTGTCTACTACACTCTCCGGCGTCCTGAAGTAATGGAGACGTGGCTGGAGCGCTCGGAGTACTATTTCCCCATGATGAGAGAGATCTTCAGGGAGGAGGGGGCACCCGAGGAGCTTATTCATCTATCCATGATCGAGAGCGGCCTGGTGCCCACTGCCAGAAGTTGGGCAGCCGCAGTCGGATTGTGGCAGTTCATTCAGGCAACCGGCTCCATGTACGGGCTGGAGGTAAACTACTGGATTGATGAGCGCCGTGATCCCGTCAAGTCTACACGTGCCGCAGCCAGACACCTGAGAGATCTTTATAATATTTGGGGCGATTGGCATCTTGCCATGGCTAACTATAACATTAGCCCGCGTGGCTTGAGAAGAGCGATTAATGCAGCAGGGGGGGTCGAGGATTACTGGTCCGCATTTCCGTTTCTTCCGGCAGAGACCAGAGGATACGTACCTGGATTTATAGCAGCAACTACGATTGCCATGAATCCCGAGGAGTTCGGTTTTCAGCGCAATTATGGCGGAGAGAGTTACCAATACGAAGTGGTGGAGGTGGAGGGCTTGATGCCACTGGACAAATTGGCTGAAGCTGCAGGATTGACCGTTCAGCAGTTGAAGGATTACAACCCCGAGCTTCTTCGTTGGGCAACTCCACCGGGAGAGAGCTACCCGCTGAAACTTCCGGCCGGTGTACGGGACGATTTTATTGCCGCATACGAGCAGATTCCAAGAGAAGAGATGGCGAGAGACATTGCAATGCATACGGTTAGCAGCGGTGAAACGCTTGGGTTTATTGCAAATCGCTACGGTACTACAGTACAAGCTCTCTTCTCTACCAACGAAAACCTGAGCACCGTAATCCATCCAGGACAGCGGATTATGGTCCCTGTTGCATCCGGCTCGATGGAGCGTATACTGGCAGATCAGCCTTCCAATTCACCATCGGCCAGTCCGGTCGCTTCCACACAACAGGCTGCCAGACAGGCTCAACAGCCACCCAATACAGCGGCTGTAACCTATCGTGTAAAAAGTGGAGACACTATTGGCCATATTGCCGAGTGGTATGATGTTCGTGCGTGGCAGATCCGGGGTTGGAACAGTATTCAAAATACCATCTTCCCCAGCCAGTCTCTGACGATCTATGTGCCGGCAAACCGTGCATCCTTCTACAGGCAGATCGACGAACTTACCTTTACTCAAAAGCAGGACCTGCAGCGCAGACAGCGTCAGGGCGAAAACATTTATGGACTACAACTCACATCGGCCAGCCAGTCGGCACCTGAGCCGAATGGAGAGGTGGTCAACTATACGGTTCAGAGAAATGACACGTTAATACACATATCTCAGAGGTTCGGTGTCTCCGTTTCGGACATTCAGCAGTGGAATGATCTTTCCAGTGCCCGAATTTATGCTGGTCAAACTCTGATCATCCAGCAATCTGAATAGGTTCAACAATATGACAGTAAAGAAACTCACTCTGCCTGCAGTACTGTTGTTGCTGGTACTCTGCTCGCTGGCATGGGTGAGGAGTAATGATCTCTACTTCGAGATTCGTCAGCAGCTTGCCATCTTCAGTGAGCTTTACAGGGAAGTCGCCACTCGTTACGTAGACGAGATACCACCACGGGAGTTGATGGAACACGGGATCAGGTCTATGCTAGATATGCTGGACCCCTATACCGAGTTCATTACTGAAGGGGAGCAACAGCAGATGGAGATTCTCTCGACCGGAACCTATGGAGGAGTAGGAATCGAGGCGGGAACGAGAGGCGGACATATTGTAGTGATTGCACCACTTGAAGGCTATCCGGCCGAGCGTGCAGGAATCCGGCCCGGAGACTATATCATTCAGGTGAATGGTGTCACTACAGAGGGAATGACACCGGTGGAGGTACAACAACTGTTGGTCGGCGACCCCGGCCTTGAAGTAGTACTGGAAATTGAAAGGCCTGGAGTAGAGGAGGCTGTACGGTATGAACTGGAGAGAGAGAGGATTGAGGTTGCGAATGTGACCTACAGCGCGCGACTGGGATCCGAGAAGAGCACAGGCTATATACAGATTGGCCATTTCGGGCAAAATGTATCTGAAGAGCTTCGGCAGATTCTGGTCTCGTTTCTTGAAGAGGGAGAACTTACCGGACTTATACTGGATCTGCGGAACAATCCGGGCGGGCTCTTGCACGAAGCGGTGCGTATTACAGACAAATTTGTTGATCCCGGCATTCTGATTGTGGAGACTCGCGGGCGGGTCGATGAGGAGCGCCAAACCTATACCACCGAAGAGACAGCTCTTTTAGGGGAGCTTCCTCTGGTCATTCTGATTAATCGGGGCAGCGCCAGTGCATCCGAAGTTGTCGCAGGTGCCCTGCAGGATCTCGACCGCGCCGTCATTCTCGGTGAGACAAGTTTCGGGAAGGGACTGGTTCAAACCATACGACCTCTACCCTATAATCGTTCAATGAAGTTGACAGTTTCAAGGTATTATATACCAAGCGGACGTGGTATACAGTCTGCTACCTACAATCACAATGGCCAGGCTACAGATCGGGTGGAAGTTATAGCCGACAGTCTCAGACGTGAATTTCGAACGAAAAACGGCCGTGTTGTTTTTGATGGAATGGGCATTGAGCCGGATATTGTAATCCGTGGGCAGGACGATTCTCTTCTGGAGATGCATCTGAAACAGAAAAATCACTACTTCTTTTTCATTAATGATCTGCTTTCGACTTTGAGTTCTGATCAGCTTTCAGCTGAGCCCCCTGAGAACCTGTTTGACCTATTTAAAGAGTATCTGGAGACGCAGGAGTTTGAATATGAAACCAGTGCCGACCGCCAACTCGTTTCACTTGAAGAGGCCCAACATCTCTTTGCTGATACCAGCCGGGCACAGGGTGCACTTCAGGAGCTAGGAGAACTGCTTCGCAATCAGAAGGAGAATGAACTTCATGATAACCGGCATAGAATTGAACAGGAATTACACCTGGAGTGGGTTTCCCGACTATCCGGCAGTAAAGAGGGGATGAAAGCTTCGTTGCCTTCGGATCGGTATATTCAACAGGCTCTCTCCCTGCTTTCAAGTCGCGCCGTATATGACTCGATATTGAACCCCTGATCGTTTGGGAAGAGCAGACCTGCATACCCATACAACAGCATCCGACGGAGCTGCAGAACCGGCCGACCTTGTCCGGATGGCATATGAGAATCGTCTTGAGCTACTCTCCATTACCGATCACGATACTATAGATGGTTATCTGGAAGCGAGGGAGGAAGCAGCGACACTTCCAATTCAGCTTATTCCAGGCATTGAACTTACCACGCTCTGGCAGGGACGCGAGCTTCACCTGCTGGGTTACGGTTTTGACCCTGCGGATTCGGCTTTTATGAAACTGCTTGTTTCCCAGAGAAGAGCACGAAAAGACCGGATTGGCGTCATCACACACCGATTGCAGAAGCTGGGGTTGGATGTGGACCCGGATGAGGTATTTGCAGTCGCCGGCCGTTCCATGCCCGGGCGACCCCATGTGGCAAGAGTATTGACAAAAAAAGGGTATACAGGAAGTGTTCATGAAGCCTTCGTGCGCTATCTGGGAAATGAAGTAATGGGCTCCCTGGATCTCTTCTGGGTTCATTTGGAAGCGGCATCAGAGGCCGTTAGAGGAGCGGGAGGCGTAGTCGTTATTGCACATCCCGGCCGCACCTGTACATACGAAGAGGTCGAAGAGATGTGCAACGACAGGATCGACGGAATTGAGTGTATTCATCCATCTCACGGTTATGACCATCAATTGCGATATACCCGAATGGCTGAACGATGGGGCCTGCTTGTATCTGGAGGAAGTGATTTTCACGGATCAGGGACGCACGAAGCGGGTTCAAGGTTTGGTACGGTAACCGTCGAAAGTGGCAGGGCAGAGAGAATTCTACAGAGATGCAGTTCAGTTCCGGAGTGAGCGGTGATTGCGTTCAGGAAGGAATCTTCAGCTAAATTCAATACCTTAAGGCGTGCTCATGCAGCTCTCTATTTGCAATGGGCAGAAGCATATATATCGGAGTTTGGGATTATGGTTGATGAAGTGAAATCAGGAGCTGAGTGGAAGAGAGTACGTGTGGGGGTGGTTGCCGCCCGGTGGAACTCCATGATTACCGAGCCGATGCTTGAAGGAGCTCTCTCTGCACTGGCGGCAAAGGGGATTGATAAAGAAAACATAAAGGTGGTGCGTTGTCCGGGTTCATATGAGATCCCGCTAGCTTGTAAATATCTTCTGGATCATCTTGACCTCGATGGAGTCATCGCTATTGGTGCAGTGATCAGGGGAGAAACCTCCCATTTCGATTATGTGTGTGATGCGGTAAATCGTGGTGTACTGCAACTCAATCTGGAATATGGTAAGCCGGTAGCTTTTGGCGTGCTGACAACAGATACTGTGGAACAGGCTATGAAAAGAGCAGGTAAGGAGTATGGTAACAAAGGAGCTGAAGCTGCGTTGGCTATGTGCGAAATGATAGAACTGAATGTCGATATTCAGACATCAGGCAGGTAATTCTAACTTGAATATCGATTTGCAAAAATCTAATTTTCAAAGCTTTCAAACGGAATAAACCGAGGTCCTCTTGGAGTCGATTTCATTGACAAAGCAACATCAGACGGAGGCTGACCAGAAGCGTCAAAAAGAGGTGGCCTCTGCCGGCCCCATTCCGGAACACATTGCCGTAATTATGGATGGGAATGGGAGATGGGCCGAGAGACGTGGAAGTGTTCGAATCATGGGGCACAAGGCCGGGGTCGATTCTGTACGGGATATAACTGAAGCTTCCGCTCAGCTCGGGGTGCGCTATTTAACACTTTTCGCATTTTCCACTGAAAACTGGGGCAGGCCGGGCGATGAGGTCCGCGCTCTCTTTCGTCTTCTTGTGTCCACTTTACGAAAAGAGACGGAAATTCTCCATAGAAACAATATCAGGCTCACAACGATCGGACAGATCGACCGATTTCCATCGGAGTGCCGCAGAGAAATTGAACGGGCAGAAGCTCTTACAAGAGATAACGATCGTATGCAGCTAATCCTGGCACTCAGTTACTCCGGCCGTTGGGATATTACAGAAGCTGTACGATCCATTGCAGAGTCGGTAAAACGGTCGGAACTGAATCCGGATTCGATCGACGAAAATGTGATCAAAGCCAGATTGTCTACTGCGGGTATTCCCGATCCCGACCTCATTGTCAGAACAAGTGGTGAATTCAGGGTCAGCAACTTTCTCCTTTGGCAGCTTGCATACTCAGAACTTTTCGTATCGGAAACCTGCTGGCCGGAGTTTCGCCGGGACGAGCTCTACCGGGCAATATTATCCTATCAAAAGCGTGAACGTAGGTATGGGAAGCTCAACGGCAATGTTCGGAAGAATTTGGCAGGGAACGGTGTCAAGCACATTACCTCCTAATAAAACTAACGGTTTACAGTGATACTTAAATACAGGAATTGGATTCTGTTAATAGCGATTGCGGGCCTGTCCGGCATGATGGCAGACATGGTTGAAGCACAGGATAGAGAACAGGTTGAAATCACCGATCCGACCTCACTGACACGGAGTCAGGTAGAAATTGTTGAAGTCGAAGTGGTGGGCGTCTCGGATGCGAGGCGGAACTTTTTGATTTCGACCAGCGGGCTCAACGTGGGTAGAACCATCTCCATACCGGGTGAGGAGATCCCTGAAGGAATTCGCAGAATTCACAGAACCGGGCTCTACGAAAATGTGGAAATTGATACAGAATCAGTTTCTGGTGGTGTTCGAGTCAGGATTGTGGTAGAGTCGAAACCGGCCCTCGACGGTTATGTGATTGAGGGCACACGTCGTTCCGATCGCAGGGATATCGAGGAACAGCTGAATCTTATTGAAGGGCTTGCGGTAACCAGCTCTGTTGAAGCACAAGCTGTGAATACTATCAAAAGGTTTTTCAGTGAAAAAGGGTACTGGTTTACGGAAGTAGAAGTTTCAAGTGAGCTCACAGATGAAGCCCGAAATCGGGTTACACTTACATTTCATGTGGACACTGGTGAGAGACTCAAAGTTCGGAGAATTCAGTTCCAGGGGAATGAGGAGTTCAGCGACCGTCGTTTACGACGTGCACTGGAAACGATCAAACAGGATCGCTGGTGGAGAATTTTTAAAAGACACGTCTATACCGACGAGGGTTTTCGTGAGGCAGAAGATAACCTGCTCGCCTTCTACCGTGAGAATGGGTTTCGGGATGCCCGTCTGTTACAGGATTCAGTATATGTTTACGACTGGCGGGACAACAAGGAGGGAGTATCAATTGATTTTGTGATTGAAGAGGGACCTCAGTACAAGGTTCGGAACATTACCTGGGACGGCAATACCGTCTATACGGACGAACAACTGTCGTTGGCTCTGGGATTTGAGAGTGGAGACATATTTAACAGGAAGAGGTTCGATGAGAACCTTAATCAGCGGCGTGACGAAAACGATATCAACTCCCTCTATCAGAATGTCGGATATCTCGCATCCAGAATTATACCAACAATTACGGAGGTTGGAGAGGACTCCCTGGATATCCACTTCGATATAATTGAAGATGAAGTGTTTACAGTTCGGGAGGTCACCTTCTACGGTAATGACAAGACACATGACGATGTGGTCCGCCGAACCCTGAAAACGGTGCCTGGCAACACCTATAGTCGTTCTGCCATCATGCGATCGGTCCGGGAACTGGGAGCAATCGGATACTTCAATCCGGAGGGGATTCAGCCGGATGTGGCACCGGATCTGGAATCCAAAATGGTGGATGTGATCTACAATCTGGATGAAAGTCAAAGTACAGACAATTTTGAGCTTTCCGGTGGATTTGGCGGACGGCAGATTGGAATCATCATGTCTGCAAGGGTGAATTTTAACAACTTCTCAATTCAGCGGGCATTCAGGCGCGATGGATGGACCCCGATCCCATCCGGTGACGGACAGAAACTCTCTCTGGGAGTGCAGGTGACCGGACGGGGCTATCAAAGTTACAGTTTTACATTTAACGAACCGTGGCTGCGTGGGCGCCCCACCTCTTTTGGGGTCAATATGTCCTACGATATTTTGAACTACGGAAGGCTTCAGGGAACCGAATTAGATCAAAAAAATGAGCTCTTTTCTGCCGGAATCAGTATTGGGCGTCAACTTCGCTGGCCTGATGACTACTTTTCCCAGAATACGACGATACAGTACCAGCTCTATAATATTGCCGGAACCCAGGGAGTGTTCGGTGATGGGCAGACCGATATTCTAAGTATTCGTCATCAGATTGAGCGAAACTCAATTGACCATCCAATATCGCCAAGAACCGGATCCCGGTTCCAGATCATTGGAGAAGTGGCTCCCCCGCTACCCAACTTTGCCCAATACTACAAGTTGAGGACCGGATATCATCACCACAACTCCATCGTTGGAAATCTGGTGTTGTCGGGTTCTGCCGACTATGGTTATATGGGCTATTTTGATTCAGGAACCAGAAGTACGTTCCAGAGATTTTACCTTGGTGGAACAGAGATCCAGCAGCGTCAGAGCTTTATTAACGACAATATTGATATGAGGGGATTTCCGGGTGGAACAACGGGTGTGATATCGCCGTTGGATGAAGATCTGAATCTGATCGGGGGTCGTGCTTTTACCAAGTATACGATGGAGCTTCGCTATCCGGCCGTTACGACCGACCAGGTCCAGCTCTTTCCATACCTGTTTATGGATGCAGGAAACACCTACTCAGATCTTCAGACTTTCGATCCATTTGATGTAAAACGGGTGCTTGGTGTGGGTGCCAGAATCTATCTACCGATTCTTGGTCTCATTGACTTGAGTTACGGATATAGACTGGATGGCACTCCGGCATCGCTTCGCGGCCCCGGGCTTGAAGCAGGGCGATGGGAGTTCCTGTTCAACATGGGCGCGCAATTCTGATAATGAAAAGTATGTACACCTGCATATCGGTTTTGACGCTTACCGCGTTATGGTCTGCAGATGCTCTACAAGCACAGCAAAAGATAGGTTTCATCGACTCGGATCTGATCATGGAAAAGATGCCGGAGTATGAAGGTATCGAGCAGAGGCTGGAGTTGATGACTGTATCCTGGAGGGAGGAATTGCAGCGAATGGATCGGGAGATCGATCGACTGGAAGAGGAGTTTGAATTGCGTGAAGTTCTTTTTACTGATGAGGTGAGGGCGGACAGACTTCGAGAGATCGAGGAGAGGGTCGTTCAGAGGGAGCTGTATCTGGAGGAGAAATTTGGAGCCGGAGGAGAGTATTTCCAGTGGCAACGTGAACTTCTGGAGCCGATTCAGAGACAAATTTTTGATGCTATGCACAGAATTGCCGCTCGAGAACGTTATGATTTTATCCTTGATCGATCCGAGGGGGTTCGTTTGCTTTATGCAAACCCGGAATGGAATCTGAATGATCTCGTTCTGACTGAACTGGGAATTGAATCTGAAGATGCAGGAAATTGAGGCGAAATAGAGTTAACTTGACGCGATTTTTAATTCAATAAATAAGCCATGAGAAAAATATTACTCACACTACTACTTTCATCACTACCGCTCTTTGCAGCAGCTCAACTTCAGGTCGGAATCATGAATCCTCAACAAGTATTGGAAGCACTTCCGGAGATGGATCAGGTGCGAACCGACCTTGAGAGCTTTGTCGAACAGCGCCAACAGGAGTTTACTACTGAATATTCCAGCTGGATCGAGTCGATGACAGAGTTCGACGAGCTGGTTGAACAGGGAATTCTGAGTGGCTCTGAAAGAGAGGAGAGAGAAGAGGAGCTCCGTGAAAGGGAGCAAGCTCTTGGTACACTCGAGCAGCAGATCAGAACCCGAATTCAGCAACGTCAATCTCAACTCCTTTCTCCTATTATGGATCGTGTAGAGACAACCATGGAGGAAATTGCTGAGCAACACGGGCTGGATATCGTTATCAACGAACTCACAAGTGAGGGAGAGCCGATTGTCTACTTCTCTTCTGAGGAAGGTGTGAGAAACATTACACAGGAAGTGATTCAACAGCTGGTTTCCAATTGATGAGAACAGGTTGAGAATCAACTTTTCAAAAAAAAATAATCCATTTTGATTCGAGGGATAATATTATGAAGAAGCTCTCACTACTCGCTGTAATAACAACACTCATCGCGATCTCCATACAGCCAGCTCAGGTTCAGGCGCAAGGAACGACAATTGGGTTTGTAGACCCTCATGTAATTCTTGAGCGTATGCCCGAGATGAGAGCTGTACAGCAACGCCTTCAGAATTTCTATGAACGCAGAATCTCTGAAATTGAGACAAAAGAGAGTGAGCTTCAGACGGCCGTACAGCAGTATGAACAGAGAAGTGGAGTGATCTCGGATGCCGCAAGAGAGCGGGAAGAGGAGCGTCTGGGACAGTTGGATATGGAACTTCGGCAATCACAGGGGCAACTGGAGCAGGAATTTGAGGAGAGAAGGGCAGAGCTGATGTCACCGCTGATTGAACAGATCGAAGAGGCGATCAGTTCTGTGGCTACTTCCCGTTCCATCGATCTGATACTCAACACCCGTACCTCCACAGGGGATGTGATTATTCTCTATGTTACAGAAGAGATGCAGCAGCAGAACGATATAACCGATGCTGTGATGCAGAATCTTGGTATTTGAGCTCACATCCCATATCCAGCGTGACCCTGTGGCCGGAAGGCATTCAGTCCGAAAACATTCAGCGAATATTACGAATTCGGTTGTTTATATAGTCGTGGAGTATATATCCGCCCAGCCGGTCGGGTGAGGCAAAATAGGCTCTTCCTCTATTGGCATCCGATAGTTCCCTGACAAAACTCTGAAGATAGGGATCTTGTGCAATCATGAAGGTTGTGATTGTGATCTTCTCCTTTTTGCAAAGTACCGCCTCATTAATGACCCGGTTTACGATCTTTCGGTCCAGGCCATAACTGTTTCTGTAGAATTTTCCATTCTCGATCATACATGAGGGTTTGCCGTCCGTTATCATGATGATCTGCCGGTTTCTGTTTTTCCGTCGTTGAAGTGTGTGCCTGGCCATTTGCAGGGCTTCAAGCGTATTGGTATGCCAGGGGCCTGCTGTTAACCAGGGAAGCTCTCCTGTTTCAATTTTCCACGCTTTATTTCCAAAGGCAACCAGATCGAGTGAATCTCCACTAAATCGGGTTGTAATCAGTTCAGAGAGTGCCATTGCCACTTTCTTGGCTGGAGTGATACGATCCTCGCCATAAAGAATCATGGAGTGGCTCAGATCTATTAACAGTACCGTGGATGTAGAAGTGTTGTGATCCGTTTCATGTACCGAAATATCGTCTTCCCGAAGATCGAAACGGTCGAGAGAACTGTGTCTAAGCACATTTAATACGGTCCCGGATGCATCGATTCGAGAGTAGTCGTCACCGGCCCGGAGCAGACGTGTCTCCGGCTGCCTCTCCGTCCCCTTTCCGGTATTAACAGCAGGGTGTTGGCCGGCTTGTCCGGCAGAGATGTCGCTAAACAGTTCTTCAAGTGAGGACTTTCGAATGCTTTGACCGGCTTTTCTGGTAGGAACGAGCTGTTGATTTCGGTCGTCGAACCTTAGGTAGCCCCTCTTCTCAAGTTCATCCAGAAAGTCGCCGATACCATACCCGTCACCAAATTGCTTTGTGATCTCATACTCCTGATCGAGCTCAGTCAACCATCGTACCGCTTCTTCAACCTCTCCACCGGAGAGAGAAAGCAGTTGCTTGAACAGGTCCCAGAGGGAGTCAAATGGCGTGGAATTTTTACTGTCAAAACGATCTCCTTTCCATTTTTCGTAGCGAAATTTCATAGGTATGACCGGGGTCTGTTAATGGTTCACCTGTTGTGATAACCACACCTGCCTATAGAACATTTCATTCTGGCCGTTTAATACTTGAAGACATTTTTTACCTTAATACCCGAGATGGAAAATATACCTGACAGATACTGTTTGGAGAGATCACTGTGGAAACAGGGTTATAATCGTGTTATGGGGTTGGATGAAGCGGGACGGGGTTGTCTGTGTGGTCCGGTTGTGGCTGCAGGAGTTATATTAGACCCCCACCAGCCTATAAGAGGCCTGCGAGACAGTAAAAAGGTATCTCAAAAAGAGAGAGAGAGAATGGAGGTGGAGATACAGAAAAAAGCTCTCTTCTGGACGGTTCAACGGTCAGAACCGGAGGAGATCGACCGCATTAATATTCTGCGCGCCTCTCTTGTTGCTATGGATCGATGCAGCAGAGAGAAGACTGCAAATCCCGATTTTCTCCTGATCGATGGAAATCGGTTTGGTTCTTCACCCATTCCCTACGAATGTGTCATCGGTGGGGACGACAAGAGTGCATCCATCGCTGCTGCATCCATTTTGGCTAAGGTGTCACGAGATCGTATCATGACCCGGTTTCACGAGTCCTACCCTCATTATGGATGGAACAGGAACGTCGGATATCCTACGGCTGCGCATTACAAGGCTCTGCAAAGGTACGGGTATACTCCCCTGCATAGAAAAACCTTCAAGTTACGAACCGATCGGCCTTGTAGCAGCGATAACCCCCTTTCGGATAAAACCGGGTCACAGCAGAGCTAATTATATATACTGAAAGATCGTTTGTTATAGTCGAGGTTCAGGCAGATGGCAATCATGATCGAGTAAGAGATAAAAGACGAGCCTCCATAACTGACAAATGGAAGTGGAAGTCCGATCACAGGAATGAGGCCGGTTGCGCTCCCGATGTTAAACAGAAAGTGGAAAAAGAGAATAGCTGCCACACTCACGGTAAACAGTTGTGCAAAGGAGTGCTTTTGTTCACCTGCCATACCAATCAACTTCATAAACAGCATCAGGAAAAGCAGAAGTATCGTTACGGTTCCAACAAAACCGAACTCCTCTCCAATCACACAGAAGATAAAGTCTGTCCACTGTTCCGGAAGAAATCTCAGCTGTGTCTGGGTTCCTTCCATAAATCCTTTGCCATAGAAACCCCCGGACCCAATGGCTGTGGTAGCCTGAATGATATTCCAACCTGCACCCTGTGGATCCAGTGAGGGATTAACAAATGCTTCGACTCTTGCCCGTTGATGAGGATAAAGCACCTGCTGTAGCATCAATTTTGTGCCCAGCAAAACCAGCAAACCCAGAACAAGGGAGGTGACACTCAGCCATGCTTTTTTTTGCAGAAAAAAAATAGCCACAGTAATGATCAATACGGCTACAAGCCCAGACACCCAGTTGATGACCGTAAGGTAAGTAATAATGGCAGGTGAGATGATAAGGAGGGAGACTCCATGCGGCAAGCCGGACCAGAAGAGCATGATTGGAATGATAGCCAGTAGAATGAGTGCAGTACCTGTATCATTTTGAAGAAAGATGATGAACGCCGGGATGAAAAGGAGTAGCGTGGTCATCAACGCTGTCCCCAGATTTTCACTCGACAAATTTCTTCTGTGAGAAAGATAGGTTGCTGTGGCCATTATCGAAGCGAGTTTCATGAACTCACTGATCTGTATATTGACCGGGCCGATGGGAAGCCAGCGTCGTGCTCCTCCGGCTTCTATTCCCCAGAAAATTGTCGCGATTCCTAACAACAGACATAAAGCATAGAGTGCATATGCGATCTGATGAAAGGAGCGTGGTGGGGTGAACTGTATGAACACCATTACTACGACCGCGAGTGTGAACCAGGCGACCTGACTATAAAAATTGTTCTGAATATTCGGGGAGAGGAACTCCGAAACCGGTCCCTGTGTGGCACTGTAGATGGCTATCAGGCCAGTTGCAGAGAGTGCAACCCATACGAAAACGAGAAACCAGTTAAATTCATGTGCTCTCATTCGGTAATCTCCAGGCCCTCTTCAGGCTCTTCAACTGTGGGTTCGAAATTGAGCACATGGTTTAAAATATGGGAACGATTGATTTCGCCCGTCAGATACTTCTCTGTAAGCAGTGATGCGATCGGAGCTGCAGAACTGGATCCGAATCCGCCGTTCTCGACCAGGACGGCAATGGCAATTTCGGGTTCTTCCGCTGGTGCATAAGTAATAAACCAGCCGTGGTTGTTCCCATGTGGATTTTGTGCAGTGCCGGTTTTACCCGCCACTTCTATATCGTCAAGTGAGGCATAGTAAAGAACCGCCCCATGTGTCATCGCAGCTTTCATCCCATCACGAACGACTTCAAGATGTGATTCCTGAATCCATTCGATGCGCTGAAGATTTTTTTCGGTATGAACCTGGTCCCCATCAGGGGAGCGAACTGTGCGAACAAGGTGAGGCTGAACCCGGAATCCTCCATTTGCAATCACTGAGACGGCTACAGCAAGCTGGAGTGGAGTAGCAGAAATAAAACCCTGACCCACCCCGAAATTGATCAGATCACCGGTCCCCCAGGCTCGAACACCAATATTTTGATTCATCCAGGTGCTGTCGGGAATGATTCCGGAATTCTCGGAAGGCAGGTCTATGCCGGTACGTGCCCCGAAACCGAAGTCCTTTATCAGGTCACTCCATCTGTTGAGATAGCCTCTTGATGCAACCATATCCATCAAGGCGAAAAAATAGGTATTGCTTGAGTACATCAACGCACGTCTCATATCATAATCACCAGGATCGGCCAGGTCGCCATAACGGCGTCCTCTAAAGTAGTAGCCTGGATTGTGAATCGTTCTGGAGGGAGTTACAATTCCGAGGTGCAGCCCGACGAGTCCTGCGAAGGGTTTGAATGTAGAGCCGGGTGGCTGTCGCGAGGAAATAGCGCGATGGAAGAGTGGTTGCTCGGGATCGCTATTGATGTCTGCCCAGTACTCTGTGTCGAGCCTGCCGGCCAGCCTCTCCACATTAAACTGTGGTGAACTGGCGATGGCCAGTATTTCACCGCTGCCTGGATCGATGGCAACAACTCCTCCCCGTTTGCCGGACATTAGCTCTTCGGCAAGCTGCTGCAGGCCGGCATCGAGTGTCGTAATAATGTTGTTTCCCTGAACGGGTCGACTGCTCATTTCACCCTCAGTATACGTTCCAAGTGCCTGCCCGAGAGCGTTTACCCGAATGTATTCTGTGCCAAGTTCTCCCCTTAAAAGATCTTCATAACTCATTTCGAGTCCACTTTTTCCAATCTTGTCCCCAAGGCGGATCCGGGAAGTACCGAGGTACTCATCACGCGAGGCCTCACGCAGATATCCAAAGGTGTGTGAAGCATGAATCGGGAGAGGGTAATAGCGTTTGCTCTCTATTTGATGACCAATTCCGGGCAGCTGCCAAATATTCTCCTGTATATTTGAAAAGGCCTGAAAACTCACTTCCGTTACCAGTCTGGAGGTTCTGTGCCAGGAGTAACTCTGCGCTTCTTCAATTCGAAGAAGTAGATCCGACTGCTCCATCTCCAACAGTTCGGATAGCAGTGGAAGGCGGGACATGTCAAAACTGGCCGGATTGATTGTGATGGAGTAAATCGGTTCATTCTCAACAAGAATCTCTCCATTTCGATCCAGTATCAGCCCTCTTGCCGGGTTCACAAACTCCTGACGGAGATGATTCTGTTTACTAATCGGAGAGTATTTCTCATAATCCAGAATCTGTAGCTGAAAGATACGGCCCAGTATAATCAACCATGCGATGAGTACAATCGATTGAAGTATCCGAACCGAAACTTTGGTTCTTCGACTGGCGGAGAGGTGCATTGTGAATTCCGTTTAACTGCGCGTGAGGTAGAGAAAACTGCCGGTGAGGGCGGTGTAAAGGCTGCCGGCAATCAGCATCGGACCTGCGGCATAGGAGGTAGCGTAGATTCCGGCAAAACTGCTGACAAAGACAAAAATGGCATTGTGAACAATTGTTGTAATTAGAAGTATCAGGAAAATCTGCCATAATATGAAGCGATTTTCCGAAATTTTATTCAGATATCCGTGAAAAAGAAAGATCAGCAGAGTCTTTGAAAAGAGGTTCAAGCCCCACAAATCGGTCATTGCATCCTGAAGCAGGCCGGCTCCGGCAGCAAAGAGGAGTGTCTCCGTTCGGTTTCTGTGTGTTGCTATCCATAACAGATAGATGAGTACAAGGTCCGCTTCACCTCCGTATACTTTGAGATGGCGAAGTAGTATGACCTGGATTGCGATGATAAACAGGCCGATAAAAATGTAGCGAATATTTTCAGACCGGATCAAAATATCTCCTCCTGTTGCTGCATCAGCTCCTCAATAGCCGGATCTGGCTGAAAGTGCATAATGAACCCCTCTGCCAGTGTATGGAGATTTACGAAAGGCCGAATCCATATCAATTGCGTCTCGACTCCTTCCAGGGGTTCAGTATGGCTCACATAGCCGATCGGAATACCTGGCGGATATTGATTGCTGTAACCGGATGTCTCTACAATTTGGCCGGGTTCCACTTCTATGGTCTGTGCAACATGCTGCATGAGCAACTCGTCGGAGCGGGTGCCTTCCCAGGTGACAATACCCAGGGCTCGTGAGCCCTGAATACGGGCGCTGACTCTGAACAGAGAGTTAATGTAAGGCATTACCTGCGAATGGGAACGGGTTGTAAAGATGACTCTTCCAACGAGCCCGTCTGAATTAATCAGAGGCATTCCTGCTTTTATTCCGTTAATCTCACCTGCATTTACGGTGATAGAGTTATTCATGCCCGTCAACTCCTTGGCTACAATGCGTACCGGGTGAAGAGAGATCTCGGACTCTTCACGCAGGTCAAGCAACTCTCTTAATATTCGGTTCTGTTCCTCGACTGATCTCAGTCGGCTTAACTCATCCTGAAGCAGGGCATTTTGACGATGAAGATAGGTGTTTGTGTTTAAAGCCTGCCGGTAGGTTCGAATGACGGAGAGCGGTTTTTCGAGATAGCTCAGGATCGTCACCGAAACAGTACGAGCACTGTGCAACCCTCCATCGTGTCGCGTAATAATCAATGAGATCGCGAATACGAGGATCAGGGCAGTAATAATATAATCTTTCGCATCCGTAATGCGCGGCAGTCCGAGTTGCATCCGAAGTCTATTGTCAGAGTCAGGTGATCACGCTTCTGTAGTAGTCGAGATTCTCCAGAATGGCACCGGTGCCTCGAACCACAGCGGTAAGCGGATCCTCTGCAATATGGACCGGGAGATCTGTTGTCTCCATAATCAGCTTGTCGAGGTTCTTCAACAGTGCGCCACCTCCGGTAAGCATGATTCCACGATCCAGAATGTCCGCCGAGAGTTCGGGCGGTGTCTGTTCAAGGGATTTGGTAATGGCTTCCACAATCGTATTCACAGATTCAGTTAGTGCTTCCCGCACGTCTCTGGATGTTACCTGACGGGTACGTGGGACACCATTGACCAGATCTCGGCCTTTGGTGATCATCTCCAGCTCTTCATCGAGCGGAGCGGCAGAACCGATCTCGCATTTGATTTTTTCTGCAGTGCGCTCCCCGATCAGAAGGTTGTGGTTCCGGCGAAAATAGTTAATGATATCGTCATTCAGTTCATCACCACCGAGGCGGACAGATTGGGCGTGAACAATTCCGGAGAGGGCAATGACTGCAATTTCGGTTGTTCCACCACCGATATCGACAATCATGTTCCCAACCGGCTCGTGAACATTGAGCCCAATTCCAATCGCAGCGGCCATTGGCTCATCAACCAGGTATACCTCTTTGGCTCCGGCATGTTCGGCACTGTCCCGTACCGCCCGCCTTTCTACTTCCGTTATGCCACTCGGAACACATACGACCATCTGTCTGGTAGAGGAGTACCATTTCACCTTCACCTTCTTGATCATATCTCTGATCATCACCTCTGCGACCTCAAAATCGGCGATTACACCATCCCGCAGCGGACGAACCGTTCGAATATTCTTGTGAGTCTTTTCGTGCATCAGCCGAGCTTCATGGCCTGTAGCCATTGCTTCGCCCCGGTTGTTGATTGCAACAATGGAGGGTTCATTCAGTACGATTCCACCATTTCTGGAGTAGATCAGAATATTGGCTGTTCCGAGATCGATGGCGATATCGTTGTACAGAAAATCGAACAACCCTTTTTTGGGCTGGGAATTGCTTTTAGAAGTCTTTGTTTCCTGAACCGATCTTTCCGGCATCGACATGGATTTGATATGTTTTGGCTTTCAGGTATTGAACCCGCCTGAAATCGTTTATAAAACGGAGTCTTGATATAAAGGCACTATTCGAGACAAAATACAATATTGTCTCTCGATTTGCGAATGGAAATGCAGTTAAGAGGATTTGAATCCTCCTGTTAATTAATGTCTGAAATGTCTTTTTCCGGTAAATATCATCGCTAAATTGTGACGGTCTGCAGCTTCGATGACCTCATCGTCACGAACACTGCCTCCGGGCTGAATGACGGCCGTTGCCCCGGCTTCGGCCGCCGCCTCTACACCATCTGCAAAAGGGAAAAAAGCATCTGAGGCTATTACCGAATCTCCCAGGGAGAGGCCTTCTCTTTCCGCTTTTCGAATTGCGATTTCTGAACTGTCTACCCGGCTCGTCTGTCCTGTTCCTATACCAAGTGTCTGACCGTTCCCGGCAAACACGATCCCATTCGATTTTACATGCCTTACGAGCCTCCAGGCAAAAAGCAGGTCACTCTTCTCTCTCGCCGTAGGCTCTCTTTTTGTGACTGTACGAAATGTATCGGCTAGATCCGGCTCCCGGTCTGGAAGTTGAAGCAGTGCTCCCCCAAAGAGGGTGCGGATTTGCTTATCACCAGAATGGCCGGGATAATTTACGATCTCGACCAGCCTTCGATTCTTTTTACGAACAAGCAGCTCTTTCGCTTCCGGCTCAAAATCGGGTGCAATTATGATCTCTGTAAAGATGTCGTCGATTCTCGAAGCAGTTTCGAGATCGAGTGGCCTGTTTACGATCACAATGCCTCCAAAAGGAGAAACAGGATCAGTGGAGAATGCTTTGCTATATGCGTCTGCCAGTGTATCGGCCGTTGCAGCACCGCAGGGAACGGTGTGTTTGAAAATGGCCACAGTGGGCAAGTCGTCCCTGAAATCTGACATCAGTCCCAATGCAGCATCCATATCCAGATAGTTGTTGTAACTTAACTGCTTTCCATGAAAGCAGTTAATGAATTTCTCCGGTTCGCCATAAATGGCGGCAGGTTGATGGGGGTTCTCTCCATACCTCAGGGAAGATGACTTCTCCAGAGCCAGATGAAGTTGTTCCGGTACCTCTTCCTCCACCAGGCCTGAGAAATAGTGGCTTATCTTTGCATCGTAGAAGGCAGTCTTTCGGAATGCTTCCAGCGCGAGCATCCTGCGGGTTTCGAAAGAGATCTGCCCCTCCAGTTGAAATTCGTCAAGAAAACGGTGGTACTGATCCGGATCGGTTAGCACACATACGTGTGCGAAATTCTTTGCGGAAGCCCGAATGAGAGTCGGTCCTCCGATATCAATATGTTCCGTGGCTACAGATGGTGTCACATCCGGGCTGGATACGGCTTCGCTGAATGGGTATAGGTTAACGACGACGAGTTCAATCGGTTGAATTCCGTGCTTTTTTAACTCTTCAAGATCCGGTTCATGGGATGTTCTTGCAAGAACCCCCCCATGAATGTGAGGGTGAAGAGTCTTTACCCGCCCGTCCAGACACTCTGGAAATCCTGTGATTTCGGAGACGTCCCTAACAGTAATTCCCGCTTTTCGAATCGTCTCTGCTGTCCCTCCGGTGGAGATGATTTCAACATTTTTTTCGGCAAGTGCTTGTGCGAGTGTAACGATTCCACTCTTATCCGATACAGAGAGCAGCGCCCGTTCGATATTGAGAGGTTGTTCAGGGAGTTGATCCAGAGGTTTCAGTGACACGTGATTTTCGGTTTTGAATTGAAATTTGATGAGACAGTGTGAGTTGTCATGTTGCGCTCTTTCCCGAGATCAGTTTAGCGATCACCTCCGGGTACAGCGAGTGCTCCATAGCCAACACTCTTCGGGCAAGAGTTTCGGCTGTGTCGTCTGCATAAACGGGAACCTCCCTTTGTGCAATGATTGGCCCTCGATCGTACTCCTCTGTCACGTAATGTACGGTGCAACCACTGTGATCTGCTCCCGATTCGAGGACAGCTTCATGAACCTTTCGACCATAAAACCCTTTGCCACCGAATCGGGGAAGGAGGGCTGGGTGAATATTGATAATCTGATTTTTATAAGCTTGAATCACCTCGCCAGGAATCAGTGCTGTGTACCCTGCAAGAACGATCAAATCGGGCCTCCAATCAGATAACTTTTCCATAATTGCTGAGGCAAAATTGGTGCTATCGGGTGGAATGACTGCTGTCTTAATTTCCGCAACTTTAGCCCTCTCCAGAGCGCCAACTCCTTTCCGGCTCGTAATGAGGCCGGTAATAGTTGCATCGATATGACCTCTGTCGATCACGTCTATGATCGACTGTAAATTGGTTCCGGATCCGGAAGCAAAAACAACAAGTCTCTTCACAAAGCTGCAGATTGCTGATGATTTGGATGGCAAAGATAGTGAAACAGAAAATGCGATGCGATCTTATCCCATTTTGTTTAAAAAAAGGGTTGGAGGCGTGATAATATCCCGGTTGCATCAGGAATCAGAATTCGCAGAATCTGAATAGGCTATGATGAGACAGGCCCATCCGGAGTAGAGGAGGCGGATTCTCCTGCTGTCTTCGAACTTTTACCGGCTGAAGCGATACGGAATACCTGGTAGTTATTGTAACTCCACTGTATCTGATTTACTGTGATCTTGATGATGGTAGCCAGCGGTATGGCAATTAGCATTCCGAGTATACCGGCTGTTTCTGCTCCAATCAGAATAATAAAAAGTATGGCTACCGGATGAATATCGGCCATCCGAGAGAAGATGAGCGGCTGAAAAAGCACATTGTCCATGAGCTGGACTACCAGAACGGCCAAAATACAGGGGATAACAAGAGAGAAGTCGCCGGTTTCGATGATCGATATAATAATGGATAGAATATAACCAAGAATCGGGCCGAAATAGGGAATCGTGTTTGCCACGCCAATTGCGATGCCGACTGACGCGGCATTGGCAAGTCCGGCAATAGAGAGTGAAAGCCATGCTGTTAGTGTAACCAGAAGGCTCTGGACAAACACACTCCTCAGATAGGATCCCAATCGGGTTTCAATCTTGTCAATCAGGCTCAGTGAAGTTTCAAAGTATTTATTAGGCACCAGTTGAAGCAGGTCTCTGCGAATCCTGGTGCCATCTTTCAGGAAAAAGAAGGTTGCAAAGGGGATGATGATAATGGCATAGAAAAGGTTCGTAAAGAGGCCAATCAGATCACCCAGAATATCCTGTACCCTCTGAACATCAAAAAGATCATCCGTTACAATATGAAGGTTCTCCCTCAGGAAACCCTCTGGCAGAAACTCCATCTGCTCGATCAGGCTTCGTTCGATCTGCCCGGCGATAAAAAGAACGTTGTCCATGCTCAACTGTCTGGCAAGGCCGGCAGTCTGAGCCGCTATGATCGGAATGATACTGGTGGAGATCCATGTAAGAATCAGAATAACCGTTGCCAGAGTCAGGGCAATAGAAAAAGTTCGGTTCAGCCCGTTGGACTGCATTCTGTTGATAATCGGATCAAGCAGATAGCTTAAAAGGATCGCAATGGCGGCATAGATGAGCAGGTTGCTGAACTGGAGAAGCAGGATCATCACCAGCACAACCAGAAGGAAGCCGACGACGAGCCTGACGATCTTTTCGAGAGTAAGGTTGTTAAACATTCAGCATCTCTGCAATTTGGGGAAGCGCTTTTCGAATCGTATCGCTCCGATAGCCTTTCTGCCTTAGCCAGGCGACTATTTTTTGCTTCCTTTTAAAATGGTCGCTCTCCCTGTAGAAGTGTTGCCTTCGACGTTCAACCAAATCTACACAATTCTGGATGAGCTCCAAACCATCTTCAATTTCCCGTAGTGCAGAGTTGGCGATCTCCGGCTGTACACCCTTTTTAAGTAGCCCGGCTCTTATCTTTTTGGGGCCCCATCGCTTTGTTCTGCTTTTCTCCTCTGCGTAATTGATGGCGAACCTGGCATCATCCAATAGCCCCTCGGCAGTGAGTTCATCAACAGACTCCTGACAGGAAGCTGTCGTGTACCCTTTTCTGGCCGCTTTTCGAATCAGTTCGGCTACAGTATGATCCCTCCGGCCCAGGAGCCTGAGCATGTAGTTGCGGATGGTTATTACCGGAGGCGGGAGTTCCGAAGACTCATTTTCCTTTTCTTCCGTCCTGCCTTTACGATTCATCTGCTGTTGCGACTTCTTTCTCCTCCTTTTTCTCTTCTGGTACAGGCTCGGGTAACGGGAAGAGTCGGGCTCTCACCATTTCATCAATTTTGTCGGCAAGTACAGAATCCTCTTCGAGAAACTGAATAGCGGCATCTGTTCCCTGGCCGATCGGTTCTCCTTCATAACGGTACCAGCTCCCGCGTTTTTCAATGATGTCGAAGTCGACTGCCAGATCGAGAAGTTCGGCAACTCTGGAAGTGCCCTGGCCGTAAAGAATATTGAACTCAACCACTTTGAAGGGCGGGGCGACCTTGTTCTTGACCACTTTTACCTTGGTACGGTTTCCAATCACCTCGTCACCCTTTTTCAATGCACCGATTCTACGGATGTCCAGCCTTACCGAAGAGTAAAACTTGAGTGCACGACCTCCGGTAGTGGTTTCCGGATTCCCGAACATGACGCCGATCTTTTCTCGAATCTGATTGATAAAGATGCATGAAGTGCGGGTTTTACTCACAATCCCGGTGATTTTTCTCAGTGCCTGGGACATCAATCGGGCCTGAAGACCCACGTGTGAATCGCCCATCTCCCCCTCCAGTTCTGCACGTGGTACCAAAGCAGCAACCGAGTCGACAACGATTACGTCCAGTGCTCCCGAGCGGATCAGGGTTTCGGTGATCTCCAATGCCTGCTCTCCACTATCGGGTTGGGAGACCAGCAGTTCATCTGTGTTGATTCCGAGATTTTTGGCGTATCGAGGGTCAAATGCATGTTCTGCATCGATAAAAGCGGCGTACCCACCCGATTTTTGAGCTTGTGCGATCACCTGCAGTGCAAGTGTGGTTTTACCGCTGCCCTCCGGCCCGTATATCTCGGTGACCCGGCCTCGTGGTATACCGCTTACACCGAGTGCATAATCGACCATGATGGAGCCTGTGGAGATCACATCGATCTTTCTGGATGGCGAGTCTCCAAGTTTCATTATGGTCCCTTTGCCATGCTGTTTTTCGATCTGGCCGACGGCCATTTCCAGTGCCTTGTGTCGATCGCTGTTGTTGGATGAGCTCATGAGGTACAATTTGAGTGTTAAAAGATCTATTTCGGCTCGACCGGATTCTGCTTAACCGGACCGGCGTGATCTCAGTATAGGGATGCAGAGTGACAAGCTGTGTCACCCCGAAACGAATATATGTTCAATATATGTATGATGCAACAGACTCCAATTCCTTGCAGGAAAATTGACATTTTTACATTGGTGAACAAATCGTTTCCGGACCCGAACCGGAATAACAACGGTAATGTCCGATTTTTTGTACCATGCAGAGAATAGATCCGGAGTATATATGAAGATTCTTATCGCAGATAGCGGTGCCACGAAAACGGACTGGGCTCTTGTCCAGGATGGAAAGCCGGTCTATGTTCGGACAGGAGGGATGCACCCGGCGTGGCTCGATCCGGAGAGCGAAGTCCGGAATCTCAGAGAAAGTTTTCGGGATTTCAATCCCGACCGTATTCACTTCTACGGTGCCGGGTGCAGCGATGAAGTAACTTCACAACCTCTGTCGGACCTTCTTCAGGAGCTGTTTGGCAGTACACCGTGTGAACTTTATGACGACCTGACTGCAGTGGTACACGCTTTTCTGGGGCAGGAGGAGGGAGTCGCTGCAATTCTGGGCACGGGGGCAGCTTCGGGCCACTTCAAAAAGGGGGAGCGCATCTCTTTGGCAGCTTCGCTCGGTTTTGCTTTGGGAGATGAGGGAAGTGGAGCCGATATCGGCAAATCGATACTTAAACACTATTTCAGAGACGGGTTCTCTACTGAAGCTGCAGCCACTGTCGAAATCGCACTTGGAGGGATGGATTACCATGACGTCATGCAGAAGATCTACCAATCCCCGTCTCCCGGATCATGGCTGGGTTCACTGACTGCAAAGGTCCTATCGGGTGGAATGGGGGAGGAGGTCTCTGAACTGGTGAACTTCCGGTTGAACCGGTTTGCGGAGGTCTTTTTGAAACAGTATCATCTGCCGCACGGCGCCCCGGTTGTCATTTCAGGGGGTGTCGCCAGTTCACTCCGCCAGCCGTTGACAGATGTATTGAAGGCCGGTGGGTTCAATAATATGAGAATCGAACGAAGCCCGATCACGGAACTGGTTCGCAAAATAAGCAGAACATAATTGTGATACAGGAAGTGAACTTATAAATAGTATAAGGCGGTTGACTTGAGGCCGTGCTGAATAGCAAAACAACAACAGAATAAGGTTAATGGAACTTGCTGATACACATTGCCATCTCTATTTGGAAGATTTCCGGGATGATCTGAGTGAAGTCTTCAGCCGCTCTCTGGAGGCGGGTGTCTCACGGATCTTTCTGCCCGCTATCGACTGGGCTTCTGTCGAGGCGATGCAAAAACTGTCTCATCCGTCTGTAGAGTTGTACCGGATGGCCGGTATCCACCCCTGTTCTGTTCACGAGACGTTCTCTCTGGACGAGCAGCTTCTTTATGACACTGTGTACAGGAGTGATTTTGTTGCGGTTGGTGAGACCGGGCTTGATTATTACTGGGACAAAGGAAAAATCGAAGAGCAGAAGAAGAGTCTTTCGGCACATTGTCGTGTAGCCAAAGCAGTCGGTAAACCGGTGATACTTCACAACCGGGAGAGTACTTCAGACCTTCTCGATCTGATTGAACGGGAACAGGACGGTTCCCTGACCGGCATCTGGCACTGTTTTAACGGATCAGTGGAGGAGGGAGAGAGGGCGATCGATCTGGGCCTTCATTTGGGGATCGGAGGTGTTCTGACCTTCCGCAATGCGGGTGTTGATCAAACGGTAAAGGAGCTCCCTCTGGACAGAATGGTTCTGGAGTCGGATGCTCCCTACCTTGCGCCTGCACCCAATCGTGGCAAGCGTAATGAGCCGGCATGGGTGGCCATTACCGCATCCAAACTTGCTACAGTACTGAAACTCTCTGAAGATGAGATTGCAGAGAGAACAACTAAAAATACTCTGTCACTATTCGGCCTGGATACCTAACGCAGAGAGTGCCGGATACCTTTCCAGAATCGGGGCCGGACATACCAGTGCCGGGTATTCATCCCTGAGGGGGAATCGGGTACGAATTTCAGCGAACCGGGCCGCTTTCTTACTGCTATTCAGGCCGATGGCTCTGCGAAGGAGACGGTCGTACTCTGTGATCGGATGAATGAGCTCCAGAATATCGGCTAATCCCTTCTCCTCTGTACCGGGAGGAAATTCAATGCGGCGGGTATCGGAAGTGAACGGTTCAACGCTGTTTTCCAGCGTAAACTCCCTGCACAATTCCGATACAATCATGCGTGTTGCTCTCCATTTGCTCTGGCGGGAGTAGCCTGCAATATGGGGGGTGGCGAACCACGCGTTCCTTGCTACAACGTCCCGAAAAAGAGGCTCATGCTCCCACACATCGAGAGCCAGATCCTGTACTTCACCACGCTCCTGCGCTTCCAGCAGATCCATCTCGTGAGCGACTCCGCCTCTTGAAGCATTCAGAACGAGGCTAAACCGGTTTTTATGGAGTGTAAATCGGTTCAGCCACGATTCCGTGGGGTAGCGACCTTCAGTTGTGAGTGGAGTGTGCAGGGTGAGGATGTCACACTGCAACACCTCTTCCAGACTGCAACTCAGAAAAGAGGTGTCCTGTTCTGCCCGCGGAGGATCATAAGAGAGGGAGTGGACTCCCAATTTTTTGAGCAGAGCCTGGACCTCTGTTCCTGTATGGCCTGCACCGACAATACCAACCTTATGCTGCCGGATGTCTACGTCTGTACGGTCGGCCCAGAGCAGTACAGTGGTGGCCACGTATTCGGCGACGGCCCGGGCGTTGCAGCCCGGTGCGTAGCTGAAACTGATCTTCCGGTGTTGAAGGGCCTGTTGATCTACATGGTCGGTTCCGGCAGTTGCACTGGCGACGAACCGGAGCCTCCCCGGCTCTGTCGGAAGGGTCTCTTCATTTATTGATGTTACGGTTCGGATGAGTAGTGCATCGTACTCTGCGAGGTCTCCAGGTACTCCCTTCTGAGGATCGAAAAGTGTTAGCGAAACAGTGCCCGGAACCGCATGGTCGATCCGGAAAATGTGACGGTCGGCCAGTACATGGATCTTTTCAGGCATTCCGATTCCTCTCTTTTTCTTCCTGTTCAATAGCCCGGTGGTAATATGGATTGACGCTTATCACATTAACTGCCATATTGAATCTGAAGCTCGTGCATAAGCCTTGGTGGTCGGGTTGAACCGATGATTCAGCGGCCCGTTTCAGCTTGAAATGTGCAACATAAACGATGAAAAGAAAAATAGTGAGCGCTCATGAGTGAACAATGGAACACACTGGTGGTCGATCGATATCCGGAGAGATTCCTTGCCAGAATCTGCCTGAACCGGCCCGACAAGATGAATGCCCTGAGCAGTGAAATGCTTGAGGAGCTGGGTGGAGTATTCGACCAATTAGATGAGGATGAGGGGATTCGCGGAGTCATTTTGACCGGAACCGGGGAGAGAGCATTTGCAGCGGGAGCCGATATCGGAGAGCTCAGGGGTGTTGGCAAAGAGGCTGGTGAGGCAAAAGCCAGATTCGGACAAGAGATTTTTCGCAAGATTGAGACCTTTGTGAAGCCGGTGATTGCCGTGGTTCACGGGTATGCCCTCGGGGGAGGTGCAGAACTGGCGATGGCTTGCCACCTTCGAATTGCATCAGAACAGGCTCAGTTTGCCCTGCCGGAGGCATCCCTGGGGTTAATACCAGGATATGGAGGGACGCAGCGTGCTGTGCGACTGATCGGTTCAGCCCGTGCACTGGAGTGGATTTGGAGGGGTTCACGCATAGACGGGGCCAAAGCGTTTGAGTGGGGCCTGGTCAATCATGTAGCCAGGAGCAGGGAGGAGGCCCTTGAGCTTGCGGAGAAGCTGCTGTCTGAGATTCTGAGGCAAGCCCCTCTGGCTGTCGGTGCCGTACTGAAGTGTGTACGGCTTGCAGGAGATCAGAAGGGCTACGATCGGGAAGCGGTTCTCTTTGGTGAAATGTGTGATACGGAGGATGGCCGGGAAGGGGTGGAAGCATTCCTGGAAAAGCGCCAGGCTCAATTCAGGGGGCGTTAGAGAGAGATGATATTTCTTCCTATCTTGCCTGATTACACGTAGATCCAGTTCATGATTGAAACCATTATCATCTTGTCGACGATACTTCTGAGCGGGTTTTTTTCCGGATCGGAGATCGCATATGTATCTGCCAACCGGCTTAAACTGGAGATTGAGTCACGTAAAGAGACCTTTCTGGGCCGGTCTGTCGCCGTCTTTGCCAGAAACCCCAATCTCTTTCTTACGACCACACTGGTCGGCAATAACATTATCAATGTGATCTACGCCACATTGATGGCGATCTTTCTGGTGGTTCCGGTTCAAAACGCATATGAATCATTTTTTGGAGCACTGCCCTCTACTGCAGAGTTGCTTCTGATTCAGACGTTGATCGCTTCGGTGATCATCATGCTGTTTGGAGAAATTTTACCGAAGGCTCTTTTCCGGATTCAGGCAGATTTTATGGTGAAAGTTGTGGCGGTACCAATGAGGGTGCTGAACTGGCTGTTCGGACCACTGATTATATTGGCCAACTCCTCTTCCAATGTTCTTGTTCGCTGGCTTAATGCGGGTGGGGAGAGGAGCGACAAGATTTTTAGAAGACAGGATATGGAGATGATATTCAAAGAGTTAAGGGATAGCGGAGGAGGAGAAGATTTGGACCGGGAGGATTCTGAAATTCTTCAAAATGTCCTGGACCTTTCCAATAAGCGGGTAAGGGAGACGATGATTCCCCGAACCGAAATTGTTGCGGTCGAAAAAGGAGTTTCACTTGAAGAAGTGCAGAAGGCTTTCATCGCGTCAGGCTACTCCAAGATTCCCGTCTATCAGGACACGATTGACGATATTATTGGTGTGGTATTTGCATACGATCTGTTCAACAATCCAAAGTCCCTGGGAGAGATTATTCGTCCCATAAAGCTGATTCCTTCGAGCAAGAAGTCAAAAGACCTGCTTACGGAATTTCGTCAAAGCAATATCTCTGTAGCGGTTGTGATAGATGAATATGGGGGGACGGCCGGTATGGTGACTATAGAGGATCTGATCGAAGAGGTTGTGGGAGATATTCAGGATGAGTACGATACCGATGCAGAAATAGTGAAGATGGTCTCCCCGGGAATCTATGTAATCAGCGGTAGCGTAGAGATTGAAGATCTGGAGATGAAGTTTCCGGAGGTCCGGCTCGGGGTAGACGGGGGGGATTTTGAGACCATTGCAGGGTATATTATTCACCATGCAGGAAGGATTCCAAAGGTGAATGAAGAGCTGCTGATCGACGGAAATACCTATATCATCAGCAAGGCGACACCGAACAAGCTGGATACAGTGAAGTTGATCCTGAGAAATGAGGAGTAATCGATGAAGAGAATGGTGGTGGCGGCATGAGTAAAGGCGGAAAAGAGCACACAGAGAAGTTCCGCAAATTGATAGATGAGCTGGACAGAAAGGTGATTGAGTCCCTTGCGGAGCGTCAAAAAGTTGTAAGGGAGATTTTTTCCAACAAGTTGGAGGAGGCCGGCTCCATCCGGGATCCGGAGCGGGAAAGGGAGATGCTTCAGCGCATCCGGGCAATGGCTATTGAGAAGGGGGTAGACCCCTACTTCGCCGAAAAACTGTTTCATCAGATCATTAGTCAGTCGGTTCGATACCAGACCTGGTCTCTGCTCGACCACCAGAATGACACGGCCCCTGTACGAAAAGCGGTGGTGGCCTATCAGGGTGTTCAGGGTGCATTCAGTGACCAGGCTGCCCGGCGCCACTTTTCCGACCGATACAATGACCTTCACTGCATCGGTTGTCAAACGTTTGAGGCGGCGGGAGCGGCTGTCGAGGAGAAGCGGGCCGACTTTGCTATTCTTCCTATTGAGAATACAACGGCCGGCTCGATCAACGACACCTATGACCTTCTTGCAGAGAGGGATCTTCACATTGTAGGCGAGGAGGTTCTTCACATCGAGCACTGCCTCATGAGCCCGGGTGAAGTTCAGCTGGGAAATATTAGAAGAGTGCTCTCTCATCCGCAGGCGATCGCTCAGTGCAGCCGATTCCTCTCCACTCTGCCGCGCTGCACGGTGGAATCGTATATCGATACAGCGATGGCGGCCAAGAAAGTGAGTGAAGATGCCGATCTTTCACAGGCAGCTATTGCGAGCGCTCATGCAGCAGAGATTTACGGATTACATATTCTGAAACGGGGAATTGCCAATCAGGAAGAGAACTATACCCGGTTTGTGGTTGTGGCTCGGGAGCCGGTTACGGTTGATGCTCAGATCGCCTGCAAGACCTCCATCATACTGGCGACTCCCCATGAAAAGGGAGCACTGATTCGCTGTTTGAAGGTGCTTGACAAGCACGGTATTAATATGACAAAATTAGAGTCGAGGCCCCGGCTTCACAAGCCCTGGCAGTACCAGTTTTTTATAGACCTTGAGGGTAATATCAACGATCCCCGTCTTGAGAAGGCACTCGGAGAACTCGGGAATCGTTCCAGTTATCTTAAAGTACTTGGATCCTATCCGAAGCAGTCTGAAGGGTAATCGAAAACTCCTCATAATTTTCACTTCTCCCACCCTTCAGGCACCTTGCTGCTGCTCTCTGCCTGCCATCTTATTTTCGTAATACTTTTCCACATAGTTTATATGTGAAGTATGTAATTACTCACATTTTTTTCTGAAAAACCCGTCCACGTACTGTAAAGTGGGTATTTTTTGTTCCCGTCTCAGTAACAATTGAAAATAAATTTGGATTTCTGATCCACATTATCTTGACAAATTCAGAAAAAGTAGGGTACATTGTGGGGTGAAGTGGGAGATAGTGGGGAATTTATATCTGGCTCTCCCTGCGAATCATCATAGCAATCTAACTTCATCCGACCGTGGCAGGCTTTAAAGGGGAATATGAACACAGTGTTGATGCCAAAGGGCGGGTAGCCTTTCCGGCCAGACTACGCAAGGCACTGAACCCGGAAGCGGGGGAGCAGTTTACCCTTCTTCGCGGGTTGGAACCCTGCCTCTATCTCTATCCGCGGGACGAATGGGAGATCGTTGAGAGCCGACTCTCACGGATCAACAGCTTTACACGTGAGGGAAGAACGGTGAAACGAAATTTTCTGCGATTTGCAGAGGATGCCACACTTGACAAGCAGAATCGTGTAGCCCTACCGCCTCATTTGAGAGAGTGGGCGGGAATCGACGGCTCAGCAATTTTTATTGGAAGCGGAGAGCGTATTGAGGTGTGGTCTCCGGATAAACTCTCAGAAGCGGATGCGGAGCTCAGTTTCGAGTCCTACCAGGAGCTGTTTGAAAAGGTAATGGGTGACCCTGAACCGCCCGGGGAGGAGCATGGAGGTTGAGATGGCCATATATCATGATCATATCCCTGTACTCCTGAGCGAATCCCTCGATCTTCTCTTGACAGATCCTGAGGGCAAGTATGTGGATGGAACGCTGGGCGGCGGTGGGCACAGTGCCGAAATCCTGGCACGTCTGGCACCATCAGCAGAGCTCTGGGGGGTAGATCAGGATCTGGAGGCTCTTGATAAGGCGGGGGAGCGGTTAAAGGGTGATGCAAGGTTTCATACCGTATTTGGAAATTTTGGTTATATGAGCACTTTGTTACCCCCATCTCTAAAGGGGAAGGTGAGCGGGATTCTGCTCGATCTCGGTGTCTCCACACATCAGATTCGTGAACCCGGACGTGGATTCAGTTTTCAGAATGACGGGCCTCTCGATATGAGAATGGATCGGCAGAGCGGCCTGAATGCACACGAAGTAGTAAACAGTTACAGCTATGAACGGCTTCGTGATCTGATCTTTCACTTCGGTGAGGAGAGAATGAGCCGCCAAATAGCATCTGAAATCATAAAAAGGCGCCCTCTCGGGACAACAGGGGAGCTTGCAGAGGCAGTTGAGGCAGTAGCGGGGGGACGGTTTCTTAACAAATCCCTCGCCCGTGTGTTTCAGGCCATACGGATTGAAGTGAATCGGGAGCTCGATCAGCTGGAGAGGGCTCTATATGAGTCTCTGCATCTACTGAAAGAGGGGGGGCGGTTGGTGGTTATCTCCTACCACTCCCTTGAGGACCGAATGGTCAAACGCTTCTTCAGAAGTGGAAACCTGAAAGGAGAGGTGAAGAAAGACTTTTATGGAAATTGGGTCCGGCCACTGGATCCGGTAACAAGGCAGGTGGTTCGCCCAGGTACAGAAGAAGTGGGACGAAACCCCGCATCCAGAAGTGCAAGGCTCAGAGCTGCTGAAAGAACCGGTATGGAGGTTGAGATATGATGATGCACTCCACACTGTCGAGGCCACAGGTTCGACCCAACCGGAGATCTGTGCCCAGGCGAAAAAAACGATTTCCAACAGCTGAAAAGATCTATACAGGCGGCGGCACGCCTCGCAACGGTACCCGTAAGAGGACCGATAAAAAGGCGAAATCCGGGCTTTCCGTGATTACCCCTTGGAAAGTCATCCTCACAAGTTTCCTGATCGGAATTTGTGGGATTCTATATATCAGCCACCTCTTTGGCACCCAGAGTGCTTTACAGGAGGTGCAGCAGCTGCAGGCAGAGTACACGAAGGTTCAGCGTATTCATGCAGAGCAGCGTCTTGCGTATGAGCGAATGGTAGGTCCCAAAGAGATCTATCAGAATGCACGTGAACTGGGTTTTATCAATGCCGGTCCGGCAGACCGTGTGATCACCATCCAACGGTAATAATAAACAGAGTGAACGAACGCAATGCCATATTGAGCAGGGTGTTTCTGGTTTTAGGCCTGATTCTTCTCCTGCCTGCCGCCATCGTGATTCAGCTTCTAAGGGTGAATCTTGTAGAGGGAGAGAATCTGCGCGAACTCTGGAGTAATCAGACGATCCACTATCTTGATATACCTGCCGAACGGGGTCAGATCTATGACTCCAGCGGTACCCTACTCGTCGCTAACCGTGTTAACTACAAACTTGCTGTGGATCCGCTGCTTCCGGGGTTCGACCGGGAGCAACTTCACCGGCTTGCAACACTACTCTCCAGCCATACAGGTACGCCCGTTCAAACCTATCTGAATCGGGTTCAAAACGCATCACCGGGTTCCAGATATGTAGTTCTGGAGCGTTCGATTGACGTATCTGCCTACGATGAAATCAGTGCTCTCTCCATGCGCGCCGTCATTCTGGAAGAGGAGTATCAGCGGCAATACAACTTTGGTGAGCTCGCTTCCCATGTGCTCGGTTATGTGGATCATTCACTGACTGGTATGGGAGGCCTGGAAAACCACTACAACGAAAAGCTGAAAGGCACCGACGGGCTTCAGCAGGTTCGGAGGGATCGGTCGAATCGTATATTCGCATATGTGGGGGCACCGCGAAAACAACCGAAACAGGGGTTCTCTCTTCATACCACAATCAATGCTTACATGCAGGCGATTCTGGAGGAGGAACTGGAGCAGGGCGTCCTTGAAACCGGATCGAACTATGGTACTGCAATCATCATGGATCCGCGAAGTGGTGCGGTGCGTGCATTGGCGAACTACCCTTCCTTTGATCCCAATGAACCGGGTGTATCCGAACCTGCCAGCCGAAGAAATTATGCGCTTTCCGATATGCTGGAGCCGGGTTCTACTTTCAAGCTGGTAACTGCAATTGCCGCTACAGAACTGGGTCTGGTAGATTTCGAGGAGCAGTTTGAGACTCCGGAAGACGGGGTTCAGCTGATTCATGGGCAGGCAATGAGGGATCACGACCCTCTTGGAACGGTTGATTTTACGAGTGCCATCGCAAAATCTTCCAATATTGCGATCTCCGAGATTGCGATGAGAATTCCACCCAGAACGTTCTATCAGTATTCGAGAAATCTGGGTTTCGGCACAGGGACCTATATCGATCTTCCGAACGAGTCTGCCGGGCGGCTACAAAGACCGTACGAGTGGAGCCGTGTGACTCTCCCGTGGATGTCGATTGGATATGAAGTTCAGGTGACACCCATACAGATCCTGCAAGCCTACTCTGCTTTTGCAAACGGCGGAGTGATGATGCGCCCCTATGTGGTAGAGAGAATTTCCGACGAACGTGGGCGTACGGTCGAGGAACACCGCCCGGTTGAGGTTAGACGGGTGGCGAACAGGGAAACAGTAGATAAGTTGCTGCCCGTTTTCACAGAGGTGGTCTCTGACTCAGGAACCGGAAGCTGGGCATCTGTCGACGGCCTCCCGATTGCAGGCAAGACCGGGACGGCTCAGAAGTATATAGACGGCAGCTATCAGACGGCCTACAGAGCAAGTTTCGTGGGATTTTTTCCGGCGGATGAGCCCCGTTATGCCATTATTGTTCTTCTCGATGAACCCTCTTCGAGTATTTACGGCGGCTACACTGCCGGCAAGGTATTTCAGCGAACAACAGTTCGCATCGCAGGGCTGGATCGGAATATTTACAGAAGGTTCAGAGCGGAGACTTCCGGAGATGCCGTTGCGGTGGCCCCCTCTGTTATCGGAATGGAGGCAGAGGAAGCGGAGCAGTTGTTGAGGTCAATGGGAATACCGGTTCGTATTACAGGGAAAGGGGACCGAGTGATGGCTCAGATGCCTGAAGCGGGTGGTCAAATAGGAACCGGAGAAGTATTGCAACTTGAAAGAGGTGAACCGACAGCTTCGGCAGATGGTCAACTGGTGACAATTCCGGAACTTCGAGGTAGAAGTATGAGACAGGCTACCTCCTTGCTTTACGATCTGGGACTGGATATTGAAATGATTGGATCCGGAACGATCTACAATCAGTTCCCGGAGGCAGGTGAGCAGATGCGTCCGGGACGCTCTGTGACGGTAAGGGGCAGGGCCCGAACCATGAGCAGGATAGCAGACCTGAGCTGGATGGAGGATCATCATGCACAATAGACAGACCTCAACCTACAACACTGGCAACAGGATTACTGCTGATGAATTGATTGCACTTTGTAACCCGATCTCTGTGAATGGAACTCTTCCCGGCCGGATCGGCGCACTCTGTACGGACTCAAGAGATGTGCAGGAAGGGGATCTTTTTATTGCCGTCAGGGGAGTCACCTATGACGGTCACGATTATATTGAGGAGGCGGCGGGACGTGGAGCCTTTGTAATCATAGCTATGACAGAACCGGTTCAACACAAAAACAAGCCTGCATGGGTACAGGTTCAAAATACCCGTAGACTGCTGGGGCCACTGGCCCAGGCTGTGTATGGAGATCCGGCGCAAAAGTTGAAGTTGATTGGAGTTACAGGGACCAATGGCAAGACGACGACAGCAACCCTTATCTGGCAGATCCTGAACTCTGCCGGGTATGGCCCGAGTCTTCTGAGTACGGTTATACGTCAGGTTGGAGGCGAATCGCTGCCAAGCCGACTGACGACCCCCGATCCAATTGAACTGGCTTCCGACATGCGTCGTGCGGTAGATGCCGGGTCTGATGTTTTGGTCATGGAGGTCTCTTCCCATGCTCTGGATCAGGAGAGGGTATCAGGTGTCCATTTCGAGACTGCGCTTTTTATGAATCTGAGCCACGATCATCTCGATTACCACGGGTCAATGGAGAGCTATTTACAGGCAAAGAAGGTGTTGTTTGATACCCTGGATCAGGATGCAACTGCCATTATCTATGCAGATGACCCGGTTTCGACGCAGATGACGGCAGATTGTACAGCCAGAGTTAACAGGTTTGGTTTCAGTACAGAAAGTGCAGTAGATACAAAATGTGAACTCATACAATCGGATGCGAACGGCATGGAGATCCGGGTAGGAGATCACGTTGTCAGGACACCTCTTGTCGGCCGTTTCAATGCCAGCAATGTGGCCGCCGCATCACTGGCTTGTCGTACGGTCGGTTTGGGGTGGGATCAGATTGTGGAAGGAGTACTGCACGCGACGGGCGCTCCAGGGCGGATGGAGAGAGTAGTACCGACAATGGCAGAAGGTAAGCATCCAACGGTGATTGTGGATTATGCGCACACTCCCGATGCCCTATATAACGTTGCCCGGACACTATATGAACTGAAAAGGAAGGAAGATACACTGACTCTTGTTTTTGGTTGCGGGGGAGACAGGGATCGTGCAAAACGGCCGGAGATGGCGAAGGCGGCAGAAAAGTGGGCCGACCGGATTGTTGTTACGTCCGACAACCCCAGAAGTGAGAGTCCGGAGTCGATTATCGGGGATATCATGAATGGATTCAATCCGGATACGAAGGTACGGGTTGAACCGGACCGTAAGGTGGCTATAGAAGAGGCCATTCTTCAATCCGATGGCCGCGGTGTTATTCTGATTGCCGGAAAGGGACATGAAACCTGGCAGGATGTGGGTGGCAAGAGATATCCATTTGATGACAGGCTTGTAGCCCGACAGGCACTCGAAGGTCGAATTGAAGCCAAAAATCGAAATGGGGGAGTCTGATGTTATACTATTTATTCGAATGGCTGAATCAGAACACGACACTTCCCGGAACGGGAGCATTCTCATTCATTACCACCAGGACGGCGTTTGCGGCGGCAACTGCACTGCTGATCAGCCTTCTTATTGGTCGGATGATCATCAAATGGTTGGGCCGTATGCAGCTCAAGGAGGTCATCCGCAACGATATAGGTCTCGATAGCCATCTGTCGAAAGCAGACACCCCAACAATGGGCGGGGTCATCATTCTTCTTGCAATTATAATTCCGGCTCTACTCTGGATGGACCTTGCAAGCCTCTACACCTGGTTGATTATTCTGGTTACACTGGTACTGGGAGTGGTAGGCTTTGTTGATGACTACATTAAGGTAGTAAAGAGAGACAAGAGTGGCCTTCACGGGCGATTCAAGATTGCTGGACAGGTCGTTGTCGGTACAATTCTCGGTGCAGCTATCTACTGGTCCCCGGTATTTACAGAGTTCAGTACGCTCACAACGATTCCGTTTCTCAAAAATGTGAACATCGATTACGCGATTCTGGGTGAGGAGTGGAGCTGGCTCATCTATATCCCGGTATGTATTTTTATCGTGACAGCGGTCAGCAATGCAGTAAATCTTACAGATGGCCTCGACGGCCTTGCTTCGGGGACATCGGCCATTGCAGGTGTTGTTCTGGGAATCTTTGCCTATGTCTCTGGCCGAGTCGATTTTTCCGAATTCCTGAATATTATGTATCTGCCTGGTGCCAGTGAGCTCACCATTTTTTGCGCCTCTCTGGTTGGAGCTTGTATGGGATTTCTCTGGTACAACACGTACCCGGCCACTGTCTTTATGGGGGATACCGGCTCACTTGCCCTGGGTGGAGCACTTGGAGCGGTATCTCTGATGATATCAAAGGAGCTGCTGCTGCCTATCATCTGTGGTGTTTTCTTCGTAGAGACCCTTTCAGTGATTATTCAGACAACCTGGTTCAAATATACCCGCAAAAAGTATGGTGAGGGCCGGCGAATCTTTCTGATGACACCAATTCATCACCACTTCGAAAAGAAAGGGTGGCCGGAGTCACGCATTGTTGTCCGCTTCTGGATCATTGCGGTACTGCTGGGAATTATCAGTCTTCTGACACTTAAACTGAGATAATTTTGTACGACCTGAAGGGAAAACATATCACAGTGGTCGGGGCGGCAAGAAGCGGTGTGGCTGTTGCATCTCTTCTGAAGCGGCAGGGAGCGAAACCCTTTGTGACCGATATTGCGCCTGTAACCGGAGAGCGGAGAGAGAGACTGGAGCGTGAGAAGATCCTGTTTGAAGAGGGTGGGCATACCGATCTGGCACTGGATGGGGAGTTTGCAGTTGTAAGCCCCGGTGTACCGGACACCAATCCGGTAGTACACTCCTTTATCAGCTCTGGCAGGTCGCTCTACTCGGAGCTGGAGGTAGCCTCATGGTTCTGCCGCAGCCCGATCGTTGCCGTTACGGGAAGCAATGGAAAAACGACCGTCACAAGTTGGCTGGAACAGATGTGGAGAGTGGATGGTCGAAAGCCGTTGACTGCCGGAAATATAGGTACTGCCCTCTCCGATTGTGTAGAGGAAACATCGCCCGACCGAACGGCTATTCTGGAAGTGAGCAGTTTTCAACTCGATCATATCGATCGATTCAAGCCGAATATTGCCATTCTCCTGAATGTAACACCGGATCATCTGGACCGCTATGAGAATAGCTTTGAGAAGTATGCGGCATCGAAATTTCGAATTTCTGAAAGGCAGGGACCGGAGGATATCGTGATCTATAATCTGGACGACCCTGTCGTTTCGGAATGGGCTGCAAACGAGTCTGGCCGTGCAGATGGCCCAAAATTTTATGCGTTTTCTGCCCTTGGAGTTGTACCGACCGGATTGGGTGTTCGGGAAGGTCAATTGGAATTTCATCTTAAACAGACTGAGGAGCCATTTATGGAGGTTGGTAAAGTGGGATTGCCGGGAAGGCACAATCTCAGTAACGGTCTGGCGACTGCACTGGCAGCTCGTCTTTCGGAGATTCGGGACGAGTCGATTCGGGAGAGCTTGCGAACATTTGAAGGTGTTGGGCACAGGCTTGAACCTGTTCGGAAAGTTCGGGGTGTCAAATATTTTAACGACAGCAAGGCTACCAATGTGAATGCGGTATGGTATGCACTGGACAGCTTTAATGTGCCTGTAGTCCTGATTCTTGGAGGCCGGGACAAGGGTAACGACTATAGACTGCTGGCAGACCTGATTCGGGAGAAGGTTCATACAATCGTCTCTGTAGGGGAGGCGAAAGGTGCTATTCGTGAACAACTTTCCGATGTGGTACCCGAGCTTCTGGAGGCGGATTCTCTGGAGTCTGCGGTTCAGATGTCTGCACAAATCGCCAAAAGAGGCGAGGTTGTGCTCCTGAGCCCTGCCTGTGCCTCATTTGATATGTTTGACAGCTATGAACATCGTGGCGAAGTGTTTCGGCATGCTGTCATGGAACTCTGAAAAAGAACCGGAGACAATAGGTTTGTTTTTTACTACATCAAATAGAAATCCCGGATCCATCCTCGGAACAACTCCCGAGGATTTGGACACACCCCGTCAGGGAAGTGACCGAATATTGTTGTTATCGGTTATTCTGCTAATGGTGTTCGGAATTCTGGCTGTCTACTCCTCGATCGCCTACTTTGCAGAGATGAAGGGTACAACAGCCGGAAGCCTTGTTTCGGGGCATCTGGTGAAGGTGATGATCGCATTTGTGGTCATACTCATTGTCTCGAAAGTGGATTACCGTGTGATTGCCCGTTATAGCCGTGTGGCACTTCTATTGAGCTGGCTGCTTTTGATTGTAGTGATGTTTCACGGAGATCTTGTGTTTGGTGCTCGCCGCTCCCTGTCGGTCGGTGCCTTCTCGTTTCAGCCTTCATCTCTTGCTGCAGTCTCACTTCTGATTCATGTCTCGGTGTTGCTGTTTGAGAAGCAGGAGTATATCAAGGATTTTCACAGAACCTTTCTGCCCATCATCTTTTGGGTGACCATTACATGTGCACTTATTGGTGTGGAAGATTTCAGTACGGCCGGATTGTTAATGGGAATTTGCCTGCTCCTGATGTTTATCGGCAGGGTGAGTGTAATTCATATTGGAGCACTACTGTTGATCGGGTTGCTGGGAGCAGGACTTCTTATTCAGAGCTCCGTAGAGCGGCAAAGCCGGGTACAGCAGTATGTGGCTCAGGTGACAGATATCAACAGTTCGACTCTGGAGTCAGGAGCGGGTTATCAGGCGCAGCAATCTTATATAGCTATCGCACAGGGAAAACTCTTCGGAGTCGGGATCGGCAAGAGTACTCAGCGTGATTTTCTACCGGCACCCTATAATGATTTCATCTTTGCGATAATCGCCGAAGAGTATGGGATGTTTGGTTCCGTCATGGTCATTCTCCTCTTTTCTGTGATTCTCTTGAGGGGTATCGCGTTCATTGCTCGTGTATCTGAGGATGTGCTTGCTACACTCATGGCAACTTCATGCGCATTGATGATTGCTCTTTACGGTTACATCAATGCTGCGGTTGCATCGGGTCTGCTCCCGGTTACCGGACTCCCGATGCCATTTGTAAGCTATGGAGGAACCAGCATGCTTTTTACGGGGGTGATGGTTGGGATTTTGCTGAATATTTCGAAACAGAACCGCCATCACGCCAATCGATTTTATATGGGATGATGATAGCAGCGAAGAAGAACATATCGACCCGGGTACATGGAACTGACGGGGGGGCTGCACCCAGGGTTCTGTTTGCCGCTGGTGGAACCGGTGGACATGTCTATCCTGCAATAGCTATTGCAGACGCCCTGAAGGAAGCTGTTCCATCTGCTGAAGTCCTTTTTGTAGGTACCAGAGACCGGATGGAGTGGGAAGCAGTTCCACGGGCAGGTTATCGGATAGAGAGCATATGGATTAGTGGCCTTCATCGGACACTGACCACCAAAAATTTACTCTTCCCGCTGAAGCTTGTTGTAAGCCTTTGGCAGAGTTGGCGTATTCTAAAGTGGTTCAGGCCCGATCTGGTTGTCGCCTGTGGCGGTTTTGCTGCGGGGCCGGCAGGATGGATGGCTTCCAGAACCGGGATACCTTTGATCCTTCAAGAGCAGAACAGCATTCCGGGAGCTACCAATCGACTTCTTTCCGGAAAAGCTGCCAGAGTCTTTACTGCATTCGAAGAGGTGGAGAAGTGGTTCCCGTCCGAAAAGGTATCCAGGGTAGGAAATCCGGTCCGCAGCGATATTGGCAGGCTGGGTCGGGAGGAGTCTTTGGCCTATTTCGGGTTTGAAGAGGAACGCCCGGTCGTTTTTGTGACCGGTGGCAGCGGAGGGGCTGTCTCGCTGAACGAAGCGATGGAAAGGGGTCTGGAGAGGCTGCATGATGCCGGTCTGCAGATCGTGTGGCAGTGTGGTGGCCGATATCTGGATGAGTTGAAGGGCAGGGTAGAAGAGAAACGCTACCCGTCACTGCGTCTTGTTCGTTTTGTCGATCATATGCCAGCTGCTTACGGGGCGGCAGATCTTGTGGTTTGCAGGGCCGGAGCCATTACCTGTAGTGAGTTGATGCGTAGTGGCAGTGCGGCACTACTTGTCCCCTCACCACATGTAGCAGGTGACCACCAAAACAGAAATGCAGAGGCGATGTTGCGAGCAGGTGCTGCCGAATTGCTTCCTGACAGTGAAGTCAGGGTTAAACTGGCCGACCGGGTACTGGAGTTGCTCTCTATGACAACCGAACTGGAAGAGATGCGAAATTCTGCCCGCCGCCTGGATGTACCGATGGCAGCTGAAATGATTGTAAAAGAGATGCTGAACCGGGTAAGAAGGAGCAGAAAATGAGCAGACCTATTCAAACACAACCTGTATTCGGGCGTACCCGGCATATACACATGGTCGGTATTGGGGGAATCGGTATGAGTGGAATAGCCGAGATCCTTCTTCAGAAGGGGTACCATGTGTCCGGTTCCGATGGTGCACCGGGTGAGGCCACACGCAGGCTGGAGGAACTTGGTGCTGTGGTTTACGAAGGCCACAGGCCGGAGCAGATCGAAGGTGCCGATGTGGTTGTCTATACGAGTGCAGTAAAAGCAGAGGAGAATGTCGAGACTCTTGCAGCAATGGAGTCGAAGATTCCGGTCATTAAGCGTGCCGAAATGCTTGCGGAATTGATGAGGATGAAGTTTGGTATCGGTGTGGCGGGTACACATGGTAAAACAACAACGACTACACTGCTGGGGCATATTTTGCAGGATGGCCGGTTCGACCCGACCATTGTGGTTGGAGGCAGGGTGCACAGTTTTTCCAAAACCAATGCCGTGGTGGGATCAGGTGATGTGATTGTTGTTGAGGCGGACGAATACGACCGTACATTTTTGAAGCTCTCCCCTTCCATTGCACTCATAACGAATATCGAGGCAGAACATCTGGATATCTATAGCGATCTCGATGATCTGAAAAGCGCCTTTGTAGAGTTTGCAAACAAGGTCCCTTTTTATGGCGCAGTAGTACTCTGTCTGGATGACCCGGTGGTACGCAGTATTTTACCCCGAATTGAGCGGAGGGTGATCAGCTACGGTTTCACTCCTCAGGCGGAGGTCAGAGCAGTTCAATTCAGTCAGACGGCAACCCACTCCCGCTTTACGGTTCAATTTGATGAGAAGGAACTTGGAGAAGTGGAGCTTATGTCTCCCGGTGAGCACAATGTAAGAAATGCACTGGCAGCTATTGCCACAGGCCTGGAGCTTAAAATACCATTTGCACAAATCCAATCCGGCCTGGAGAGATTCAGTGGTGTATTTCGACGTTTTCAGATGAAAGTGGATCAGGGCGAGGTGCTGGTTGTAGATGATTATGCTCACCATCCGACCGAGGTTCAGGCTACACTGAAAACGGCAAGACGCGGATGGCCAGACCGGCGCATCGTAGCGGTCTTTCAGCCGCACCTCTTCAGTCGTACGAAAGAGATGTACAGGGAGTTTGGAATCTCCTTTTTTGACGCCGAGGTGTTGGTCGTAACCGATGTCTACCCATCCCGGGAACAACCGATCAAGGGGGTCAGTGGGCAACTGATTGCCGATACGGCTGTGGAGTCGGGGCATCAGGAGGTCTATTATGTGCAGAAGAAGGAGGATTTACCCAAGAGGCTGCAGGGGTTGGTTCAGCCCGGAGACCTTGTGATCACAATGGGAGCCGGCGATATCTATCGGTATGGAGACCGTTTTGTAGAAATACTGGAGGGGGATGAATGAAGAGGAGAACCGATATGGGTAAAAAATGGTCACTTATACGTGCCGGAAAGCGTTTTTTTGGACTGTTAGCAGGCATTTCAATGCTGGGATTTGCGGTGGCCGCAGGACTCTATTGGGAGCGGAATACGATGATCGGTGAGGTGCGCTTTGCCGGACAACAATTTACCACTCTGGAAGAGCTGCACTCCGCATCTGCACTCCCGACAGGCACTCACCCGGACAGCGTGGACTACCAGTCTCTAAAGGAGGATTATAGAGCCCTGCCATGGATCCGTGATGTAAAAATCTCTGTGGATGCAGGTGGCCTGATGCTCATTCATGTGATTGAACGTGACCCTCTGGCACGTCTGGTAGATGGGGGAATACAAGGCTTTGTGGATTCGGAAGGTGTACGGCTTCCTCTCGTTTTCGGTGCCGGAGCAGACCTCCCGCTACTGTATGGTTTCAGGGCTGAACCCGCAGGTGAAGTCATAGACTCGGAAGAGTTTCAGGCTGTACGGAATTTTCTTCTTTCTGCTCGTGAGGGGCGTTTTGGCTGGGCAACCATTAGTGAAGTAGCCTGGAGCCAAAACGAGGGGGTGGTTGCGCTTACACAGGAGAATGGAGTAAAACTACTTTTTGGCGGAGACGATTTTGATGACAAACTGAAAAACTGGAAGGCATTTTACAGGGAAGTAGTTCGTGAGCGGGGTATCGATGATTTTTCGGTTGTTGATTTGAGGTTTCGCAACCAGGTGGTTACCCGGGAGATGTAGCCCGGATATGAAAAGTATAAACGAAAAGTACAGGTGAAATGATGAGTGAAAACGAACGGATTGTAGTCGGACTGGATATAGGAACAACCAAGGTTTGTGCTGTGGTCGCTTCTATCGACGAGAGGGATCAGATTCATATTCTGGGTGTCGGAAAAGCACCGAGTGATGGATTGAACCGTGGTGTAGTAGTGAACATCGACAAGACGGTAAATGCGATCCGTACAGCAATTGAGCAGGCGGAGCTCGCATCAGGTATTGAGGTGAACTCTGTGAACGTAGGAATTGCAGGAGATCATATACGGAGTATTCGCAGTAAAGGTGTGATTACCATCAACAACCGCGACAAGGAGATCACTCTGAAGGATGTGGAGCGGCTGCTTGAAGATTGTCAGAGGATTATGCTGCCGCCCGACCAGCAGATCATTCATGTCATTCCCCAGGACTTTGTGGTAGATGGACAGGATGGAATCAGTGACCCGGTTGGAATGAGCGGAATGCGAATGGAAGCAGAGGTGCATATCATCACCGGACTGGTATCTGCTGCAAAGAACATCTACAGATGTGTAGAGAGAGCCGGATATCAGGTAGCCGATATCATACTTGAACCGCTCGCATCTTCGTATGCCGTCCTGGATGATGAAGAGAAGGAGGCGGGAGTTGTACTGGTAGATATAGGCGGTGGTACAACCGACCTCGCTGTTTTTCAGGACAACACCATTCGTCATACGGCTGTTATCGCCATTGCGGGCAAGAAAGTAAGTGATGATATACGAGTTGGGCTCAGCGTACTGGATGACCAGGCAGAGAAACTGAAACACAATCATGGAGAGTGTTTTGTCGATCTCATTGAAGCGGATGAGCCGATTACTGTTCCCGGAATTGCCGGCCGCCCGCCCAAAGAGATTACAAAAAGTATACTGGCAAAAATTATTCAGGCCAGGATGGAGGAGATCCTTGAGATCATAGCGATTGAGGTAAAACGGAGTGGGTATTCCGGATCGCTGAGTGCGGGACTGGTTCTGACGGGAGGGGGGTCTTTGATTCGGAATATCTGTCCTCTTGCCAATGAAGTTCTGGGTATGGATGCCAAGATCGGCCGGCCTCTCGGGCTGGCGGGAGGATTAATAGACGAAGTGAACAGTCCGATTTACGCAACAGCTGTCGGACTGGTCATCCATGCGCTTCGAACCTCCGGCTCGGCTAATAGTCCCGTGACTCCCGTTGCCGGGGGTGAATCGGGAATTGAACGAATTATGGGCCGAATTTCAGAAAGAATGAAGAGCTGGTTTAAAGAGCTGTAGACGATGCATAAACCCCGAAACCAAAACAGGAAGGCGAAGGGAGCCTTCAACGACTTAGCAATCTCAACAAACAAGGAGTCACACCATGTCACACGAAACACCTCGATTCAGTTTTGATGAACAGAGTCAGGACCATGCGAAAATAAAAGTGATCGGAGTTGGCGGCGGTGGAGGAAATGCCGTCAACAATATGATCAGCAAAGGGCTGACCAGCGTAGAGTATGTTGCACTAAATACCGATGCGCAAGCTCTTAAAAACAACTATGCAGACCTCTCCATACAGGTCGGAACCAATCTGACCAGTGGATTGGGAGCAGGAGCACGACCAGAGATCGGCAGAGAAGCGGTTGAGGAGAACCGTCACGACATCGACGAAGCGATTGATGGCGCAGACATGATCTTCATCACAGCCGGAATGGGTGGTGGTACGGGAACAGGAGGTGCACCGGTTGTGGCAGGTATTGCCAAACGCAAGGGAATCCTTACAGTGGGTATCGTTACTACTCCATTTCTGTGTGAGGGAAAGATCCGAATGAAGTACGCGCTTGAGGGCATTACGGAGTTGAAGAAGAATTGCGATACCGTGATCGTTATTCCGAATGAACGACTTCTTGATATCTCGGATGAGAATACATCTCTGATGGAAGCGTTTGAAATGGCAAATGAAGTTCTATACAATGCCACGCGAGGAATCTCCGACCTGATTCTTATGCCCGGGTTGATTAACCTGGACTTTGCCGATGTGAGAACGACCATGATTGACGGAGGTGCTGCAATTATGGGATCTGCGACGGCTACCGGAGAAGACAGGGCCGAAATAGCTGCCAGGGAGGCGATCAACTCTCCTCTACTCGATGGTGTAAGCATTCGTGGGGCCCGGAATGTTCTGGTCAACATCTCTGCCGGTTCCAACCTTGGAATGCGCGAAACTACCACCGCAACCAGTATTATTCAGCAGGAAGCTGGTGATGATGCGGAGATCATTCTCGGTACCGTTCTGGACGAGTCATTCGAGGATGAATTGAGAGTGACCGTTATATCGACCGGTTTCGATCTGGCTGATGACCGTACGCAGGCGAGAATTGCACCAAACAGCAAACCTGCCACTCCGAAACCGGAAAGTCTTCCCAAAACGGGGGATATCGCAAAGCGATTCAGCCGTACGGGTGACGATTTTTACAAGGGCGAAAAGAATTTGAAAAATCTTGACGCCCCCGCAATTCACCGACGCGAAGTGAAATATATACGGTCGGCAGAAGATCTGCCGGAAGATGAGCAGGATACGGCTCTGCCGGAGCAGCACAGAAAAGCGGAAGGGGACGATCAGGCAAGATGGAACTCTTCTTCCGAACGAATCGACAAAAGAGATTCCGAGCAGCCTGCTTTTCTGCGAAAGATCATGGATTGATATCCACCCAATATAGATTGCTAACCAAAAGGGAGTTCTCTGACCGGGACTCCCTTTTTCTTTTATCAAGAGTTGAGAAATTAAAAATTCTTTCTTAAATACCTGACTGTCAGCAATATAGAGATGTATCGAGAGTGCAGTAAGGGGCTGGCATAACGATTCCGGGTATCTAAACCGGGATTTTCAATGTTCAACAAGAGCAGATAACGATGGTCCTTGTCGATCTTTCTGTACTGCTTGAAAGACCAGTAATGTGCCAGCTACAGGAGCGGGGTGTTGACGTTATTCCAGTGGATTCTCCCGGCGCCATTTTGTCGGCAGATACTATATTAGCAGAGTGCGGACGTTTGAGAGCCGGGCGATATTGCTCCGACTCCAGGCCGTTAGTTCTGATTGGACGTCCGAAGGAGCTCTGTTGTCTGAAGAGATTGGAAAACGATTCAAGGGGAATCGCATGGATCACTCCGGAAGATTGCTTTGATGAGCTGTTTGTGGCTTTGGAGCGCGTTAAAAACGGGGAGATCTACACCGGCAATGTGATACGAAACCTTCTAGGCAGGTCGAAGAGAGAGATCCAATCTTTTTTTCTGGAGATGGATCTCAGGAAAACCTTGACAAAAGTCGAACTGCAGGTGTTGCTGGATGTCTCTTCCGGATATCTGTCCAAGCAAATTGCAGCTCGAAGGTTCCGTTCCATCGAGACGATTCATACTCAGAGAAAGGTGCTGAAACGAAAACTCGGGCTTACAGGAACAGATCATCTTGTTCGATTTTCTGCTCATATGAGAGATCAGATCCGGACTATTCTATATCTCATGGAGAGTCCGCTTGTAGAACGTATAGCCTCGGAATCCGAAGAGTAGAAAGCTATTTCCGAGATCTTCAGATCTTGTCATTCATGATCTGAAGGATATCGCTCAGTACTCCTGATGCGGTAACCTCTTTCCCTGCTCCGGGCCCCTGAATGACCATCGGCTGATCGAAGTAGCGCTGTGTTCGTATAAGGATCAGGTTATTGGTTCCTGTAAGCTGTCCGAGTGGAGATTTCTTCTCTACCGATTCGATACCAACTCGAATCTTGCCGTCTCGAAGGGTTCCTGAAAATCTCAAAGTACGCCTGGATTCCAGCTCATTCCGGATTCGCTGGTTCCACTCATCATCATACGAGGCAATAGACTGGAGGTATGTCGTTGAATCCACATCTCTGAGGTCTTCCGGTATCAGCGATTCAGCTTTAACTTCGTCCCTTTCAATTTTCAGTCCAATTGTACGGGCTAAAATGAGGAATTTTCGCACGACATCTTCTCCGGAAAGGTCGTCTCTGGGATCCGGTTCTGCATACCCCAGCGCCCTGGCTTTTACAACCGCACGGCTAAAGGGTTGACCCTCCTCCAATTGATCAAAGATATAGGTCATGGTCCCGGAGAGTACACCGCTGATTTCAATGATTTCATCTCCGGTATTCAGTAGGTCACGTATCGTACGTATCACCGGAAGTCCGGCACCCACTGTGGTCTCAAAGAGGTAGCCGGCACCACTCTCTCCAGAAGCTTTCTGAAGATGATCGAAGTAGGCCTGATCCCTGGAATTCGCAAGCTTGCTTGGGGTAACTATGTGTATGCCTTCCTTGAGTAGATCGAGATAGATGGAGGCGACTTCAAGGCTTCCTGTTGCATCAACGAAGATGAGAGGCTTTTGATGATAATCCCTGAGCTTGCGGAGAATTTCCTGCCACTCCATGGGTTCTCCGGACGATAGATTATCCGGGGAGAGATTTTGTTCTCCTCCGGACTTCCAGATGACTCTGTGGCTATTACACACACCGATAAGCTCGGGTTTAAGATCCGGGTGCCGCAGTTTTTCAAGTAACTTCAGGAGTGTGCCTCCAACAGAACCGATTCCGGCCAGGAAAATCGATGCACTTTTACCACTGCCGGTTTTACTTTCCGGAAGGTTCATCAGCTTGATTGCAGTTGAAGTAGACATCTATTGTGTTTCCGGTTTTCGGTTTGTAGAGATAAACTCTGTAGTGATGCGATTGAGTTGCTCAAACTCGATCAAAAAGGCATCGTGTCCGTGAATGGATTCAATCTCGGCGTAGGTTCCATTTTGCAGAAAACCTGCAAGCTCTTTCTGGTCTTGTGTGGGGTAGAGAAAATCGGTATCCACACCAATGACAAGAACTGGTATCTCAAGATCTCCGAGTACCTCCGAAAAGGTGCCGCGCCCGCGGCTCACATCATGAGTGTCCATCGCTTTTGTCAATGTTATATAGGTATTGGCATCAAATCGATCGACCAGTTTGTCGCCCTGATAGCTCAGGTAGGACTCTACCTGAAAGATCTCCAACCCGTGTTGCTTCTCTCGTCCGAACTTATGCTGATAGTCGGCGGGAGACCGGTAACTGATCATCGCCATCATACGGGCTGTCGCAAGGCCCTTTCCCGGTGGCTGCTCCGGTGGGTAATTTCCACCATTCCATTGCGGATCACCAGTAATGGCCTGCCGCTGAACATGACTGATTCCGATGGCCCAGGCGGTGTGGGCCATGCCCATTGCCATGGGAATGGCAGCCCGAACTCTCTTATCCATAAGTGCAAACTCCAGAGCTTGCATGCCTCCCATCGATCCTCCGATCACCAATTCAATTCCCTCCACATCAAGCTGATCAAGAAGCAGTTGTTGAAAACTGACCAGATCACGAATTGTAAGGTTCGGAAAATCGGAACGATAGGGTTGTCCGTTTGCTGGATTCGTAGAAAGTGGGCCAACTGAACCGTAACAGCTTCCAGGAACATTGATGCAAATGACGAAATATTGCTCCGGGTCGCATAGTGCTCTGTCTCCTATGATTCCGGGAAACCACTCGTCAGCCGCGGCATGGCCCGTCAGAGCATGGCATATCAGGATGGCATTATCCCTCTTCTCATTCAGCCGGCCCCACGTTTTGTAGGCTGCGTCTGCCTGATAAAAGGTGTGTCCGGCCTCCGTGACGAAGGGTTTTTCCAGTTTCGTTATCGTTATATCTCTGTTCATCCGAATGAAAAAGCGCGCAAAGTAGTAAGATTTTCAGTGCAAACCGAAAACAGCTTTCCGGTTTCCACAGCCCCCCACAGATGGGTTGACAGAAACCGGTTCAGCAGAGGTTACGCTTTCACGTTGATCCTTTTAAATGCGATTTCGATATCTTCGATTATATCATCGATATGTTCGATACCAACAGAAATACGGATCATATCTGGTGCGACACCGCTTGAGGCCTGCTCTTTCTCTTCAAGCTGCTGATGAGTTGTAGAGGCAGGGTGGATGACCAGAGTCTTCGCATCACCTACATTGGCCAGGTGGCTTGCCAGCTCTACATTGTCGATAAAGGAACGGGCGGCCTCGTAGCCCCCTTTGATTCCGAAATTGACGATAGAGCCGTAGCGGCCATCAGTAACATACTTTTTGGCTATCTCATGATAAGGGTGATCCTCCAGGCCGGTATAGTTCACCCAGGTGACGGCTTCGTTCTTCTGAAGCCAGTTGGCGAGTTTGAGTGCGTTTTCACAATGTCTTTCGATACGTAACGAAAGAGTTTCAAGCCCCTGAAGGAACAGGAAACTGTTAAATGGAGATTGGGCCGGCCCGAAGTCCCGCAATCCTTCCACTCTTGCACGGATCGCAAATGCGATATTACCGAAGGGACCATCCTCTCCAAAGATTTCCCAGAAATTGATTCCGTGGTATCCGGGCGCTGGTTGCGTGAACATTGGATAGTTTCCATTGCCCCAGTTAAAGTTTCCGGCATCCACAATGACACCCCCGATACTGGTTCCGTGTCCGCCTATCCATTTGGTGGCAGATTCAACAACTACGTTTGCACCGAAGTCAATTGGACGAACAACTGCACCGGCGGCGCCAAAAGTGTTGTCTACTACAAGAGCAATTCCGTACTTTTCAGCGAGTCGGGCAAGTTTTTCGAAATCCGGTACGTTTCCGCGCGGGTTACCGATCGATTCCACGTAGAGTGCTTTTGTACTTTCGTCAATTTGATCTTCGTAGGCCTGCAGGGTGTCTCCTTCTACAAATTTGACATCGATGCCCAGTCGTGGCAGGCTGACTTTAAACTGATTGAATGTACCTCCGTAGAGAAATGGAGTCGAAACGATGTTGTCTCCCTTCTGTGCAAGTGTGGTGATGGCCAGGAACTGTGCCGACTGGCCTGATGCGGTACCTACCGCAGCAGCTCCACCCTCGAGTGCAGCAACTCTCTTTTCGAAAACATCCGTGGTTGGATTCATGATCCGGGTATAAATGTTCCCGAACTCTTTCAGGGCAAAAAGTGATGCTGCGTGTTCTGAATCTTTAAACTGGTAGGAGGTAGTTTGATAGATGGGTACAGCACGTGATCCGGTAGCAGGATCTGGTTCCTGTCCGGCATGGAGCTGAAGCGTTTCGAATCGGTACGATCTTTTTTCTTCCTTGTTGCTCATAATTGATTCCCTGTCTTTTTTTTGAATTGGTGATACAAAAAAACCTCTTTCAGGATCTGTCGTCACGCGGGCCAGATTCTGAAAGAGGTTCAATCCTGAAGTCCTCAATCTCTCATCTTTCCCCGCCTTGCGGAGCAGGATTTAGCACCTGGCCTTCAGTCCGGTTGGACAAAAGCGGTTGCTAAGGTTTCACAGGGCCTGATCCCTCCACCTTTCTGAATAAGAGTTCATTTATGTAAAAGAACGCTTTCAACGCATATCTCATGAACACAAAAAAAGCCCTCGTCTTCGGAGGGCTTTGCACTTTATACAAATATAGAGCTGACCCTCCGCCGTTTCAGGTAGACATACACATACAGTCCATCATGTAGTGGCTGCAGGCAGAGAGTGTTCTATGAACATTGAATAAGGTCATAAATCAAATATAACATTTTATCACGATTCTGAAAAGTCCTGTTCAGGATTTTCATATTTGTAGTTAACAATGTGGGTTTACGAGCAGACGGTTGGGTATATCTATACTGCTGTTGCCTATAGTGAACAGGGCAATGTCGAACCGGGAAGGGTCTGCAGGATCAATCTTCCGAAGAGTGTCAGTGAGTTCAAGTACCGATTTCCAGTCGTTAGAGGGGCGTGTGAGAAGGCCGAGCCTGCGTGATTGTCGACCGACATGAACATCCATCGGTATAAGAAGATGAGCAGGTGAGAGAAAGGTCCATACACCCGGATCTACAGGGCTCCCCTTGCGAAGAAACCATTTAAGCAGGAGACATAACCTCTTGCAGGTACTACCTTTGCCGGGATCAGCAATGTGTTTTCTGGTTCGATATGGAAGGTTGGGCACTTCTGAAAAGAAACGTTGCCTGAATTCATTCAGGAGCTTTTCAGGATCGGACCCTGTGTCCCGATATATTTCGCGCCAGTAAGATTCGAAATCTTCATGTTTCTTGTAGACGGACTGCAGGCCACAAACCAGTGCCTCAATATCCCGGTCCTTGAAAGTGCGGTGCCTGAATCCTTTCAGGTGTGAAAAGAGGCCTGAATGGTACTCCTTTACAAAACGGTACGGTTCATTTCCGAATCGGTCAAACAGTTCATTCAGTTTTGTGCAAACAATCTCTCTTCTGCCCCAGGCCAGCAGAGCAGAAAAGAACCCGGCAATCTCCTTCTCTCTTTTTGATGGATAACGCCAGACGAATTGAACGGGGTCTTCGTGAACGAAACGATCTGTTTCGGCCTCTTCAACCAACCGGTTCAACCAGGATCTTAAAAGCGTCAGTGATTCACTACTGTATGCTGCCAGTTCACTACTCACTGCCGGCCTCTCTGATTTTCTTAAAATCAGTTCCCACTTCAGGACTTGTTACGGTTTCCGGGATACCCGCTATTACGATGCGGTTAATCAGCACCCGGTTTGCTTTTGGGAATGGGTAATTATGCAGTTCTGTAGTAGATACCCACTCAAGACGGTCACTTGATTTTGGTTCCACTGTTCCGGCCCGAATTGTACACCAGTAGGCGTGAAGCGTGATGCTGAAGTGTGAGTAGGCGTGATCGATGGCCATGATTTTATCTGCAACATCGACTTCTACTCCAAGTTCTTCCTTCAGTTCACGTTCAACAGTCTCTATTATAGATTCATGCTCAAATTTTTTCCCTCCGGGGAATTCCCAGAGACCGCCCAACATCGAATCCTCTGGACGTAAAGAGATCAACATTTGTTTGCGAGAATTCAGAAGTACTCCAACACCGATATGGTGGTGTGGTGGTCGTTTTTTGGGGGACTTGTAAGGGATGGAATCCGTAGATGCCGTGCGATATGCCAGGCAGCCGGTCCGGATCGGACAGTTCGAGCAGTCTGGTGAAGAGGGTTTACAGATCAGTGCACCCAAGTCCATGACAGCCTGGTTAAAATCTCCCGGCTGTTGTCGATCCAGGCTCTGCATTGCCAGATCTTCGATCTGATTTCTCACCTTGATTTTTCGCACATCCTCTGCAATTCCGTAGTAACGAGAGAATACACGAATGACATTACCGTCCACAACGGCTTCGGGCTTGTTGAAAGCGATGCTCAGAATTGCTGCCACCGTGTAAGGCCCAATCCCTTTGAGTGAGAGCAAATCACGACGGTTGTTCGGGATTTCTCCCTCAAACCGCTCGACGACCACCCGGGCCGAATCCTGCAGATTACGACCCCTGCTGTAGTATCCGAGCCCCTCCCAAGCTTTCATCAGTTCGATCCGTTCGGCTGAAGCGAGTGCATCCACACTTGGAAATTTCCTCATAAAGCGATGGAAATAGGGTATTACAGTATCTACCCGGGTCTGCTGCAGCATGATTTCTGAAACCCATACAGCCCATGGATTTGGGTCCGATCTCCATGGTAGATCCCGGCTATTACGGGAGTACCAGTCAAGCAGGCTGTCTGCCGGAAGTGAGTTCATCACGTCAATCTATCTCTGCTTCTGCGTCGGGATCGGTCTCAATCACTCTTATTTGGACATTCTGTCTTGCCGCCGCTCCAAATTGATCGGTGGCAATCACCTGAAATTGGTGTTCACCTACCTGTCGGATATCAGGTGTCCATACAAATAGGCCATTCTGTTCATTCAGGTCTGCGCCGGTGGGCAAGTCTACAGCCAGATATCGAATGAGGTCGGGGTCGGTTCCGTCGGGATCTGTAGCTGAAATTTCCAGTGTGAACTCCTCTTCGAAATTGATTGTCAACGGTTGTTGAGGTGTGAATCGGGGTGGTGCGTTAAAGGTTCGGACATCTACATTGAAGTTTACCGAGTCCCTCTCACCGCCCGAGGCGGTAGCAACAATCGTGACATCATGCCTCCCTGTTTGACTGGCAGATGGCCGCCAGTAGAAGGAATTTCCACGAATGCTGGCATTTTCGAATCCGGCACGCCATGAAAAATCAACTTCACCCGACTCGGGGCGAACTTCCAGATAGATTGGGATAAGAAGTGGCTGGGGAAAAGGAATTGTAATATTCCTGACAGGTTTTAACGACAGAGTGCCAGTGTCGGGTTCATCCACGGCACTCTCTGAAAATCCTTGTTGGCTAAGGGTTACCGGAGATACTCGGTTGTTTTCCGATATCCATAGCCTTCCGCTTGCAATTGTAAAATGGGCTCCACCATTTTCAGAATCCCGCCAGCGCCGGGGGGTGTCGGAGGGTTCCACTATCCAAAGCGCACCTCCTGCGGTGCGGATCACAAGGCTTTCGTTCCAACTCTCCACCTTGTCAATTGGTTCACCTGCTTCGAGAATGAGCTGTGTTGCGCCATCCGACTCAATTTGAAAGAGTTCTCCATTCTCTGATGTGGCGTACAGTATACCACCGGTTAGGAACAGTTTCTCTGCGGTACGGTCAAGTTGTAATCTTCGGACGAGGTCCATATTGTCACTTTCCTCTTCACGTTGCAGATGGAGTAGAAGCCCATCGTCCTGAAGAACAAACAGGGTACCGGTTCGATCTGAAGCGATATCCAGTAGTGAGGATGATTCCAGAAGCTCTCTGTGTGGGTGGGCCGGGTCACTGTCCACTGAGCCTGGTGTTTCGAGGCTAAGCCGGGCCAGGCTACTCTCTCCATATATGGTATAGAGTTCCGTACCGGTTCGTACTGCTGCGCGTGGACGTTCCGGTAGAAATGTAGATGAGTATACTCCCAAAACCGATGTTGGTTCAATAACAGTCAACCGGCGCGAATCACCGGTAAGGTAGGCGAAGCGAATATCAGCGTGTAACTGATCTCCGCGTTGCTGCATTCCACTTGACGTGTAGAGCCATTGAAGAGAGTCCGGATAGGCACGAAACACTGCCAGACCTTCCGATTCGGAGAGTACATAGAGATGAGTTTCTGATCCCTGCATGGCGATGACATCTCGAATCTCAAAGCTGTCCCGTAAATCGGTTTCAAGATTTTGAGCAGCCGGCAGGTCTGGCTGTATGACGAACAGAATTGCAACCATGGAGAGCTTGAGAGCCCGCCGCAAACGCTGCGAGTCTTTAATGGAGTTTACTTTCATAGCCAGTTTTGTTCTCTGTACCACTGCATTGTTTCCGCAATGCCGGATTCGAGGCTGATCCCTGCTTCATAGCCGAGTTCAGACCTGATATTATTGTCGTTGCAGGTCCATTCAAGAACGATTTCTGCAGCTTTTTCACGGTTCAGTGCCGGCCAGAACCCGGCCAGATTTCCCGCTTTCTCTGCCAGGGCTGCAACACGTCTTACCCATGCAGGTCGAACATACAACGTAATGGGTTTTTTGCCGAGTGCCCTTGAAGTGTAATTTTTTATTTCGTTCCAGGAGACATCCCCGGGACCCGACACAAAGTAAGTATTTACACCCGTACTTTTCGATTCTCCCGCCAGTCTGATCGCCCGTATGAGATCAAAAACATGAATCAGAGAGATTCGCGGCCTGTCCCCATCCCCGATTATCGGACAGATTCTGCGATTCATCATCTGGAAAAAGAGAAAGATCTGATCTTCACGAGGGCCGTAGACAGCGGGAGGCCGTAGTATGGTTACATCCAGTTTATCAGCTGTAATACTGTGAACCCTCTCTTCCATTTTTAATTTGGACCTGCCATACATGCTCACAGGCTCCATTGGATCGCTTTCACGACGGGGAGTTCCATTTATTGCAGGTCCGGCCGCCGCAAGAGAGGAGAGTATTACAACTTTTCTGATACCGTTTCTGCGGGCGATTCGTAATAAATTTTCGGTTCCGTCAATATTACCGAGCTCAAACTCTCTTTCGGTGCGGGCTTTAACAACACCGGCCAGGTGGAAGAGGATGTCGCACCCTTCGGTTCCCTCGATTAATTCAGGTATTGAGTGCAAATCACCTCTCACGATAGTACACCCCTTCCCCTCCAGCCACTTTAATCGATCTCTGACCAGGCACCTCACCTCATTCACTCCCGGATCATTCAGAAGTGAGTCTGCCAGGTGACTACCGATAAAGCCGGTTGCGCCGGTAACAAATGCTCTCATTAAATGGTATATTCCTTGCTATATACGAACAGGCCCGATGATCTTCTTTGAATAAGATCCTGTTCTGTAGGGTTCTGAACGGTCCTGTCATGTAACCGGATCCTGAACGGAATGGAGCCGTTTCGACAGGGTCAGGCAAATCCGAAAACGAAGATACCAAGTTGAACGCTCTATTTGAAATGGTATGAATCCGTTCAGGGTTGCGCTCTTTACCGGGAATTACCACCATATACGTGACGGAGTCTCCCTCACGCTAAACCGTTGGGTTCGGTATCTGGAAAGTCGTGGTGTTGAAGTGTTAGTATTTGGCCCGGAAGTAAAAAAACCTGCTCTGGAGCATCAGGGACGGCTTGTCGGCTTGCCCTCCATGCCGGCACCGGGGCGTCCTGAGTATCGCCTGTCCCTCTGCTTTCCACCCGCTGCAAAAAGGGAACTGCGAAAGTTTAAGCCTGATTTGGTCCATATCGCAACTCCCGACATTCCGGGTTTTGCAGCTCTGAAGTGGGCGTTAAAATCGGGATGTCCTGCCGTATCGTCCTATCATACACACTTCCCATCCTATTTGAAGTACTACAGCCTGCAATGGTTGGAAAGTGCCGGATGGCGATACCTCAGATGGTTCTACCGGCATTGTGATCAAGTATATGTTCCATCACAATCTATGGTTGATGTCTTGAATGAGCATGGAGTGGAAACGGACTTTCGGATTTGGGCAAGGGGAGTGGAAACCTCACTCTTTCACCCGGGTCAAAGAAGTGAAAAGTGGAGAACAGAACAAGGATTCGACCCCGGGGATGTTGTAGTCACTTTTGTTTCGAGGCTGGTATGGGAGAAGAATCTGAATATTTTTGCGACTGCAGTTTCCAGAGTGTCGGATCGGGAGGCTGGAGTGAAGGCGATGGTGGTGGGGGACGGGCCTGCCCGCGAGCAACTTCGGACTGAACACCTCCCTACGGCACATTTTACCGGTTTTTTAGAGGGTGAAGAACTTGCAAGAGCCTATGCAAACAGCGATATCTTTCTGTTTCCCTCCGATACGGAAACGTTTGGAAATGTGACACTTGAAGCGATGGCTTCAGGGCTGCCCTGTGTCGTTGCAGATGCGACAGGAAGCAAATCTCTGGTTGAAGAGGGGGTGAACGGTTATCTTGTTCCGGTGAATAAGCCTGATATGTTTGCAGAAAGGGTCGAAATGTTGGCCAGAGATGGGGAGCTTCGAAAAAAGATGGGGAAAAAGTCTCTTGAGTTCTCTGAGACCTACAGTTGGGACAGGATCAATGCGAATCTGCTCGATTGCTACAGGGAGGTGGGTGGTTTGCGTTTGGATGATGTAAACTGAACGTCAGAATCAATATTCAGGATATTTTGAAAATACTCTATATATCCCATACACACCCACCCAGAGATCAACCGCTCGAAAATGTAGGCGGTATGCAGAGTGTGAGTATGCAACTTGTAAACGCATTGCAGCGCCGGAAAGATGTTGAACTGGAAACGATAATTCTGAGAGCCCCCTGGCGAAGAATTGGCCTGTCAACAACTGCATTTCTGTTTGGCCTGCTTAAGAGGATTCCGGAAGGTGTACGCCGGTTTGATCCAGACGTGATACTATTCTCGTCCATGGTAACAGCTGGAGTTGTTCCCTTTTTAAGAAAGAGTGTGCAGGTGCCGCTTGTCAGTATTAATCACGGGCAAGATGTAACTCTGCCCCTGTCGATCTATCAGTGGTACCTTCCCAGAGTATTCAACAAGCTTGACGGAGTCATTTCTGTATCGAGAGCTACGAGAGAAGCCTCTGTTAAAAGAGGAATGGTTCCGGAAAAAGGAGTGGCACTGCCAAACGGTTTTGATAGTCGTTATGCCCGCTCTCTTCCCGACAGAGAAGAGGCGCTAAAACTACTCAAAGAGGTTCTTGGGTTCGAACCTGAAGACCGGAAAATTCTGTTGACTGTAGGCAGGCTCGTGAAGCGTAAAGGGCACAGCTGGTTTATTCGAGAGGTTATTCCAAAACTGCGGACAGATGCAGAGTATCTCGTGATTGGTGATGGGCCGGAGCGTGAGGAATTGGTGATGGCAAAGGAACAATCACAATGCGGCAATCGGATCACTCTTGCGGGACGCCAGCCAGAGGAAGTTTTAAGGGCTGCCTATGCAGCTTCCGACCTCTTTGTCATGCCAAATATCCCAGTACCAGGAGATATGGAAGGTTTCGGAATTGTGCTTCTGGAGGCGAATCAGGCCGGTATGCCTGCAGTTGCATCCAACCTTGAAGGAATACGGGATGTGATACGTCAGGGAGTAAACGGGTATAGGGTGCCACACGAACAACCGGAAGAGTTTGCCAAAAAAGTGGATGAGGTACTTGAGGGAGATCTGAAACGCTTTTCGGTAACGGCTCGTATGCATGTCGAGAAACACTTCAGCTGGGATCGGGTAGCCGCCAGATATCTGGACTTTCTTCGTGAGGTTTCGGCTCACAGAACCGTGTCGGACAAGTAGGTATGTACCACCCTGTTCCGTAAATGACCTGTCCACCCTCTCTATTCGGCCGTCTTCAGTCCCTTTCTCTGATTTGATGGAAACCGAATACTGGCTATATTTAGCAGTTAAAAACATCCATCCCGAAGCTGTAGAGAATGGCTGATTCCAGAGCCGATATAAAGAAGAAGAGTGATATTTTTTCCAAAGCGTATGAGTATACCAAGGCGGAAGAAGTAAAAGAGCTCGGACTTTACCCCTATTTTAAACCTCTGCAGGCAACAGACGGTACTGTGGTGCGTATTGAGGGGAGGGATGTGATTATGGCCGGGTCCAATAACTATCTTGGCCTGACAAATGATCCCCGTACCATTGAAGCGGCTCAGAATGTAATTGCTACGTATGGTACAGGCTGTACCGGTTCCAGATATCTGAATGGGACTCTGGACCTGCATCTCGAACTGGAAGAGAAACTTGCTACATTTCTTCGAAAAGAGGCGTGTGTTCTCTTCAGTACCGGATACCAGACCAATGAGGGTTCCATTCAGACGATAGCCGGACGGAATGATATTATCTTTTCAGACAAGGACAATCACGCCTGTATTGTGATGGGAACGCTGGTTTCCAATGCAAAAACCGTCCGTTATGCCCACAATGATATGGATCACCTCAGGAAGCTGCTTGAGCGGTCCGATCCGGATGCAGGGAAGATTATAGTCAGTGACGGTGTATTCTCCATGTCCGGAATGATTGCGCGCGTACCTGAACTGGTTGAGCTGAAGGAAGAATTTGGTGCCCGGCTCTATCTGGATGACGCACATGCGATCGGAGTAGTTGGTGAGGGTGGCCGTGGTTCGGCTTCTTCGCACGGGCTACTGGATGAGGTCGATCTTATTACCGGAACTTTTTCCAAGTCATTTGCATCGCTCGGCGGGTTTATCGTTGGCGACAAACCGGTGATCGAGTATATCCGTCACCAGTCACCGGCACACATCTTCAGTGCAAGCATGCCCCCTGCCAACGTTGCAACCGTATTGAAGGCCCTTGAAATTCTTCAGCAAGAGGGGTGGAGACTCGAACGACTTGAGGAGATCTCCAATCTGATGCGGAGAGAGCTGAGTTCAATGGGGTTCAATGTTTGGTCCAGCCAGACTCCGATTATTCCGGTTGTCGTCGGAGAAATGATGGACTGTTTTCGCTTCTGGAAGGATCTGTTTGAGGAGGGAGTATATGTGAATGCGGTGGTTCCTCCCGCTGTACCTCAAGGTCAGGCACTGGTCCGGACAAGCTACATGGCGACTCATACGGATGAACATCTGGACAAAGTTCTGAATGCATTCTACAAAGTTGGTGTAAAGCACGGTATCATAGACCGAAACGGCCACTCTCTATTGAATCACTGATTGTGCAGGCGACACCGAAGACAAACGGCGTAACGATTGTCACTACGAAGGAGGAGAGGGCGCAGTTCCTCGATTTCCCCTACCATCACTACAGAGACGATCAGAATTGGGTAGCGCCACTACGTATAGAGCAGAAGAAACTGATTGATACCGGAAGGAATCCTTTCTTTAATGATGCTGAAATTGCTCTTTTCCTTGCGGAGGAGGATGGCCGGCCAGCCGGCCGGATCGCTGCCATTCTGGACCATAGGTATAACCGGTTTCATGATAGTCATACCGGTTTTTTCGGGTTTTTTGAATCTGTAGATTCCCAGGGCACCGTTGATCTGTTGATGCGGGTGGCATCAGACTGGCTGAAGGATCGGGGAGTGACCAGACTGCTTGGCCCTGCCAACCCGGGAATGATGGATGAAATCGGAATACTGGTAGATGGCTTCGACCGCCGTCCCTCTATTCTGATGCCCTATCATAAACCGTGGTACGACAAACTGTTAAAGGGGGCGGGATTAGAGAAGGAGATCGATCTTTTTGCATTTGAAGTAACAGAAAATAGTGTACAAAGGGAGAGAATGAACCGGGCAGCGGATATTGTCCACAAGAGGGTGCCAGGACTGAATGTTCGTGAGATTCGAATGAAATCTCTCCGGAAGGAACTCGACATCATTCGTCACATCTTTAATGAAGCCTGGAAAGAGAATTGGGGTTTTATTCCCCTTACTTCGGAAGAGCTGGAGACGATGGCTTCCGATATGAAGAAGATTGTCGATACCCGGTTCGCCCATGTTGCCGAGATCGATGGCGAGCCTGTAGCTTTTTCCATTGCTCTTCCCGATTACAATCAGGTCTTTGCCCGGATGAATGGGAAACTTCTGCCTCTTGGAATTTTCAAGCTGCTCTGGTACAGAAGAAAGATTAATCGTATTCGAACGGCTCTTATGGGGGTTCTGCCCGAATATCGGGGACGGGGTATTGATGCGGTATTACACCAAAAATCGATTGAAAACGGTTTGAGGGATGGGTTCACTTCTTCAGAGTTGAGCTGGGTGCTCGAGAACAATACAGAGATGATCCGGGTTGCCGAAAAGATCGGCGGAGAGAGGAGCAAGACCTACCGTATGTACAGTAAAGCACTCTGATCTTACGTGGAGTTATTCAGGTAGTGGCCTTGGCCTATGCAGCCCAATTGTTTCCAAAAATCACTACCTTTTTCAGGAGCCTGTTTGTTTACCGGGTGCAAGGCTTTTGTATCAGACTTTTGAACCAACTCTTGTCAGATGAGCAATTATCGTATTGAAAAAGATTCTATGGGAGAGGTTCGTGTTCCCTCTTCCGCACTGTATGGTGCACAAACACAGCGAGCGTGTGATAACTTTCCGATCAGCCGGCTACGTTTTTCACGAGCTTTTATAGAGGCGCTGGGCCAGGTGAAACAGATCGCAGCAGAAGTAAACAGTGAGCTGGGACATCTGGACAGGCCCTTGGCTGAAGCAATCATCAAGGCGGCTTCGGAGGTGGCCGACGGGGAATTGGATGAGCACTTTGTCGTCGATGTATTTCAGACCGGTTCCGGCACCTCGACCAATATGAATGCAAATGAGGTGATTGCGGCGCGGGCTAACCAGATCGGAAAGGGAGAGGTTCAGGTTCACCCCAACGACCACGTGAACTTTGGGCAGAGTTCTAACGATGTAATACCTACGACGATTCGTATTGCTGCTGTTACCACCGTAAGAAGTTCTCTGATCCCCTCTCTGGAGACATTGAAAAGCACACTACTGAAGAGAGCGGATGAGCTGGAGGATGTCGTTAAAACCGGTCGTACTCATCTGATGGATGCGATGCCGGTGACGTTGAAACAGGAACTTGAGGGCTATGCACGACAGGTAGAACTCGGTATAACCCGTATTGAGGGAGCCCTGGAGCGAATGACGGAACTTCCCCAGGGGGGTACTGCAGTGGGGTCGGGTATCAATACCGATCCGTCTTTTGGAGAGAAGTTTTCTGCCCGGATATCGGATCTGACAGGCATCTCTTTCCGGGAAGCGGAAAATCATTTTGAAGCACAATCCACTGTGGATGCTCCTGTGGAGCTGAGTGGTCAGCTCAAAACGGTTGCGGTTGGCCTTTTGAAGATCTGTAACGATTTTCGATGGATGAATTCCGGGCCGAATAACGGGCTTGGCGAATTGGCACTGCCCTCCCTGCAACCCGGTTCATCTATTATGCCGGGCAAGGTGAATCCTGTCATAGAGGAGTCTTTGGCCATGGTTTGTGCCCAGGTCATAGGGAATGATATGACGATTACCGTAGCCGGCCAGTCCGGGAATTTTGAACTGAATGTCATGTTGCCGGTGGTCGCTTACAACCTACTGGAATCGATCGAAATCCTGACAAACGGTATATTTAATTTTGCAGAGCGATCTGTTGGTGGTTTTGAAGTAAATCGTGATGTAATTGCCGACGGGGCCGGCCGCAACCCGATTCTTGTAACGGCGTTAAACCCACTTATTGGCTACGATCTGGCAGCCAAAATAGCAAAAGAGGCGTACGCCCAAAACAGGCCCGTTCTTGAAGTTGCCAGAGAGATGTCGGATTTGCCAGAGGAGACACTGTGCGAGGTATTGGACCCGTTAAGAATGACACGTGGAGGTTTTCCGGGTTGAACCTGAATCGTGGAGTCTGATCATTTAAGTTTTAAAAACTTGACTGAAACCTTATAATGGTGGAGCTTCCTATATAGAGTCATACGGTGAAACGCGTGTGCCATGAGCCATTTTGAAGTAATCAAATCGAAAAAGTCATCCGATAAAGGGGTTCGTGAAACCCTTCGTGACTATAAGCTTGCCCGAGTGAGCCGGGAGATTTCACTTCTCGGCGAGAGAGAGGCACTTCTGGGAAGGGCGAAATTCGGCATTTTTGGTGACGGAAAGGAGTTGGCTCAAATAGCCATGTCGAGTCAGTTCCGAAAGGGAGATTTCCGATCCGGTTATTACAGAGATCAGACATTTATGCTCGCTATTGGCGAGCTTACACCGAGACAATTTTTTGCACAGCTGTATGCGCATCCCGATGTTCGTCACGAACCCTGCTCCGCAGGGCGGATGATGAATGGGCATTTTGCGACACGGCTGCTCAATGAGAAGGGAGAGTGGGTATCTCAAACGGATAGAAGAAATACCGCTGCGGATATGTCTCCGACGGCTGCGCAGATGCCTCGTCTTCTTGGACTGGCCCAGGCATCAAAGGTTTATCGGGACCATGCGCAGTTGCATAATCGTACTGAATTCTCCCGGGGAGGGCGTGAAGTGGCTTTCGGTACTATAGGCGACGCAAGTACATCAGAAGGGATTTTCTGGGAGACGATTAACGCCGCAGGTGTATTGCAGGTACCCCTTGTCGTATCGGTATGGGACGACGGGTTCGGAATATCGGTGGAAAAGAAGTACCAGACTACAAAAGAGAGTATTTCAAAAGCACTGGAGGGGTTTCGAAGAACGGAAAATGAGAAGGGTATCGAAATTTTTCGTGTGAAAGCTTGGGACTATACGGCCCTGATGAATACGTATAGCGAAGCGGTTGAGCTTGCCCGAGAGCACTATGTTCCGGTCCTTGTCCATGTTGAGGAAGCAACACAGCCACTGGGGCACTCTACATCCGGTTCTCATGAACGGTATAAGTCGAAGGAGCGACTGCAGTGGGAGGAAGAGTACTGTTGTTGCCGGAAAATGAGAAGCTGGCTACTGAAAAAGGGACATTCTACTCCGGAAGAACTGGATCGAATAGAACAGGAAGCGAAGGACGAAGTGAAACAGGAGCAGAAGAGGGCCTGGGAAGCGATTCGGAGCTCAATACAGGAAGAGAGGCGTCAACTTGAAGTGCTTCTGGAGAGTCTTGCCACTGAAGATAAGCTCCATGATGAAATACAACAGATACTGACACGGCTCGAAAAGAGTCAGAGATTTTTTTTCAAGGATGTGATTACGGCTGGCCGCAAGGCTCTGCGTTTGGCCAGAAGTTCAGGAAGCGAGGCTCGTAAGAGACTTTCGGACTGGATGGAGGAGATGGACAGAAAAAACCGGCGTCGGTACAACTCTCATCTGATCAGTGAGAGTATACGATCGCCACTTCATGTCGAAGAGGTGCGCCCTGTTCTGAAAAATAACTCCGATTTAGTAGATGGTAGAGTAGTATTGCGGAACAACTTTGACAAACTGCTTTCAAGATATCCGGAACTGTTGATCTTTGGTGAAGATTCAGGCAGGTTGGGGGATGTGAACCTGGGGCTGGAGGGCCTGCAAAAGAAGTATGGAGAATTTCGGGTGGGGGATACCGGCATTCGGGAAGCGACCATTATTGGCCAGGGTATTGGCCTGGCCCTCAGAGGCCTCAGACCCATTGCAGAGATTCAGTATCTCGATTATTTACTCTATTGTATCCAGGGGCTTAGCGACGATCTCGCTTCGCTGCGTTACCGAACCGCCGGTGGACAGAAAGCCCCACTCATCGTTCGAACCAGAGGACATCGTCTGGAGGGGATCTGGCACTCCGGATCGCCCATGGGGATGATCATTAACTCTTTACGTGGTGTTCACGTTTGCGTGCCCAGAAATCTGACGGATGCGGCAGGTTTCTATAATACTCTATTGAGGGGTGATGATCCGGCGCTGGTTATTGAACCTTTGAATGCTTATCGAAAGAAAGAGCAACTCCCGGAAAACCTCGGTGAATTTACCGTTCCTCTCGGAGTTCCGGAACTGGTTCGGGAGGGAAGGGACATTACCGTTGTCTCTTACGGATCTACCTGTAACCTTATTGAATCTGTACTCCCGGAGCTGGCGAGGTCAGGTATTTCAGTAGAGTTGATCGATGTAAGGACTCTCCTCCCATTCGATCGTTACGGCAGGGTTCTTGAATCACTCAAGAAGACCAACAGAATATGCTTTATAGACGAGGACGTTCCTGGTGGAGCTACCGGCTTTATGATGCAGCAAGTCCTGGATCTGCAGGGAGGTTTCCGCTATTTGGACTCTGCCCCGCGCTGTCTGACAGCAAAGGCACACAGGACCGCATACTCTACAGACGGGGACTATTTCTCAAAGCCCAATGCTGACGATATATTTGAAACCATCTGGGATATAATGAGTGAAAGCAGCCCCGGGAAATTCACTCCACTGTCATGAAAGAGGCCGGTAATCCCCGGTGTTATCAGAACAGTATCCAGTCCAGAAAGAGAAGAGCCCAGATCAGCGGCAGATAGGCGAAGGAGGCGAACATAAGTTGCCGAGCGGTATGATGATCTCTTTTTACGCCAAAACGAATTCCATACCATAGAAAACCGGCGGTCATAAACAATGCTCCAGAGAGAAAGAGAGGCCCTGCAATCCCCATTATGTAAAGCTTCCAGATGGTAGGTAGCAGGGCAACCAAAGGGAGAAGTGTCCACATGATGGTAACGTAACCTGCGGGGTCCCGCTTGGGTAACATTTTAAAGCCTGCATGTTCGTAATCCTTTCGGCAGACCCAGGCTATGGACATCACATGAGGAATCTGCCAACAAAAGATAAGGCCGAACAAAACCCACATTCCATGCTCAAAGATGGTGCCTGATGCGGCTGCCCAGCCTCCGACAACAGGCAATGCACCGGGAACAGCCCCCACAAAAACATTAAGTGCCGAAATTCTTTTTAGCGGAGTATAGGCCCATAGATAGATGACAGTGGTGGCAAATGCGACCCCACCCGCAACCGGGTTGACCAAAAGCAACAGCCAGGCAAGCCCGGAGAAGATGAGGGTCAATGAGTAGAGAAGTCCGGAGCGTGGCAAAATTCGGTTTGCCGGAAGTGGCCGGTTGCCTGTTCTCCTCATCAGGCCGTCATACCCTCGCTCCATATACATATTGTGCGCTGCGGTACCTGAAGCGATGAGCCATGTACCTATAGTGGCATGAATCAGCAGGGGAATATCAATTATTCCGCCCGTGCCGAGCAGAAATCCTGCCAGCATGCTGGCAATGACGGTCAGGGTAATGCCGGGTTTGGTCAGTTCCAGATAGTCATTGAAGACTCCGGCCAGAGCTCTTTCAGAAAGGGTATTTGAAGCCACGCAGCAGAGTGTTCTCGATTGACAGATGAAATTTTGAGAGGCAAAAAGGTACACATTTTTTTTCTGAGATGTGGTTGAGCTGGCAGAGAATTCCCGTTGTACAATGCAGAGACGCGAATATGCGTGTTGCTTCGTATATTCTTTTAAAACCTCATCGACAAAGTCTATACCACACACTGAAACAGGTATGAAGTATAACCTCTATCAGAAAGTTGCATTTACTACAGTTGCTGCCACTATTTTGCTGATTTTTGTTGGAGGGCTGGTGCGAGCAGCCGGCGCCGGCCTCGGCTGTCCCGACTGGCCCACCTGTTTTGGACTCTGGATTCCACCTTTAGATGCAGTTGACCTCCCGGCGGGTTACGATACTGCACTCTATAACCCACTTCACACATGGCTTGAATATTTTAACCGTCTTGTGGGAGTTACGATAGGCCTGTTGATTACCGCTACATTTATTCTCTCTTTCCGCTACAGAAAAAGTGATTCGATAATCGTTTGGGTATCGGCTACCGCTTTAATTCTGGTTCTGCTGCAAGGTTGGCTGGGTGGAGTAGTGGTACAAAGCGGCCTGAGCACCGGGATGATTACTCTTCACATGATATTGGCGATGCTCATTTTAAACCTGCTTCTCTATGCGGCAGTTCGGGCTACAAGGGAAAAATTTGTAGTGAATATTTCTGAACCGATTGCGAAGCGATTGATGTGGTTGGGAGGATTTCTATTTCTGCTGCTTTTAGTTCAGATGATATTGGGTACCCAGGTCAGAGAGATGGTGGACCTCGTTAAGAATGCCCCCAACCCACCACCGCGGGAAATGTGGCCGGAGAGGATAGACAACACGTTATACCTCATTCATCGAAGCTTTTCGTGGCTGGTAGTCACGATGACAGCACTTTTGGTGTGGGATATGAAACGGTCCGGTGTAAAAGGGATATTGCGCCGGTTAGCGATGCTGGTATGTCTTCTCATCACACTACAGATATTGTTGGGAGCAGGTATGGAGTGGTTCGGGATGCCGGGCTGGATGCAGCTATTTCATCTGGTCGGATTCGCACTTCTGATCTGTACTCATTTCTTTTACCTGCTAATACTGCACTTTTCACGTCAATAAAACGGATCGGAGAGACTCCTGCACCGGTATTTACAGGGTATCGGAGAGGTGCTTCAGAAAGGTTCTTACCTCCTTCAGGTCTCGTTGAAGGGAGGGGGAAAGCTCAGTATCCTGGCTTTCAGGCTCCTCAACCTCACTTATTGCTTTTTTAGCTCCGGCTGTACTGTATTTTTGATCGACAATAAGATCTTTCAGCTGAAAGACAAGTGCGACGTCAGCCTCGCTATATTGTCTTTTTCCTCCTTTGCTCCTCCTGGGCTTCAGTTCCGGAATTGTGCGTTCCCAGTACCTTAGAGTGTGAGATTCGATACCGGAAAGTTTGCAAACTTCCCCTATCGTGTAGTACAATTTTTTCATAGACTCGGAATCCTGTATTTTTTGCCTGCAAAAAGGTATCTACAGAGGTAAAGAGTTTTCATTTAAGTTGCAACCGATTGTCCAATATTGAACCTGTCTATGAGTCCCGCCCTTCGGGTAGCGGTGTTGAGGTAAGTGTAATTGTGCCTCTACTTGATGAAGCCCCCTCTCTGAAGGAGCTTGCCTCCAGTGTGCACACTGCACTGGAGGGGTATACGTTCGAGCTTGTTCTGGTAGATGATGGTTCTACAGACAACTCGTGGGATGTAATACGTGAATTAAGGGCCTCTTTCCCAGCCATACAGGGCATTCGTTTTCAGAGGAACTACGGTAAAAGCACAGCACTACAGGCCGGTTTTGAAGTGGCAAGGGGACGCTATGTGGTTACCATGGATGCGGATTTGCAGGATGACCCCGCTGAAATCCCGGGGCTGCTGGCGATGCTCAGAGAGGGTTATGACCTGGTGAGTGGATGGAAAAAAAAGCGGAAAGATCCCCTGAGCAAAACCATCCCGTCGCGCTTCTTTAATTTCGTAACCAGATGGGTCACAGGAATTCGGCTTCACGACTTCAATTGCGGATTAAAGGTCTATCGCCGTGAAGTGATTGAGAATATTCATCTGCATGGAGAACTGCATCGCTACGTTCCTCTGCTTGCGAGATGGGAGGGCTTCGGCAGAATTTCCGAGAAGCCGGTTCGGCACCATGAACGGAAGTACGGCCGCACCAAATTTGGAGTTTCCCGCTTTGTTTACGGCTTTCTGGATCTGTTGACACTGATGTTTGTATCGACCTATATGAATAGACCGATGCACTTTTTTGGCAGTATCGGAGTGTTTTCTCTGGCTGGCGGTATCGGAATCAACGCCTATCTCGCCTGGATGAAACTCGTACACAACGAACCGCTCGCCAATCGACCACTGCTCATTCTGGGTGTTCTTCTCGTAGTTATCGGGGTTCAGTTCTTCTCAATCGGTTTTCTGGGCGACATGATCAATCGAGGAAGGGTAAACAGGGATCGTCCAAATATAAAAGATCGTATATGAACCCTGTTGTAGATCATTCAGAGGGGCACGAAGGGGCGGGTTGTTCAGAACGATCCGGGGAGATGGTGTGGCAAAGATAGAGTATGATCCGGTTAAGGATCGGTTGGCTTCTATGGTTCGCGGATCCAGTTTTTTGAGAAGGCTCTTCTATGCACTTTTGGATCTCCTTTTTCTCCGAAGCTGGCACATGCGAAAAGTTATTGTTGGGCAAGGGCTCCGTTTTGAAGAGTTGGGCAAGTGGAAACTTCTGGATGCCGGCAGTGGATTTGGCCAATATGACCGATTTTTGCTCGACCGGTTTTGCGGGCTGGAGATCACTGCTCTGGATGTAAAAGAAAAGTATCTGGAAGATTGTCGGGACTATTTCAAAAAGGAGCGAAAGGCTGGCAGAATCCGGTTCAGGCTGGCCGACCTCAGGGAGATTGATTTCGGACCGACATTTGATATGGCTATCTGTATAGATGTACTGGAGCATATTGATGAAGACCTGGAGGTAATTCGAAGAATATCGGATTCACTGAAGCCTGGTGGGGTCTTTTTGATGCACTCACCATCCCATCTTTCAGAAGAGGATGGGGGGGAGGAGGACTCATTTGTAGGGGAGCATGCGAGGCCAGGTTACTCTGCCGAAGAGATCTCGGATAAGTTAAAAAGATGCGGCTTGGAGCCGATCAGGGTTCGCTATACCTATGGGCGTTTTGGCCATCTGGCCTGGACTCTTTCAGTTCGGAATCCGATGATCTGGTTAAACCGAACAGGAATTTGGGGCTTGTTACCACTGCTTATCTACTACCCGTTTATAATAATACCATCTCTGTTTTTGAATTTGGCTGATCTTTGGAGAGAGGATGGCAGTGGAACCGGAATTCTTGCAATCGGACAAAAAGTACCGCGTACGGGATTTGAACCGCCGGAGCACCGCTACGGCAGTGGCGGAAGGCCTCGGTACATAGTACAAACATGAGTGCTTTATCGAGGTATGATACTGCTGAAGATGGGGCTCTGTACAAATAATCGAGTACCGCGTACGGGATTTGAACCCGTGTTACCGCCGTGAAAGGGCGGCGTCCTA
>JBBDIJ010000006.1:0-1247 GCA_040880485.1 Balneolaceae bacterium
ATTTTCCACCTCCGGGCCTTCATAATATTGATAATATACTGCATCGCGCCAGTCTTCCGGATTTTCACCCCTTAACAAAGGAACCATTGATCTTCCCTGAATTCTGTAGGGAATCTCCACTCCGGCCAGGTCTAAAACAGTGGGAGCGATATCCAGATTTTGCACCAGATGTTCGTTTACAGAACCCGGTTCAACCCCATCGGGCCAGTGAACAATCAGAGGCATCCTGAATGATTCCTCGTAAATCCACCGTTTATCAAACCAGCCATTCTCTCCCAAAAAGAAGCCCTGGTCTCCGCCATAGATTACAATCGTATTATCTTTCAGATTCTCCCGTTCCAACCAGGCCATCAACCGCCCGACTTCATCGTCCACTTCACGAATAACCCGCAAGTAATCTTTCACATACCGCTGATATCTCCACCGGGTACGTTCCTCTTCTGACCAGTCTGCATAATTTTCGTACAAGTATTCATTATCTGCAGCATACGCTTCAGTAATACGTTCAAGCTGATCTTCACTCAGGCTGTTTCCATTCACCAATGACTCCCAGCCCGGATTTGGTTCTCCCGTTTCCGGGTGTAGCGGCACTTTCAAATCCCGTCCCCAGTTCATGGACTGAGGGCCTCCCAACTCACTGATCTCCATATCCTGCTCATGAGCGGCAGTTGTCAAACCTGAGTAATCGTAAAAAAGATTGGGCGGCTCAGGGATATCCCGGTCTTGATAATCGTTCAGGGCCGGTCCCGGCAGCCACTCACGGTGCGGAGCCTTGTGGTTATAAATCATCATGAAGGGCTTGTCTCTTTCCCGCTCCAGCCGCAGCCACTCCAGGGCAATATCGGTAATTATTCCGGTTGTATGGCCATAATACTCGATATCTCCATTCGGGGTGCGCATCGTCGGATTGTAATAGGGACCCTGCCCGTAGAGCACTTCGTAGTAATCAAACCCCTGGGGCTCACTTTTGAGATGCCACTTTCCAATCATCGCTGTCTGATACCCATTCTGTTGTAGTATCACAGGAAACGTTTCCAGATCCACAGGCATCGGTTCCATATTGGTTACCACACCGGTCTTATGACTGTGCATGCCGCTCAACATCACCGCACGGGAAGGAACACAGATCGAATTGGTGACAAAGGCATTATCAAACCGCATCCCCTCTTCAGCCAGTCGATCGATATTTGGAGTGGGTGTATGGTCCAATTTAAGTCCGTAATTCAACGCATCGTGATAAGCTCCGA
>JBBDIJ010000007.1:0-159769 GCA_040880485.1 Balneolaceae bacterium
ATCTAACCTTTAGGCAGCACCTTTTCTATTTTTACACAAGTATCGGGACATTACCCATCCTGTAAAGTGTCACATCACGTCACCCCTGCAAATCAAAATCAGGAAGGTTCATCCAAACCACTACCTTTACCTTCTGTGATACATAACCCGACCGGCCCATCTCCATAATCCACGCTCGTAATTCTATACCCTGATCCATAAGTAGTGCTAGGACTGCGCTATCAGCACGGTTGATGTACCCGCTCTTGTGTTGCCCGAAGTAAACTTCGATCGCATACTCGTCATGCAGGTTTTCCGGTTCTCTGCGTAACTGCAACTGCTTCCCCCGGCGTAAATCTGTTTCAACTTCAGATGAAAGCCATGTGATGAATAACGTAATGAAGCAGAATGACAAATAGCGTCACGCATTCAAAAAAAAGTCGCTGATTTCACAATACAGACGACTCTGCGTTCATATCATTGCGAATGGCAGTATTGTATCGGGTGGGAAATGATATAACAACGTTCGATTCTCCCCGAAAAAAACCGTTCTTAACCTGCCAACTTCAGGCATCAATACACGTTTGTTAATATTAGTACCTGTAAATAACATGTTTCCGTATTCAGATGCAAAAGAAGTTTGTTAGCTTCTTACTGATTGCTAACATCTCCCTTTATATACTGTTCATAGCCCTCATGTACTGTTGTAATCTCAACTTCTGAAAACGTATCCACTTCAGTGATATACAAAAACAAATCCATCCATCTGTCGAGTTACCTGAAAAGTTCCGGATCCTCTATCTTGCCTATTTTCTCTATGATTCGATCTTTTGTAGTCAATTCCTAGCTAATCCGGAAGCATCTGAACCACTGCTCTGAATATCCTTCAGGTGTATCTGAAGGCTCCTCCGGTTGTTCCAGAAGTTCTCTTCCAGCTCGTAGGCGATGTCGAACCCTTCACCCTTCGCCTCGCGGATCATTGGCAAGTATTCGTGCATGTTAAACCCGATCGAATCGAAGGGGGGAGAGCCATCCTGGGAGAGTTTCATCTTCAGGTGCCCCCTTCCCACCACCGACGGCCCACTCTGCACCCGCACATTTCTGCTCACAAAAACGGGCTTCGGATTCCCGGGCCCAAACGGCTCAAACTGGCTCAGCAGTTTCCAGAAACGCCGGTTCACATCCGACAGCTCGATCCGCGCGTCAATCTTCAGCTCCGGCAAAAAGTCCCGATCGGCCAGTTGCTCCCCCGCAATACGCCCCAACCGCTCACGGAACGGCTCCAAATTGCTCTTCTCCAGTGTAAGCCCCGCCGCAAACTCGTGCCCCCCGTACTGCAGCAGCAGATCCTCGCACTCGCAAAGCGCATCATAGATGTTGAACCCGCCTATCGACCGGGCCGACCCCTTCACCACGCCATCCACCGTGCTCAACATCACCACCGGCCGGTAGTAGGCGTCTACCAGCCGGGAAGCTACAATGCCTATCACCCCGAGGTGCCAGCCTGGGCTGTGCAGTACCATCGCGTGCATCGCCTCCAGGTCGCACTCCCGCTCCACCATAGCGGTCGCCTCGTCCAGTGTCTGCCGGTCGGTGGTCCGACGTTTCAGGTTGATCGATTCCAGCAGGCCCGCCACCCGTTTCGCTTCTGCCGCCTGTTTGGCGATCAGCAGCTCCACCGCCATCGAGGCGTCCCCCATCCGCCCCGCTGCATTGATCCTGGGCCCCACCGAAAAAAGGATCGAAGTGCCGTTCACCTGCTCTGGCGGCATACCGATCTGGTCCAGCAGGGCGCGAATGCCGGGGCGGGGTTCGCTCCGGATCCGGTTCAACCCTTCGCGCATCATCACCCGGTTCTCGTCCACCACCGGCACAATGTCCGAGGCGGTGGAGATCGCCACCAGGTCCAGCCACGTCCAGGCGTGGTGTTCCGGAAGGCCCAGCTTCACCAGGGTCCCCTGAATGAGCTTGAACGCCACACCCGCTCCGGAGAGGCCGTCAAACGGGTAGCTGCAGTCGGGGCGCTTCGGGTCCAGTACGGCCACGGCTTTGGGCAGCGGGCCGCCCACTGTGTGGTGGTCACAAATGACAAGGTCGATGCCCGCCTCCGCCAGTTGGGCCGCCTCCTCCACCGCGCCAATGCCGCAATCGACCGACACCACCAGCGAAGCCCCGCGCGCTTTCGCCTCCTGGACCCCCTCCGGGCTGATGCCGTACCCCTCCCGGTATCGGTGCGGGATGTAGAAAGAGGCATCCACGCCAAACTCCTGCAGAAAGAGGAGCATGCAGGCGGTGGCGGTGGTGCCATCTACGTCGTAGTCACCATAGATCATGATCTTCTCCCCGCCGCGAACGGCTGCAGCCAGGCGGGAGGCGGCCGCTTCCATATCGCGCATCAGAAAGGGGTCGTGCAGGTGCGACAGCTCCGGCCGGAAAAAACTCTTCGCCCGTCCAAAATTGTCAATCCCGCGCTGCGTCAACAGCCGGGCGATCTCGGGCGTTACCCCCAGCTCCTGTTCCATTCGGTCCGCCGGTTCCGGCCCGGACTCTGTGTCGAACACCCAGCGATATGGCATAGTCTCTTCTCCATTCGGTGATTCAAAAAGTCGCCCGCAATGTACAAATCCTGCTCTTGGGTTTTACAGTCAAACCTGACAACTTTCCGTCGGACATCTGTCCATTGCCAAAAACGGAACCGGATCAACCCGACAGACACAGCGTCATGCCCGACACCAACTCAAAACCCGAAACTCCCGCCATCGGGGAAGCGGAGCTCAAAGCGCTGCACCGCCAGCTTCAGCAGCAGCACGAAACCATCCGTCACTTCGAGGATCCTGAGAGCGGCCTGCAGGGCATCATCGCTATCCACGACACCACGCTGGGGCCGGGGCTGGGTGGCGTGCGCATGTGGCCCTACGACTCTCCGGAGAGCGCCCTGGAGGATGTGAAGCGCCTCTCCCGCGGGATGACCTACAAGGCAGCGGTGGCGGGCCTGGAGATGGGGGGCGGCAAGGCGGTCATCATCGGCAATCCCGAAACGGACCGTAGCGAACCCCTCTTTCGCGCCTTCGGGAGGCAGATCGACAAGCTGGGCGGTCGCTACCTGACGGCCAAGGATGTGGGGGTCACCGTCCGGGACCTGGAGTGGATCGGCATGGAGACTCCCTTCGTGACCGGCCTTCCGGAGGAGAAGGGCGGCAGCGGCGACCCCTCTCTCATGACTGCGTTCGGGGTCTATATGGGTATGAAAGCTGCCGCGAAGGTGGCCTGGGGCAGCGACTCTCTGGAGGGGCGTAGTGTGGCTATTCAGGGTGCAGGCCATGTGGGGCACGCGCTGGCCGGACATCTGGCCGATGAGGGGGCCCGTATCGCCGTGGCCGACATCAACGGGGAGCTGGCAAACCGGGCGGCAAAGGAGCACGGCGCCGAAGTAGTGCCCCCCTCGGAGATCGGCCGACAGGGGGCCCAGATCTTTAGCCCCTGTGCATTGGGCGGGGTCATCAACGACCACACGATCGGGGAGCTTACCTGCGAAATCGTGGCCGGCGGGGCCAACAACATTCTGCAGGACGAAGAGAAGCATGGGGAGGCGTTGCGCCAGCGCGACATCCTCTACGCCCCCGACTATGTGCTGAATGCGGGCGGCATCATCAACATCTCGTTCGAGCGGGGCGGCTACGACCCGCAGAAGGCGCGTGCGAAGACGGAGGAGATCTATAATACGGTTCTCCTTATCTTTCTGAGAGCTGGCGAGCAGGGCATCCCAACGCACCAAGCCTCCGCCCGGCTGGCGGAGGAGAGAATCTGGAAAGAGAGGAACCGGAAAAAATGATCGACAAAGAGACGTTTCAGTTCAGAGACCGAATGATTCGGGGCCTATCGGTGGACGGCCACTTTCGAATTGCCGTCGTGAAGAGCACCGATCTGGTAGAGGAAGCGCGAACCCGCCACAACCTCTCGCCCCTGGCGACAGTTCTACTGGGGCGTACGCTCACGGCGGCAGCACTGCTCGCTTCGTCTCTGAAGGGGGAGGAGAGGCTGCGCCTCCGGCTGGAGGGGACCGGCCCGGTGGGCCACACTATGGCCGAGGCGAACCGGGTGGGCGAGGTGCGCGGCTACGTCCGCAATCCGGATGCCGGGCTCGATTACAACCGGGAGGGAATCTCCATCGGAGAGGGGCTGGGAGCCGGCCTGCTGACCGCCACCAAAGTGCTCTACAACGAAGCGGAGCCGCAGACCAGTACCATTCAGCTCTTCCGCGGAGATGTGACCACCGATGTGGCCAACTACCTGACGCGGTCGGAGCAGCTACCCTCGGCCGTACTGCTGGACGAACAGATCGGCAGTCGGGGAGAGGTGTTGCAAGCCGGGGGGCTGCTGGTTCAGAAAATGCCGGGCGCACCCGAAGAGGAGGTCGTCAAGCTGCAGGAGAAGCTCGCCCGGTTTGAACCGGTCTCCAAACTGCTCTCGGAGAAACTCTACATCGACAAGATCATGAAGCGGGCGGTTCAGCCCTGGAAAGTGAAGGAGGTAGCCCGTCAGCCGCTCCACTTCTTCTGCCGCTGCAGCCGGGAGCGGTTTATATCGGCGCTCTCGATGCTCAACTACCGAGAGCTGGAAGCGATGGAGGGGGAGCCTCAGGAGATGGTGTGCCACTTCTGCGGCAATAGTGAGGAGGTCTCTCCGGAGGAGGTCCGGGAGCTGGCTGTGCAGGCGAAGGCGCGCATGAATTAGAGCGGGGCGGCATCCGGCACACGGGCCGGTTCAACCCGGTTCAGTGACGCACGAATCGGCTTCCGGCCGGAAGTGGGACGCTGCCCGATGCAGTGAAAGTCTGGGCCGGTTCAGACCGCAAAAGAAGCACCGCAGCCGCAGTTCTCGCTGGCGTTGGGGTTGTCGAAGGTGAAACCGCGCGCGTCCAGGCCGTCGGGATAGTCGATGGTGATTCCATTCAGATAGATCATATGACGCGGGTCCACAATGATTTTCAAACCCTGGCTCTCCACCTCTTCATCCTCCTCCGTCCTGTAGTCGAAGCCCAGCTTGTAGTTGAGTCCGGCACATCCGCCCCCCTCTACGGCCACCCGCAAGAAGAGGCCCTCCTCCATAGACTCCGTCTCCCGAATCTTTCGAATCTGTTTGGCGGCCCTGGCGGTCAATTTCACCGGAGGCCCGTCGGCCTGTACCGGTTCCGGGGGCGGCGGCATGGAGGAAGTTCCGGGCAGTCCGCCCTGTGTCGCTCCCGCACCCTCCCCATCATCGTCTATCAGGGACGAAATTACATCGTCCAGTTGGTCATCTTTTACAGTCATACGTTCACTCGCCTCATTTCATTTGATGCGAAAAGGTAAAATAGTCAACATTCTTGCGACTTGACAAACTCAACACGCCTGCGCCCACCAGATTCACCAGGATTCCCGATGCGCGGTGCGTGGTTGCGTTGATCAGCCTGGAGTAGCCTTCAACGGTGATTTCACCATATTCATTCAGATAGCGGAAAAGAAGCCGCTCTTTCTCTCCATATTCGAAGGAGACCCCCTCCTGAGAGGTCTGCTTGCGCAGCACCTCTACCTGCTCTCCGCTGGCCAGTACGCTCTCCTCGCCCCGGCGTACAAACACCTGCCGTATCCGCTTTCCCCGGTTGTAGACCGGCTTCTGCTTCGACTCCGGCACCAGCACCACCATCACATCCCGATCAGGCAGGTGAACCATCTCCATCGTGATTCCCACCGCCGGCACGCAAAATTCGTCGGCCGCCTTCTCCATCAGAAACTCCTCTTCGAACCAGGAGCGGATTCCGGAGATGGTCTTGTCGTCATCGACCCCCACCAGGATGGTTCCACCCCGTGTGTTGGCAAATGCGCCGATCTCTCTGGCAATCTTCTCCGGGGAGGGGGTGGTGCGTTTAAACTCCAGATAAAGCCCCTCACCCGTCTGGATCAGGTTTTTCAGGTCGTTCGGACTCATTGCAGAGAGGGTAATGGATCCGTCCAGGTTCTTCATCGTCTTGCCGCTTGGTTACAGCCCGTTCAGCGGAGGCGGGCCACACGTTCGAACCGTGCTCCTCTAAATGAGGATCTCCTCTTTGGCATTACGTGTCATCAGCTCATATAGTGCGTCACGCGGTTCAACCTCGTCAAAAAGGACTTTGTGAACCGCTTCGGTAATGGGCATCTCTACCCGGTTCCGCTCCGCCCACTGATGCACCGAGCGGGCCGTTTTCACCCCTTCGGCCACCATATTCATACCGGAGATGATCTCGTCCAGCTTTGCTCCCTGCCCGATCCGGTAGCCCACGTGGCGGTTCCGGCTATGCTCACTGGTACAGGTCACAATGAGGTCGCCCATGCCGGTGAGACCGGAAAAGGTATCCTGGGAGGCACCCAGCTGCATCCCCATCCGTTTCATTTCGTGAAGGCCGCGGGTCATGAGAGCCGCTTTGGCGTTGTCTCCCAGCTCCGCTCCGTCCACGATTCCCGCAGCAATCGCCATCACATTCTTCACCGATCCGCCGATCTCCACACCCATGATGTCGTTGTTCAGATAGACGCGGAACATCGGGGTCATGAAGGTCTCCTGAATGAAGCGCGCCGTACTTTTGGAGTAAGCGGCAGAGACCACGGTGGTGGGTTTAAAGAGCCCCACCTCCTCGGCGTGGCTGGGGCCGTAGAGCACCCCGATACGATCTTCCAGAATGATGCCATCCAGCACTTCCACAAGGACCTGCGACATCGTCATAAAGGTGTCGTTCTCGATCCCTTTGGCCACCGTTACAATCACTTCATCGCCCCGCAGGAACTGCTTCAGGCGGCCAACGACCTCGCGTACCGTATGGGAGGGGGTGGCCACCACCACCATCACCGCTCCATCCAGCGCCTCTTCGAAATCGGCCGACGCGCGCACGGTGTCGGGCAGCTTGATATCGGTCAGGTAGGAGCTGTTGAAGTGCTCTTTGTTAATGCTCTCTATGACCTCCTCCTCTCTGGCCCAGAGCGACACCGGATAGCCGCTCTTTGCAAGTACGATAGAGAGGGCGGTACCGAAGCTCCCGGCTCCTATAATGGTGATCTTGTTCACGTCTTCTCTCCCTCTTTGTTCAATATTCCATTCGACGGCTTAAAGGATTCAACCCGGTTTTCGGTTCCTTTCAGCAGCCGCCGGATATTGGCGTGATGCTTTACAATAATACCAAAAGCCATCACCGAACTGAAAATAAGAATGCTGGGATCGATCTCCCAGTTGTAGTGGCTGTTCAGCAGAAGCTGTGAAAAGGGATAGACGAGAGACGCCATAATGGACCCCAGAGAGACGTATCGCGTAAATAAAATGGTGAGAATAAAGAGGATTACCGATATGGTCACCGAAATCGGTTCAATCCCGTAGAGCATTCCGGCTGCCGTAGCTGCCCCCTTGCCGCCCTCAAAGGAGGCGAATACCGGAAACATGTGCCCCAGAACCGCCATTACACCGCAGGAGATCTTCAGAAAGGACTCTGTATCCCACATCACGGGCGACACCGGCCCTGATGCAATATCCCAGGCGAGCTGGCTCACCACCAGGGTCGTAATGAGCCCCTTCGAAAAGTCGAGAATAAGCACCACCACACCCGATCTCCATCCAAGTACCCGAAAGGTGTTGGTCGCCCCCGCGTTCCCACTTCCGTAGTCGCGTATATCTACGTTTCGAAACAGCCTGCCCATCCAGATGGAACTCGGGATGGAGCCTATCAGGTAACAAATAATCAATACGGTAACCAGAGAGATCATCGCAATGCAAATCTGTTTAATGCATATCTGAACAGATACGGTTTCGGGTAGAACACGGGCAACCGGCTAAAGCCGGCAGCTGTTCCGGGCACCCTGCCGGATCCCTTTTGAACCAGAGCGGTGGCGCTCCCTGCACCAGCCGCTACTTTACACATGACGCTCCGCGTGGTAGGATGAGCGCACCAGCGGTCCGCTCTCTACATGTTCGATCCCCATCTCCTCTCCGATCCGTTTGTACTCAGCAAAAATATCGGGGTGAACCCACTCGATCACCGGATGGTGCATTTTTGTGGGCTGCATATACTGCCCGATGGTCACCACATCTACTCCCTGGTCCACACAATCCTGCAACAGCGTGGCCACCTCCTCTTCGGTCTCACCCAGCCCCACCATAATGCCGGTCTTGGTACGCAGCCCGCTCTCCCGGGTCCGCCGGAGCAGTTCCAGAGAGCGTTCGTACCGCGCCTGAGGCCGGACAGCGCGATAGAGACGAGGCACCGTCTCCAGGTTGTGGCTCAGTACATCGGGCGGGGTATCGATCACAATCTGCAATGCCTCCCACACCCCTCTGAAATCGGGGATCAGCGACTCGATCGTAACTCCCGGAATCTCCTCTCGTAAAAGCCGGTGGCACTCCGCAAAGACGGGGGCGCCGCCATCCTCCCTCTCATCCCGGTTCACAGAGGTGATGACCACATGTTTCAGTTTCATTTTGGCCGCGGCGTCGGTCACACGCTTCGCTTCATCCATATCGAGGCCTTCGGGTGGGCGGCCGGTCTTGACCGCGCAGAAAGAGCAGGATCGGGTACACACATCTCCCAGAATCATAAAAGTAGCCGTTCCGGCTCCCCAGCACTCTCCCATATTCGGGCAACGCGCCTCCGAACAGACCGTATTCAGGTTGTGCGTCCGGATGGTTTCCGCTACCTCTTTAAACTTCTCTCCTGAAGGGAGTTTTACGCGCAGCCAGTCCGGGCGGCGCTCTGCGGGACTTCCCTTTTCTATGACTTCAAGTTCCTTGATCATAATATCTGAACCTCTGTACGGGCCGTCTGTTCCAAATTCCGGCCCTTCCAGGTTGTGAACCGAAAGAACAGGCCATTCCAAATGTACAAAAAAAGCTAATCGCTTTCAGGCATCCCGGCAACTGGAACCATCTCTGCTTCGAACACATCGCCAAAGTGGCGGGTCAGGGCTTTTTTTACCTCCTCTTCGTCCAGCTTTTGGCCAGCCAGTCCGGAGAGAGTGGCCACACTACGGTCGTTAATGCCGCACGGTACGATGTGGTTGAACCAGGTGAGATCGGTATTTACATTCAGGGCAAACCCGTGCATGGTCACCCACCGGGAGCAGCGAATACCCAGGGCACACACTTTTTTGCCGCCTATCCAGACACCGGTGAGACCCTCTTCACGCTCCCCCTTTAAACCGAAATCGGCGCATGTACGAATCACCACCTCCTCCAGTGAACGCAGATAGCGGTGAATGTCGGTAAAGTAGCGGCCCAGATCCAGGATGGGATAGCCAACGATCTGGCCGGGGCCGTGATAGGTGATATCGCCCCCCCGGTCGATCTCCACAAACTCCGCCTCCAGCTTTTTGAGCTCAGCCATGCTCCGCAGCAGGTGGGCGGCATTACCGCTCTTGCCCAGCGTATAGACGTGCGAATGTTCGGTATAGAGCAGAAGATCCGCGTTTTCGGCCGGTAACGCCGGGTTCTTCCTGCGCTTCAGCTTCTCCTGAACCAGCCGGCCCTGGAGCTCACGCTGAAGCTGCCACGCCTCCCGGTAGGGCAAATGCCCCGTATCGTACACCTCTATCCGGTTTGCCATTCCACTTTTGCTCCATGTGGTCAGAAGGTCCGGCGCCCGGCGGTAAGCGTCGGTCTGAACCTGCTACTTCTTCGGCTTGCTGCCCAGATGTACACCCTCGCCGTACGCCTCAGCGACCGCTTCCATAATCGCTTCACTCATGGTCGGGTGCGGATGTACGGCCCGGATGATCTCCTCTCCGGTGGTCTCCAGATCCCGGGCCACAACCGCTTCGGCGATCAACTCGGTAACATGGGATCCAATCATGTGGCAGCCGAGCCACTCTCCATATTTGGCATCAAAAATCACCTTCACAAAGCCCTCTTCGTGGCCCAGTCCGGTCGCCTTGCCGCTGGCCGAGAAGGGGAATTTGCCCACTTTAATGTCGTACCCTTCCTCTTTGGCCTGCTTCTCGGTTAGGCCTACTGACGCTACCTGGGGCTCGCAGTAGGTACACCCCGGAATGTTGTCGTAACGCATGGTGGGCGGGTTGTGGCCTGCCAGCTTCTCTACACAGTGGGTCGCCTCGTGAGACGCCTTGTGTGCGAGCCAGGGGCCGCCTGCCACATCACCGATGGCGTAGATGTTGTCCGCCGAGGTCTGGCAGGTATCGCGATCGATCTCGATGGTGCCTTTTTCAAACTTCACACCCGCTTTATCGAGTCCCAGATTCTCTACATTGCCCACAACGCCTACGGCAGAGAGCACCACATCGGCATCCACCTTCTCCTCCCCTTTCGGGGTCTTGATGGTCACCTTCGCACCGCCCCCTTTCTTCTTCTCCACCTTCTCGACAGAGCTTTTGGTGTGGATGGTCATTCCTTTCTTCTTGTAGATCTTGCCCAGCTCCTTGCCGATCTCTTCATCCTCGATGGGCAGCAGGCGATCCTGCAGCTCCACAAGCGTCACTTCAGTACCAATGGTATGGTAGAACCAGGCGAACTCTACGCCTATGGCTCCGGCTCCCACAACCACCATCTTTTTGGGCTGCTTCTCGAGCTTCATCGCCTGTTCGTATCCCAGAACCACTTTTCCGTCGATCTCCAGATTGGGAAGCTGCCGCGGGCGGGCGCCGGTGGCTATAATAAAGTGCTTCGCCTTTACGGTCTCCGTCTTCTTTCCTTTTTCGTCCTGAATGGCGAGCTCTTTGGCCGACTCGAACACACCGGTTCCGGCAATCACTTCAATCTTGTTGGTCTTCAACAGAAAGCGAACCCCTTTGCTCATCTTGTCCGCCACACCGCGGCTGCGGGAGATCATCCCCTTGAAATCGACTGCCGCATCTTTCACTTTTATGCCGTACTCCTTCGCACTCCCGATCGATTCAAACACCTCCGCAGAGCGAAGCAGCGCTTTGGTCGGGATGCAACCGATGTTGAGGCAGACTCCCCCGAGATCTTTTTTCTCTACCACTGCCGTTTTGAACCCGAGCTGAGAAGCGCGGATGGCCGCTACATACCCACCGGGACCCGACCCGATTACACAAACATCAAATTCTTTAGCCATAACTCTGAAGTTAGTCGATTGGAAAATGGAATAAGCTCCGGCCAGTCCTGTCACGGAGCCTCGGAAGCCAATAATTCAGCATGGGAAAGGTAATGAACTTCCGCCATTTTCGTAAATGGTTCGGGCGACTGTTCTTCAATGCTCAAATCTCTACAAGAGGGTGCATTGTGCCCTGGAGGCCGCTGCGGGCTGTTCTCAGGTGCTGGTCTCCAGTGTCATAAACCAGAACATCGGGTCTCCCAACCGGAATCCGGCCCTCTCGTAGAGCCTGCTCGCCGGATTGTCTTCCCTCACCTCCAGGGTCAGCTTGCAGCAACCGCTCTCACGTGCCTTCTGCTCTACCTTTTTGAGCAAGGCCCTGCCGATCCCGCGCCCCCGGTACTCTTCCAGCACCCCCAGATCGTGGATGTTGATGAGCCGCGCCCCGTGAAAGGTGGAAAAGCCGTAAAAACAGACCGCCACCCCCACCGGTTTTCCCTCAAGACGCGCCAGAAATGCGAAAGCTCCCGGAAATTGCCGCAGTTCTCCGATCAGGCGCTCGCGTACCTCTTTATCCAGCTCTCTGCCGCGCCCCATCGGGTCAGCCGCGTAGCGGTTCACCAGATGGAGCAGCGCAGCCGCATCGTCAGGGTTCTCCAGATCCGCTTCGGTAATGGATACTTTTTCCATATTTTTTTTGTTCATATAGCTGGAGTATAGCCTTTGCCTGACAAAAGAACCATATCACAACCCTCTGTAATGCCCAAAAGAACCCTTTCAAGCCCGTTCGCACCACTCCTGACCCTCCTTATGATGGCTGTCCTGGCCAGTGGTGTCGCCTCCTGCGACAACAGCCCTACCGACTCCGACCCAAACGGAGATTCGAACGGCGACGGGAACGGCAATGGCAGCCCCGATCCGGAGTTCTCCCACACCGCCGGGCCCGGCTCTAGCGCCGAAGCCTTTCTGTTGAATGACCGATTCGACCATATCGTGATGGAGTTACAGTATATGCCGGGGGCGGAACCGGACCAGGGTGCACTGGACGAGCTCACCTCCTTTCTGGAGCAGTGGACGGGCAAGGTATCTGTAGAGCTGCACGGGCCCACGGAGATCGACGCCGGCGGGGAAGGCCCCTACAGTGCCAATGCGATTCGGGCACTGGAGGAGGAGCACCGCACGCAGTACAGCGAGGGGAATACTCTGGCCGTCTACTGCATCTATGTGGACGGGGAGTACGAATCGAGAGCGAATGTGCTGGGCATCGCCTACTACAACACCTCCTGTGCGCTCTTCGACGAGCCGATAGAAGGAGTCTCCGGGTCACTCGGACAGCCCTCTCGCAGGCAGGTGGAGGGTTCGGTATTGAATCACGAGCTGGGGCACCTGTTAGGGCTGGTGAACAGCGGACTGGATCAGCAGGAGGATCATCACGACCAGCCCAACGGAGCGCACTGCACAGACGAGTCGTGCCTGATGTACTACGCCGTACGAACTACAGACTTCTTTGCTAATCTCTTTGACGGCTCCATTCCGGAGCTGGATGAGTTTTGTGCGGAAGATATTCAGGCTCTGCAAGCGGAGTAACGGTTCAACCCGCCAGATTGCCCATCGGTCGACGAATCTCTGCAACCTTTGTATATGCAATCAAGAGAGCAGGTTCAACCCGCTACTCCTGCGGTACCAGAGTCTCTGTCAGTTCCCCATGTTCATAGACTTCGTGAGCAATCAGGTTGCCCTCCTGATCCCAGACTCTCATCGCGCCGTGATACTCTTGATCCTCATCCATTCCCACTTCGGCCTTCATCTGACCGTTTTCGAACCACTGGCGCACATGAAATGGAAAGAACTCCTCCTGAATCTGGCCGTTTTCATACCAGGAGGTGACCGCCCATCCGTTTTCAGTTCGCAGATGGTGAGCCTGCCGGTTTCCATTCCGAAAGTAGAAAGTGATCTCCTGCCGGACGCCCTCTTCGTAATGCGCTTCCAGCTTCAGTGAACCATCCTCAAACCAGTCTCTCACCTCACCCGTATGGGGCTCCTGTTCTCCGATTCCATGCAACAGCTCCTCGCGGTAGATAAAACCGGGATAGACCTCTTTAACACGTGGAATGAGGTCGCAGGCCGCAAAGCCCATCAGGATTAGCAGTATCCACCCTTTTTTCATGATCCCCTCTGTTGTGGAAGCAAAATCGCTGCCCAGATGCTGTTTGGAGCAACCGAGGTGTTGTCATTCCGGTCAGTCTATGAAAAAAGTGCTCAAGCTGCAATAGCCGGCCGAATGGCCGTATTGCAGCCTGTCTGGCGATCCGCGCCACAACTACGCACGGCAGCACTGGAACGCACTGCCCGCAGAATCAGCCTCTCTTGTACTTGTACAGGTTCTCGACACCTACCTTCTCTTCGGCCTGATTGAGCGCATACTGGCTCTCGAACAGCACGATCGGATTCTCTTCCAAATCGCGCGTTACATAGGTAGAGTAGCTCTGTTGAAGCTTCTTTGCCACTTCCCGGTCTTTGGGCAGCCAGCGGGCCGAGTGATAACTCATCGACTGCTTCACAAGCTCCACTCCATACTCGGCCATCATCCGGTGATCCACCACCTCGAACTGCAGCACCCCTACTGTTCCCAGCAGCAGCTCATTCCCCACCCCGTCGGGTACTTCAAATACGTGCACCACTCCCTCTTCGGAGAGCTGTTTGAGCCCCTCACGCAGCTGTTTGCGCTTGAAGGGGTCTTTGGTGGAGACCTTCATAAAGTGCTCGGGCGTAAAGAGAGGAATCACGTTGAACTCCACCGGGTCTCCGCTATAGAGCGTACTGCCAATCCGGAAAAACCCGGGGCTGAATAGCGACACGATATCTCCCGGCCAGGCCTCCTCCAGCAGGTTCCTCTCGTCGCCCATCAGCGTGTGCGGTGTGGAGAGTTTTACTTTTTTTCCGGTCTGCGCGTGAACCACCTCCTGCCCCCGCTTGAACTTGCCGGAGGTGATGCGCACAAATGCAGCACAGTCGCGATGGTCGGGGTTCATGTTCGCCTGCAGCTTGAAGATAAATCCGCTGAAAGGGGCGTCCAGGGCATGCGGTTCTCCCTCTGTAGCCGTGTAGCTCTGCGGTGGCGGGGCCAGGTCCCGGAAGTAGCGCAGGAACACATCGAGGCCAAAGTTGTGAAGCGCGGAACCGAAAAAGACCGGTGTGACTCCCCCCATTTTAAAGAGCTCGCGATCCATCCCTTCAAACATATCTTCGATCAGCAGAATCTCCTCCTCGAGCTGCGCCCTTTCGCTCTCCGATAGAGAGGTCTTGTCCAGCCCCTCCTCCAGATTCACCACCTTCGTGATCGCTTTTTTCGCGCCGTGATCGTTCTTCAGGTAGAGGTGAAGCTCACGGCCTATGAGGTCGTAAATTCCTTCAAAATCCTGTCCGTAGCCTACTGGCCAGCTCGCCGGAACCGCCTCGATCCCCAGCTTGCTCTCAATATTGCTCAACACTTCGAGCGGCTCCATACCGGGGCGGTCGCACTTGTTCACAAAGGTAATCACCGGAACCTGCCTCATTTTACACACTTCGAAGAGCTTTTCGGTCTGCTCCTCTACCCCTTTGGCGACGTCAATCACCATCAGGCCACTGTCGGCTGCCACCAGCGTCCTCAGGGTATCTTCCGAAAAGTCTTTGTGACCCGGTGTATCGAGCAGGTTGTAGCGAATCCCGTCCTTTTCGAAGCGGAGCACAGAGGAGGTCACCGAAATCCCGCGCTCCTTCTCGATGGCCATCCAGTCGGAAGCGGCGTAACGCGACGCTTTTCGCTGCCGGATGGAACCCGCCTCATGGATTGCACCGCCGTACAGCAGCAGCTTCTCTGTGAGGGTCGTCTTCCCGGCATCCGGGTGAGAGATGATAGCAAACGTGCGGCGCTGATGCGCCTCTTTTAAAATTCTGTCGGTATCTGTAAGCGTTTCGGGCACGGTCGTTCTAATCTGATTTGGGGCAGCCCCTGCCGGTGGTATCGGCCGGATGCTACAGGGTTGCTGGCCTCCGCTGCAAGCCGCAACCGATTACAGGGGGCACAGAGGCGTATTGCTGCCAAGCCTTAAAAATACGAATGTATTCCCCCGATCAAAAGAGGCCAAGTTGCGCTCCTCTTCGGTCCACGGGCCACTCCGGCATCGGTTTTACATCAACCAGCCGGGCCAGCTCCCGGTGAAAGTAGCGTGCTATCTCCGGAGCACTCACGCTGTCGGGCGCGTGAATAAAGACGTAGGGGTGCCGCCCGTCCAGAATCCAGTCCGCCACAATGATGGCCCACTCTTTGAGCCAGGCCTCGTTGTTCGGCACATCGTTGGCTCCCACATAGCGCAGGAAAGGCCGGGAGCCGGTCGGGTCGAACCGGACCGGAAGCTTCGGTTTCTTCTTCTGCGCCTCCACTATGGAAGGCTCGCTCCCTTTCAGGCTGTGAAGCCGCCTGGTGTCGAACACCACCCGGTCGATATTCAGATTCCTGAGCAGATGCACCAGATGGTTCTCCTTTTTCCCTTTGTCGAAGTAGTCGGGATGCCTCACTTCCAGAGCGTAGGCGTACTCTGCAGGAAGGGAGCCCAGCATCTCCTCCAGAACGGAGAACTGCCGGTAGGAGAAACGGTCGTCCAACTGGATATGAAACGGCCCCAGATGGTCCCGGATCGGTTCAAACCGGTCTATAAAACTCAGGATCTCATCTCCGGCGCCGGCCAGCTGCTTTTCGTGAGTAATACCCCTGGGAAACTTAAAACAGAACTTGAACCCGTCGGGAACCGCTTCACCCCACCTCTCCACCGTCTTCGGGTCGGGCGTGCGGTAGAAGGTAGTGTTCCCCTCCACCGCATTAAAAACCGAGGCGTACTGGCTCAGAAAGGAGTCCGGCGTGGCATCTTCGGTGTAGAAGCGGCCCACCCACTCTTTCAGGCTCCATCTTGTTGTACCGATATGGTATTTGACGATAGTCACAGGCGGTCGTTGATCCTGGTTTTGCTCAAATAACGGAATTTCGGGGAATAATGATCCACTGTTCGCTATATTCACGCCAGTTGCAGCTATACCTCGATGCCGGGCCCCTCGGAACCTTCCGGGCAGAACCGGCCGGAACCCCAACACCGCCGACGACAGACCATGCCTTTCAACTGGCTCGACTACTCGGTTATACTCGCCTACTTTGCTCTCATGGCCCTGGCAGGGTGGTACGCCTGGCGCAGGGGGCAGAACTCCCTGGACGACTACTTTGCCGGAGGTAAGGACCTCCCCTGGTGGCTGGTCGGAGTTTCGATGGTAGCCACCACCTTTGCCGCCGATACCCCGCTGGCGGTTACCGGTATTGTGGCCGCTGAGGGCGTAGCCGGAAACTGGATCTGGTGGAATTTCATGTTTTCGGGGCTGTTCACCGTCTTCCTCTACGCCAAACTCTGGAAACGGGCCGGGATTCTGACCGATGTAGAGTTCATCCCGATCCGCTACAGCGGACGGCCCGCGCGTCTGCTGCGGGGTTTCCGGGCCCTCTACCTCTCCTTCCCCATCAACTGCATCATTCTGGGCTGGGTGACAGTCGGGATGGCAAAGATCCTCTCTGTGCTTACCGGGGCTGAACCGTGGGCTATTATTACCATTCTCTACCTGATGGTGGGGCTCTATATTGCCGTTTCAGGGCTATGGGGGGTGGTGGTCACCGACTTTATCCAGTTTATCATCGCCATGGCCGGCTCCATTCTGCTCGCCTGGTACGCGGTGGACAGTGTGGGCGGCCTGGAGGGGATGAAAGAGGGCTTTTCAGGCCTCTACGGTCCCGATCCGTGGGTTCTGTCCATCAACCCCTTTACCAATCCAGAGATCGCTATGGCGACCGTTCTCGTCTGGGTGGGCATGATGTGGTGGGCGTCCTGGTACCCCGGCGCCGAACCGGGGGGAGGCGGATACATCGCCCAGCGCATGTTCTCCGCGAAGGATGAGCGAAACGCGGTGGGAGGCACCCTGCTCTTCAATGTGGCGCACTACGCCCTCCGGCCCTGGCCCTGGATCCTGGTCGCCCTGGCCGCCATGATCACCTACCCCGCGCTCGACGATCCGGAGCTCGGCTATCCAATGATGATGCTGGACTTGCTGCCGGCCGGTCTGCTGGGGCTGCTGGCGGTGGCGTTTCTCTCCGCTTTTGTCTCTACGGTCTCCACCCATCTGAACTGGGGTGCCTCCTATGTGGTGAACGACTTCTACAAACCATTCCTGAAACCGGAGGATCAGTTTGATAGCCCCGAAAGTGCCCAGAAGCACTACGTACGCGTCTCTCGCTGGGCCACTCTGCTGATGATGGTGTCGGCCATCGTTGTCTCCTGGTTTTTCGACACGGTTCGCGGAGGTTGGGAGGCCATCCTCTCCATCGGTGCGGGAACCGGGCTGGTCTATATGCTCCGCTGGTTCTGGTGGCGGATTAACGCCTGGAGCGAGATTGCCGCCATGACGGCCGCAGCCATCGGTTTCTTTATCAGCGGGCCGCTCGGATACGACGGATTTGCCGCCAAAATGATCTTTACGCTGCTCTTCTCTACGGTTATCTGGGTCTCCGTGACATTTCTGACCACACCCGACGACGACGAGACTTTGCAGTCGTTCTGCGACCGTGTCCGGCCCGGCGGCCCCGGCTGGAAGAGGTTCCGCAAACAGGGCGAATCGCACGAATCGCTCTGGCCCGCGGTCGGAAAGGTGATTCTCTCCTCCGGAGCCATCATTCTCCTGCTCTACGGAACCGGCGAGCTTCTCTTCGGCTCTGCCCGGGTGGCCGGCGCGGCTATGTTGATCGGTGTGCTCCTGCTGGTAAGGGTGGTCCGTCAAATTTGACAGCTTGATTCTTTGAGTTCAATCCGGCAATATCCGTGTTCACTATTTTTTAGTTCCCTGTTCACCCGTTCACGAATACAATAGCTCATGCGTAATCTACTGTCTCTATTTCTACTCGCCGGCCTGCTGCTGGCCCAATGTGCACCTGAATCCAACGCTCCGGAGCGTTTTACCCTTGAACATACCGACCCCGAAATTGCCTCAATGCTCCATGAGGTCTCTGCCGACACACTGGAATCGATGATCCGAACCCTGGCCGGTTTTGGAACCCGTAACACTCTGTCCGATACGGAGAGCGACGAATCCGGCATCGGCGCTGCACGGCGCTGGATTCATTCGGAAATGGAGCGCTACAGCCGCGATAGCGGAGGGCGGCTGCAGGTGGAGTTTCACGGCTACATGGAGGAGGCGGGTGGACGCATACCGGAAGAGGTGGAGATCGTGAATGTAGTCGGAACCCTTCCCGGCACCGATCCCAATGACGACCGTATCTTTGTGGTCAGCGGTCACTACGACTCTCGTGCTTCCAATGGGTCGGACGGTGAGGTATCCGCACCGGGTGCCAACGACGACGCCTCCGGCACGGCAGCCGTCATGGAGATGGCGCGCGTGATGTCGCAACACGAATTTCCGGCGACGCTCGTCTTCATGGCGGTGGCCGGAGAGGAGCAGGGGCTCCTGGGTGCCCGTAATTGGGCAGCTGAAGCAGCCGAAGAGGGCAAGAATATCGCAGGCATGATCACCAACGACATTATCGGTAATCATGCCGCTGAAGATGGAGCCCTGACTGACCCCTGGCGGGTACGCCTGTTTGCGGAGGGAGTTCCCCCACAGAGTCAGCTGGACGGGCAGACGGTGCGCTACCTGCAGACCGGTGGGGAGAGCGACATGCCCACACGTCAGCTCGCGCGCACACTGAAGGAGGTGGCCGAAAGCTACATCCCGGAGATGGACGTCTCTATCATCTACCGCAAAGACCGTTTTCTGAGGGGTGGCGATCACTCCGCATTTCTGGAGCAGGGCTACCCCGGCGTGCGCTTTTCCGAACCGCATGAGGAGTTCCGTCACCAGCATCAGGATATACGGGTCGAAGATGGTGTGCAGTATGGAGACCTGCCGGAGTTTGCGGATTACGACTATGTGGAACGGGTGACTCGGGTGAACCTGGCCGGCCTCGCCAATCTGGCGCGTTCGCCCCGCCCCCCGCAGTCGGTCGGTGTTCTGACCACGCGGCTGGAAAACGACACCCGGCTTCGGTGGGAGCCCTCCGAATCTCCCCATCTGGACGGATATGAAGTTCTCTGGAGAGAGACCACCTCGCCGGTTTGGCAGCATCGCGAATTTGTGGGAGACCAGACTGAATTTACAGCGGAGCTGATCTCGAAGGACAACTGGATCTTCGGAGTCCGATCCGTAAGCAACGGCAGCCACGTCGGTGTGGCGGTCTATCCGTTCCCGACTCGCTAAAGGACCGGCATCGAGCTGAACCATGCCGGTTCAACCCGGAAGGAACCGGCAGTAAAACTGAACAGGAAATAAGGAGACAGGCAGTATGAGCAGAAAGATCAGGCTGGGAATGGTGGGGGGAGGCACAGGAGCTTTCATCGGGGATGTCCACCGAAAGGCGGCCGCCCTGGATGGGCAGATCGAACTGGTGTGTGGCGCATTCAGCAGCAGCGCCGAACGGTCCAGAGAGTCGGGCAAGCAGCTCTTTCTTCCGGAGGATCGGGTCTACGGCACTTTTAAAGAGATGTTCGAAAAAGAGAGCGCACTTCCCGAAGGGGAGAGGATGGATGTTGTGTCTATCGTTACACCCAACCATATGCACTTTCCACCAGCCAAAATGGCTCTCGAAAACGGATTTCATGTGATCTGCGACAAGCCGATGACGGTGAATCTGGAGGAGGCGCTGGTGCTGCGCAGCCTGGTGCGTTCCACCGGTCTCATCTTCGCCCTTACCCACAACTATACCGGCTACCCTATGGTCAAGCAAGCCCGGCATATGATCCGGGAGGGGGTGCTGGGTGAGCTTCGAAAGGTAGTGGTGGAGTATCCCCAGGGATGGTTATCCAGTTCGCTGGAGAGTGAGGGGAACAAGCAGGCCTCCTGGCGAACCGACCCGAAACTGGCGGGCCCGGCGGGAGCGCTGGGCGACATTGGCACCCACGCCGAAAACCTGGCCGAATATGTGTCGGGCCTGCAGATTAGCAAGATCTGCGCCGACCTGGGAGCGGTTGTGAAGGGGCGAAAGCTGGATGACGACTGTAATATTTTGCTTCGTTTCCATAACGGAGCGAGAGGGGTCCTGCATGCGAGCCAGATCAGCATCGGCGAGGAGAATAATTTGAAGATCTATATCTATGGGGACAAGGCGGGGATCGAGTGGCACCAGCACGAGCCCAACACTCTCATCGTCCGCTACCCCGACAAACCGGCGGAGCTCTACCGCGCCGGAGTGGATCACGGCTACCTGAGCGAGGCATCACTTGTGCATACAAGAATCCCATCCGGGCATCCGGAAGGGTTCATTGAGGCGTTTGCCAACATCTACAGGAATGTAGCCCTGGCTGTTCGACGGCGGCTGGAGGGGAGCGGCGCCGAAGAGGACTCCATCTATGACTTCCCCGGCGTAGAGGATGGCGTACGTGGGCTCGCATTTGTGGAGGCGGTCATCGCCTCGTCAGAAAGCGACAGGAAGTGGACCGATTTTAACCCGAAAACTCTATAAGACTATGAAGGGACCAGCTATTTTTCTTGCCCAGTTTATGGGCGACGACAAACCGTTCAACGATCTGAAATCGATTTGCAAATGGGCCGCCGGCCTGGGCTACAAGGGGGTTCAGATCCCCTCCTGGGACTCGCGCTGTGTGGATCTCAAGAAGCTGGCCACCAGCAAGGATTATGCGGACGAAGTGAAGGGGGTCGTAAACGAAGCGGGGCTGGAGCTCACGGAGCTCTCTACTCACCTTCAGGGGCAGCTTGTAGCGGTTCACCCCGCCTACGACGAGCTTTTTGACGCCTTTGCACCGAAAGAACTACACAACAATCCGAAGGCCCGGACGGAGTGGGCTGTTCAGCAGCTCCACTACGCGGCCGACGCGAGCCGAAATCTGGGACTCACCGAACACGCCTCCTTCTCTGGCGCCCTGCTCTGGCACACCGTCTATCCCTGGCCGCAGAGAGCCGCCGGCCTGGTGGAGAGTGGGTTCAAAGAGCTGGCAAACCGTTGGCTCCCTATTCTGAACAAATTCGACGAGGCGGGTGTGGATGTCTGCTACGAACTGCATCCGGGTGAAGACCTTCACGACGGAGTCACCTATGAGCGCTTTCTGGAGGCGACCGGAGATCACCCCCGTGCCAATATCCTCTACGACCCGAGTCACTTTGTCTTGCAGCAGCTCGATTATATCGACTTTATCGATATCTATCACGAGCGCATCCGCATGTTTCATGTGAAGGATGCAGAGTTTAACCCGACCGGGCGTTCAGGTATCTATGGTGGCTATCAGGACTGGGTGAACCGGCCCGGACGCTTCCGCTCGCTGGGCGACGGGGATGTCAATTTCAGTGCCATTTTTAGCAAACTGGCCCAGTATGATTTCGAGGGCTGGGCGGTACTGGAGTGGGAGTGCTGCCTGAAGCACCCTGAGGATGGCGCCGCCGAGGGTGCACCATTTATTGCCAGCCACATGATCCGGAAGACGGAGAAGGCGTTTGACGACTTTGCGGGCCGCGGGGCCGACGAAGAGCTGAACCGGAAGATTCTGGGGCTCTCCTGACGGAGCCTGTGCCGGCACTCCTTACGGCTAGGCTAGCCGGTAGCGCGAACTTTCAGGTGCCCTGACCGAGTCTAACAAACTTTGCGGAGAGCCAGGCGGGGCTTTTCCCCCACTCCGGTTCAGCCCGCTCCACATCCTGGCGTATCGATTCGTAGAGACCCTCCTTTACCGGTTCAAACACACGCTTGTCCACGCACTCGAATTCAGGTTTGAACTGCTCTGTGATCTCCGGGCCCACGGTGTGCGGTTCGCAATGGGTCGGTTCACAGTTGATCTCTACAAGCAGCAGAAAGAGGCCGTCTTGTGCCGTTACCCGCTTGATCTCCCGGATGGTTTGCCCGATATCGCTCACGTGGTCCAGACTGTTGAACGCAGTGACGATATCAAACATCCCGTCCGGAAACGGAATCTCTTCCGAGCCGGATGCCACATACTCCATTTCATGACGGTCGGCACCCAGTTTCAGGTATCGGTCGGCAAGCGGGTCCAGGCCCACCCTGCGCGCAGCATGGCCGGCCCACTCGAGACTTCCGCGCGGGCCGCATCCGATATCCAGCACTTTTTTGTTCTCATAAAAGCCCTTGTCCAGACCAAAGTGGCCGGTGTAGAACCAGGAGTAGTGGTCGTTGGAGAGGTCTCCCTCTGCCTCACGCCGCTTCTTCCAGTACCGATATTCCGACCACGATTTCAGGGTCTCCGGAAAGAGGGCGGAGATCAACCGGCTCACTGCCTTTTTCATGAATCCTCTGTTTCAGTGCAAAGGATGGTAGAAGAATCAGCGGATATACTGCATCAGGATGTTTTCGTACAACTCCTGCTTTCCGCTGGTTGTCTTCGGTTCGCCCTTGCTGATTGCCAGCTTTCTGAGATCTTCGAGAGAGAGTTCGCCATTCTCAAACTTCTTACCGTCGCCGGAGTCGTAAGAGGCGTAGCGTTTGTTCCGAAGTTCGGGCAGTTTCGAGTTGTTCAGAATATCGTTTGCAATGATCAGACCGCGTGCGAAGGTGTCCATTCCGCCGATGTGCGCAATGAAGAGATCTTCGAGGTCGGTCGAATTTCTGCGGATCTTGGCGTCGAAGTTGAATCCACCGGGCGCCAGACCGCCATGCTCCAGCAGAATCATCATCGTCTCTGTGGCATCATAGAGGTTGGTCGGGAAGTAGTCTGTATCCCATCCGTTCTGATTGTCGCCCTGGTTGGCGTCGATACTTCCCAGAAGTCCTGCTTCGGCAGCCACCATCAGATCGTGAGAGAAGGTGTGTCCGGCAAGCGTGACATGGTTCGCCTCTATGTTGATCTTGAAATCGTCCTTCAGGCCCTGCTCGTTCAGGAACCCTATGACGGTAGCTGTGTCGTAGTCGTACTGATGTTTGGTGGGCTCCATCGGTTTTGGTTCAATGAGATAGTTCCCCTCGAATCCAATACTCCGACCATAGTCGCGAGCACTTCTCAGGAACTGGCCCAAATGGTCGGTCTCCTTCTTCATTTTGGTGTTCAGCAGGCTCATGTACCCCTCTCTTCCACCCCAGAAGACGTAGTTTTCGCCACCCAGCTCTACCGTTGCATCGAGGGCGGCCTTCACCTGGGCCGCCGCCTGGCAGACGACATCAAAATCGGGATTGGTTGCCGCTCCGTTCATGTAACGCGGATGTGAAAAGAGGTTGGCAGTTCCCCAGAGCAACTTGACGCCGGTATCTTTCTGATACTGTTTGGCGAGATCGACCAGAACCTGAAGATTCTTTTCCGACTCTGCAACTGACGCCCCCTCAGGTGCCAGATCGCGGTCGTGGAAACAGTAGTAAGGCACTCCCAGTTTGGTGATAAATTCGAATGCCGCATCCAGCCTGGTTTTGGCGTCATCCAGTGCGTTATTTCCCTTCTCCCAGGGAAATTGGCGGGTGCCGGGGCCAAACGGGTCGCTGTTTTCGTTACAGAAGGCGTGCCAGTAGGCGACGGCGAAACGGAAGTGCTCCCTCATCGTCTTACCGGCAACGACCTTGTCGTCCTGATAATATTTAAACGCCAGCGGATTTTTGGAATCCGGCCCTTCATAGGCGATCGGTTTCTCCACAAAAGGAAAATAGGTCTTTTTACTCATGATAGTACCGTTTGTTGGTAAGGTTTCAGCGAATGTTCATTAAAATGGCAGCTTGTCTGCCCACTGTTGGTAGGCCTCTTCATACCGTGAGACCCGATTTTCGTCGGGCTCTATGACATCGATCCTTTTGAGCCCGGAAAAGGCTTCGGACGGATTGGAGTAGATGCCAGCCCCTACTCCGGCTCCGCGCGCTGCTCCCTGGGCACCGTCGGTGTTGTAGAGTTCCAGGGTCGTTCCGGTTGTATGTACAAAGGTGTCTCGAAAAACCGGGCTCAGAAACATGTTGGCATGTCCCGCCTTCACAGTATCCAGTTTCATACCCATATCTTTCATCACTAGGAATCCGTAATTCAGGGCGAATACCACCCCTTCCTGGGCGGCACGCAGCATGTGGGCGGTACTGTGGCGGTTAAACTGCAGGCCGTGAATCTGGGCTCCTATATCGCGGTTCTCAAGAATGCGTTCGGCTCCATTTCCGAAGGGCAGGATGACCAGGCCGTCGGAGCCAATTGGCGCTTCCGAAGCAAGGACGTTCATCTGGTCGTAATCCAGTGCGTTGTCAATACCCAGATTTCGTTTGAGCCAGCTGTTCAGGATTCCTGAACCGTTCACACAGAGAAGGACCCCGTAGCGTGGCCTATCTTTTTTGTGATTTACATGTACAAAGGAGTTTACTCGGGAGGCGGCATCGTAGTCGGGCTGGTCGGTAATTCCATAGACCACGCCGGAGGTACCGGCCGTGGCAGCCACCTCTCCCGGCTCCAGCACGTTGAGGGAAAATGCGTTGTTGGGCTGATCCCCTGCGCGATAGGTGACTTTCGTGCCCTGACTGAGCCCCAGTTCGTCCGCTGCTTCCGAGGTCAACTGGCCGTGATCTCCGAAAGAAGGGAGGGCTTCCGGCAAGAGATCTGCGGAGATTCCATAGTAGTCGAGAAGGGAGGTGGCTGTCCCCTCCTCCTTGTAGTCCCAGAAAATCCCTTCCGACAGGCCGGATACTGTCGTTCGAATCTCACCCGTCAATTTCATGCCGATGTAGTCTCCAGGCAGCATGACCTTGTCTACCTTCTCGTAAATCTCCGGCTCGTTCTCTTTTACCCACTTCAGTTTGGATGCAGTAAAGTTTCCGGGTGAATTCAGAAAACGCCCGAGGCACTCCTCCTGACCCAATTCCTGAAACGCTTTCTGCCCATACTGAACAGCGCGTCCGTCGCACCAGATGATAGAGGGCCGGAGAACCTTCCGGTTCTTGTCCACCACCACCAGGCCGTGCATCTGATAGGAGATTCCGATCGCTACAATTCCCTTGCCCTGAACACCGCTCTCTGCCAGAAGCTGACGTGTAACCGATACGATCTGCTTCCACCACATGGTGGGGCTCTGCTCGGCCCAGCCGGGCTGATCGGAAACCATCTCCATCTCCTGACCGGGCGCCGATGCCGATGCGACCAGTCGGCCTGTCTCCGAATCGATTAGACAACCCTTTACAAAGGAGCTCCCCACATCGTACCCCAACAAATATCCATTATTGCTCATCTTTCTGTCTGTCTTCTTTCGGTTCAGATTCTGGCCACACCTGTCGGGCTCTTTCCGGGTGGAACCGGCCCTGGCTTCAGCCCACCTGGCGGATGCTCCACGACATCTCCATCCCCTTTCGCGGGGCTCAACAAGATAAAAAAACAACAGTATAGATATAATGCTATCGAAAGGGAATTTCACCCAACCCGTTCCTCAGGTCTCCTTTGGCTGAATCTCATCTGATTTTTTTGCCAGTAACTTTCTCAATTCGGGTCTGTTTTTATCTCCCGAAACGCTCTTCACTCTCAATTTAAAGCATAGACAGGGTGAATCGTCTCCGTGAAACAGGCTCAAAACGCTATTTGCCTAATTTATTTAATCGGTGTAAGCGCTTTTCCAGACGATATGAATTAATTTAGTTGTTTTTGATCTTTGAATTAAAAATAGTTTGCCTTAAGTGGCATTTAGCTTGAAATTATTATGTAGTTAAATGAAAACAACAACTCATTACATACGCTTTATGAAATCTATGACTAAACCGGTTCTCTTTTTCGTGAGCCTGGCTCTCTTTGCCGTTTGGGTCGCTGTAGGTGCACACTCTGCCGGGACGGCAGATCTGGCCTCAGCAGACGTGATGGCTGTCGCTACCGACGCACCAGCTGCAGAGATCACACAGGACGAAGGAGGGTATGCCACAATGGAAGAGTTCATGGCATCACCGGACTACATCAAGTTTATCGTCGACAACCTCTGGATTCTGATCGCTTCTGTCCTGGTACTGATCATGCACCTCGGGTTCGCCTCGGTGGAGAGTGGCCTTACACAGGCAAAGAATTCAGTAAACGTGATCTACAAAAACGTATTTATCCTGACTATGGGGATTATGATCTACGCACTTGTAGGTTTTCAGATTATGTATCCCGGGGATTTTAACGGGATATTCGGCTTTGGCGGATTCGGGATCGGATTCGATGCATCCGATCCGGTAGGCATGTTGACCCCGGCCTATGGTATGGATATGACGATCTGGTCCGACTTCATCTTTCAGGCGATGTTCGCCGCCACAGCTGCTACCATTGTTTCAGGTTGTGTGACCGGGCGAATCAAGCTCTCCTCCTTTATGATCTTCGGAGCACTGCTACTCGCCTTCTCCTATCCTGTGACCGGAAGCTGGGTGTGGGGGGGAGGCTGGCTCAGCGAGCTTGGCTTCTACGACTTTGCAGGTTCCACCCTGGTTCACGCAGTAGGTGGCGCTGCAGGCCTTGCATGCGTTCTTCTGCTCGGTGCCCGCAATGGTAAATATGTGAAAGGCAAAATCAAACCGATTCCGGGACACAGCATCCCACTTGCCACCGTGGGGGTCTTCCTACTCTGGTTTGGCTGGTTCGGCTTTAACGGAGGATCTGTACTGAGCGCCAACCCGGTCGATGTCTCCTTCGTATTTGTAACCACTGCAATTGCCGCTTCGGCAGGTGCACTGGCTTCCATGGTTACTACACAGGTGGTCATGAAGAGCCTGGATGCGCCAATGGCTCTCAACGGCATTCTTGCCGGACTTGTCGGGATCACAGCCGGTGCAAACGTGATCTCTCCGCTTGGCGCGGCTGCAGTCGGTGCCATATCCGGTGTCATTGTGGTCTTTGCCATCACGATTATAGACAGACTTGAAATCGACGATCCGGTTGGAGCGATCTCCGTTCACGGTGTCTGTGGTGTCTGGGGAACGCTTGCGGTCGGAATTTTCTACTCCGGTGCAAGCTTCTGGACACAACTTATCGGAACCTCCGCAATAGTTGGATTCACTTTCATCTTCTCTCTGATCGTCTTCGGAGCGATCAAAGCGATCGTTGGAGTACGTGTACACAGAGACATTGAGGAGTCGGGACTCGATATGGCCGAACATGGCAATGTCGCGTATCCCTACTTCGCAGGGATCGACATGTCCATTCCTGCTGTCGAGCAAGGCGAATAATTATTCCATAAACCATCTATCTACAGAAAAAAACCGATGAAAACACTACTTAAATCTACGATTCTGGCTCTCGCCACACTTGCAATGTTCGCTTCCGATGTAGAAGCTCAGGTTAGCGTCAATGCCGACTTTATGAGCCGCTACGTATGGAGAGGCGCCGACTTCGGAAACTCCCCCAGTATCCAGCCGTCTATCACCTATACGGCCGGAAATTTCGAAATCGGTACCTGGGCCGCCTTTGCGACTACCGGTGATCCCGATGGAACAGAGGTAGACTTCTTTGCCTCCTACACCTTCGATTCAGATGCAGGCTCATTCTCTCTGTCGCTAACCGACTACACCTTCCCCGATCTGGTGACCGAGAGTTACTTCATGAGCGAAGAGCACTACATTGAAGCCGGTATCGGTTATGGAGGAACGGAAAGCTTCCCGATCTCTCTCTTTCTGGGAACTTTCCTGACCAATGACGACGACAATTCGGTCTATATCGAAGCTGGCTACGATGCGGGACCCGTTGATCTCATTCTCGGTCTCACTCCGTCAGAGTCGGCTCTCTACGGAACAGCGGGTGCCGGTGTTCTGAATCTCGGGCTCTCTGCCAGCAGAGAAATTGTCGTTACTCCGACATTCTCCTTCGACATAAACAGCTCCGTGATGGCGAATCCATACTCCGAAAACCTGTTCTTTGTATTCGGACTTGGATTCTAAACCCGCGGGAGATTAATAGGCTCCGGAAAAGAGGAGCTTTTGTTCGATCTATTTCCATCCCCAACAACTCTTCCTGAAAACGTCCCGGTTGATCCCGGGACGTTTTTTTTTGCCGTATATTCCCTATTTACCTGAAACGGCTGATACTGATGGTTTCCACTCCTTCGATCTCCATACTTTTGACTCCCCATCTTCATGCAGAAGATCTGGAATCACTGATTCACGCACTGGCCGGATTCCAACGACTGAAACCGGAAGTCCTGCTCACCACATCACGTGACGACCGCCAGGCCCGGGCAAGAGCAGGTGAGCTGGCCTCCCTGCTTCCGGACGGGCAGTGCAGGCTTCTCTCCGCAAATCCCGCGGCCGGACGCAGCCTGCATCTGAACAGAGCACTGAACGAAGCTTCCGGAGAGTATGTGTGGGCTCCTCTCCATGCCGACCGGCTGCACGAAGAGCTCCTGACCGATACCCTTATACGCTGCTTCGGACAACCAGCATACTTCTGGCTGATGGACGCTCCCCTGCCCGACAATCCCGAAGCCTGGCTGGAGATGGCCAAAGAGGGTGGTCTGCCCAACGACAGCCGGTGGCTCTGGAACCGTTCTCTGATCGATCCCGGCGATTTCTGGTTTCATCCGGCAGTAGACGATGCGGTCGGAGCCGAACTCGCCCTGCGTCTCTCTGAAAACGCAAGGGCGATGTCTACCGATGCTTTTTTTGTCGTACGACGAAAATCTGCCCCACCGACCAGCCCAGCTGTTTTACGAGAACTCCTTTTCTCTCTGATACGACTCTCCGGAAACGACGCGGTGAAAAGAGAGAGGTGGTACAGGGAGCTGGAAGAGCTCTCTCTCAGACAACCTACTGCCGAAGAGCCTGAAAGCTTGCTGGAACAGGCAAAAAATCTTTCGGAAAATGATCCGAGAACCGCACTGAAGCGGATTGACCAGGCTCTGCGCCGGCATCCTGAAGACATTGAAGCGATACGCTTCAAGATTCATCTGCTGGAAAAGTTGAGACGGCACGTGGAGGCTGCTGAGCTGAAACACTCCATCGCTCCTCCCGGTAAAGGAAGTAAAGGGAAAGAGCAGCAGCCGGACCTCTTCTCCCTGCCTCTTCCGAAACGGGAGAGTGTGAAACGGGATGAACCCGCTAAAGAGGGTACAGAGAGTACCAACGGGAAACCGGTACAGCTCTCCATTCTGATCCCCACAAGTGGAGACGGCAAACCGCTTCTTGAGAGGTGCCTTTCTCACCTGATTGATACCGGCCTGTTTGAGAAGGCGGTAGCAGAGCTTGTCCTGATAGACAACGCCAGCATCGACAACACGTTCGACTATCTGGAACAGCTTCAGGAGCAGAAACCTGTGCCGCTCAAGGTGATCACCAATCACAGAAATCTGGGTTTCGGAGCAGCCGTAAACAGAGGTCTGGAAGCTGCATCAGGTGAGTGGATACTGGTGATGCATAACGACCTGTTCCCGGAAGCGGATTGCATTCCGGAGTTGATCCGAACCCTGGAGCAAGATTCCGACCTGGGAGCCGCAGGCCCTGTAGTAGACAAATGCGACCATCCGGAGCAGATAAAGCAGCCGGATGGGAATGGTGATGACAAACCGGTTCCGGCCGAAACACTGGACAGCTGCTGTATTCTGATTCGTGCACAGTCTGGAGTCCGATTCGATGAAACCTACGGCCTCGCTTTCTTCGAAGATGCGGATATCTGCAATCAGATCAGGCAGCAGGGGCTTGGACTGGCCATTGCACCCAACGCACGTGCCACCCATATACACCGGGCAACAACTGAAGCGATGGGCCTCCATCTGGAACCGGAGTTCTGGTGGCGCAACGAACGCTATTTTAACAGGAAGTGGGACCGTGAACCAACCAATAAAGTAGAGCTCTCCTCTACAGACGATCTGGATAAGCTTCTGGAACTTCCCCTGCCTCAAGACCTGCTTCATCCGGATTCCTTCTGGCTGGAGTCGCTCCGAAATCACCTGACCGACGTGATACGTACCCGAATTTTGAGGGAGGAGCAGGAGGAGGAAACCCTGATTCGACTGACCGCTCTTGCCCTGGCGGCCGATCAGCGCGATCTGTTGCGGCATCTGGAGCAGAGGATAGAGAAATTCGAACTGCCGGCCCAACTGATCCGGGACCTCATTCGATACTATTACCAGCGATCCATCTGGTCACGCTGCCTCCACTACCTGAGCCGCTCTGGCCGGGATGATCCGTTTTACGACCTCTACCGGCTCCGAATTGCCGTTTCGGAGAAGAGCGGTGAGGATGCCGCCGATCTGCTGAACGGGCTAATCAGCAAGTTCCCCTGCCACCCCGAGCTCTACAAACTGGCTGGAGATGTACACAAAATGACCGGAGACGAAGAGGAGGCTCGCTCGTTTCACACTCTTGCCGCCCGTCTGGACCCCGGCCTCGTTACCGGAGAAGAGGAGGCTTTCGACCTGCGCCACTGACCGGTTCAACCCGAACAGGCCTTCATTTCATCCTTCACAGCTGCTGTGATCCGAACAGGTCTACCGATACGAAAAGTGCAAAGGAACCATTATATTGCACCGATTCCGTCCAAACATCCGGATAGACCGGAGAGGAGAGGCAGACACCGAAAATATTCGAGGAAGCGCACTCTTGTCATACCCCGAAATCTCTACACCGTCATCTGAACAGACTCCGGGCGACGAGGAAGAGGCGAAAAACCGGCCAGGGGCAGTGACCATTCTGAAGCATCTCGCTCTTTTTCTGGTCACCTTTGCCACTGTTACCTTTACCTCGATCCTCTATGTAGGCCAGTCGGCCAATGCCGATCAGTTTACCGATATGCTGCCTGAGGGCCTTCTTTTTGCCGTCATCTTCCTCCTCTTTCTGGCTACGCACGAGTTCGGACACTACTTTACCGCCCTTTGGCACAATGTGCGTGTCTCACTACCCTACTTTATTCCCATTCCAGCCGGAATCGGGACGTTGGGAGCGGTCATCCGAATCCGTGAAAAAATTGACGAGTCGCGTAAACTGTTCGATATCGGCATCGCCGGGCCTATCGCCGGTTTTGCGGTCTCTACCGCCACGCTCCTCTACGGATTCGCCACCCTCCCTGGCCCGGAGTTTATTTTCAATTTTGAGGGGCATAGTGAGATGATTCAGTACATACGGGATCACGGTGCCTTCCCGGCAAATCCCCCATCCGAGAGTGAAGGGATGCAGATCATAATTGGCAACACCCTGCTCTACGACTTTATGGCGAGCTTTTTTGACAATGTGCCCCCGATGTGGGAGATGTACCACTACCCCTTTCTCTTTGCCGGTTGGCTGGGCCTCTTCTTTACCGCACTGAACCTGATGCCGGTTGGCCAGCTCGATGGCGGCCATATTGTCTACGGCCTTTTGGGCTTCCGCAAACATCGCATCGTGGCACGCGTCTGTTTCGGTTTTATCACAACATTTGCCGGAATTGAGATGATCCCGTTTCTTCATCTCTCCCTTTCAGATTGGGGTATAGAACAGCCTCTCCTCGCCACGGTACTCTGGGCTTTGGTCCTGCTGATGTTATACCGAAAGGGGTTTCATGGAGATGGTGAATGGATCTGGCCCGTCTTCGGGCTTTCGATGGCCGCGACCCTCCTCTGGCTCTCCACCGGGGGTGGTTTTGAGCAGAGCGGTTCGATGATCATGGTCTTCTGGTCCTTCATTCTTGTCTGGTTAGTTGGCCTGGATCACCCGCCTGCGCACTACGAAGAACCACTCTCTCCAGGCCGGCGCCTGCTTGGTTGGAGCAGTATGGCTATCTTTGTTCTCTGTATTAGTCCCAATCCAATCCGTTTTCTAAATTAAAAACCGATGCTTCGAACCTGTTTTACACCACTTTCGATCTGCACTCTGCTCCTGCTTGCCGCGTGCGGTAACCAGGCGCCCACTTTCGACACCCTGGAGGAGGAGATTGACTTCCTGATTGATGAGAATCGCTACAGCGATGCCCTCTCACGTCTGTCCGTCGAAGACCGAAATAAACCGGAAACGCGCCGGCAGCTGGAGAAAACTCATCTCAACTACGGGCTCTACAACATGCAGACTTTCGATGAAGGGGAGATGAGAACCCGCATGAACGAAGCTCTCCGACAGTTTACCGAAGTGCTTCGCATCAATCCGGAGAACGAAATGGCACGGGCCCAGATCGATCAAATACTGGGTGTCTACTCTACCATTCCGAACAGAGAACCGGAGGAGGATGTAGTGGAGGGTTTGAGAGAGGTGGGAATTAAAATCTGATAAAAGGAACTCCCAGTGAGCAAGTCCAGCACAAAGCCATCCACACCGGTCATCCAGAATCGCAAAGCAAGATTCGACTACCACATCGAAGAGACGTGGGAGGCCGGCCTCTCCCTCATGGGGACCGAAGTGAAATCCCTGCGGGCCGGAAAAGCGAGCCTGCACGAAGCGTTTGCAGCGATGCAAAACGGGGAGCTATGGCTCCGCAACATGTACATCAAACCGTATGAACACGGCTCCTACAGCAACCATGACGAGAGGAGGGAACGCAAACTGCTGCTGAAGCGAAGAGAGCTGAAGGAGATCGACCGTAACCTTCAGGGGCAGGGAACCACGATTATTCCGCTCAAACTCTACTTCAAAAAAGGATACGCGAAGATTTTGATCGGCCTTGCACGGGGGAAGAAGAAGTTTGACAAGCGGCAGGATATCAAAGAGAAAGATACCCGGCGGGAGCTGCAGAGAAAAGTGAAGGGAGATGTGAAGATCAACATGTAACTAAAAAAGCCACCCGACAGTGTCGAAGTGGCTTTTTTTAAGCTAATTCTGAAATGAAGATAGTCCTGAAATTCGAAAAAGGCGTCTACTCCTCGTCCTCTATCTCATCTTCGTCTTCGTCTCTCTCATCTATCAGGGTTTCCAAACGCTCCATGAGCTCCGGATGTTGCTGCAGGCTAAAAAATATCGATTGATAGCGCTGCACGTTAAGGCCCTTCTCCTCAATCGATTCGACCATCTTCTCTTCTGTTTCCATCTGGATCTCCATCAGCTTGGGCTGCATCACCTGAATCTTCTCCTCCTCTTCCGATGAGATATCCAGCTGGTCGGCCATCTCAGGATTTTGAAGCCCCATCATCAGTTCCTGGAACCGATTAAAATCCATCCCTTCATCTTCCACCACATGTTCCATCTCGACTTCGGCCTCCTCCTGGATGGGCCGGATACTGTCGGATGCGTCCAAAAACATCGCAAGTTCATCGTCACTGATCTCATCCGGCGCAGGTATGTCAGGTTGCTGCTGTTGCTGCTGTTGTTGCTGTTGATCAGTTTGAACCTGTGCAAGTGCCAGGCTTGATCCAACCATGATCATCACCGTTGCAGTGACGATCGATTTTAAAAAATGCATAAGACTCCGTTAGTTGATTATAACTGCTGTTTTTTTACAACCCTGTGGCCTTCAGATTATTGCCAGAAAAAACCAAATGGGTCAAATCGGGCTTCACAGGGCTCTCAGCACTGGCCGGAACCTGGCCAGTGAAAGATAAAAAAGAGGGTTTCTCGACAAAAAGCGACCCATAGAGAGTGGAGAAGCAGGCCTGTAAGCCGAATTCTGTACTTCCGGGTTGAACCGGAAGCGGTAACCATTTATCTGGGCACCGGATCACTCCGGTGCTCTTGCGTTCTACCCGGCTGTGTAGTGACGGGCGGCACACAGCCTGCATGAACTTGCACCCCGTGAGGTTTACACTGCCTCCACCATCACTGGTAGAGCGGTGGGCTCTTACCCCGCCTTTTCACCCTTACCCTCAAAGAGGGCGGTTTCTTTTCTGTTGCACTGTCTGTCCACAATACACAAAGCGCATGTGAACCTTCCTGTTAGGAAGCACGGTGCCCGTTGGTGTTCGGACTTTCCTCACCGATCTTCTGTACGAATACAGAACATCGGAGCGGTTACCCGGCCAGCCTCTCCATATTCATGTAACGCAACCGGACCCCCATATCGCATTCTGCCGGCCTAAAGGCGCAGATTGCTGGTGGTACCGTCTACACTTTGAGCTCTTTTTTCGCTGCTGTAAAAAAGTCGGGGTCTACAACAATTCGGCCACTGCTCTCGTCGATGATAATACGGTTCTTCCTGCGAACCTCAACCTGTGTCTGGGGAGGAAGGGTCATACCCAAAGCTGCTCCTTTCTCCATTGCCACTACAGCGATTCCGTTGTTCAAACCATTACGAAGCCTTTTGTAACTCCTCAAAAAGCGCGGATCCAGCTCTTTCTCTACTTTCTCCCGCTTCTTGATAAGCTTCTCCTCTTCGGCACGGGTATTCTCTACAACACTCTCCAGATTTTTCTGCTTCTCATCGTACAGATCCTTTACCGATTTGTACTGCTCTTTGAGCTCTTCCAGCTCCGGGCCCAGCGCCTCCTTGCGTACTTCTATCTCTTCGATCCTTTTTTCGGATTGCTCTGCAAGCTGCTTTTGGGCCTCAATTTCCTTGGTCAGGGCATCATACTCCCGGTTGTTGCGAACCGAGAGCTGCTGTTCCTCATACCTGGAGATCTTTTCGGCTGAAGATTTAATCTCGAGTTCAAGATTGGACTTTTCCACTTCCAGGCTCTTATCCTCCTCTTCCAACTGTCCGATCTTCATTTCGAGCCGGTTCGTGTCGGTCTCAATATCCAGTATCTCTTCCGGAAGGTCCCCTCTCAGCTGTTTCAGTTCATCAATTCTGCTATCAATAAATTGCAGATTTGTCAGTTTTTGGAGTACCTCTTCCATATTCCGCTCAGTTATTCTATGGTTCTGTTTTCCGTTTCTCTCCTGTAGACCCGGACCGGATTGGTCACGGTTGTGGTCGCCAGGACTTCTATCTGTTCAAACGCTTCGGAGAGTTCGACCCGTATCGCTTCCACTACAGGAATTTCACTTTCGTAATGGCCTGTGTCTACCAGCAGAAACGAGCTTTTTTCAGTAAAAAAGTCATGATACTTGATATCGGCAGTTACAAACGCATCCGCACCGGCACGGATAGCCGTTTCTTTCAATGAGATTCCGGCACCTCCGCACACCGCGACACGCTTCACTCGATCAACATCTCCGGAATAGCGAACTGTTCTGCAATCAAGCGCATGGCAGATCAGGTGGAGAAATTCTGCTCTGGATACACCCTCTTCCGGGTAGGAACCAATGACTCCCATACCGAAATTGTTGGATGCATTAGCTGTTTCTATCACCTGAAATGAGCCCTTTTTCAACAATCCTTCTCTCTCCAGTGCAAGGTTCAACGCATCGACATTGTGTTGATCGATGGTCGCTTCAAAACACTTCTGGTCCCCTTTGCGTCCATCCACACGATAGAAGTGAGCCTCTTCGGCAGAGTAGTAGTTCAGCAGCTTGAGGACCGCCTCCGAATCTTCGTAGTCTGTGGTCAACGTGATTTTACGACTCACACAGTAGTTCCTGTCCAGAAATTCGAGATTGTCGAGTCCGAGGTTGTTCGCCAGAACGAATGAGACACCATCGAGTGCCGCGTCCAGATTGGTATGTACTGCAAGAAGAGAGATCCCGTTTTGAATGAGTCCGTAGAGGATTCGCCCCTGCTCATTGTCGGGATTAATCCGGGAGAGTTTATTGAAGATGAGGGGGTGGTGTGCAACTATCAGCTGACACTCTTTCTCAATCGCCTCCTGTACCACCTCCTCTGTAATATCGAGGCAGACAAGCACACGCCCGACTTCACGGTCCAGGTCCCCTACCTGAAGACCGACATTGTCGTATTCCATCTTTATGCCGGGAGGTGCCCACTGGTGCATAAAGTTGGTGATATGCCGGACCCGGGTGTTCAAGTAGCTTTCACCCTTTTTTTTCTGAAGGCCCAGGCCTTAAGTGGTCGTGGAATTTTGAGTGGCATTCCACCCGAAATCGATTGTATTGAATATCTCATGGGAATTTTCACAGATTTTAAAAATATGATTTATTTAGCTCACTCAAAAGCCTATTTTTCACAATAACCCCTCACAGGGAATGAAAGTTGCGGCTTGCTGTGAACCCGGCCCAACCAGATATTAAAACCGGGACCTGCCGTCTTCAACCCCGAAACAGGACGACCCCATGAGTAGTACATCAGAGATCTGCAAACGACTTGCCGATGTTCAGGAGAGAGTCCGAAAAGCGTGTAAGAGGGCCAATCGGAATCCGCATGAGATCACGCTTGTAGCCATCAGCAAGCTGAAACCGGTTTCGGATATTCGCGACGCCCTGATGTGCGGGCAATTGCACTTTGGCGAAAACCGGACGACGGAACTGAACTCAAAAGCTGATGATCTGGAGGGTCAAAAGCTGGTATGGCACTATGTTGGAACCATGCAGACCAACAAGATTAAATATCTGGCCGGGCGGGCTGCATGGATTCATTCGGCTTATAAAACGAAGCATCTGAAAGAGATCGACAAACGTCTGAAGGCGTCTGGACAAACGGCCGATGTACTCCTTCAGGTGAATATCAGCCGGGAATCTCAAAAGCAGGGTCTCGAACCCTCAGGAGTTGAACAGGTGTTGAAGTCTGCACAATCGCTGAAGAACTTGCGCGTTAGCGGTTTGATGGGAATGGCGACGTTTGCGGACAATCCCGAAGAGGTGCGCAGCGAGTTCAGGCTCCTGCGAAATACACTCCTTGAACACCGTCATCTCAATTCCGGTTCCGTACAGCTTCGTGAGCTCTCGATGGGCATGACCAATGATTTCGAAGTGGCCATTGAAGAGGGCGCCACCATGATACGTATAGGATCCGCTATTTTCGGCGAACGAAACGGGGGCTGACAACCCCGCAGGGTCCGGAATATTTTGTTACATTAAACGGGTTCCCTGTTGTTCTGCTAGTACAAACCGGGAGCCCGAAACCGATTCAGGATTTAACCAGCGCCATTCGACATGAAGCTTACAGCCCTTGAAATCAAGCAGCAGACCTTTGAAAAATCCCTGCGGGGGTACGACCCTTCTGAAGTACAGGCTTTTTTGAACCTGGTGGCGAGCGAGTGGGAGCACATGAATGCACGCCTGAAGGAGCTTGAAATTCAGATAGACAAGATGAATGACAAACTCTCCCACTACGAAAAAGTGGAAGAAGCGCTCCATGAAACGCTCCAGACAGCCAGAGACTCGGCGGAACAGAAACTATCGGGTGCCAAGAAAGAGGCGGTCAGCGTAGTAGAAAAAGCGGAGATGGAGGCAAATTCGATTGTTCAAAAGGCGAACGATCAGCGACAACACATTCGACAGAGCCTTCTACGGCTGCTGGACAGGCGAAAAGAGATAATTGGTGGGATTCGATCCTACCTGGATCTGGCCAACGACTCTCTGGAGCAGTTCTCACGAGACGAGGCCTCCCTTTTCAATCTTCCGGATGAGGAGGATCTGGACCGGCAGATTCGCGACCGGCTGAACACCTCCGGAGCGGGCCGAAAAAATACGAACCGGGAATCCCAAAAAGAGCCGGAGCCCTCCGGGGCGGAAGAGGAAAGTAAAGATATGGATGATATTCTCGATCGTATCGACTAAATAGAATCGGACATACTGCTTAAAAACACAACTCTCACCAACCCAATTACGATATGGAGAATATCCACCACTCCTGGATGCGAGAAGTAAGAGAAGAAGCACTGGATGAGATCCGCTCTCGAACCGATCGCCGTCCCGAATTTATGCTCATTCTTGGAACCGGCCTGGGTCAATTGGCCGACGAGATGGAGATCGAACTCGAAATTCCCTACAATCAGATCCCCCATTTCCCTGTATCTACAGTTGAGAGCCACGACGGAAAACTTCTATTCGGACGTCTGGGCAGTAAAGAGATCGTTGCCATGCAGGGCCGTTTTCACGCCTATGAGGGGTTAGATATGGAGCAGATTGTTTTTCCCATTCAGGTACTCCGAATGAACGGAGTGCATACGCTGCTCCTTGGCAATGCAGCCGGTGGCTTGAATCCGGATTTCAGGAGGGGAGACATCATGCTTATTCACGACCACATCAATTTGCAGGGGTCCAACCCCCTGACAGGGCCCAACGATGAAACACTGGGGCCCCGGTTTCCCGATATGAGCAACCCCTACACTGAACGCTTGCTGGAAATTGCCGAGAGTGTTGCTCTCGAGAAGCAGATCCGGATGAAAAAAGGAGTCTATGTCGCAGTGAATGGCCCGATGCTTGAAACAAGGGCAGAGTATCGTTTTCTGCGGATGATTGGTGCAGATGCTGTCGGGATGAGCACCGTTCCGGAGGTAATCGCTGCGGTTCATATGGGAATGGATCTTGTTGCTATATCTGTCATTACAGACGAGTGCTTTCCCGACTCCCTTAAACCGGTGGTGGTAGATGACATCCTGGAGGCAGCCGCAGAGGCGGAACCGAAACTCACCTCGGTAATAACAGGCATACTTGAAAAATTATAAGCGTACGGAATAGGCAGATTATCCGTATTTTTCATTTGGATTTTTGATGTATAAATTGTTTTTATACTGGAGACGGGTTTCCGCTCTCAATCTTACACCACCGATATTCGTTTCGCTATTGTCGTGAAGCGGACATCCGGTAAACTTTAATGTAGACAGCCAATCACCTATATGAGCTTCGACGGTTTTGATGATGAGCTCTACTGGAACGAAAACCAATGGGAAGCTCATCTTAATGAACTTGAAAAAAGAAGCGAGCAGCTCCGCAAATTTATCACGTCCGATCCTTCAGGCCGTCGCCCTCGCTGGCTGACCCTGTTACAGGAGAATATGGATGAGGATGAAGCGGTGGATGCTTTTATAGAAGAGGAGCTTCTGCTCGACGATGCCTACTTCCCTGAAGATGAGGATGAGTGGGAGGATGACGATGAGGAGTTTGATCAGGACGATTACTTCTTCCTGATGGAAAACATGCCCTTTGCGGATGATGACGAAGAAGATGAAGACGACTTCGACAGTGGAGAGGAGTGGAAAAGCCTGAGTGATGAGTATACTTACTACGACTACGTATCGCTCAGAAATATGCCCCTGTACCAGGAGGCGCGTGCCCTTGCAGTCGAAACGCTGAAATGGGCCGAAGGAATTCCCGAAAAAGGGCATAACGCAACTTGTCACGACTTCATAAGCGATACACTTCGAATTGGCGCCAAGCTGGCCGGAGGCTTCTCCTTCGGTTATGAAAGGGAGTATCTGGGTGGAAACATCGCCTACACCAAGCGGGCCCTCTACTGCGCAAATAGCGCCCTGGGGCTGCTTCAGAAGCAGAAGGGCTCATCATACTTCACTACCGAATTCTATAGCTTTCTGCACATGCGCCTCTTCAATCTCAGAAATGAGATCGGAGTCTACGTTCAGGAACTCAGAGACCGTTTCAATTACGGCCTCGACTAATTGCTGACTTCACCTGTTCAGTGGAACAGCTGCGAACTCGGACTCAGTATGTTATCGGTCCCCATCCTCCCAAATCGCAATGGTACGCTCGCCTTCAGAGTTGGCACCGGCACGGAACATGCCGGCTGTATTCATCTTCATTGAGAGATTCCCGTCCCTGTCTACGGCAATAAATCCCGCATCCCCCGGGTTCATCCTCTCCTCCAGAAGAAAGTCGAGTGCCTCTTCCAGGGTGTCTCCTGCAAACTCCATCCGGGCAGCAATCGTATGACCCGATACATGACGCATAATCTGTTCACCCCACCCGGTAGCCGAAATAGCAACCAGATGATTAGCGTAAGTACCTGAACCGATAATGGGAACGTCTCCCACCCGGCCAAAGCGTTTTCCAGTCATACCTCCGGTGGATGTGGCTGCAGCCAGTTTCCCGTTCTGGTCCAGAGCAACCGCACCGACCGTACCATATCGGTCGTTCATCACCTCTTCAGGCGTCCGGGTTCCGGGGGAGAGGTTTGATCCCTGTCCACGGGACCGGTCCCACTGTTGCCGCCGGTTCTCTGTGGAAAACCACTCATTCTCTACCCGTTCCACACCAGCCTGGTTGGCATACTCCTCTGCACCCGCTCCGGAAAAGAGGATGTGCCGGGAGTTCTCCATCACATGACGTGCGAGTGTAACAGGGTGTCGGACAGTAGTCAAACCGGTGAGAGCCCCTGCCTCCAGGGTTGAACCATCCATGATGGCTGCATCCAGTTCATGTTTTCCTTCGTCAGTAAATACACTTCCCCGTCCTGCATTGAAACGGGGGTGATCTTCCAGGTACCTAACTACCTGCTCTACAGCATCCAGGGCACTTCCACCACTCTCCAGAATCTGCTCACCCGTCTCAAGAGCCTCTTCCAGCGCCTCGAAATAGCCCTGGCGAGTCTCTTCCGGCAAGTTTCGGGAGATGACACCCGCTCCACCGTGTAGTGCAATTGCCCAGGCCGGTTCAGCCCGTTCGCTGTCGCGTGCATTTTCCGGGCCGGATTGGCTGGCCCTCACCTGCTCTGTAACCGGCACTAGTAGCAACAGAAGTGGAAATGCGAAACGGTATATCGATTTTTTCATAGGGAACCGAATAGATTATGACTCACTCTTGCCGTTCTGCCCCGATTTACCGGAGAAGGCACTGAAGAAGTCCAGCGGCAGCGGCAGGAACGCAAATGTGGCGTTCTCTTCGCTGATCGCATTCATGGTCTGCAGGAAGCGGAGTTGCAGCGCGGTTGGAGTCTTTTCGATCATCTTCCCGGCCTCTACCAGCTTCTTGGCAGCCTGGAACTCCCCTTCCGCATTAATGATTTTGGCTCTCCGGTCTCTTTCGGTCTCGGCCTGGCGGGCCATCGCACGTTTCATCGTCTCGGGCAAAATCACATCTCTAACCTCTACGGACACTACCTTGATTCCCCAGGGATCGGTCTGTGTATCGATCGTCTCCTGTATCCTCTTGTTGATGTCGTCCCGCTCTGCGAGCAGTTCATCCAGCTCTACCTGACCAACGACGCTGCGCAGGGTCGTCTGGGCAAGCATAGAGGTGGCTGAAATGTAGCGTTCGACCTGAATAACCGCCTTTTCTGCATCTACAACACGGAAGAAGGTGATCGCATCCACATTCACCGTCACATTATCCTTTGTGATCGCCTCCTGTTTGTCCACATTGATGGTCAGTACCCTCAGGTCCACCCGTTCAATCTTATCGATGAAGGGGATCAGGACGATAAGTCCGGGGCCCTTGGTCATGTGGAATTTACCGAGTCGGAAGACCACACCTCGCTCGTACTCCCGCATGATTTTAAACATTTGCGGCATAAACACAGCCAGAAATACAAACAGGGTAATCACCCAGATCAGATAGTCTGAAATAACACCGGGTTCATTCATGATAATTCTCCTTTAGGTTTGGATGGATTTTTAGCTTTTACAATTACTTTAAGCCCCCTGAACGAGACGATTTCACAGACGGCTCCTTCAGGGATGATATCACTGCTCTCTGCATTCCAGTACTCGCCGGAGAAGAGAACTCGCCCTCCGTCCGGGCCTATTTCGTCTACGACCTTCGCCTCCTTTCCGATGGCGGCCTCCAGCCCAGACCGGTGCTCTCCATACTGTGCACGAATTCCATAAGAGATGATCCAGGCGAAGAACAGTACTGTAAGGATGGTGGCTGGTATAAGCCAGTAGATGGAGAGCTGCATCTCTTCCGGCATGTCCTGAAAAAGCATAAGGGCTCCCAGAAAAAAGGAGACGGCGCCACCGGTGAGCAGCACCCCGTACGTTGGTGTAAAGGCCTCGATAACAAAAAGTCCGAGAGCAATGGCAATGAGAATAAATCCTGCAACATTTATAGGCATGGCGGCTACCCCGTATAGTAACAGTATGAGGGCTATCACACCGGCAATTCCCGGAATAATAGCACCCGGACTGGTCAGTTCACCCACAATTCCGTAGATGGCAACCATGGTGAGTATGAGCATCACTTCCGGCCGTAATATAAAACTGAAAAAGCGTTCAGCAAGATTCCGGTCAATTCGGTTTATGGAAGCTCCCGCTGTAGCAAGGGTCTGGTCGTCTATCTCCCATCCATCGATCTGCCTGAGAAGATCGTCCAGATCCTCTGCAATCAGATCAATCACTTCGATCTGCAATGCTTCTGTGGCGGTTATCGCGTCGCCGTCCCGGACGGCAGATATCGCCCATTCGCTGTTACGCCCCCTTCTCTCGGCAATACTTTCGATAAAGCTCTCCGAGAAATTGAAAATCTTTCGTCGCGACACCGTATCCATCTCTCCGCCCCCCATCTGGACGGGTGAAGCCGCCCCGATATTGGTCGCCGGTGCCATAGCTGCAATGTGAGCAGCCAGAGTGATAAAGGTTCCGGCACTACCCGCATTTGCCCCATCCGGAGAGACGTATACAATAATTGGAAAACTGGAACCGAGCATCACCTGAACAATCTCCTGGGTGGAGTTCAACAGGCCGCCCGGGGTATCCAACTCAATGACAAGCGCTTCATCGCCTCTCTGCTGTGCCAGGCCCAGCCCCCTTGTGATGTAGTTGTAAACCGTAGGACCGATGGTTCCCTCTACACGGATTACGCTGACACTCCTTTCATCAGCTGCCTCTTCAGACGCTTCCGTCCGGGCTGGAGTTTCAGATTGCTGCAAAGCGAGCGTCATTCCGGAAAGAAGGAGGAGCAACGCGAAAGAGAGTTGTCTGTTCATACTGAATACATGGAAACTTCCGGAAGCGGTTGTCGTATGCTACCGTCTGTACCAAAATAGAAAGATTGAGAAAACTTAAGAATCTTTTCTCCTGAACAGTGGAGAGTAACAAATCCTTCCATCAACTTTCGTTTTAATCCCTCTTTCAGTCGTCGTATCTTTGGTGTTCATTCTTCAGCACTCGTCAGAGTGCCTTTTTGCGCCCGTAGCTCAGCTGGATAGAGCGTCGGCCTCCGGAGCCGAAGGTCACAGGTTCGAATCCTGTCGGGCGTACTTTTCATCTCCTGAATGTTCCTGCCGGGCCAGGTTGGCGTACCTCCCGAGTTCCCTTCTTGCGAAGCAGTGCTTCGCGGTTCGAATCCTGTCGGGCGTACTTTAAATCCTAATGCAGGCTGTTCCCCTCGATGGTTTAAACCCGGCATTAAGCTTTTAATTTTGTTGTTTATTATAAATAAAATGATTTATATTGTTGAAATTAATCAACATTATGAAATCCAAGAAGCAAAAAATCTTTCCTCAGCACCGCCGAATCTTCAAGCAACTTGGCGAAAATATAAAGCTGGCTCGCAAACGCCGTAAGCTTAAGACCACTCAAGTTGCGGAACGGGCCAATATCAACCGAACCACCCTATATCACATTGAGCAGGGGAAACCTTCAGTGGCTATGGGAGCGTATTTTAATGTGCTGCGAGTCCTCAATTTACATGAAGATTTTCTGAAACTGGCCGCTGATGATGAGTTTGGCCGGAAACTGCAAGACATGGATTTGTAAGCGTGGCTACGGAAAAAACCGATATTATCGTATATGCCCATTGGAGAGGCATGGCAAACCCTGTAAAAATGGGCGTACTTTCAGCGCAGGAAGTGCGCGGTCATTTAACCTGGAGTTTTGCTTATGAAGAAGAATGGCTGAATACTCAATCTCAGTTGGAGTTGGATCCCGATCTCAATTGGTTTACTGGTCCTCAATATTCTAAAGATGACAAACCCAACTTTGGAATGTTTCTTGATTCCATGCCTGATACCTGGGGCCGAACACTCATGAAAAAGCGAGAGGCCTTGCTGAAGCCGAAGGGCGAACAAGCGCGCAGATTAACAGATATTGACTACTTATTGGGAGTGTATGATCCGGCCCGAATGGGTGGTTTGCGTTTTAAACTGGATGGAAACGGTCCATTTCTCGATGATGATAAGGAGAAGTCAATCCCTCCCATTGCTGATGTTCGGGAGTTGCAAGTGGGTGCTGATCTTGTAGAATCGGATGAAGATTCAGAGGTCGTCCGCAAATGGTTGCACATATTACTCGCTCCGGGATCTTCGTTAGGTGGTGCCCGGCCCAAATCATCCGTATTAGATGAAAACGGAGAACTGTGGATAGCTAAATTCCCTTCCCGTAAGGATTCGATCGATAAGGGTGCATGGGAATACGTGGCCTGGATACTGGCAAAATCCGCAGGTATAACGGTTCCTGAAACCAAAGTTGAACAGCTTACAGGGAAGGATCATACTTTTTTTTCAAAACGATTCGACCGGGCTGGTGTCGATCGTATTCATTTTGCTTCCGCCATGACGATGGCCGGCCATTTTGAAAGCGGGATCAGAGATCGAACGCCAAGTTATTTGGAGCTGGCTGAGTTTATTCAATTCAATGGGGCATCCCCTTATGAAGATCTTCACGAACTGTGGCGACGTATTGTCTTTAACATTGCCATTTCAAACACAGATGATCATCTGAGAAACCACGGTTTCATTATTACGGATGAAGGATGGCGACTATCTCCTGCTTATGATATGAATCCGTCAATAGACAAAGCCGGACTCGCTTTAAACATAGATTTAGAATTGAATGCGCTGGACTATGATCTTGCTAAATCTGTCGGGGAATACTTTAATCTTAATAAAAAAGAGATGGATTCTATTATAGAGGAAGTACAAGATGCCGTCTTAAATTGGGAAGAGGCAGCTACTAATATCGGGATTCCATCAGTTCAACGCCGTTTAATGGCGGCTGCATTTATTAGTCAATAAGCGACGTTTTATGGAATTTGAGTGAAAAATATTCTTTTCTGTCGGGCGTACTTATTCATTCCCGCCACACTTTCCCTTGCTATACGTTTTTGCCGGGCCTGGTTAGCGTAGCTCCCGAGTTCCCTTCTTTAAATACAGAATTGGTTTTTACCTGTCGTTTCCTATTTTTCCCCCGCTGAGTCAGTTTTCAGACTTGAATCATTTGTACGCGTTAAATGAAAGAGACAACCCCTGTACGGTTTGCTTTTTTAAAATCCCAGACCAAAGTCATCACCATGTTCAGCTATCGCACACTTCAGACATCTGCAAGCAGCCTGTTTTTAATGCTCGTTTCCACCCTCCTTTTTATGGGTACCTCATGCGCACAACAGGAGCGCCACGTTCTCTTTATTGCCGGCGCCCCTTCACATGGATTTGGAAATCATGAACATCTTGGCGGCTCCACTCTGCTGGCACACACCATAGAAGACGCCGACATCAATGTACGGACCACCGTGGTGAGCGGATGGCCGGAGGATTCAACAATTTTTGACGATGTAGATGCTATAGTCATCTACGCGAATGGCGGTGGTGGACATCCTGTCATGGGGCATCTTGAAGAGTTTGATGAACTGATGAACCGCGGTGTCGGGTTTGCCGCAATCCATTATGGAGTAGAGGTTCCACCCGGAGAGCCGGGAGACTACTTTATCGACTGGATGGGTGGTTACTTCGAAACCCACTGGTCTGTAAACCCCTTCTGGACAGCCGATTTCGACAGCTATCCCGATCATCCGATCGTCAATGGAGTGGAACCTTTTCAGATCCGTGACGAGTGGTATTACCACATGAGATTTCAGGACAGTATGGAGGGAGTAACACCCATTTTGACCGATCTCCCGCCTGAAGAGTCCCTCTCCCGAAACGATGGGCCCCACTCCAACAATCCAGATGTCCGTGAAGCGGTACTGGACAGTGAGGAGCCACAACATGTAGCATGGGCTTATGAGCGTCCGAACGGTGGTCGTGGTTTCGGTTTCACTGGTGGCCATTACCACTGGAACTGGGGGGCCGACTCCTTTCGTCGTCTGGTTGCCAATGCGATTATCTGGACAGCCGGAGCGGATGTTCCGGGCAACGGTGTGGCCATTCAGCCAATCACTGTCGAAGAGCTGAGCACGATGACCGACGATCCGGTTCCCGAAGACTGGGATCCGGAACCGATCCAGCAGAGAATCGACGAAGCGAACAACTGAACTCCACAGGGTTATTGAACCAATTGCGACATGAATAAAAACGACTCCGGATTTTCGACGTCAGACAATCAGCCACCCGAACAGAATAGTGGCAAGATCAGCCGTAGAGAGATGCTCAGAAACAGTGCAGCTCTCTCTGCAGCGATGTTTACCGGCCTCTCTCTACCGGGAAGCCTGGCTGCATGTACCCGACAGGAGGAGAAAGCGGTGCAGAATGGCCGAATCAAACAGGTTGTCGTTTCATGGCCATACATGGCGTTCGGGGAGGAGTGGGACCTGGAGCAGCTCTGTCAGGCGTCCGTGGACCTCGGATGCGAAGGGATAGAGCTGGTAGGACCCGATGAGTGGCCCACCATGCAGCGTTACGGCCTGATCTGCGGGTTGGCTACCAATGGAATGCCCGACCCCCCATATGTTAAGGGCCTGAACAATCCACGGTATCAGGAAGAGGTAATTACACGTACCAAAGACCGAATCGAAATGTGCGCAGAGAACAACGTGCCATCTGTCATTGCATTTACCGGTTATGAATACCTCGATGTAGATAACCCCTCACTTGGAACCATACCACCGGATGAGGGTGCGGCCAATACGGTGGCGGGCCTCAAAGAACTCGCTCTACATGCCGAGCGACACGGAGTCACCATATGTGTGGAGCATCTGAACTCCAGAGTAGAGGGGGATGACTTCAGGGGGCATCCCGGTTATCAGGGCGACGATATCGACTACTGTGCAGATATTATCCGCGAAGTAGGTTCATCCCATGTGAAACTGCTCTTCGATATTTACCATGTTCAGATCATGAATGGAGATTTGATTGCAAGAATCCGGGAGTATGGCACCGACCTGATCGGGCATGTGCACACCGCAGGTGTTCCCGGCCGCCGTGAGCTGGATGACCAGCAGGAACTTTTCTACCCGCCTATTATGGAGGCACTTCTGGAAATCGGATACGAAGGGTATGTGGGGCAGGAGTTTATACCAACGCGCGACCCGATGGAGGGGTTATATGAAGCAGTCTCCCTGTGTGACATCTGACTCTCTTTTTTATTTAAATATTCTCGCGTCTTCCATTATATTTGTTCCCCCGTACGGTTGAATACAGCGGTACTCAGTGACGCCCGCTTTCCGGTTCATCTGCATCCCGATTGATGTCATACACACTATTTGATTTCTTACAGTTGGTCGGTTCCCTCGGGATCTTCATATACGGAATGAAGGTCTTCAGTGAAGGATTGCAAAAAGTGGCCGGCAATCGGCTCCGAGGCATCCTGAAAGGGATGACGACAACCCGCCTGAAGGGTATTATAACGGGATTCGGAGCCACCACCATTACCCAGTCTTCCACGACCACTACCGTCATGGTGGTCAGTTTCGTGAATGCCGGACTCATCACCTTCGTGGAGTCTACCGGTGTGATTATGGGCGCCAATATCGGAACCACCGTTACAGCGTGGATGGTCTCGATATTCGGATTCAAGATGAACATTACCCCCATTGCGATTATGTTCATCGGGCTCTTCTTCCCCTTTCTGTTTTTCGGCAGGGAGAAGATGAAGAATCTGGCCGAGGCGATGATCGGTTTCGGTATTCTCTTTATCGGACTGGAATTTATAAAAGATGCCGTCCCCGATATCCAGGACAATCCCGAACTGTTTGTATTCCTGGACTCCTTCACTGAGTTCGGTTTTGCTTCTATCCTTCTGTTTATCGGTGTAGGTACCGTTTTGACGCTTTTGACACAGTCTTCGTCAGCTGCTACGGCCATTACACTGGTGATGCTGTTTCAGGGCTGGATTAACTTCCCGATTGCAGCCGCCATGGTTCTTGGAGAGAATATCGGCACCACTATAACGGCCAACATTGCCGCGCTGATTGGAAATGTTCACGCAAAACGTGCCGCGCGTTTCCATCTGATATTCAACATCATCGGGGTCGTCTGGATGTTGTTGATTCTGATGCCATTTCTTCGGGGGATCGACTTTACCATGCAGTTATTTGTCACGGAAGGAATCTCGGTCTTTAATACGGACCATGCTTCTCGTGCAAATGCCACCCTGGCGCTCTCACTTTTTCACACCTCTTTTAACGTACTGAACGTACTGTTGCTCTTCGCCTTTGTTCCAAAAATTATTCGCCTTGTAGAGAAAATTCAGACCGACAAGGAGGATCCATCAAGCCCGTTCCGCCTCAAGTACATTTCTGCCGGCATGATGTCTTCGGCAGAGCTCAGTATTGCGCAGGCTCACAAGGAGATTGAGCAGTTTGCACGCCTGATTGAAAAAATGCACTTCAGTTTCAGCGGCCTCTTTTTCAACAAACAGAAGAAACAGGAGCGGTTTCTGGAGAAGATCAAAAAGCGGGAACAGATTACGGACAATATTGAGCTGGAAGTTGCCGAGTATCTGACTCAGATATCGGGTTTTAACCTCTCCGCTTCTGCAACCCGTCGCATCAGGGGAATGCACAGCATGATCAACGACCTGGAACGGATCGGAGATATCTATTTCCAGATGTCCAAAACGTTTGAGCAGATGCAGAAAGATGATTTGAGTCTGCCGGAAGATGCCGTCAAAGAGATTAGTGTATTGCTGGACCTGGTCCATGATGCGATTAAACTGGTACGTGAAAATCTGACGCTTACCGATGAAGAGACACTCAATCTGGAGCGGGCTATTGAGCTCGAGAACAAAATTGATGCGCAGAGGGACCTCCTGAAAGAAGCGCACTACAAACGTCTGGAGTCCGGAGCATACACGACCAAAGCGGGAGTCAGCTATCTGGACTTTCTGAGCCGGCTCGAAAAGATTGGAGACCATCTATTCAATGTAAACGAAGCGATCGCAGGCAAAAAGGTTAAGTCCGCCTACTCTGAAGTGGTTTCCTGATTTGCACACTGCGGATAATGCCATTCCCGTGGCCTCACCTGATCACAAAAGCTTTTCGTTGCAATCAGAAATAATTTTTGTATTCTGACCGGAGCTAATGTCAAGGTTCACACCCAGAACTCCACAGAAGATGGCACTAAACGCCACAGATGACATCCGGGTTCCTGAAGTTGACCTCAACACGTATAAACCGACCAACCCTGTTGAGGTAGAGGTAGTCAAAAGTGAGTTGGCCACCGATACAGCAAGCCCCAATTTTGTACGACACATCGAGTTTGACCTCACCGGAACAGATCTGGAAGGCAGAATGATTCCGGGGCAGAGTATGGGCATTTTAGCCGAAGGGTTGGATGAAGAGGGGAATCCACACAAAGTGCGGCTCTACTCTACCTGCTCACCCAGCGGTGGCGAAGATGGCAGCGGTCGTATTTTTGCCACGACCGTAAAACGGGTAATTGATGAACACTGGGAGAATCACAGCCTCTTTCTGGGTGTTTGTTCTAACTATCTCTGTAACCTTCAGCCGGGTGACCGCGTCCTGATGACTGGACCCAGCGGAAAACGTTTTCTTTTACCGGATCGATACGAGGAGTACAACTACATATTTCTATCCACCGGCACCGGTATTGCCCCTTTTAGAGGTATGATTACAGATCTCATGCGCCGTGGAATTGATGGAGAGGTGATTCTTGGATTTGGCTGCCCATACCGTACCGATCTGCTATACAGAAACCTCTTTGAAAGATTTCAAAGAGAGAATCACAATTTTCACTACATCCCGTCCATTTCAAGGGAAGATCCAAGACCCGACGGTACCAAGCCCTATGTTCAGTATACGTTAATCGACAGGCATGATTTGATGATGCCTGTGCTCGAAAAGGATAATACACTGATCTATGTTTGCGGCCTGAAGGGAATGGAAACAGGCATATTCCAGTTGCTGGGCCAACTGGGTCTCTTCGACTATCTGAGAGTAAATGAGGAGTTGAAGGATGCCAATCCACTCAACTGGACACGAGAGCAGCTGAAGCGGTGGGTTCGGCCCGGAGAACGAATGTTCCTCGAGGTCTATTGATTACGTCGTAGCTGCGAGCTGTGAAAAGATCTCTTCGTTGCTCTCTGTCTGTCTGAGGACTTTGAGGAGCATCTGCATCGACTCTTTGGGATTCTTTTTCAGGAGAAAGCGACGAACCATATTCCTCTCCTCAAGCTTTTCCATTAAAAACTTGTCCTCATTCCGGGTTCCAGATGCCGAAATATTGATAGCCGGAAAGATTCGGTCGTTGGCAAGCTCCCGGTCCAGTACAAGTTCCATGTTTCCGGTTCCCTTGAACTCTTCAAAAATCAGATCATCCATACGGGAGTTCGTCTCAATCAGGGCAGTTGCTATGATCGTAAGCGAGCCTCCATTCTCTATATTACGGGCTGAACCGAATATCTTTTTGGGTATCTCCAGTGCCCGGATATCGAGGCCTCCCGAAAGCGTACGGCCACTGTTCGTCTGTGCCGCATTGTAAGCACGTCCCAAACGAGTGATAGAGTCGATCAATAAAACGGCATGATCTCCACACTCCGCCTTTCTCTTCACATAACCCAGCGCCATCTCTGCAATACGGAGGTGGCTTTTGGTAGGCCTGTCGTTAGAGGAAGCAAAAACTTCTGCATTCGTAGTGCGAAGAAAATCTGTTACTTCTTCCGGCCTCTCATCCACAAGCAAAATGGCCGTATGAAGATCCGGATGGTTATCTGTCAGGCTTTTCGCAATCTTTTTGAGTAGAACCGTCTTTCCGGTGCGGGGAGGCGCCACAATGAGTGCCCTCTGGCCCCGCCCAATGGGAGCGATCAAATCCATCACCCGCAGCTCAATATCGTCCGGTTGAAAACCCAGCGGAATGTGTCGGGACGGCATAATAGGAGTTTGAAGCTCGAACCGGTTTACTTTTTGCCAAAACTCGGGTGGCCGACCATTGATCTTCTCTACAGAGTGTACTCTGCGACCCCCTCTTTGATCCTCTTCATATTCTCCTTCGAGTACGAGGCCCGGTCTTAAATCATAATATCTGGATTGATCCGGTACCAGAAATGGATCCGACGGGTCATAGCCAAATTCAAAATCGATTTTTCGGATAAATCCGAACCCTTTCGAATTCATCTCAACCACTCCGTGATAGCGCCCGCCTATACGTACATGTTTATTATCAAGAAACTTCGGGATAAAAACCTGTTCGTTTTTTTTCCCCTTAGGCTGTTGTTTCTTTTTACCTTTTTGCTTCCTGGGACGTGCCATTCAATTTAACTTATTGTTTATATCTGACCCGATCCGGTACGAAACCATACAGATCTGTTACTCATGTGATATATGACTGGGCGGTCTCCCTCCTCCGATTCAATTCCGGCAGGAAACCCGTGTTTGGCAATAACTCTTGTCGGGGGTGTTGTGGCCAAGGTGTGCAGTGAGCTCCTGCACCGAAAACGAACTCTTTCAATGCAGGCAACAACCTCTACCAAGATAAGGAAATCGGTACGAGATAGAAAATTATCGAATCGTAGTCGTTTCGTCGATCCATGCATAGCACTGCCCTATACCTGCATCGATATGGAAACTCTCTCCAGCCACCCACTCCCGGAAAAATTTGTCCTCTGAACTGGGCATCACAGCCATATACTGTTCAATTCGACGTTCAGCCAGATTTCTGGTGGATGGATCGTTTTCGATCGCTTCTTCAAGATAGTCGATAGCCAGCCAATAAACAGTTCTGTCGTCTCTCTCTATCGTTCGGTCCGATATACAATTCGAAATGGCTGCTGCATAGATGGATGCCATGGAGAGATAGGGTTGCCCCCAGCTACTGTCAATTTCGATCGCCTGTTGTGCATAGTCTCTGGCGGATACCAGATCGTCTATGTTTCGATAGGTATCCGATATCTCCAAAGCGATCGATCTGCGATCCTGTGCGGTGCCTGCAAGTTCCAGCGCTTCTTTCAGATAACGAAGAGCATTTTCATACTCTGCATTGGAGAGTGAATAATCGGCCAATTTACGCGTGTTCTCAAAATTGGGTTCCAGTTCATAAAGACGTGTGGCCGTATCAATTGCTTTTTCACGATCTTCCAACTGGTCGTAAATATCCGCAAGTTCACTCAGAATGGTCACCCGCTCCGAATCATCAACCTCTTCCAGGCGTGATTCGAGAAAGACGACTCTCTCTTCCGGACTACTGAATAGCTCTTCCCTGGCCTCTTTGATCGTTTCCTGAAGAGATACAGGAGCGTACTCTTCCACCTCTTCAATCATGGCGAGAGCCTTTTCACGCTCACCGCCGGACACATAGTTGTCGAGTAATATTCGCGTAAAATATCCGTCTCCCATCTCGGTCAGACGTTGCGGATCCATTTCATATGCAGCCTCGTAATATTCATATGCCTTCTGCAGGCCATCTTCCAGATCGGCCTGATGATCCTGATAAAATCGGCCTTTTCTCTGTGTCCATCGAAAGTGATCGATCTCCTCTTCGGTGAAGGTTTCGAAGGTCAGATCAAAAATCTCCAGGGCATTTTCCAGCTGCACTCTTTTTTCCGAAGGATCGCTCTCCTGCCTCGCAAGCTCTTCGTATACATTGATAAGTCTGTTAAACTGCGTGTCCAGTGTAAACGTTCTGTGACCCTGAATAGATCGGGGTTTGGCTTCTAAAATCCATCGGCCAAACGTGAGAGCCATTTCGTAATCGCCGGTTCTGTAGTTCTCATAGAATAGAGAATAAGCTTCCAGCTGAGACATACCGTAAGGAGGCTCGGTCTGTCCGTATGCAAAAGAGCTGGTAGCAACCAGTAATCCCATTGCCAAAATGAACTTTTTCATGGTAGGTCGAATTGGATTTTTTCAAGCTTATCTCCCCGCTTCGTAGCAAGCAGACCTGATGTAAGCTTCTATACTTATAAAACAGGTTAAGAAAGAATTTATTTTATTGGAAAAGTTGCCGACGGAACATCTCTTCGGTAAGATTGAGGGAAAGTTTAACTCCCCATATCGTTTCTCTCACTAGATTTTGTGACTCTATACCCCTGATTCCAAACTGGAAACTCAATCCAATAGATGAGACGGAACGCGGAGATAAAATGCCAAATCCTGTATGAAACATCAAGGTCTCGATTCGATTACCATCTATTTCCAAATGCCCGGTATCGTATGATACTCCCACACCATATTTCATGTTATTGAAAAATCCGGGAGTTGCACCCTCCTGTCTGTAGGGGTGATACTGTCCTCCGGCTGCAATCCGGTTGCGGTCAGTAAACCATGACTCATGCTGCGGGCTGTAGCTGAATCCTGCATCGCTCCACTGTTGCCCAAGCCACTCTGCAGCAAGAACAACAGTTGATACCGGTTCGTAAGTGAGGCCCAGATTAAGCTCTGCCGGTATATGAATGGAACCGTTGCCCGCACTTCCCGATATATGTTCAATGGTTCTGGGGAAGTCCTGCAGTATTCGTACCGACTCCAGAGATCGATCCATATCGATTCGGACTGGCAACCTGAATGTTGCACCCAGACTCACAAGATCCTGTTCACGTAAAATGCCGCGATGTCTTACATTGGCGCCGAAACGGTGATTCATTCTAAACCCGTTCATCTCTTCTCTGTAAGCGAGGCTCCCTAATCCGGAGTCGTCGAAAAAATGTTGTGTATCCCTTTTTATCGAAGAGAACAGAAGTGACCCGGCATACCCGACTGAAATATTGGATGTAAGCCGGAATCCGGCGCCCGCTTCCACCCTGTTAACGCCCCCTCGTCCGAAAACTTCAGTAAAATAGTTTACCGGTTCTACATTCGTCCCCGGTTCAGGTTCAAGTACACCAACATTCATCACCTGATATCCGGCACGAGTAAGTGGTTGAAACCCTAATGAAAAACCGATTTGGTCATGGAGTATTGGCAGTACAATCCGAAATTGATCTACTGTGATCTGGCTGAAAGTGGCGACTTCTGAACTTCCACTGGCATCCACTGTTTCATAACCGACTCGCAGCAAGCCGCGGCCGAAGGGCCGGGTGCCAGGGTTGTGACCCCATAAAGCCGGATTCGTGGTATTTGCAGAGTAGGGGTCGAAAGTCGAAACTCCAGCCAAACCCATACTTGCAGATCCTGGAGAGAGATTGTCCTCGGGCATGCCAAATCCTATGCTCGAGTATACACTTCCGGTATTGGTACGAGTATCGCCACTTGTAGTCTGTGCAACCGTCTTAACCGATTGTAGTGTCATGAGAGCAGCGACAACGAACAGAGTTTGAACAGTATGCATCAAAAATCGTTTCATTGGGCAGCGGTTATAACAAATTTGGGACGAAGCGCTTCACCTGCATTATCGTCATAAATGTGTGAAGAGTAGAGAATGCCAGACTGCGATTCCACAGTAACGTAGAAGTTACCTGGCGGGATAGACCCGAACAGGACATTCGTTAAATAATTTGATACATCGAACCGGAAACTCCCCTGATCTTCATTGTACTCCGCTACTGAAACCGGTGATCGGCTGAATATCCAGTCGCTTTTTCGTTCGGCGGATGGGATCTGATAGAGAATTGCTGTATCAACTTCCGGACGGATATGCCCTTCGGGAAGTGACAAATCCATCACATCCCGGTTCAGGTGAAGGACAAGCTCTGCAGTTGAAAAGTTCCGGCTGGATACATCATCGGGATCCAGATCGGGCTCAATCTCAATAAACTGCTCCAATGTATTGTGAACGGAAATTCCCAATGGCTGGCTGGAGGGCGGAGTCCTGACGACGGAGGAGCCCCAGTCTATTGCCGGCTGGTAGAGAAATTCCGTATCTCCGGTTGGCTGTCCTTCATCATCAAGCGCCTCACGGGTAACCCTGAATCGTACATACTGTAAATTGCTGTCGTTCTCTTCCGATTCAGGCCTCATTTTAGCATGGAGTATTTGGTTTACACCCGGTTCAGGGACAATAACCAGCCCGAAAGTACTTTCACGATAGATCCCGTCGCGATCGCTTGCCTGAGACTCAAGAAATGTCCGATACTGATTTCTGAACGACGAAGAGAGTTGAACAACGATCGTGTCGGTAGGAGAATTAACGGTAAACTCACCCACCAGAGATTGGTCGTTAAACTGGATCTCGTTTCCGTAGCGCATCTCGTTTCCGCGCCATGTCTCCATTGTACGGTAAATATTGAATGAGGCGGGGGATTCAGGATCACCGTAAACCGTGGAATCAAATACCAGTCGAAGCTCAAATTCATCATTCGTAAAAAGATTCTCAACATCCTCCTGGCTAATGGAGGGCTTCATGTAGCCGAGCGCCCGCACTTCACCAAAGAGCGGATCGTCATAGGCCCCGACGGCCAACGCACGAAGACGACCCGTATAGCCCGGGTCGTTGAAGGCCTGAACAGGTCCGGTATAGAGTACGCTTTTCGTGATCTCTGTCTGATCTTCAACGAATGCGCCTCCGACCACACCCGACTCTTCGCAGGAAACAATAAAAATAGCCAACAGAAGCGTCAGAATGGCAGCCTGACCCCGTAAGCAACAGGAATAGAATGATTCTGCCTGGCCGCTACTTCGCAATTTCCTGATAATACTCTGCAAATTTATTCGATACATCTTCAGGTGAACCCTGTATTTTGGTGGGTTTAAGATTCAATTCCTTGAACAGGTCGTCAAACTCGCCGCCGAGATGATTCCCGGTAACAATATGGTCGCTGTAACGGAGGCCGATTTTGAGCAGATCAACTTTTCCATCCTCCATGAGAGACTCATTTTTGACATCTTCCGGTAGACCGAGAAGGTCCAGTATGCGAGAAGAGTCAAAGTGTCCGCGATTCTCCGGATGGTGAAGGTTGTAAACAATTTTGGTCTTGCTGAAGATCTCTTCCTCTTTGTACAGGGTTCTGGCCAGTAGCGGTATGAGGCCGGCCGGCCAGTCGTGACAGTGAATAATATCTGGCTGCCAACCCAGCTTCATAACCGTTTCAAGCACCCCTTTATTGTAGAAGGCGAGGCGTTCGTCATTATCCTCAAACGGCTCATTTGTTTTGGCATCTTCAAAAATTCCTTTTCGCTTGAAATAGGTGTCATTATCCAGGAAATAGACCTGCAACTTTGCATTGGGAATACTTGCAACCTTGATCCGCATGCTTTCGACTTTCTCGCCCACTTCTACTTCAATTCCGGAGAGGCGGATCACCTCATGCAGCCGGTTTCTCCGATCGTTGATAGATCCATATTTTGGAAGCAGGATACGAATCTCGAAACCCTTGTCCTGAAGGGAAGCCGGCAGAAAACGCAAAAGATCTGCCGTGTATGTCATTCTTGCAAATGGCGCAATTTCTGCAGCTGCATAAAGTATCTTCATAATATCACCCGTAATTCGTATCCATTAACCGTTCGACCCATAATCCGGCCGGTATTTACCACCCGTTTTCAAGGGGAACACCGAATCGTGCTGTTCGTTCATCCGGGTCGGAATCGGCCTGCATGCCCATCTGACTTACTCACTCGGCACTTTCGGAGTAGCCAGAAGTACCATTTCCAGGGTAGTTCTTATTCGATTGTTCCTGATCTACGGAGTAGAAGTCAAACAGTGTGTCTCCACGCAGCCCGAGGCGAAGGGTCTCTACCGGGATCACCTCCATCGGCTGTACATTTGCCAGGTTCACATTGCTGCCAAATTTTCGGATAAACCAAACCTGCTGCTCCTTTCTCGGTGTTTCGAAGATCAGATGGTCGGTAGAGATCTGATCGGCAATCTCATCGATCAGCCCGGACCGAACTTCTCCGTTAGGCCTGAACACACCAACGTTTCCACTCTCACGCGCTTCACAAATGACCTTCCAGGCACCAGCTTCAAGCTCCCGATTGATCATATTCACCCACTTGTAGGGAGGAATAATGTCATTCGGGTTTTTGCTGCCGACTTCGGAAAGAACGGTGAAATCTCGGCTCAATTGCCGGATAATCTCCACCTTTCGATCTTCCGACAACCAGATGGTTCCATTCGAAACCTCTACTAAACGAATATCATAGCTTTTAAGAAGTTTTATATAACAGTCCAGCTGATCTCTGAGCATATAGGCTTCAAAGAGCGTTCCACCCAGATAGACAGGAATGTTGTACTTTTTGTACACATCCAGCTTCTTTCCAAGATTCTGAGTCACATAGGATGTTCCCCACCCCAGCTTGACGATATCGATATAGTCGGATGCCACCTCACAATAATCCTCTACCTGTCGGACACTGTACCCCTTGTCAAGTACCAACGTCATTCCATTCTCCCGGGGCTTCTCTGTTCGATCTGGCAGATTATTGAGCTGAAATGACATGCGTTGGGGTTCGTTATTATCGAAACGGCTAAAGATAGCAAATGAAGCTTTCTCAGGAAAGCAGGGATATTTAGCGGCCAATCCGGTTCAATCCGGCAGCCTTCGGCTCCAGATGGCTAGCTCCCGCATCCACTCTCTGTCCAGGCTCTCCAGCATACTATCGGTCACGCGCCACTCCCAGTTGCCCCCCACAGTCCCGGGTGTATTCATCCGGCTATCCGGGCCAAGACCTAAAAAATCCTGAAGCGGCACAATGGCCTGATCTGCCACCGAATGGTAGGCATACCGAATCAATTCGCGATGCGGCAGCGACCCGTCAGAGCGTGTGTATACCCTCATCCTGTGCTGCTCCTCAACCGGAGCCGACCGATACCAACCGAGCGTCGTATCGTTGTCGTGTGTACCTGTATAGACTACACAGTTCGGACCATAGTTGTGGGGAAGAAAACCGTTGGAAGGACCGGAGTTAAAGGCAAATTGGAGTACTTTCATGCCGGGAAACCGGAACTTGTCCCGTAACTGCTCGACCTCCGGTGTAATGAGGCCCAAATCCTCTGCAATCACGGGTAGTTCTCCAAGCTCTTTTATAACAGCTGCAAAAAGCTTCGCTCCCGGACCCTTTACCCACTCTCCATGTTCTGCGGTAGAAGCTTTCGCCTGCACCTCCCAGCACGCCTCAAATCCTCTGAAATGATCGACGCGAATGGCGTCAAAAAGCCTGAACATCTGCCGAAAACGGTCGATCCACCAGCCATACCCATCCTTTTGCAGCCGGTCCCATCGATAGAGCGGGTTCCCCCACAATTGGCCCGTCTCACTAAAGTAGTCTGGCGGGACACCCGCTACCCGTTCCCGCGCTCCGCTGCTGTCTACGGTAAAGTACTCCGGATAGGCCCACACGTCCGCACTGTTGTGATCCACAAAGATCGGTATGTCCCCCACTATACGAATTCCAACACGGTTGGCAGCACTTCTGAGTGCGTTCCACTGGTTGTAGAACTCAAATTGTGCCCAAAGATGAAACTGTAGCCGCTCGCGATACTCCTGCCCAAGCTGCTTGAGTTCCCGACTTTTTCGCTTTGCGAGGCCTCTCTCCCAGCGGTACCAGGGCTCTCCGCCCGATGCTTCATGGGCAACCATAAACAGAGCGTAATCCTTAAGCCAAGCACGATTCTCTTTCTGAAACTGCTCGAATCGTGAGAGCATCCCGGAATCGGCATCCATGAAGAATCGGTCCGCGGCCAGCTTCAGAAGTTTTCCGCGAACAGCGTAAGCCGATTCGTAATCGGCTCTGACCGATTCGGGTAGAACCGCACCCTCTGCCTCGTACTTTTCCAACAAACCCTTCTCTACAAGAACTTCCGGGCTGATGAGCCAGGGGCTGCCTGCAAATGCAGAGTAGGCGGTATAGGGAGAGTTGCCATATCCGACCGGTGTAAGCGGAAGTACCTGCCAGATGGTGTGTCCCGTCTCTTCAAGAAGGTTAAGAAAGCGATACGCACCCGGGCCGAAATCTCCCAATCCGTAGGGAGAGGGCAGGGAGGTGGGGTGCAGCAGCACACCACAGGAACGTGGAAATCTCATCTGCACCTCATTTCTGTCGGCAAATCCTTCATAGTGTGTTTCATCAAACCGGTTTCAGAATCAGTCCGGCCAGAGGCGGTATGGATAACTTTATGTGTGCAGGCTGTCCATGCCAGCCTGAGCCATCCGCAGCCACAACGTCCGGCCCGACATTACTGCCTCCATACCAGTCGGAATCGCTGTTTAGAATCACACGATAGTTTTTCTGCAAAGGGACACCTATACGGTAGTCCTGATGAACAGACGGTGTAAAGTTTAACACGAACACCAGTGTATCCTCCGGATCGGCACCTCTCCGGACAAATGAGAGAATGCTGTGATCGGCATCACTTGCGTCAATCCACTGGAAACCATCCGGGCTGTGATCCATTTCGTAAAGCGCCGGTTCACTCTTACAGATCCGGTTCAGATCGGAAATCAGCCTTTGCATTCCTTTGTGAGTATCCCACTGAAGCAGGTGCCAGTCGATGGACCGATCCTCTTTCCACTCGTGCCACTGTCCGAACTCCCCCCCCATAAAGAGCAACTTCTTGCCGGGATGACCATACATGTAGGTGTACAGAAGTCGAAGGTTCGAAAACTTTTGCCAGTCATCGCCCGGCATTTTGGAGAGCAGAGACTGCTTTCCATGAACCACCTCGTCATGAGAGAGCGGCAGAATAAAGTTTTCGGACCAGGCGTAGATCATGGAGAAGGTGAGCTCGTCCTGGTGATATTTGCGGTGAATCGGCTCTTTGCTCATATACTCAAGTGTGTCATTCATCCACCCCATATTCCACTTGTAGTCGAAGCCGAGCCCGCCGTTGTAGACCGGCGTGGTAACACCACCCCAGGAGGTGGACTCCTCTGCCATGGTCAATACACCGGGAAAATAGCCATGTACCACTTCGTTGAACCGTTTCAGAAGATCAATCGCTTCCAGGTTTTCGCGCCCTCCATGCCGGTTGGGCACCCAGTCGTCGTCCTCCCTGGAGTAGTCCAGATAGAGCATGGAAGCTACAGCATCGACCCGGAGACCATCCACATGAAACTCATCGAACCAAAAAACCGCATTGGAGATCAGAAAATTCTTCACCTCTGTGCGACCGTAATTGAAGATGTGTGTACCCCAATCCCGATGCTCGCCCTGTCGCGGATCGGAGTGTTCATAGAGGGCTGTACCGTCAAAAAGTCGCAGGCCGTGTTCATCCTTGGTAAAGTGTGCAGGTACCCAGTCGATCAGAACTCCAATCTCCGAATGGTGGCAGCGGTCCACAAAATATTTAAAGTCATCCGGGCTGCCGAAGCGGCTGGTCGGAGCAAAATAGCCGGTAATCTGATAGCCCCAGGATGGATCGTAGGGGTGCTCTGCAACCGCCATTAACTCAACATGGGTGTAGCCAGTCTGTTGAATGTAGGGAATCAGCTGATCGGCAAGCTCCCGCCAGGTTAAAAATCCCGGTTTCTCATCCGGATTTACTCTCCATGAGCCCGGGTGCAGTTCATAGACCAGAACAGGCTTGTCGACGGACTGGTTTTCAGTACGGTTCTCTACCCAGTCACGGTCGTTCCACTCGAAGTGGCTCTTCCATACGATCGATGCGCTACCGGGCCTCAGCTCCGCCTGAAAAGCGTATGGGTCCGCTTTCTTTACGGGCGACTCAGGAAGCCCGGAGTGTACTTCAAATTTATAGAGGTCTCCCTTTCCAACATGGGGAATAAAGATCTCCCAGATACCGAGATCGTAGTGACGCCTCATACCGTGAACCCTTCCGTCCCAGTTGTTAAAGGGCCCGATGACGCTCACTCTTGTTGCCCCCGGTGCAACCACCACAAAATGGGTTCCCTCTACCGATCCGACTTCACGAATGTGGGCACCCATCCATTTCCAGGTGTGATGATGATTACCCTCGCCCCACAACTGTAGATCAAAATCGGTGAGCAGCTTTCCGTACTGATAGGCATCATCGATTTCGTATGCCGTCCCCTCAAACGGTTCAACCCGCAACCTGTAGCGGAACCGTTTTTTATGTCTCGGAAATGGTGCCTCAAACAGGCCTTCATCCGACAGGCGAACCATCTCTTGCTCTTTGCCCCTCCCGGGCAGAACCGTCACCGAACGGGCATCAGGACGAAAAACGCGGATTACCCACGCACTGCTTCCCTCCGAAGAGACCTGATGTAACCCGAGTATGGAGAAAGGATCTCCATGTGAACCGTTGGAGATGGCAGCAATTTCCTCGATTTTCAGCAGAGTAGAGCGCATCACAGGGTCTGTAGTTCAGCCGGGTTCAATGGAACCGGGTGTATAGATCCGGCTCCTCTTGGGCTTAAGATAGTGTTTTCGATTTGAAAATGTCATGAAGCTTCCATGAACCCCATACACTTTATTTCGAGGAGATACCTTTTCTCAGGGAAAAAAATCTCTCTGATTTCGATTCTCTCCTGGCTCAGCATTACCGGAGTGACCATTGGAACAGCCCTCCTTATTGTTGTTCTGTCCGTTTTTAATGGATTTTACGATGTCATCAGGGGGTATCTGCTCGCGTTCGATCCCGATATTCGAATCGAATCGGCTGTCGAACGCACCCTTCTCTCCGATGACGAACTTACGGAGCGCCTGATTGCGATACCGGAAGTATTGGCAGTAACTCCCTTTCTGGAAGGAAAAGCGATGCTCGCTTTTCAGGAGGGCAGAAACGAGGTAGTCACGGTAAGAGGCATTGAGAAAGAGAGCTTTCTTCAAACGAGCGATCTCGATGCGAACATTGGGAACGGAGCGTTCGATTTCTCTGTAAGAAACCAGCGGCCGGGACTTGTGCTTGGCGAACCACTTCGAAACCGGTACCGTCTGGATCTGGACGATGAGGTCGCGCTGCTGAGCGCAGTGGGGATGCGCCGTGCACTCACCCAGTTCTCTGCTCCCAGGCTCAATCTTTTTACAGTACGCGGTGCCTGGTCTATGCAACAGATCATGGAAGAGGAGCTTGTGTACATCGATCTCGTTGCGGCACAGCGCCTCTTCAATGAGCGGGATCGAATGACCGGACTGGATATCAAGTTAACCGATACCGACCAGGCTGCCGCCATAAAAACAGAGCTGCAGGAGATGCTGGGGCCCGACTACAAAATCTCTACCTGGTATGATCTGCAAAAACCCCTCTACGATGTTATGGTTCTCGAAAAATGGGGCGCCTATTTCATCCTTTTGATTATTGTTGGCGTTGCTGCTCTCAATATCGTCGGCTCGCTGACCATGTTGGTGATTCAGAAGCAGAGGGATATAGGTATTTTGATCTCGATGGGGATGCCTCCCTCATCTGTGGGCAAAATCTTTCGCAGCCAGGGCTTCTATATCGGATGCATCGGTTGCGGGCTGGGCGGGGCTCTGGGACTGTTCCTGAGCTGGATGCAGTTGGAGTATGGCCTCATCCGGCTGTCGGCGGCATTTATTATCGATGCCTATCCCGTTGCCATACGGCCACTGGATGTCGGCCTGGTGCTTGCCGGCAGCCTCTTGCTCTGCCTCGCCGCCAGCTGGTATCCCTCCATACGGGCTGCTGCCACAGAACCGGCTGAAGCGGTTCGATACGAATGACTGTACGTAATTCTACTCGTTGAAACTGTCGGGAAGGTCGTTTTCATAGAGAACCACATCTCCAGGGGCGGCATATCCGGATAGCAATTCATTCGCCTCGAAGAGGGAGGAGACAATACGAACATCTATACCGTCTCCACCCTTTTCGCGAATCCCCTCCAGAATAGGATTTGTCTGCTCCCGCCCTACCAGAAGGACCAGATCCGGTTTTGCCGCAGCTATTTTCTGTCCAAAATCCCGATTTTCACGCTCCTGTTCAGTTCCGAGCTCAATCATACCCGGAGTAATCAGAATTTTTCTCCCGCTGCCAATGGAGGTGAGCGCCTCGAGAGCATTTGCAGCTCCTGTCGGGTTGGAATTAAACGCATCATCAATTACAATGATACCGTTCAGGCGTTTGAGCTCCAGCCGGTGAGGCACAGGCTCTATTCGGCCGGCTGCAAGTGCTACAGTTTCCGGCCTGAGTCCCATGGCCTGTGCTGTAGCTGCAGCCAATAGAAAATTGCACACATTATGACGCCCAAGCAGCTTGATCCTGACTTCGTGTGAAGAGTAGCTGCCGTCAGTCTCCTGCCACTGCATATCGAACCGGGTTCCCTCTGCATCATGTTCAATATCCCGCGCCTGAACAGATCCGCCATTCAGGCCGGCCATCACCACCTCTACGTCGTTTCTCAGGGAGGCCCAGGAAGAGACGATCTCGTCATCACTGTTCAGCACCAGGGTTCCACCCGGTTTCAACTCCCTGGCAAGAGTGGACTTCTCCCTGGCTATCACCTCCTTTGAGCCAAACGTCTCCAGATGCGCAACGCCTACATTGGTGACCATCGCGATGTCCGGTTTTGTGATCCCGCACAACTCCGCGATGTTTCCTTCATAACGTGCGCCCATCTCCAGGATCAACACCTGATGATGCGAGCCCAGATCGTTATTGATCACTTTGCAAATCCCCATGGGCGTATTGTAACTGCCGGGTGTTTTACATACTGAATACCTCTCTTTTAGCAGCGTATCTATCATATACTTGACCGAAGTCTTTCCATAACTTCCTGTTATGGCAATCACCCGGAGGTTTGGAAGATCGGCAAGACGTTTCCGGGCCTTTCGCATGAAACCTTTGTGAATCCCGCTCTCTACTGGCTTCATGAACAGCGCCGCCAGTGGGAGAAGAAAGGGGATAAGCAGATCTGTAAAAACGAGACCGAAAAAGAGAAACCAGGGGTCTGCAATCAAAATATGATGAGCCGTTCCCTTCAGACCAATCGAGCTGTTTAAAAGCCTGCCGGAAAAGGAGAGGTCAAGTACAGCCAACAGGGGCAGCAACACCAAAACGGCAAGAAGAAGGGAGAGCCTTTTCATCCTGCTGGTATAAACAAGTGGCTTCTTTTCGCGCTCCGGCCGGAACTCCCCGGCCTTGCCGAACCAAAAGAGGATGAACATTCCGAGAATAAGAGCGGCTGCAGTAGCCGTAATACTGGAAGAGGTGAAGTATTGCAGAACAGTGATCACAACAAGGAGCCAGAAGTGTTCCGGGGTGATAGCTCGGTGGAGAAGATTTCGGGAGAGCCATTCCCGATACTCGTTCAGCTTGTACCCGCTCTGCTGAAACATTTGCAGAAAGTAGCGAAAGCGATGCCACCCGTACCGGATCATCACAGCCAGGGCAACAAGAATAAGAAGATTGAGGGCAGTGTAGTAGATGTTCAAACAGGCTCTGTTCTTTATGAATGATTCCGGCCGATCCGCAGTTTTAATGCGAGGCCGTGGTGGCTTGAACCCATTGCCCACAGGCCGGGGTTCGACTATCAACGGAAGATCGGTTATATTTGGGGCCTTGAAAAATGAAAAAACTGAAGGGAGCAACAAAAGAGAAAACACATGAAACTGATCATCCCCATGGCAGGGCGAGGCACCCGCGTACGCCCCCACTCTCACACGACTCCGAAACCGCTGCTTCCGGTAGCTGGTACAATGATTATCGAGAGAATTGTAGAAACTTTTTCACGTACACTCGATCGCAATATCGATGAGATTGTTTATATCCTGGGTCCCGACTTCGGGCGTGAGATTCGGGAAAAGCTGGAGGAGATGAGCCGGCGCCACCAGGCAACCGCCACATTTCGCATTCAGGAAGAAGCACTCGGTACGGCACACGCCGTTTTCAGTGCACAAAAGGAGCTGGAGGGGGAGGTGATTATCGTGTTTGCAGACACACTCTTCGATACACGCCAAAAAGTGACAGTTGAAGGAGCCGATAGTGTGATCTGGCTGAAAGAGGTCGAAGACCCTTCCCGTTTTGGAGTGGCCGTTCATGATGGTGACGTCATCACGGGGTTTGTGGAGAAGCCGAAGGAACCGATCTCAAAACTTGCAATTATCGGTGTCTACTACTTCAAAAGAGGGGAAGAGCTTCGAAAAGAGATTGAATATCTGCTGGATAATGATGTTACCGGCCATGGGGGGGAGTATCAGCTAACCGATGCACTGGACCGGCTCCTGAAAAAAGGCAGTCAATTTCGAAAAGCGACCGTCGATGAGTGGTTCGATTGCGGAACTCTGCCCGCCTGGCTCGAAACCTCTGCGGAAATCCTCGAAAAGGAGAACCCGCAGACAGACGCTTCCGCTTTTCCCGGAACCACAATCCATCCACCCGTCTTTATCGGCGAGGGTGTAGAGATCTCCAACAGCGAGATCGGGCCCAACGTCTCTTTGGAATCGGGCTGTAAAATTAGCGGCAGCCAATTGAAAAACTCCATTGTGCGTCAAAATGCGGTGATCACCGGATCGAAGCTGGAACAGTCGACCATTGGCGCAAACACCGAATTGAACGATGCCACAGGATCGTTTCATCTGGGAGACCACTCGATCATTGAACAGAATAGCTGAATTGACAAACGAAGCCCTGTTGAAGGATATACCGAAAGAGCATCTGGCCCTGTTCAGGACCATAGGAGAGATCGCGGAGTCTGCCGGACAACAGGTCTATGTGGTGGGTGGCTATGTACGGGACTTCTATCTGGGACGCCTCGACAAGGAGGGGGGCGGTGTAACCGATATCGATTTTGTGACCATCGGATCGGGAGTCCAGCTGGCACAAAGTGTGGCCCGAAAACTGGGTTCAGACCACATATCAGTTTTCAAACAGTTCGGTACGGCTCAAATACGATATGACGGACTCGAACTGGAGTTTGTGGGTGCCCGAAAGGAGAACTACAGAAAGAGTTCAAGAAAGCCGATTGTGGAGGATGGCACCCTCGAAGATGATCAGCTTCGGCGTGATCTGACCATCAATGCCCTCTCATGGTCCCTGAATCCCGATACTTTTGGCCTGCTTCACGATCCATTCGGAGGAGTTCAGGATCTCGCAGCAAAACGTATTCGTACACCTGTAGACCCGGCCCAAACATTTGATGACGACCCGCTGCGAATGTTGCGGGCCATCCGCTTTGCAACGCAGCTCGACTTTACCATAGAGGAGAAGACATGGGAAGCGATCAGTGAGATGGCGCCCCGCCTGAAGATTATCTCAAAAGAGCGCATCATCGATGAGATAAACAAGATCGTGATGGCACCCAAACCATCGACCGGATTCGGGATGCTGCTCCATACCGGACTTCTTGACCAGTTTCTGCCCGAGATGACAGCATTGCAGGGTGTGGAGGAAGTGGATGGAATTCGCCACAAGGATAACTTCTGGCACACTCTAAAGGTACTGGATAATGTAGCAGTAATGTCGGATGACCTATGGCTGCGATGGGCGGCAATATTTCACGATATCGCAAAACCTCCGACCAGGCGTTTTGTAAAGGGAATCGGCTGGACGTTTCACGGCCACGACGCTATTGGTGCGAAATGGGTTCCACGTCTGTTCAGACGCCTTGGCCTGCCGATGGATGAAAGGATGAGAAGAGTCCGTAATCTGGTACGCCTGCATCTGAGGCCTATAGCCCTCGCCTCGGAGGAGGTCTCGGACAGTGCAGTCAGACGTCTGATCTATGAAGCTGGTGATGAGATTGATGATCTGATGATGCTCTGTCGGGCCGACATTACCAGCAAGAACCGGGCTACTGTTCGCAAATACCTGAAAAACTTCGATTATGTTGAAGGAATGATCGCCGAGGTAGAAGAGAAGGATCGCATCCGAAACTGGAAGAACCCTCTGGATGGTAGCGAGATTATGGAAGCTCTGAAACTGAAACCGGGACCGATGATAGGCCAGATCAAGGATGATATTAAAGAAGCGATTTTGGAAGGGGAGATCCCGAACGACCGTGATGCCGCATTTGACTATATGATGGAGAGAAAAAAACTCTACCTGGAAAAAAAAGGAGAGAAGTGACCTGGGTTTCGAACAGTTACGCCAAAATTAATCTGGGACTTCACGTTCTGGAGCGGCTCCCAACCGGTTTCCACCGAATCGAGACCGGTTTCTGTTTTTTAGAGTGGAGCGACAGAATCGAGTCTCGGAAATCTGAATCCTATAGCCTCACCCTATCCGACTCCGATATTCCTGACGGAGAGAGTAATCTGATAACCCGAGCCTACCGTATCTTCGAAAAGTATGCAGGCCTGAAGAGTGAATACCGTTTTCATGTTCAGAAACGAATCCCGGCAGGGGCAGGACTGGGAGGTGGCAGCAGCAATGCTGCACGTACCCTCCAGATGTTGAACCGGATGGAAAATGCGGGTCTTTCGAACGACGATCTGGTAGACCTGAGTCGTACACTCGGTTCCGATATCGCATTCTTTATTCATGGACATACAGGCATAGGGACCGGACTTGGGCAGGAGATCGAGGCTGTGGACTTGCAGCCGGATGCCTGGATCGTAACGGTTTGGCCCGGTTTCGAATCCTCAACAGCGGAGGCCTACCTTCACTGTACACCCAACCCGCAACCGGTTTTAAATCTTAAAACCATCCTTACAGAAGAGCCTCTCTCCGAGTGGCCCATTCTCCTACAGAACGATCTTGAACAGGCCGTAATCCCACTACATGAGACGGTAGGCAATCTGAAAGATCAGATGAACGAGTTCGGAGCGGTTTACAGCTCTATGAGTGGAAGCGGATCAGCCGTTTTTGGCCTGTTTGATCAGGACTTCGTGGCGCTTCACGCCTACGATGCTTTTCATGATCTGGGTTTCCGAACTCACATCACACGTCCCGGATTCAGGCCCGATCATGGAATATATCTGAAAGAATGATCAGCTGTTTCATTACTTTGTCAGTGCTTTTTTTTAATATTTAGTCAGTAATTAACAAACGATTCAGTCAGGATATGCCAGGAAAAAAGACGGAACCGCGTAGAGGCATGGATCTCGATGCCTTCAGGCAGGACATCACCGAACATCTTCGCTATACCCTTGCCAAAGACAAATATTCAACCAGCCATTGGGATGAGTATCGAAGTGTGGTTCTCGCACTTCTTGACAGACTTCACGATCGCTGGCTGGATACGCAGCAGGAGTACTATAAGTCCGATGCAAAGCGGGTCTACTACCTGTCTATGGAGTATCTGATCGGACGCCTTCTGGACAACATGCTGGTTAATCTTGGACTACAGGAGGTAGCTGCAGAAGCCCTTGAAGATCTGGGGCTGGACTACGAAAAAATTCGAAGTACCGAGTGGGACGCCGGACTGGGAAACGGTGGGCTGGGAAGGCTTGCAGCCTGTTTTCTTGACTCCATGGCTACTCTCGGAATTCCAGCCATCGGTTATGGAATCCGATACGACTACGGCATCTTCTATCAGGAAATTCAGGATGGCTACCAGATCGAAAAGCCCGATCTCTGGCTTCAATACGGGAACCCCTGGGATATCATTCGGCCGAAACTTCAATATCCCGTCTCATTCTACGGGGAGTCCGTTCCGCATCAGGATAAATCCGGTGAGATGCGTTTCAGCTGGGAGAGCACACACGACGTGCTTGCCATCGCATACGATACACCTATACCAGGTTATAAGAACGGAATAGTAAACAACCTTCGACTTTGGAGGGCAGGCTCCAGCTCGGGAATCGATCTCCAAAGCTTTAACCAGGGGCAGTATATAGACGCAGTAAGGGATACTCAGTTAAACGAAAATATAAGTCGGGTACTCTACCCCAACGACAAGGTTTTTGTGGGGCAGGAGCTGAGGCTGAAACAGGAGTACTTCCTCGTCGCGGCATCGCTTCGCGACATCCTGCGCCGCTTTCGAAAAGTTTCGGACGACTGGCGCAAACTTCCGGAGAAAGTGGCCATTCAGTGTAACGATACCCATCCGAATCTGGCGATTCCGGAGTTGATGCGAATTCTGATGGACGAAGAAGGACTTACCTGGGAAACAAGTTGGGAAATTACGGAGAAAACCATCTCCTATACCAACCACACACTTCTTCCGGAAGCACTGGAGCGCTGGAGAGTTTCATTGATGAGAAATCTGCTGCCAAGGCACCTTCAGATCATTTATGAGATCAACCGCAGATTTCTTAAACAGATTAAAGTGAAGCTTGGGGACGACCATGCGAAATTGAGCCGGATGTCCATCATCGGGTCCGGGGAGGACCCCGAAATTCACATGGCCTCTCTGGGTATTGTAGGTTCACACAAAGTGAATGGTGTAGCAGCCCTCCACAGCGATCTGCTTCAAAAAACCCTCTTTCGGGATTTTTATGAGATCTTTCCGGATAAGTTTACCAACAAGACCAATGGAATCACACCGAGACGATGGCTTAAGCAGTGCAATCCCGGCTTCTCCAGGCTCATCAGCTCGGAGATCGGTGAAAAGTGGATCACCGATCTCTCCCACATCTCCAAACTGGAAAAAAGGGCAGATGACGCCTCTTTTCGTTCGTTATTTCGTAAGATAAAGCAGCAGAACAAGGACAGGCTGGCAGAGTTGATTGAAGAGCGGACGGGAGTGTCCATCAATCGAAAATCCATTTTCGACATTCAGATCAAACGCATTCACGAATACAAACGTCAGTTGCTCGCTGCACTCTATGCCGCTACCCTCTACAACCGTTTGAAGCGCGATCCCAAAGCCGATATTGTCCCTCGAACACTTATTTTCGCAGGCAAAGCGGCTCCGGGATATGCGATCGCCAAACTTCACATCAAGCTGATCCATTCGATTGGAGAAAAGATAAATAACGACCCGGAAATCGGAGACAAGTTGAAGTGTGTTTTTCTGCAGAACTACAGCGTAACCCTCGCTGAGAAGATGATTCCGGCCGCCAACCTGTCGGAACAGATCTCTACTGCAGGATTTGAAGCATCCGGCACCGGAAACATGAAATTCGCACTAAATGGAGCACTCACTATCGGTACGCTCGATGGAGCAAATGTAGAGATCCGTGAGGAGGTCGGGGATGAGAACATCTTCATATTTGGCCTCACTGTAGATGAAGTTGAAGTGCTCCGAACGACCGGATACGACCCATGGGCTCACTACAACGCCAATGAGGAGTTAAAAGAGGTTTTGGATCAGATCAGGGACGGCTTCTACAGTCCGGGTGAACCTGAACTCTTTCAACCGGTCATAGATGCGCTTCTCCACAAAGGTGACTACTTTCTGGTACTGGCCGATTATGAGGCGTATATCCAAAAACAGAAAGAGGTAGAGGACCTTTACAAAATACCTGAGGAGTGGGATCGAAAAGCGATTCTGAATGTAGCGAGAATAGGAAAGTTCTCCTCCGACCGCACCATTCGTGAATATGCCGGGGAGATTTGGGGCGTTGAACCCACCGCCCCATGAGCACCCTTTACTCACATGATCAATGAACCGGAGAAGTCATGTCTGAGACCTGGTCGGAATACCTCAATCAGCTTTACGAACTGTTGACCGCAACCCTGTTCCAGTTGCAGCAGACGCCTGTAACTCTGCTCTCCATTCTGATCTTTCTTCTGTTTATTGCCGGCACCATCTTTCTCGCAAGGTTTGTGCGAAGTACTCTCACCCAGAATATTTTGCCCCGTTTCGAGATGGACCGGGGCACCAGATACACTCTCTCGAGAGTCACCTACTACATCATCATCTCGATCGGGATTCTGGTCTCGTTCCAGTTTGTAGGGGTCGATCTCAGCAGTCTGGCCGTTATATTCGGACTGCTCTCGGTAGGGATCGGATTTGGCCTGCAAAACATTACCAACAACTTCATTTCCGGGCTCATCATCCTTTTTGAGCGGCCGATCAGTGTAGGAGACAGGATTGCTGTGGGGGGAGTAGAGGGAGACGTACTGGAGATCAACATCCGCTCCACCAAAATCCGGTCACTGAACAATATATCTATCATCGTCCCCAACCAGGAGTTCGTAGGCTCCAATGTCGTTAACTACTCGCATGGCGACCCCTCCTTCCGGCTGGATCTCCCTGTAGGAGTCTCGTACACATCGGATCTGAATACAGTCCTGAAGTGTCTCGAAGAGGTGGCAGACGATCACCCGAAGGTGATGAAAATTCCAAAAACCAAAATTCATCTCGATGAGTTCGGAGACTCATCATGGAATATGACACTTAAAGTCTGGTTACCGGATGTAAAAGACTATCGGGATATTCGAAATGAACTGAATCAGGCGATTGTCCTCAAGTTTCGGGAAAAAAGCATCGAGATTCCCTTTCCTCAGCGAGACCTCCATCTTCGCTCCTCCATTCCTTTCCCTCCCCCTGACGAAAGTGAAGAAAGTGAAGAAAAGTGACGACCTGCTACTCCAGGACAAACCGGAATGTGATTACACCCCATTGAGACTCCTGAGGTACTCCGGAAGGGAGCCTGGAAAATCTCCAGCCTTTTAGCGTTTGCATCACCTCCCTCTCCAGTTCGGGATTCGTCCTGATTTGCGGAATGATATTTCCAACCCTACCGTCGGGCTGAACTTCGAAGCGTACACGAATATTCGCCTCCACGTTTACTGTGTTCTCAGGCATCGGTTGTATCATTGGGGATCTGTTTAATTCCCCTTCCCACCGCAGGTCGTAGGGTGCGGAACGCTCTTCCTCCTGGCCGGTACCCTGCTCCACATCCGGTTGCCCCTCGGTCCCCTCTTCATCGCCGCTCTCCTGCTCCCCCTCCTGAACCTGCTGAGCTGCAATCGCCATCAGGGGACTCACTACCTGTTCCTCCGCCTCCTCGGTATCGGTCACCTCCGGATCAATCTCTTCGGTTACCGGCGTTTCGATCGCATCGGCTTCAAAATCCTCTGTCTGTTCCGGCTGTTCCACCGGACGGGCAGGATCCTCCTCCGTTTGACGAGGCTCCTCAACCGGATCGGGTATATCCGGTTCCGGCTGTTCCGGTTCTGTTACAGGGGGGTCCGGCCGCGTAGCCACCTGTTCGGGTTGAACCTCGGCATACTCGGCAACCGCACCCGCCTGAAACTCTCCCAGGGTCACCTCTATGTAGGCGGGCCGTAGATCGACATCCAGACTGAAGCGGTAGAGGATTGCGATCATTAGAATAAGCAGGTGAATACCGCCTGTTATTTTCAGGCCGAACCTGTCCTCTTCATCTATCCTGTTGAAATATGATTTGATTCCATCGAGCATCTATTGTGTGGCTCTCTCCGTTGCCATTACAATGTTCATATCGAGTGCCTTGCCGATGTTCATAACGCGTACAGCATCATCTACCCGTGCATTGCGGTCTGCTCTTATAACAAGTGTGCTCTGCGGATTATTTTGATAAATCTGACGAATGGTCGGAGAAAGGCTCGCCTGAGCCACCTGGTCTCCATTCACAAAGTAATTTCCTTCCGGTGTGATAGCCACATTGATGTGCATCGCATCGGCCGTACTTCCCGCCTCTGCCTGGGGCACATCCACGCGGATGCCAAAATTGGTCACAAAAGAGGAGGTCAGCAGAAAGAAGATGAGCAGCAACAGGATGATATCCGTTAGTGACGACTGTGAAAACATCGTCAGAGGCTCAAGTTTTTTGCTGTCTTTGCGAAAGTCGACCATCAGACGTGTGCCTCGGTGCGTTGCTGACTCTTTTTGGTTGGTGATTGAAGCATGTCTATAAAGTCTGCAGAGGCGTTCTCCAGCTCAAATATCGTGCGGTTAATCTTGCCCAGGAGAAAGTTATAGAACCCATAGGCGATAATTCCCACGATGAGGCCGGTAGCCGTGGTGATCAATGCCTCCCAAATACCTCCGGCCAGCACGCTGGGATTCACATTGCCCTGAAGCGACTGAATATCCATAAACGCACGGATCATCCCGGTTACAGTTCCCGTAAATCCAACGAGAGGTGCTACCCCCGCAATCGTTGCCAGCCAGTTCATTCGCTTCTCCAGAGAAAAAATCTCCTTCTTGCCGGCATTGTGAATGGAATCCTCAATATCCCGTATCGGGCGCCCCAACCGCCGGATCCCGCTCTTTAATATGCGTGCAAGTGGTTTGTCGTGTTTGTCGCAATGCTGCAGCGCTCGCACCTGATCACCCGACTTGAGCATCGATTCAATCATCTCCAGGAAGGGGTCTACCTCTATTCGGGAGTTGTTCAGAAATCTCCAGCGCTCTGCAATAACGTAAATCGCAAGAATGGAGAGGATGAATAACGGAATCATCAATATTCCACCCTGGGTCAGAACATCGTAGAAAGACATGGAGGAGTCGCTGGCAAGCATTGCAGCAAGCGAGTCCGATTCTGCATCGTTGGGCGCCTGAATTTGCAACAGAAATGTGTGAATCATGGTGGGGTTAATCATGAGGGATTTTACTGTATCAAGCCTATAAAGAAGTTGTCTGGCATATCGGTTGGAAGATCCCCGGCCGCTTCCTGAGCGTCCTGAATGGTTTCAAACTGCCCGATACCCACTCTCCACATGGAGCCGTACTCAGGGTGGTCAACGTTCAGAATCAGAGAACGGTATCCCCTGTCTTCAAGATACTGCTGTTCCCTCTCTGCATTGGCCTGTTGCCGCATGGAGTGTAAAACTATGGTGTAGTGACGCCCTTCCAGCTCCGCAAGCTGCCCACTCAGGCCGTAAAGTGACGAGTTCCCGGTGTCTGCCTCCTCATCCGATTGCGGCGTCTCCATTTCGGCCTGATCCGTTTGATCTGATTCCTCTTCTACCGGCTCAGGCTCCTCCGTTGGCATTTGAGCCTCCGTTTCCGTTTCCTCTTGTGCAGCTACCACTTCATACGGCTCGTCATCCGACAGGAAATCGAACAGACCGTTATCCCACGCAAGGATCAATGCCACGGAAACAAGGATGACCACCAGAATGGTGGTGATGATAGTGGAGATGGAGTTTTTCTCCAGAGTCCCTTTCTCCACTTTTTCCTTACGGCTCTTCCTGCCGGAACGCTTCGGATCTGGCTCGTCTGAACTCTTTTTTTCAGGTTCAGGCTCCTCTTCTGTTTCTGTTGATTCCAAATCGAAGGTGCTCTCCTCTTTGAAGATCGTTGCCATCGGCTTCTCATCCCGATCAGCTTTGTCGGGCGGCAGAGTGCTTTCTTCATCCTCCAGGCCAAATATATCCTCAGGATCTTCTTCCTCTTCTGGTTCACTATCGGAAATTGTATCGGCACTTTCACGGGGCTTCCGGACTTCGACCGGATCCATCCCCGCATATTTGAAGTTGATCTCTGTCTCAAGCTCTTCAGCGGGGTCGAAGGTCAGGATTCCCTCACGGTTGAAGTAAAAAAGGCCAAAACCCTTGATTTCCAGCGCCTTTCCCCTGCCGGCAGCTTCCCTGATTCGTTCCATCAGGTCGGACAGATGCTTCTCTACATCCTCTGGCTCCATGCTGGTCTTCCTGGCCAACAGTTCAATGAGTTTGTTGCGATCCACCTTCATGACGCCTCCCTTTTTTCGGGTGTGAAGAGGATCTCGTCCCGTGGGGGCATCATCAGCACCTGCCCGTTTTCACGTTTCTCCTCCCGCTGTTTCAGGTGCCGGTTTTCGAACCTGCCCAGCCCTTCAATCTCAATTATGTTTTTTTTGATCAGTTCCTCTCTGACCACATCTCTAAACGCTTTGACAAACGTCTTGTCCATATCTCACAACTTTAAGGTTATTCCTGCATAGACCTGAAAAGGCCGTTCCCGGTATCCGTCCCAGATCTCATAATCCTGGTTCAGCAGGTTCAACATCTTGCCGTACACACCTATACGTTCAGTAATCCGATACTCCAGGCGTGCACCAAGATGCAGAAAAGAGTTTACATTTTCACCCTGGGGATTCGTTTTAGGACCGACAATTTCTGTCCATCCCTCAAGAAGCAGCCGTTGTACCGGTCGGATTGTTATCGAACCGTCAAAGCCGTAGCTCTCCGTAAAAGGAATACGTTCCGAACCGGTTACGGGGTTCTGAATATATCCTTCCAGGTCTATCCACAACACCTCTGGTATCAGTTGCACCATAAACCCGCTCCAGGCACTCCAGATCGTAGCGTTACCATACACAATGGAGTAATAACCTGCTCCCCCTCCAACATTCCGCCGTTCATACCAGGGGTGATTCTTGCTGTTTTGCCAGGAAAAACCGGCCTGAATGGTATTACCGGGCAGCAGCTCAACTGCAATGGATCCGCTTCCTTTCAGGTAATAGCTGTGTTGAATTGTGTTGTGGATATCCAGAAACCGATTCTCATTGTGATATCTCATCTGATTCGGATGTTCCGGACGTCCTGTAAAGGAGCCGGAAAGGGTGATACGGTCGGAAAGGTGGTGCTCCAGGTTCAGCTCGGGAGATAAGTAGATTACATAACTATTCTCCGCATCGGTCACCTGATAGAATCCGAGAGAGCTTTTGAGAATGGTTTTGTAGTCAAACATTCGTTGATATCGTGCCCGGATACCCACCTGATTCCAGGTATACTCCCCGCTCTCCATCCACTGTACACCGGAACCGGGGGAGCCGAACCGATAGCCTCCCGTCTGCAGGTCGATCTCTGCAGCCCATGTCTCGTCCAGTCTGGTACCCGCCCAGGTACGGCCGATGTCAAACGACAGGTTCCAGTCACGAAGCTCCCCTGAGTAATCTCCCGCTTCCTGGTTCAAACCGAAAACTTCAAGGTCCAGGCCCCCATCCCAGTACTCAACACTGTTACTGTAGTTTCGATACCGAATACCGGTTTCAGCGCCGTTATAGCTCTTTCGGCCGGCCGGGCCCATCGACTGCTGAAGAGCATCCGGCAGAAGTAACATTCGGTTAAAATCGCTGTTCAGGGCGAGTCGTGCTCCCAGCTGCGAGCGGTCGGTAAGCCGGGATCGAACGGAACCCTCCAAACCCAGGAACCGAAATGAGCTCTCACGGTCGGACAAATGTCCGTTTCCGGATAGGTGATTCAGGCGGCCACTCACCCACTGCCCCTCTCCCATCTCATAGTTGGCGTAGAGGTCCGCTTCGGGTGAGTAGAAACTTCCAGCCCCGATCCGGCCGTATCCGTTTTTCATCTCTGCAAATGGAACGGATCGGTATTCCGGACCCTGGGGGCGACTCACTGCACTGACCGGAAGAGAAGCCACCACCTGTTCATGGCTCTCCATCCAGGGAAGCCGGTCCGGGTCTACCTGATAGATCCTGGGCCTCGGGTTGAAACCGAGAATCGGCTGACGTCTGAGACCCGGATATCTCGCCTGATACTGGCTTCGGATCTCGATATCCTGAGGGTCGATGTCCGGCAGCAACGTACCGTCTGATTCCTCGGCCTGTCTGGCCGCTGAATTCTCTGGCGTTATGAATATGCCGGCCATGAGAAATAGCAGGCCTATGGATAAAATGAGTCGCATTCGGGGTCTGAATTGAGTCGAAGTCAATGGCTGTAATGTATGAAATTTTTTATCGATCAACGTGCAGGCTTCCTCAGCAGTGTGTAGTATTTATCGTACCAAAGAGCGGCTGCACATACCAGAAACACCAGAACGATATTTGTAGCATGAAGCACGGTGGCAAAGGTGAGGCCTGTGGCAAGCGGAACCGAATAGAGAGCCCACATGCTTTGCTGCACAAACAGGTGAAAGGCGCCCAGGCCTCCCGGCACCGGAAGAGCCATACCGACAGCAGAGATCACAGTGATGACCACCGCCTCCGGAATCCCCAGATCGTATTGAACCTGCAGGTCCAGCATCCAGAATGGGATGTAGGTCATTAAGGCATAACCGACCCATATCCCGGCTGAACTGATGAGAAACAGAGGCCAGTTTTTCACCTTTCTGATGGACGACAGGCCCTCCCAGAATTTCAATCCCAGATAGATCACTTTCCTCAAAAGCGGGTTGTGAATGCGGCCTTCCCGATGCAGGCGAAGCAGAAGCCGATACACACCCCAGACACTCACAATGAAAAGAATGAGAAGTGCTGGAAGAATAAAATAGAGCATCTGCCCCCAATCGCCTGTTCCAAATATTTGCCCCACCACTTCCGGATCTTTTATCACGTAAAGGGTGATAAAGAGCAGAAGCAGCACCAGACAGACCAAATCGAGAATTCGTTCGAGAATAATGGTCCCGAAAAGGTTTCCTGTATTCGCTCCGGTTCTACTGGTCACATAGAGCGGCCGGGAGAGCTCCCCAAGCCTGGGAAATAGAAAATTCAGGAGATAGCCGACCATCACACCGGCGAATAGAGTAGATCGGCGGCCCTTTGCCGGTGAATCGTCAAGAAGCAGGTTCCACCGAACGGCACGCAGATAGTGGCTGAAAAAAAGTGCCAGTGTGAAAGGGAGAAGCCAGCCAAACCTGATTGAACCCAGCTGTACTCGAAGATCTTGCAGGTTTACCTCCCTGAATGCCAGCCAAAACAGTAGCAGAGCAAGCAGAAGGGAGACCAATACCTGAAACAGTCGCCTGGATGTCATCATCAATACCGGAGATCAATCAATTCGGTGCCCTCCGGCAGGTTCAGTTCAAACAATGCTGGATCTGAAGTTACAAACCGGCCAGCTCGAAACCTGATTCTCAACCGGTTCTCGGCACGGTCGAATGCTTCTATCTCCAGGGGCGTCCCCTCTGAATTCAACCGAATGGTGATCTCGGAGAAAACTGTAAAAGGATCTTCTGAATCCATACGGATTTGCAGTCCGGGCCCGTCTGCACTCTCCTCCACGAGCCAGCTCTCATCCACGCCCTGTAGCATTCTTGAGGGTGCAAAATCGTCCTCCTCCGGAACGTAATCGCTAATGAGGAGGCGGTCGCGAATGCTGTCGTAAACTCGTGAAGTCTCTCCGTCTACCACCATCCTCTGATCCTCATTCTCTACCCGGTACCAATCTTTTCCAATCCATATCTGCCCCTCCGAGCTCGTCGTCTCTTCTGTAAAAGAGTCGTGATACTGATGGCTGAATGCGGCCGCAAACACCTCCCCCTCTTCGAAGCGATCTTTCAATTTGTCGAAGCCGGGTGTTTCGCTGCTCTGGCCAACCGCCATAAAGGGGGCCGACAGGAAGAACATGCAGATCCAGAGCCGGTAGTATCTGTCAGGAGAAGTCCAGTTCATCGATTATAGCCTGTAGTTCATCTTCACTTTCAATCAACACCTCTCTGGCCGAGCTGCCCTGATAGGGCCCCACGATGCCGGCATTAAAGAGCTGGTCGATAATTCGCCCGGCGCGATTGTAACCGATTTTCAGTTTTCTCTGGAGAAGGGAGACCGAACCCTGCTGATGAAGTATCACTACCCTGGCAGCCGACAGAAACAATTCGTCGATATCATCAAGCGGATCAGGTACGCCTCCCTCTCCCTCCTCTTCAACGACGGGAAGGGCAAAAGGTTGTTTGAAACCGACCTGATTCCCTATAAAGGATGTGATCTCCTCTACCTCCTGCAGAGAGACAAATGCGTTCTGAATTCTGGTCATGCCCCCCCCGTTGGTATAGAGCATGTCTCCCCGGCCCACGAGCTGATCGGCTCCACCCATGTCCAGAATGGTACGGGAATCCACTTTGGATGCAACCTGATAGGCAATTCGCGCCGGAAAATTCGCTTTAATCGTTCCCGTAATCACATTCACAGAGGGCCTCTGAGTGGCCACCACCAGATGAATACCGATCGCCCTTGCAAGCTGCGCAAGCCTCGCAATGGGCTCCTCAATCTGCTTGCCGGCCGTCATCATCAGATCCGCCAGCTCATCGATTATCACAACAATATAGGGGAGGTGGCGGTGGCCGAGCTCATCATCCAGTTCACCCGTTTTATACTTCTCGTTGTAGCTCTTGATATCCCGAACCATCGCCATCTTCAACAGGTCGTAGCGTTCATCCATCTCCCGGCAAACGCTCTTCAGCGTCTCGAGCGCTTTGGAGGTGTCGGTTACAATCGGCTCCTCGGAGCCGGGAACAACAGCCAAAAAGTGATTCTGAATGTTGCGGTAGAGCGAGAGTTCAATCTTTTTGGGATCGATCAGTACAAATTTAAGGTCATCCGGGTGGCACTTGTAGAGAAGGCAGGTGATGATAGTGTTAATCCCTACCGACTTTCCAGACCCGGTGGCACCGGCAACAAGAAGGTGGGGAAGACGGGTCAGGTCTACCATAAACACCTCGTTTTCAATCGTCTTTCCAAATGCGATCGGCAGGTCGAAATCGGTCTCTACAAACTTGCGGGTATTGATCAGAGATTTAATAAAGACCGTCTCTCGCGAGCTGTTGGGTACTTCGATCCCTACAGCAGAGCGGCCAGGAATAGGTGCTATAATCCGCAAACCGTGAGAAGCCGTAGCCATCTTCAGGTCGTTGGCATAACTTTCAATCTTGCTGATTTTTACATCTGGCGCCGGCTCCAGCTCATAGAGAGTCACCGTGGGTCCTACAATCGCATTGATGCTCAGAATTTCGATCCGATGCCTCTTCAGTTTGTCCAGAATAATCCGCTTGTTGTTGCGGATCTCCTCCATATCGACTTCATTTCCATCTTTAGGAGGGCTGTCCAGAAGGTCCACCGTTGGAAATTTGTAGCGGATCACCGGAATCTCCTTCGCTTTGTCCTTATTCACCCGGTCCAGTTCACGATCGCCGGCCTCTTCATCGCCCTCCCCTACAAAGATGGAAATCTCTACATCCTCATCCTGATCGCCCCCTGCTGGCGAAGTGCGTTTCGGTGTCTCTTTACCTCTATCCAGCGAAGCTTTCGGAGGAGTGGGGTCCGGTGGTTCATCACTACTGCTGCGCTTCTGATCTGCACTCTCCGACCGGGCCAGAACCTCGTCCACGGATGGAGACTCGCCAGCGGCGGAGTTTTTCCCATTGCCGGACTGAACCGACCCGCTCTTTTCCGTACGATTTTCCTGAGCCTTTTGAGCCTTGCGCTCCTTCCGTCTGGCACGCCTGTTCCGCATATTTTCGAACAATCCCTTGATACGATCTACCGTCTGCTGAAGGTCCCGGTCGATCATCACAAGCAGAGTAACCAGCAAGAAAACGGAGAGAATTATGACCGATCCTGCACCGGTCACATTTTTTAAAAGCTGCGCCTGGGCAACACCGGAACTTCCGCTCCAGACAGTTGTTAACCAGTCCGTCTCCATGTAGAGCCATCCGAATGAGGTAGAGAGCAGAAGCATACTCCAGATTCCGTAGCCTGCCGGCCAGAGAAGGCGCTCCAGATTCTTGTCGCGAAATACAAACCATCCCAAAAAGAGTACCAGAAGGGGCATAATGGCACTCATATATCCAAATAGCAGATGAACAAAAAGGTGTGCAATCCAGGCGCCAGTGATTCCCAGCAGGTTGTCGACCCTCTGCGATACACTCTGTTCCGGGGAAAAGATGGTATCGGCGGGAATCGAACGAACGACTGAATAGTCGGTAGAACTGTAGGAGAGAACCGCAAGAAGAATCAACGACGCGATCGCCATAATCAGAATTCCGGCAATCTCCATCTTTCGGGTAGGAGTAAGCCCGCCCAAAAATCCCTTTTTATCCCGTTTTGGTGACATATTGATCTGTAATGATTCCTTCGTGCAGCACCGGAAGTACTCTATGTGTATTCACCTGACTGCAATATTCAATATCGGCAACACTGTTCAAATTCCTGAGCCGGAAGCCGTGATTTGAGTTCAAAATGACCGACGCCAGATCTTTTCCGAACTTTTCATAAAGTGAGAATGCGACCTTCGCTCCATCCCTTGCTTCACTGGGCAGATTTCCATCCCCCAGATGATAGATAATGCTGCCGGCCAGAAGCAGGTCCTCCATGGAGAGCCTCCCTTTCCATCCTGAACAGACAATGACCACATCTTTGCCGACAGACGAGAGCTTTTCCACCACCTGATCCAGATTCAGAAAAGCGGCGATATAGACCTCATCGGCGCTAAAACTCTTTCTGAGAGCTTTTGTGCCATTTGTTGTGTTGAAGATGAGCGTCTTCCCCTTTACACGCTCGGGTGTATACTCGAGCGGTGAATTCCCGAGATCATACCCTTCGATCATCACCCCATCCTTTTCGCCGCAGAGGAGGTAGTTGTCGGAATCGACATTCTGGGCAATCTTACTCGCTTCACCCATGTCTGCCACCGGTATAACCCCCCTCGCGCCGTTATGTATAGCCGTTACAATCGTAGAAGTTGCGCGCAGCACGTCTGCAACCACAACAACGCGATCTCTGAGCTCCTCCTCCTGAAAGCTGTGCACCGAAAAGAAAACATCCAGGCTGTTCAGATTTGCCATAAGTAAATGAAAATCAAATATTGGCGGTATAATGTAGTTTCGGAGCTATCCCTTCCGAATTGGGGTCGTAAGATAATAACTATTAAAACGGTTTGTCGATCCCTCTTTTCAAAGCAGGTCTCACACAGTATCGGGCATCAGACAAATGGAAGCTTCACAATTTTAGCTTCCGAAAGTTCACCCCTGATCGAAATATAGATCGTTTCCTCCACAGTTGCCCTCTCTGCAGGCAGGTAACCCAGGGCAATGCCCTGTTTCAATGTGATAGAGTGAGTTCCGCTGGTCACCCGACCCAGAACGGCCCCATCTCTGTCTGCAATATCATATCCGGTTCTGGGAATCTTACCGGGAGCAGTCATCATCATACCACACAACATTTTTTCAGGTCCTGAATTTCGAACCCTTTCAAGAGATTCCCGGCCAATAAAGTCCCCCTTTTCGGGATGAACCAGCCAGGAGAGCCGCGCTTCATACGGATTCACCTCCTGTCCCATATCCTGTCCGCAAAGTAGCATTCCCGCTTCCAGGCGAAGTGTATCCCTCGCTCCAAGCCCGCATAAAACAGCACCCTCCCTGGATTCACTCTGTACAATTGACTCCCAAATTGCAATCGGATCGGCCAGGGTGGTTTGGATGTAGAGTTCAAAACCCTCCTCTCCTGTATACCCGGTGGCCGACACGAGAACCCCCTCCTGGCCAGCTACTCGCTGGGGCCGAAATTCAAATCGCTTCAGATCCGATACGGGCCCTTCGGTACTCATTTCCAGAATCGATGTCGCCATCGGTCCCTGCAGGGCAAGAAGGGCGATCTCTTCGGACAGGTCCACTACCTCTACCCCGGTATGGTTATGACTCAGGATCCACTCCAGATCTGCTTTCCGGTTCGCCGCATTCACCACAAGCATCCACATTTCAGGGCCTTCTCTGTATGCAATCAGATCTTCCAGTATGCCCCCATCTTCACGGCACATCACCGTATATGCGGCCTGGCCAACGGGAAGGGCTGCCATATCGGATACCGTCAGCTTCTGCAATAGATCGGAGGCGCCCTCCCCCTCCAGCAGGAACTCCCCCATATGGGAGACATCAAACAGACCGGCTGCCTGGCGAACTGCGTTGTGCTCTTTTTTGATTCCGTCGTACTGCATCGGCATCTTGTATCCGCCGAAGTCGGTCATTTTAGCTCCGGCGCGCAGGTGGCAGTTGTAAAATGGGGTCCTGTTGTTCATAAAATCGGGTCGAAAGCAGGGTGGGTGGGCCGTATCGGCCTCTCATTTTCTACGCGCTCAAGGTAATGAAATCCGGATACTTTTCCGGAGGTGGGAACGACCCCGCAAGCCAACCGGGCCCGCCGGGCAGATGAGCGGAAACAGGAGGGAGCGCCAATTTAGAATGCCCTTCGATCTTCGTATCTTTCAGCTTCGTTTTTTACAGCTCAGGAGTAAGTATAACCACAACATCCTATGTCCATTAAGAAAGAGACGGTACTCTCTGCACTCACCCAGGTCATTCATCCGGAAGGGCATGGAGATCTTGTCAGCCTCGATATGATTCAGGATCTGATCATACAGGATAAGTACATCACATTTACCCTGGAGCTGCCAGAGAAGAATGACGCTCTTGCAAACCGTTTGAAAAAAGATTGTGAAGAGGCTCTGCGCCGTTTTGCAGACCCGGAAGCAGTGGTGGATATTACGACAGGAGTCAACATCTCAAGAAAGAGGAAGGAGGAGGGCGAAGAGGGGCAACAACCAAAACCCGCTCCACCACTCCCGGATGTGAAACACATCATTGCAGTCGCTTCCGGAAAGGGCGGAGTAGGCAAATCGACCGTAGCTGCAAACCTGGCTGTATCTCTTGCCAGGTCGGGTGCACGGGTAGGATTGCTGGATACCGACATCTACGGCCCCAGCATCCCGACCATGTTCAACGTACGCGAACGACCCAACATCACAGCGCAAAAGAAGCTTGTGCCGATTCGCAAATATGGTGTAGATCTAGTCTCTATGGGGTTTCTGGTAGACACCGACCAGGCGATGATCTGGAGAGGGCCTATGGTCACCAGCGCTGTCAAGCAGTTCATGCAGGAAGTAGAGTGGGGAGAGCTGGACTATATGGTTCTGGACCTTCCGCCGGGTACAGGGGATATACAACTTACGATCGTCCAGACCATCCCGCTCTCCGGAGCTGTGATTGTCTCTACACCCCAGACCGTAGCACTTGATGACGCCAAAAAGGGGGTCACCATGTTCAGCAAAGTGAATGTACCCGTATTGGGTATCATAGAGAATATGGCTTGGTTCAGCCCCCCGGACATGCCGGAGAAGAAGTATTACATCTTCGGTAAACACGGCGCCAGAGATCTCGCTCGATCACTGCAGGTGCCCTTTCTGGGCGAAATACCCCTCATAGAACCGATTCGGGAAACGGGAGACCGGGGGGAGCCGATCGTCAGTGCAGACCCCGGTTCCCCTGCTGGAGAAGCCTTTATCGAGATCACGAATCGGGTAGAGCAGAGTCTGCTGGTTCAACAGAGTGAGGGGGGCGGTTCAAAACCACTCGAAATCAAATTCAAGCCTTGAACCAACCACTCTTCAGGAGAACCGGTCTGCGAGTCGATTGATCAGGTAGCCACTCTCGTCAAGCGCCTGGGCGGCAAACTTTCCGAAGAAATCCGTAACCGCTTCAAATTCACGGATAAATCCGCGTTTGTCATCTGACTTCACCAGCCCGGCCAGCTTCTGATGGTGCTCGAAAAATTGCATCAACAATTCTCGCCTCTCACGATTTGAAAATACGATATCGGCATAGAGTTCTGCGTCCTGCGCGAAGATTCTGCCGGTCATCATCAATTCAGCCCGATAGATGGGGCTGGAGTAGTCAAGCATCTCCTGCGGTTTCAGGTCGAACTCCCTCATAAATGAGCCGTGTAGCAGAGCCACGTAGTGCCGTAAGCCCTGAACGAGATGCATGACGTGATCGTGCTTCTCCGGATCGGCTCGAACCACCCGCATTCCCCAGAGCTCACACTGTTTCACAAACCATTCAGATGCTTCCGGTTTGCGACCCGGACACACCACCATCAACTGTTTGGACAAATTCTCTACATCGGGGCCGTGCATCGGATGCAGTCCCAGAACAGGGCCACTGTGAGCTTCCAGCATAACCCGTAATGGTTCCGCTTTATTGCTTGTAAAGTCTGCCAGGATGGTGTCGGGCCCGATATTTCGGGAGAGCCTGCGTATGACCTCCTCTGTTACATGAATCGGCACTGTAACCACCACCAGATCAAGCTTTGGACATAACTCTTCGAGTTCATGCCAGTTTCCTTTGTCGATGCTGTATACGTGATGGCCGGTTCGTTTCGTAATCTTTCGATAGAGACGTCCCATACCTCCTTCGCCGCCAACATACAGGATATGTTTCTCCCCTGTTGTGGACCGGGGAAAGGTGTCGCTCGACTGGCTGGCCCTGGAAGAGCTCATGATCATACGTAGAAAATCCTCGGACCAATCCGGATCAAGTCCTCTCTCAACTGCCTTTTTTCGAAATACGGCCGTCTTCTCTTCCTCTCTTTTGGCCACAAAGATCGGAAGCCGGCTGCGCACTTTGCGCCGTACCACATCCCGGGAGACCTCATTGCGCTCTTTTAGCAGGTCAAGAATCTTCTCGTCTATTGTGTCAATCTTCTGTCGCTGTTCCGATAGGGGTTTCTCTTCTGGCTCCGACATGTAGTCCCTGTTTAAGAGTGTAAGGTGTATCCGGTTTAGTGATACCCAAAGTTGGGTAAATTTATTTTTACAAGTGTGAAATTTACAAGTAATGACGTAATTGTTTGCCACACAGACACTTAAAACATAAGCAAAAGAGCGTCATTGATATTGATAGAATCAAAAGACGCTTGCTTTCAATTTTGTACAAATGAAACCTTCTATGACTCAAAGAGAGCAACCCCATATGAACTATTCACCCCTGGTCGAAGCCATTCGTGAAGGTGACAGAAAGACCGCAAACAGGATGATAGCAGAAGCAACTCCAATTTTGATCCGCATGCTCATGTCTCGTATGAATGCCAAACGTGAAGATGCGGAGGATGCCGTTCAGAAGATGTTTCTCTATGTGATTCCCGCTATTCGTAGCGGGAAGATCAAAAAACCCACTGCACTTCTGTCCTATATGATTCTCTGCTGCCGCCACAACTATCTGAAAGAGTTGCGCAACATGAGACATGAACCAATTGAGGAGCATGAACACGAAATCGTCAACTCTTCCGATCCGTTCGAATATCTGAAACTTAAAGATATCCGTAAAATACATATCGAATGTGTTAATAGCATGGCGGAGCAGCATCGGGAGTTTTACTGCTTCTGGTTACAGAATCAGGACATCGAAGCGGCAGCCATCGCAGAGCGTTTTGGAATCTCCGTTACCAATGCATGGACCCGAAAACACCGCATCCTGAAAAAACTGCGTGAATCGATGTTGTCCATGCTGAACAGTTGAATGTCCACAAACCGGAATTAACTACAATTCCCGAATGTGAATCGTCGATTTCTTACGGTTCACAGTTGCGATTGATCGGCAACTTGTGAAGTTTATTCACCATCTGCCGAAAAGCGGCAGTCCACAGCTGATACGTATAGCAGCCGTGTTTTTGTGAGTGAACCATCGTACTTGTAATCGTGCAGAATCCGCTACTCAATCCCTCCGAGGGGGAAGAGTCTTTCGATCAAACCGTCCGGCCTCTCACACTTGAAGAGTTTATAGGCCAGAAAAAGGTGATTCACAACCTCGATATCTTTATACGTGCAGCAAATAAGAGAGGGGAGTCGCTTGATCATGTCATCCTCTCCGGGCCGCCCGGGCTGGGAAAGACCACACTCGCCTATATCATTGCCCGGGAAATGGGTGTTCAGATACGGCCCACGACCGGTCCGGTACTCGAAAAGCCGGGAGACCTGGCCGGTATGCTTACCAACCTGGAAGATGGTGATGTTCTCTTTATCGACGAAATTCACCGGCTGAACCCGGTGATTGAGGAGTACCTCTACTCGGCCATGGAGGATTACAAACTGGATATTGTCATCGACTCCGGGCCCAATGCGCGCAGTATTCAGATCGATCTCGCCCACTTCACCCTCATTGGGGCAACCACACGAAAAGGGATGTTGACCGCTCCCTTAAGAGCACGATTCGGAATTGATATGCGGCTGGACTACTACGATGTGGAGTTGTTGCAGAGAATCGCCCTCCGTACAGCAGATATTCTTCAGTTTGGGATCACGGAAGAGGGAGCTCACGAAATCGCGCGCCGGAGCCGGGGCACACCCCGAATTGTAAACAAGCTGTTGCGCCGTACCCGCGATTTTGCCCAGGTAGATGGTTTGGACAAAATTGATGCCGGGATTGCAGACAAAGCCCTGAATGCACTCGATGTAGACCTGAACGGGCTCGACGAAATGGACATCCGGCTGCTGAAAGCGATTGTTGAAACGTATGGCGGCGGGCCGGTTGGCCTCGGAACACTCGCTGTTGCCGTTGGAGAGGATAAAGGGACCATCGAAGAGGTGTATGAGCCCTATCTGATCAAGGAGGGGTATATGCAGCGAACACCCAAAGGCAGAGTTGCCGCTGAATTGGGATATCGCTGCCTCGGCCTTTCGCCTCCCGCAACAGACGGGCCTACCCTGTTCGAAAAACCCTGACAAGGGAAGCGAGATTTCGTAAATTCTCCTGAATATAGCGTTGCTGAACCGAACGAATGGTGGCGCTGCAAATCTTATCCATTTGAACCTATCAACAGGCCTGCTCACATGAAGCATCTCTTCACCTCCGAATCTGTATCTGAAGGGCATCCGGACAAGGTGTCCGACCAGATCTCCGACGCCATTCTGGACGCCATGCTGGAAAAAGACCCGGACTCCAGGGTAGCTGTAGAAACCCTCGTGACCACCGGACTGGCTATCATAGCCGGTGAAGTTCGCACCAACGCCTATGTAGATATACAGGAGGTGGTACGGGACGTTATTCGTGAAATCGGATATACAAAAGCGAGCTACCGTTTCGATGCCGACTCCTGCGGAATACTGTCCACGATCCATCAGCAGAGTTCGGATATAGCGCAAGGTGTCGATTCGGCATCTCAGGGTGCGGGAGATCAGGGCATGATGTTCGGTTATGCAACAAACGAAACCGACTCTCTGATGCCAATGACTCTGCAGTACTCCCACGACCTGCTAAAAAAACTCGCTCATATCCGAAAGGAGACCGCTTTGATGTCTTACCTGGGCCCGGACAGCAAGAGCCAGGTGACAGTAGAGTATGATGAACACCGCAAGCCGAAACGGATCTCCACCATTGTGATCTCCACACAACACGATGAAAATGTGGAGCAGGAACAGATTCGGACCGATATAAAAAAACATCTGATCAGTTCGGTTCTGCCCGAAGAGTATCTCGATTCCGACACGATATTGCATGTGAACCCGACTGGGCGATTCGTCATTGGCGGGCCGCACGGAGATACCGGCCTTACCGGAAGAAAGATCATCGTGGACACCTACGGTGGACGGGGCGGGCATGGAGGCGGTGCTTTCTCCGGAAAAGATCCCTCCAAAGTAGACCGAAGCGGGGCCTATGCTGCACGCCATATCGCCAAAAATGTTGTGGCGGCCGGATTGGCAGAGGAGTGCCTCATTCAGGTCGCTTACGCCATCGGAGTTCCAGAGCCTGTTTCCATTCACACCCACACCTATGGCACCGGAAAGATTCCCGATGCAGAACTGGCCGGCCTGATCGGAAACACATTTGACCTTACACCTGCCGGAATTATCAAACGTCTCGATCTTAAACGACCGATTTACCGCCCGACCGCAGCCTATGGCCATTTCGGTCGCGAAGAGTTCCCCTGGGAAAAGCTCGACTACGTGGACGAGCTGGCATCTTCCCTCTGATTCGATTCCAGTTCCCGTACTCCTCTGCGAATCAGATCCAGAAAGTGATCGACCTCATTCAGGTGTGTTCTGAAGGAGAGAATGGCTGCGCGCAACATATAGGCTCCGTTCAATCTGGTTGACGAGATGAAAATACTCCCGTCTTCCAGCAGGAAGTGATGCAGGGCGCGATTAAACGTTTCCGTTTCACCCGATTCCGGCAGATACCGAAAGGTAAAGACCGAGAGATCCGGTTCCGGGCCCACTTCCATTCGGTCGATCCTTCCAATCTCCTGATGGGCATATTGCGCCAATAGCAGTTTCTCCTCCAGGGCATCCCGGAAGGGTTGTACACCATGCAGCTGTAACGGCAGCCAGAGCCTGAGGCTTCGGAAGTGTTTGCTCAATTCCGGTGAGAGATCGGAAGGGGAGTGAACCGGGTTCTCCGACTCTGTGTCCTGTAAGTAGGAGGCTTTCGACTGAAATGTGTTCAGAAGGTGTTTTTCCTGCCGGACAACTAATGCCCCCAGCCCATAGGGAAGAAAGAGGCCTTTGTGCGGGTCCATTACTACGGAATCGCTTCTTTCGATGCCGGCCAGCCTCTCCCTTCCCTGTGCGGTCAGGAGAAAGAAACCGCCATAAGCTGCATCCACATGAAACCAGAGCCGGTTAGACTCGGCGACATCTGCAATAGCTTCGAGCGGGTCCACAGCACCGGAATCTGTAGTACCTCCCGAACCCACCACCATCCAGGGGATCAGGCCGTTCGCACCGTCTTCCATCACCTGTCTATTCAGTTTCTCTGTATCCATTCTGAACCGGGCATCCACAGGAATCCAGCGGCATAATGCATCACTCATCCCGGACACTTTCAGTGCTTTCGTCACACAGTGGTGTGTCTGACTGGTCAGGTAGATGACCGCCTTTGAAAACTGCCCGCTCGAAAGTCCCGCATGCTCCCTGGCCGCAACGACAGCAGCCAAATTGGCCAGGCTTCCCCCGGAAGCGAGGTATCCGCCTGACCGACCTTCGAAACCGATCAAACCGGCCATCCACTGCACCAGTCTCGCTTCGAGGTTCACGGCTCCAGGAGAGGAGGCGTACACTCCGGCATAGGGATTTATGACCGCAGCCAGGAGATCCCCGTACGCAGAGGCTACCAGGCCGCCACCCGGAATGTATCCCAAATCACCGCCAGAAGCGGTGTTCAGGCCCCATGGTGTTATATGATTGTCCACTTCACTGAGAATGGAGCGGAGGTCCCGCCCTTTTTCAGGAATGGGGATTTTCAGAATGTACCCGACGGATCCGTCCGGTTCTCTCCATGCCGGCTTCGACGGGAGTTCGTTCAGAAAAGCTTCCAGCCAATTCTCTGCCGCTATGTGCAATCCCTCTCTCTCTTCCCGGTTCGGTTCAAGCACCCTGGAACTCTTTTCCAGAGAACGAATTCGCTTTTTATCTGTCATGTCTGTGTTGATTTCGTATCTGTAAATGAATCGCCAGTCAGCTCCAATGCACCATTTCTGATGGGCTGGCCCTTTGCCCCGGTGGTTTTCCCGGTTGAACCAACTGTTCGGTATGGTACGGCCCGAGAGTGCGGAACGGTAGATTGCACGCTGTAATATATGTTCATTTTTTTGACCTTTATGAACGAAAAACTATATTGGCAATGGCCTGAACCTGTTTTTCGTTCAATATGTGCCACGAGAGTACGCCAAAGTTGCACGAACATCAAAGAGCCAACCAATCTTTAGAGATCTCAATCACTATGAACTCCAGAATCGTATCAAAAATATGTTTTCTCCCTCTTTTCTACTGGCCATTACCGCCTCGCCGGTCGTTGCGCAAGTCTGTGAAGCCGGCACTTTCGAGGTCAAGGATCCTGGCGAGGCCTTCGGAATGCTGGCATCTGACCACTTTGTAGTCCGGTGGGAAGAGGAGATTGATGACGATGTCTATCTGTCGGAGTCGCAAATGCAGGACGGCCTGGATCTTCTGGAAGATATCTGGGTTCACTATGTGAATGAGATCGGGTTTCAGGAGCCCTACTGTGACACCGCGGAAAAGTACAAGGTAGACATCAACATCATCCTGGACGGATACGCTTTCGGCAGCGGCACTGGCCTTCGGCACCCGGAAATGTGGGTCAATCAGGACGCATTTCAGAACGGTGGGGCTCTGGCCCATGAATTTACACACACCCTGCAGTTCACTGCAATGGGATTGCGTGACTCTCCGTACGTAGGGTGGTTCTGGGAGAGCCACGCCGAGTGGATGCGTCACCAGTACTTCCGCAACGATGTGCTCTGCTCCGAGCTGATGGTCAACTACCCGCACCTCTACTACGGCTCTACACGAAACCGCTACTGCAACTGGCTCTTTTGGGAGTACCTGAAGAACGAGTTCGGACATGATGCAGTAAATGATATCTGGATCAATGCTCCGGAACCCGGAGACGCAGGCCAGAACCAGGCCGACCCCTTTACAGTTCTGGCAGATAACATGGGATGGAGCGTTAGCGAGCTGAACGATCAGTTCGGGCAGTGGGCCATGAGAAACGCCACCTGGGACTACACTAACCCCGACGGTTCCAACCAGGGCAACGTCTATCGACAGAACTATGGCACCTGGAATAACACTGGCGGAAACCGCTACCAGCGGGTGACACGGCTCGAAGAGATCGACCCTGAGGAGGGCACCTACGCCGTCAATGAACACTGGGCTCCCCAGCGCTGGGGATATAATCTGGTCCGGCTTCGCCCCGATCAGGATCAGGACGCCACCATTACTGTCCGGTTCGAGGGCATTGTTCAGGATCTGCCCGAGAATACCAGTTTTACCCCCTACCTGCCCAGCCAGCTCCCAAGCCCGATGCCCAACCCCGATTCCGACTGGCGATGGGGGCTGGTCGCCATGGACGCCGCGTACGGCGTGCGCTACAGCGATTTGCAGAGGGGTCACGACGCAGTGCTCGACTTCGATATCTTCGGCGACGACAGGGAGCTCTGGCTGGTGGTGGTCGGTACCCCATCGACCATCCACAAGGTATTATGGGATCAGTTCTACTTTACACTCTACCGCTACCCCTGGATGGTTCATTTGGAGGGGGCCCGGCCTGACGGATTCGAGGAAGGAGCCTCCGGTCCCACCTCTCTCGGTGCACCTCATCCCAACGGTGGAGGATGGGTGAGCAACTTCGCCAGCGTCTCTTCCGATGCCTATGTAGGGCCCTATGCCAGGGTTCTGGAGGGAACCGTGAGTGGTAATGCCCGCATTGAGGATCATGCTGTGATCCGTGGTGGAACGGTGCGCGATAACGCCGTGGTGGGTGGGCTCACCATGGTGAACAGCGGTGCGACCATACGCGACAACGCGAAGGTAGGTATGACATTTTCACCGATTGGTAACAATCAGACGGTTCAGAGCAGCGGACAGTTATACGGAGATGTGGAGCTCGGAGGGGCAGTTTCGGTAAGTAACGGTGTCTATTATGGATTCGTAAACTCATCTACCCTCGCTGAGGCAGCTCATGGAAGTGGGCAAAGTGAACCACCACAGGAGGTGACTACCCGCCCCCCCTACGCTATTGAGGCCGAGCAAGAGGAGGAAGAGACAGGGAATGGAGGAGGAGGGCAGGAAGAGGAAGAGTTCATTCCCGACGAGTACGCCCTGCTGCAGAACTTCCCCAACCCCTCTTCCAGCAGTACGACCATCCGTTACCATCTGCCACATAATCAACGTGTTACACTCCGCATTTATGACGCACTCGGAAGGGAAGCCGCTGTGCTGCTGGACGACCAGGTGCAGAGCGCGGGAGAGCACGAAATCGAGTTCAACCCTGCCGGGATGAAAAGCGGTATCTACTTCTACCGCATCGAAACCGGCAGCTTCACCGAAACAAGATCGCTAACCATTATTCGGTAGGAAATATGACACGTCCATTTTACTCAACCCTCGTTACGCTTACGCTCACTTTTGTCACTGCAGCCCCGGCCGTTATGGCCCAGGTAGCCGGTAACACCGGAGATTCCGCTTGTGTGGAGGGGGAGTGGCAGATTCTGAATCCGGAGGAGTCTCTCGAACTCTACTCCTCGGAACATTTTGTTGTCCGGTGGCCCGAAGAGCTGGATGAAAATATTGACCTCACCCAGGAGCAGATCGATGACGGGCTTGAACTCCTGGAGAGTTTCTGGATCTACTTTGTGGACGATCTCGGATTTGCGGAGCCGTTCTGTGATACGGACGACAAGTACAAAGTGAGTATCAATGTGAGTGACGAGGGTTGGGCAACCGGAGCGGGAACCGGAGAGCGATACCCGGAAATGTGGGTCCACTACAACGCGTTTCAGTCCGGAGGGGTCCTCGCACATGAGTTTGCTCACACCCTTCAGTTTACCACACGCGGGTTACGCAACTCACCTTATGTAGGGTGGTTCTGGGAGAGTCATGCCGAGTGGATGCGCCATCAATCCTATCGTGACAATGTTCGCTGTATTGAGAACATGATCAGCAGCCCGCACATCTACTACGGCTCTTCACGAAACCGCTATTGCAACTGGATATTTTGGGAGTATATCAAAAACCAGCATGGATATCAGGCCATTCACGACATCTGGAGCCAGGCAAAAAAACCGGGTGAAGAGAATTTTGAGAGGGAGGATCCATTCACGGTACTGGCTCGTAATATGGGGTGGAGCACCAGTGAACTGAACGATCAGTTTGGCTTGTGGGCGATGCACAGCGTGGGCTGGGACTACATTAATCCGGACGGTTCCGACCAGGGAGAGATCTATCGTGACGAATTTGGTTCATGGGACGACAAGAGCGGGGAGCGTTACCAGCGGGTGACTCGTCTGGAAGCGGTAGATCGCGATGCCGGGCACTTCTCCGTTCCGGACGCCTGGGCTCCACAACGCTGGGGTTACAATCTGGTTCGCCTCTACCCCGAAGAGGGGCATGACGGCCAGGTAAGCGTATCCTTTAACGGCGTGGTTCAGGATGAACCCGCCGAATACGACTTCGGCTCCTACGACAATGTTCCGGATGAAATCCCCCCTCCCGACTCCGACTGGCGCTGGGGCGTGGTAGCCCTCCAAAGTGACGGTTCACCAAGGTACAGTGATATTCAGCGCGGTTCGTCAGCCGAGGTCCGTTTCGACCTGCAGGAGAACGACCAATCGCTATGGCTGGTGGTGGTCGGTACCCCTTCTACAATACAGCAGGTCGAGTGGGACCAAAACTACTTTACACTTTACCGATTCCCCTGGACCGTTCATCTGCAGGGTGCCGTACCTGAAGGCTTCCGGGCCGATGACCCTGCACCCGTACCGGGTGCAACCCGCCATTCCAACGGAGGCGGCTGGGTAGGACCGGATGCCGAAGTCACAGAAACAGCATTTGTAGGCCCATATGCGAGGGTCTTGAGTGGAATTGTGAGAGATAACGCCAGAGTGGTGGATCACGCTGTGATAGATGGCGGTATCGTACAGGGGAATGCAGTAGTCGGCGCACTGAGCGTAGTGAACGAAGGGGTTACCATTCGTGGAAATGCCCGGGTGGGAACCACCTATCGCCCACTCGGCGCCTTCGGTTCCGACCAGACCCTCTCGGGAAATATACAGCTCTACGGTGATGTAGAGCTGCGCGGCAGCGATGTGACCTACTCTGAAGGGGTCTTTTTCGGAAGCGTAACAGAGAACCAGGCTAACAGCGCTTCTGCTGGAGCCAACCGAACCGAACCACCGGTTGAGGTGACCCTCTGTCACAGACCGTCCGTTTTGAACTCCTGCCAATAGCGCAGAGAACGGAACCCTGGAATTCGCTGCCGGAAGTTCTACGACCGGATGGTTCAACGCAGGAATATTTACTGCCGGAGGGTACTCCGCTGTTCTCTAATATCGAAACAGTGCAGCAACGGTTGTCTGCCCCGGCATCTCCTCTCTTGGCAGAACGAAAACCCTGCCACCCTGTTCCATGGCTTGAATGGCCGTCCAGTTCAGAAGCTCTCTGTCTTCGGCCCTCCTGTTTGCCGTTATATTTACCGAATGGGTCTCTTCATTGACCCACCCCCACATCTCTTCGTGCCGGGCAATCAAAAGAGTATCCGTCTTGCCCATGAGTGTTGCTTCCACTATTTCAGTGAGGTTTTCCGAGGTTCTGGAGCTCTCGCTGTCGTCAAACTGATCGATGGCACTGTACATATCTCTGAGGAAGTAGTCCCGTATAATCTCCCATCCCGCATTCAGAAGAGGGGACTCGCCATAATCATCAGGGTTTCCTTTCACACTCTCGTCCAACACACGATTGTACTTGTTTATGGAACGGTAGAGTGCGGTGACCTCCTCCGTACCCGCAAGGATGAGCGGCTCGTTTTCTATCCCCCTCAGTTTGCGGGACACGCTCTCCTCCACACCTCTCAGATACTTCTCGGCCTGAACTTTTCGATCCTCATCATTTCCGCCATGGCCAAAGTACATCGCTTCCTTTCCCGATGCCCCCGTATGAAATTGCAGATGTGCTTCCGGTTTCTCCTCCAAAAACTCATCCATGGAAGTGATAATATCCTCCGGAGTAATATCCGTCATTTCATTTCTGGTACAGCGTAACAGTCTTATATTATTCAAATTAAGAGATAGCATGGTCCATGTGCCTTCAAGGCTGACCATGGGAAAAAGAGGGGTGAGCAGAAATTGATCCGACACGGACGTATTCTCTTTCAGATCATAAGGGAGCTGCATGGATTTGAAAAGAGAAGAGTTGATGTAGAGAGCCAGACCTTTATCCGTATGGTTCCAAAATTTGAGATCGCTGATCAGCTCTCTGGCCTTCCCGAGATACTCCTCTATCTCTCTATCCTTCATTCCTCTCTCTTTTAAATCTTTTTGAACCCGGTTGACCAGATTTTTAAGACGAATGGGTGCCTGCTGGACCTCCTCACCTTTACGATGTGTAGGCAGGGTAATGGTAATGTTCAACTCTTCCGATTTACTGTTCAGATCCCGAATATCCGTTGTTCTAATCATAGGTTGTTCCTGTTTATTCAGATTAATCCAATGACCAAATGCACGGCAACAGGTTGTGCCAACAACCCGTGCCGTTTAAAAACATAAAATAATTGATTATATAAAGGTTCCATTTTTTACGAAATCTACTTTTTTTGTCCTCTGGCCAGCCTGATGGCCTACACAAAAATTGAACATACAGACCATCCAAGCTACATGACCAGAAACAACAGTTGGGCCGGCCTGAAAAAAAGCCTGGGACCGGGACTTCTCATGGCCGGAGCCGCCATTGGCGTTTCACATCTGGTTCAGGCAACTCGTGCAGGAGCCGATTACGGATTTCTGCTAATATGGGCAGTACTGCTCGCGAACCTTTTCAAATATCCTTTTCTCGAGTTTGGGCCACGTTATGCTGTTTCTGCCGGTGAATCCCTCATTGAGGGGTATAACCGGCTTGGGAGCTGGGCTCTCGCCCTGTTTACTCTGTTCACACTCTCAACCATGTTTGCTATTCATGCTGCTGTAACGGTTGTCACAGCCAGTCTTGCGGCAGAGCTTACCGGGCTGCCTCTCGGATCGTTTTTCTGGAGTGCTATGATTCTGCTACTTTGCTGCTCGCTTCTCTTCTCCGGCCGCTACTCCATACTCGATGGCGCGATGAAGTTTATTATGGCTGTCCTTGCTCTCTCTACGCTGGCAGCACTCTTTTTTGCTCTCGTCGGAGGTGATTTCACCCATCTTGAGCAAATTGAACCACCTCCGGTCTGGACCCTCGGTGGCGTCGCATTCCTGATCGCGCTGATGGGCTGGATGCCCATTCCGATAGATGTTGCAGCCTGGCACTCCATCTGGACTCTGGAGAGGGAGAAACAGACCGGGTACAGGCCAACAATCCGACAATCGTCAACCGATTTTAATATCGGTTACATCGGTGCATCGCTGCTCGCATTCGCTTTTCTCATACTCGGTGCCACCGTCATGTATGGGACCGGGGAAAAGTTTGCATCTTCGGGAGCCGTTTTTGCCGGTCAGCTTATCCATCTATATACCAGCCACCTCGGGGAGTGGGCGTACCCGATCATCATTATCGCCGCTTTTACCACCATGTTCAGCACAACATTTACCGTTACAGACGCCTATCCGAGAGTATGCAGCAAACTGCTCCTGATCTTTCGCCCCGATCTTCTTTCAGCCGGTTTTACAGCGCGAAAGCTCTACCGGATGCTTCTCTTTTCGATCTCTGCTGCATCGCTCACATTTCTCTATTTGATGGGAGACCGTTTTGTAGTTCTTATTGACATCGCAACCACCCTCTCCTTTTTAACGGCTCCTGTTCTTGCCTGGATGAACTATCGACTGGTCCATCTGCCAAACGTTCCCGAATCAGACAGACCCCCCTCCTGGCTTCGCTGGCTCGCCATAGGCGGCATTCTCTTTCTCACTATATTTGCTCTGGTATATCTCGGCTGGATGATCTTTATCTGATGTTCACACATACGCACCATGCTGCTCCGAAAACTGCTTGTTCTGCTTCTAATCTCAACATTTGCCGTTGAAGTAGAGGCTCAACTGTACCCGAATATCTATCGGGCACCGGATCAGAACTGGAGAGTGCTAGAGAACCCACTCTTTCAAATCGTCTATCCGGAGGCGGCCAGGGAAGAAGCGCTTCGGACAGCAAAGATTCTGGAGCGGCACTACAGTTCTATAAAATCGCTCACCGGTGGTACCCTCCGTCGCTTTCCCATTCTTCTGAATGGAGAAAATGACCTTTCAAACGGTTTCGTCTCCTCCCTGAATTTCAGATCGGAGATCGAGATCGCCCCCATGCGTAGCCGGACCATGAATCCGGCTACGGGAGGATGGCTGGATATCGTTGTACCTCACGAACTGGTACATGCACTTCACCTGAACTCCAAACCTCCCCGAAGCCTCACTTCACTGGCTGGCCTCTTCTCAACCGATCTCCGCCGTTCCATACATCAGGCTGCTCCGTCAGGGTTTCTTGAAGGTATAGCCGTCATTCATGAATCGCGCGAAGAGGGGGGAGGAAGAGGGGAGTACCCCTGGTTCATCAACCGACTGTACAGAAATGTTGAGACAGAGAGCCCCTGGTCGCTGGGTCAGTTGCTTCAAACCTCCACCTATACACATCCCGGGGACCGCCACTACCTCGGAGGCCACACTTTCTTCCACTGGCTGCTCGGGGAGTATGGAGAGAAAACCGCCAAAGAGTTGATCAAAGCTCACTACAGGCACCCGTGGTTCGGTTTGGGAGTCGCACTGCGCCGGGTGACCGGAGAGTGGCCCGGCTCCCTTCATCGTCAATTTATGATGGAAATAAAACAGCGTGCACAAAATCAGAGAGAGTCCTTTAATTCAGGACTCACTACGCCGGGATCAGAGATCCCACTACCATACAATGGGCCTATGGTCTACCGGCCGCTTTGGATGGACGAAAACACGATTCTCTTTTATGGCCGTTTTTACAACGCCCCCACAGGTTTCCATATCACAGAGTTGAAAAATGGGAATACAGAGCTTCTGCTGGAGGCGATGAGTGCAGACGGCTATCGTTTCCAGTACCTTCGTGGTTCGAACACACTACTGTATAGCGGATACAGCCACCACCCGCTCTACGACAGAACGTACGTGGCAGACCTCTACCGTTTTAAACCCGGGTCGAACCGGGCAGAGAGGCTTACATCGGGTGCAAGGCTCTTCTCACCTTCCGGTGTTGAACCGACGCTGGCCCTGCAGACCCATGGCAGCAGGAACCGGTTGGTCGAAACAGACCCTGAAAACGGGGAAATTCTCTGGACTCTGGCTGTGTCAGACTCTTTTCATGTCCGCGAAATTGCACAGCATCAGGAAGTGGACTCACTCTACGCATTCATCCTGCAACACGGGAAAATGAGTGGTATATGGGTCGAAACCGATCCCAAACAGCTTTCTGTTTCTGCAAACAGGCCGCCCGATATCCACTTCAATTCAGGCTCGCTGTTCGATATCAGCTGGCATCCTCTGGAGAAGCGGCTGCTATTTACAAGTGACAGAGGGGGAAGCCTCGATCTGTACGAATTCCAGTATGATGAGCAACGTCTTTACCAAAGAACCAAAACTGTGGATAATCTGGCAGATCCCTCCTGGTCGCCGGATGGAAGCAGGATTGTCATGGTCCGGCAGACCGATCGGGATCAGAGGCTCCACCTGATCGAACAGAACGAGCTACAAAATATGGAGCTGTCAAAAGAGAAGTGGGGAGGCAGCGCTCCTTTTCCTGACAGGAATGAAGACGCTGATGGCGTGCTCACGAATTCGATTTCTGATTTTACGGATCCCGAATTGGAGGAGAGCTGGTCCGACCGGCCGTGGAGGACCGGGAGCTCCTGGTTGCAACCCCAAATTCGGTTTCCGACATTGAATCGCCATCCGGAGGGAACAAACGAGTGGGGATTTGCCCTTTCCGGATCCGATCTTCTCGCATCCAATACCTGGCATTTCGAAAGTTCCTGGCTTGAAAAACGAGCCTGGTTCAACCTGGGATATCGGTGGAGCGGCCGCTGGCCGGGATTTGCAATCCACCTCTTTCGCCAACCGGATTACATCTATCTGCGCAATCAAAATATTGCTGACCCGCTACCAAAACAGTTTTTGAGGGAAAACAGAGGGGTTCGAATTCAAATCCCGCTCACGTACAGAATTGAACAGACCGTTCGTCAGAGTAGAATTTCTCTGACACCGGAGTATCGATGGATCACCTATCGACTATATGAAACCGAAGGAGACCGAACAGGGCTCGACCGGTTTGGGCCCAGACACTCCCTTATTCTCACCTCCAGGCTGCACTGGAAAATTCGTCAGGCGATGAGAGACCTTCAACCCAATGCGGGGTGGAGTTTCTACTCCCAGATTCGGTACGACCTGAACCGGCTCCCAATCGAGTTTGAACATAACGGGAATTCCTTTCGGGGCCAGGTACCTGAGCGCTTCGGTTTTCGTACGGGGTTCAGTGTCTGGACGGCACCTCTTTCCAGGTATAATCAATCACTTCGTCTGGGAGCAGAGTGGATTCGTCAGTCCGACAGCCCTCCATTTGATATCAGGCCACTCATCAACTCCTCTTTCAGAGAACACCCCTTTCCCGGTTCCGGAAATCTTTTGCTTCTTGGCAGCCGATATACCGTCCCTCTGGTATGGCCGGACCAGGGCGGAGTGGTTGTTCCTCTCTATCTGGAGAGTATCTATCTTGTATTCTGGTCCCAAACTCTATCCAATTTGGAAGAGAGTTCCTTCAGAGACCTTCCAAAACACTCTAAAACCTCTCTGGGAGCAGGATTGAGAGCCAGGTTTCGACTTTCCAATTTATCTCTCGATATTGGGATCGGTGCTGCAATTGAACTCCCCGGATCCGGATGGAGTTTACAATGGGGTCACTTTTAACAGACAAACAAAATACCACCATGAAAAGACCATTTTTAAACACTCCTGTTCAGCTGCTGGTCACTCTGACTATTATTATGCTGGCCGCTGTTGGGTGCAGTGAAGAAGCTGCAGTAGAGGAGGAGACAGAAACGGTTGTAGAACATCGCAGAAGCCCGATTGTCATTTCGGCACTGAACCACGATGATACCTATATCAAAGTAGTCTATGGCCAACCATACAAGCGTGGACGGGAGATCTTCGGCGGACTTGAACCATTCGGTGAAGTGTGGAGAACCGGTGCTAATGAAGCGACTGAAATTACCCTTACGGACGATATTCAAATGGCCGGCTATACGGTAGAGGAGGGAACCTACTCGCTGTTTACCATTCCTGAAACTGAAGAGTGGACGGTTATTCTGAACACACAGCTTGGCCAGTGGGGAGCATTCAGTTACAATCCCGACTACGACTATCTGAGATTTCAAATACCGGCCGAGGAGACGGAAGAGATCGTTGAAGCCCTCACCATCACCCTTGAAGAGGTCACTGGTCAAAGTAGTTCGATGAGTATAGCCTGGGACGATACACACATAAACATCCCTATAGAATTCTGAAGGTTGTAGCAGATTAATCGTATCAGGATGGAGTTACACGGCCGATCTCAAAAGCACGATCTCCACTCTGCTTCGCAGCCTGATACACCTCATCTGCACAGTCAGAATTTGCGACTACGACGAGACCGGCACCCAAATTAAATGCAGATCTCATCTCCTCATCGCTCACATCTCCGGTTTCGCGGATCAGGCGGAAGATGGCGGGCCACTCCCATGAGTCCCATTTTACCTCGGCGGTCAGACCTTCCGGAATAATTCGCCTTGTATTTCCTATAATTCCCCCACCAGTGATATGAGAAAATCCATGAATTCCCGACAGATCCCGCAATCGTGAGATTAGTGGCAAATAGGATTTATGAATAGCCAGGAGTACATCCTGAATAGTCATACCCAGATCACCGGGGGATTCCTGCAGTTCAAATTGATCGAAGAGTACCCGCCTTGCCAGTGAATACCCATTTGTATGAAGCCCTGAACTCTCTACAGCGATTAGTAGATCACCCTCCTGAATAGAATTACCAGTGATCAATTTCTCACGATCCACCACTCCAACAATCGTACCGGCAAGATCGAACTCTCCCTCCTTGTAGATATCGGGCATCTCTGCCGTTTCTCCACCCACAAGGGCAACGCCGTTCTCTTTACACGCTTTTGCAAAACCGGTTATTACCTCTTCTCCGGTCATTCTGGTAAGCTTTCCAGTAGAAAAATAGTCGAGAAAGAACAGTGGAGTTGCCCCACAAACCGCAATATCATTTACGCAGTGGTTCACAAGATCCTGTCCTACAGTGTTAAATACACCGGATTTGAAAGCGACAATCAGTTTTGTCCCTACTCCATCAACGCTGCTTACAAATACCGGTTCTTTTAATCCAGACAAGTCGGGAGCAAACAGCCCTCCAAAACCTCCAATATCGGAAAGAACCTGTTCATTGTGGGTTTCCCTGACCACAGAGGTGATAGAACGGACAAGCTCTTCTCCCTCTTTGATATCTACGCCGGCATCTTTGTAGGTGAATGATTTCTTAGCCAAAAAGTACTATCCCTGTTTTTTTTTTGAAAGTTTGATTCTATAGAATAGAAAGGAACCAGTTCCTTTTATAAAGTGGAATATAGAAAGATTCCCTCTTTCTCTGTAGGAGAGTCTCTTTTAATCAGGTTCTCCACACGGAAAAGACAAGAACAGAATGATTGAAGACTCTTGTATATTGTAATAGGTGCCTGTGGAAAAGTGTATAACTGTTTATTAAACATTCAATAACGGATGGTGAATCGATTGTGGGAAAGTATGTGGAGAATATGACGCCGTAAAAAGAGAATAAGGTGTGTATTTGTCGGTTGTTCACAATTCTATGTCCGGGTTATATGTAAAGAAAACATTTTTATCTACAACAGGTGGGTTGTGGAAAGGGGTGTGAAGAACTCAAGATAAATGTGGGGAGGTGTGGATGACTCATTGATATTTGATTTTATTTCTCTTATCAACAGTCAGAAAGAGGTTTATCCACATTTATATTCACATATGAAAATTGTCATACAGAGAGTGAGCGAGGCGAAAGTAGAAGTTGATGGCCGCATTACGGGAGCGATTGGGAACGGTTTGCTGCTTCTTGCAGGTTTTGGCCAGAACGATACGGAAGAGGTTGTTGATCGGGCTACAGACAAGATTCTGAAGATGAGAATCTTCGAGGATAGTGATGGGAAGATGAACCGTTCTGTAGTCGATCTGTCTGGTGAGCTGTTGGTAGTCTCCCAATTCACGCTGTATGGAGACACGAGAAAAGGAAACCGGCCGGCTTTCACAGATGCGATGCCACCCGACAGGGCAGAATCTCTCTATGAATTCATGATTTGTCAATTGAAATCGAAGAGCAGCCTTTTAGTTGAAACCGGGGTTTTTGGAGCTATGATGAGTGTAGAGATGGTAAACCGGGGTCCGGTAACTCTTATAGTAGAGATGTAGGATGAGTCTCATATTTATATTTGTGGATGGAATAGGGATGGGATCAAAGAGCCGGTTCAACCCGTTTACACAGCATAGATGGCCATTTTTTGAAGAGGTGACGAACGGCCAGGGTATGCACAACGATGCTCAACCGGTTCTGGGTGAGGGCTTTCTTTACACGTCGGTTGATGCCAATCTGGGAATCGGGGGTTTGCCACAAAGCGGTACGGGCCAGGCATCTCTCTTCTCTGGGCAAAACGCTTCAAAATTGGCAGGAAAACATTTTGGGCCCTTTCCCCACTCAGCTACTTATACGCTGCTTGAGGAACAGAGCCTGTTTCATCAATTGATAAAGGCGGGCAAGAAACCCCACTTCATCAACGCCTATCCGGATCGTTTTTTTGAGCATATGCAGCGGAGGAATAGATGGACCTGTACAACACTGATGGCTTCGGCGGCCGGACAGAAGCTGAACGGCCTGCAGGATGTAAAAAACGGAGATTCATTGACGGCAGAGATCACGCAGGAGGCGTGGAGGAATCGGCTGGGACTCGATGTGGATAGGATTGAACCTGAAGCCGCGGCCGAACGTCTGTTGAGAGCGGCTGAAAGGTATGATCTGGTTCTCTATGAATACTATCTGACGGACAAAGCGGGTCATGCGATGGATATGGAGATGAGCCAAACCGTTCTCGGAACGCTGGACCGTTTTCTGACTGAACTGCTCCGAATGAAACCTGATGACACCGCCCTTTTACTCTGCAGTGACCACGGAAACCTGGAAGATCTTTCGGTAAAGACCCACACCAGAAATCCGGTTCCTCTCATTTTTCATGGGAGTGGTCTTGCTCCAGGCCGAATGCCGGAGTCCATTACCGATGTTTCGGGCCTGATCCTTGAGTGGTTGGCCGGGAAGCCATGAGCTTAAGGCTGAATGGCAGAAGTAATCCTTTCAAAGATATCCTGAACGGTACCGGTTCCCTTTATCTCTTTCACCAGCCCCAGGTTTTTGTAGAACGCCTTTACAGGTTCTGTCTCATTCCGATAGACCTGGAGCCTTTTCTGAACTTTCTCTTCTGTGTCGTCACTTCTCCCTTCATCGCGGCTAAGAATTCTGCGAATGAGTTCTGTCTCGGGAACTTCGAGAGAGACAACGGCGGACAGAGACTCTCCCTTTTTATTCAGGATGTTCTGAAACGATTCTGCCTGGGCTACTGTACGGGGAAACCCGTCCAGGATGTAACCGTTTGAGTAGATCTCCTTTTCAAGCTCTTCAGATACAAGATCCACCACCGTCTGATCGGGAACGAGTTCGCCTGAGTCGAGAATGCTCTTTACCCGCTTTCCAAGCTCGGTACGGTTACGTATCGCATCCCGAAAGATATCTCCCGTCGAGAGATGAGGAATCTGAAACACCTTTTTGATCTTCTGAGCCTGTGTACCTTTTCCTGCTCCCGGAGGGCCAAACAGAACAATTTTCATCAGGACACTCAGTTTTTGTCGTTCTTCAGATTTTGACCTTTTTCACGTATCCGGGCACTTTTGCCACGTCGCTCGCGCAGGTAGAAGAGTTTGGACCTTCTCACGCTTCCACGCTTTAACACCTCGATTTTCGCAATAGAGGGGGAGTAGAGCGGAAATATTCTCTCTACACCAACATTTCCGGAGATCTTGCGAACGGTAAAGGTTTTGCTTGCACCGCTTCCCCGTTCGTTAATAACAACTCCAGTGTATTGCTGAATACGCTCTTTGTCTCCCTCACGTACACGGTAGTGTACATTCACGGTGTCCCCGGCGGTAAAAGCGGGAATGTCGTCGTGGATGACGGTCTGTTCAATCAGTTTCAGTTTTTCCATCGTCTTTTTCTGTGTGATTAATGATAAAGGTTATTTTTCCGGTTCTGCCGGTTTAAATCTTTTTGGCTCGAATCAACAGGTTTCAATTACTTTTTTCTGCTTCTCTTTTCAAACAGGTCCGGACGGATCTCCCGTGTTCTCTCCAGGGCCTGGCTTCTTCTCCACTCCTCCACGGCTGCGTGGTTACCGGAGCGCAATATATCCGGAACCGTAAGGCCCCTGAACTCTGCCGGCCTTGTATAGACAGGGGCAGAGAGCAGCGAGTCCTGAAACGAGTCATTGAGTGCGCTTTCGGCATCTCCCAAAACACCCGGAATGAGTCGGACAACAGCGTCAGTTATGGCCAGTGCCGGAATCTCGCCTCCTGAAAGCACAAAATCTCCAAATGAGAACTCACGGGTGACCAGAGCCTCACGTACTCTCTGATCTACTCCTTTATAATGTCCGCAAAGAATAACAATATGATCTTTAAGCGAGAGCTCATTGGCGTGAACCTGTTTGAACGGTTCTGCATCAGGAGCTGTGAAGATAATTTCGTCACAGGGGTTCTCTTTCCGTATAGATTCGATACAGTCGAATATGGGTTGTGGTGTGAGAACCATTCCCGCCTCGCCGCCATATGGATAGTCATCGATTTTTCGATGTTTGTCCTTCGAATACTCTCTGAGGTCATACACCCGGATATCTGCGTGGCCGCCCGACCGGGCTCTCCCGATAATACTTTCGGAGAGAGGGCTCTCCAGCAGTCCCGGAACAGCCGATATGAGATCGATTCTAAGCATACGAGTTAGAGATTGATCAGGGATTCAAGATTTTGACACCGGATGCGACGACTTTTATTGTCGATCTGCAGAACATATTCATCAACCCAGGGAACCATAAAGTGATTCCCATTGTGTTCGGCTTCAATGATCCGGTGTGCAAGGTTGTCGAATACGGAGACAACGTTCGCTTTCAGGCCCGACGGATCTGTAAGCATGAATCCTCTGATGTCCTCCAAGGCTTCCTTTTCCGGTACATCCGAAAGTGACAGATCTGCCAAAAGCGGCCTGTCAAGAAGCGATTCAGCCTCCATGCGGTTGTTGATTCGGTCAAATTTTACAAAGAACAAACGGGTTGAACCTTTTATGCTTCGCTGCACCCGCTCTATTCGAAGCGGGATGTTCAAACCCTGACGATCCTTCAGTGTGAGCAGAATCCCCACTTTGAAAAGAGATTCGTACTCTTCACGTTCAGGCAGTACCCGAACGGCACCATCAAGTCCGTGAGCTCTGCCTGCCCTTCCAATCTCATTGAACCGGTTTGCTGCATTATGCATGGATCACCGGTCCCCGCCGATTTTATTCGGACTGCTTGCTTTCCCAGGCACGAAGAACGGTCACCCGATCCTCATCTTTCGTGACAAAGCCTTTAAGCTCGTCCAGGGATGTGTTGCGAATGTGGTCAATCGCTTCATTCGCATTCATCTCCGTAGAGCCCTGCCCGGTTTTTGGTGCATCGTCACCGGAAGTTTCTTCAGGGGCATCCTCTTCGGCCTTCTGCTCCTCTTCGGCAGCTTCAGCAGGCTTCTGCTCCTCTTCTTTGGAGTCGGCACCCTTCGTGGCTTCGGCCTCCTGCTTCTCCTTCTCTTTACGAGCGGCTTCAACCTCTTTTGCGGCTTTCGCAGCCTCCTCTTCAAGCTGCTTGCGATATTCCTTCTCTTCCGCTTCAAGCAGAGCTTTCTGCTGCTCTTTACGGGAGATCGAGTCGCCCTCCAGCCTGGATGCGCGCTGCTCTTTCCATTCAGCGACAGCCGCTTCAATCTCCTCTTCCGATTTCCCCCAGCGGATCAGGTGCATCCTGTAGAGGATCCCCTCCTGCTTGAGTATTGTACGAACAGTATCTGAGGGCTGCGCACCTATACGCAACCAGTGAATGACACGCTCTTCATCAAGTATCAGCTCCTTCTTTTCGCTGACATTGTCAAAACGTCCCAGTTGCTCGATGATTCTTCCGTCACGCGGGAAGCGCTGATCTGCTACCACGAGGTGATAATAGGGCCTCTTTTTTCGGCCTTTTCTTTGTAAACGTAATCTAATCAATGAATTACTCCTGGTTGTTTGATTGTATTAACCGTTGGGTATATCTGGTTTTTGTTAAGATGGCACAGGTGCATGCTTCAATTGTTTTCCGGAGCCATCAGACGGTTCGGGATGTGCCGGACTACGGCGCAAAACCCTGTTAACGGCCGATCGGCATGTTCCTGTTGCCTTGCAGCAGGTTGCCCATTCGGCCCGTTTTCGACATCGTTTTCATCATTTTTTTCATCTGTTCAAACTGCTTCATCAGCTGATTGATCTCCCGAACAGAGGTTCCGGATCCGCGTGCAATTCGCTTTCGGCGGCTTCCGTTCAGCAGATCCGGGCTTTGGCGCTCTTCGGGGGTCATGGATTGTATAATCGCTTCAATCGGAGCAAAGGTGTCTTCATCCAGCTCCGCATCTTTCAGGGCAGCTCCGGCACCCGGAATCATACCGGCCAGGTCGGCGATGTTACCCATCTTCTTTACCTTCTGAAGCTGCTGATAAAAATCCTCGAGATCGAATTTCTCCGACCGTATTTTCTTCTGGAGCTTTTGTGCCTGGTCTTCGTCGAACTGTTGTTGCGCTTTCTCTACGAGGGAAACCACATCCCCCATTCCAAGAATACGCTGCGCCATCCTGTCGGGATGGAACAGGGAGAGGTCTTCGAGTTTCTCTCCGGTACTGGCAAATTTGATCGGTTTGTTTACGACTTTTTTGATCGAGAGAGCGGCACCGCCACGAGTATCTCCATCCAGTTTCGTAAGTACTACTCCATCGAAATCGATGGTTTCATTAAACGCCCTGGCTGTATTGACAGCATCCTGCCCGGTCATGGAGTCTACGACAAAGAGAATCTCATGCGGGTTCACTTCGTCACGAATTCTGGAGACTTCATCCATCATCTCCCCATCTACATGCATCCGTCCGGCCGTATCGATAATCACCGTGTCCAGCGCCAGGCTTCGGGCCATGGAGACGGCTTCCTTCGCAACTCTTACCGCATCTTTCGTCTCTATCGAATAGACCGGTGTGTTGATGTGGCCGGCCATCGTTTTCAACTGATCGATGGCCGCCGGCCTGTAGACATCTGCCGCAGCAAGCAGTGGCGAGCGTTTGTTATTCTCCTTAAGATATTTAGCCAGCTTCACCGAGAATGTGGTTTTACCGGAACCTTGCAGACCTGCAATCAGAATGACGGTAGGTGGCGTGTCTGCTGTCGATATTGCTTCACTCTCTCCTCCCAGAACCTGTGTCAGCTCATCATAGACGATCTTGGTAAATTGCTGACCGGGATTTACACTGGTCAGAACCCCCTCTCCAAGCGCTCGATCCTTTACTGTGTTTGTAAACTCTTTGGCGACTTCAAAATTGACATCAGCATCCAGGAGCGCTTTACGTATCTCTCTCACCGTTTCAGCGATATTTACATCACTGATTCTGGACTCCCCTTTCAGGGTCTGGACGGCTTTTTCCAGTTTGGTTGAAAGATCGTTAAACATAAATCCGGTTCAGATTGCTTGTGTACGCTCTATAGTTAGCTACCCGCAAAGTCTCGAAAAATACGCACAATAAGCTGTCTTATCAACAGATGGCTTTTTAAAACTGATGGAAAGCACGAATTCTTCTTTCGTTGTACAGAATTGTTATCTTCGCAGAATCAATATCAACATAGTGAAACGGGAGAACCTTACGTATGGCACAAGAAGGGTATGGATTGCTTAAAGGAAAGAAAGGAATTGTATTTGGAGCCCTGGATGAGCGCAGTATTGCCTGGAGAATCGCGCTGGCATGCCACAGGGAGGGAGCACAATTTGTGCTTTCGAATGCACCAATCGCGCTGCGTCTGGGCGCACTGAACGCACTCTCCGAAGAGACCGGGGCTCCTATCATCCCGTGTGATGTATCCAGTGAAGAGGATGTCGAAAAACTGATGAAGAGTGTGAAGGAGGAACTTGGTGGAGTAGATTTCATACTGCATGCTATTGGAATGTCTCCCAATGTTCGCAAGAAAGCAGAGTATGACGACCTGAACTACAAGTGGTTTAACCAGACTCTCGATATTTCTGCCATCTCTCTTCACAAGGTGATTCACTTTGCCGACAAGACAGGCCTGCTGAACGATGGTGGCAGCATTTTGGCACTCAGTTACATTGGAGCTCAGCGAATATTCTCCAAATACTCCGACATGAACGACGCCAAGGCGCTGCTGGAAAGTATTGCGAGAAATTATGGCAGCCGCCTGGCAGATCGCGGAATCCGTGTGAATACAGTATCTCAGGCACCCACAAAAACGTCAGCCGGAACGGGAATCAAAGGGTTTGATGCGATGTACACATTTGCCGACAAAATTGCCCCTCTGGGGAATCCGAGTGCGGATGAGTGTGCCGACTACTGTGTCACTCTTTTTTCCGACCTCACCCGTAAGGTGACCATGCAAAATCTATATCACGATGGCGGATTTGTTACGTCCGGTATTTCGGAGGAGATGATTTACGCCCTGTCAAAAGTCTACACAGAAGACGAAGAGTAGTCGGATATGTCATCAGGCACCATCATAGGAATCGATCCCGGCTCCCGCCATACCGGGTATGCCCTGCTACAGCAGGAGGGATCGGACTACAGGGCGCTTGAGTGTGGGGTGATTCATACAGATCATCTGAAAGATCACACCGAGAGATTGCTTTTGATCTACAAAGAGGTAGAGAAATTGATTCGGAAATTCAAGCCGGATCATGGTGCGGTAGAGACACCGGTTTATGGCGTAGATCCTCTGGCTATGCTCAAGCTGGGCAGGGCACAGGCGGCGGCCATACTTGCACTTACTGCTCAGGGTGTTGCTGTGGGGGAGTACTATCCCAAAACCGTAAAAAAATCGATTACGGGAAACGGTAATTCCGCAAAAAGCCAGGTTGCCTACATGCTCGCCAAAATGATATCGGTTCCGGATCTGCCACTGTCACCCGATGCTGCCGATGCACTGGCTGTAGCCTGGTGCCATTCCGTAAATCTTCAGAGCCCGTCTGGATCCAAAAAGAACAAGAAATATCACCAGAACAACCGGAAATCAGACTGGGCAGATTTTATTGAACAGAATCCGGACCGTGTGAACCGGAGAACCCGATGATCGCCTATCTGAAAGGAGCCCTCCATTCAAAAAGCGAGGGAGAGGCTCTTGTGGAGACCGGTGGTGTCGGATACAGAGTAGAGATCTCTTCCAGAACCGAAGAGGCACTTCCGGGCGAGGGAGAGCCGGTAACGCTTCTGATTTATCATCATATCACCGAGAACGACCAGAGGCTGTTTGGATTTTCCGATGAGCAGGAGAAAGCGCTCTTCGAACAGTTGATCACGGTGAAAGGGATCGGGCCCCGTCTTGGCCTGACGATTCTATCGGGAATGAGTACGCCTCTCCTGATCGATGCCATCACCAGCCGGGACCTCTCTTCACTTTCAGGAATTTCCGGCATAGGTAAAAAGACAGCAGAGAGAATGGTTCTGGAGCTGAAAGATAAAATTTTCTCCACCGGAAGTGCGAAATCCCCTGCTGGTTCTGCCGGCTCCGTGACAGGGTCGGCTGTTTCGGCACTGGAAGCACTTGGTTTTAAAAGACGTGATGCAGAGAAGGCAGTGCTTGCCATTCGGGATCAGGATCCGGACAAAGAGACAGGAGAAATTGTTAAAGCGGCACTTCATCATCTTAACAGATCGTAACTGGTAATCGATAAAAACAGAGAGGAGATATGACTTACGGAGTGATAATGGCTGGTGGACAAGGGACAAGGTTTTGGCCCAGGAGCCTGGCGAACCGGCCCAAACAGTTTTTGAAGCTGTTTGGAGATCGAACAATGATTCAGATGACGGTAGACAGGCTGGGACAACTGATTCCAGAGGAGCGCTGCATGGTGGTGACCAATGTAGATTATACAGGTCTGGTACGTGATCAGCTTCCCGGCATAAAGGATGATTTCATTATTGGAGAGCCTGTTGCAAGAAATACGGCTCCCTGTATTGCTTCCGCTGCCGCACTGTTGCAGCGTCACGACCCGGATGCGGTGATGGTGGTCCTGCCGGCCGATCATAGGATTGCTGATGAGGAAACGTTTCGAAGTGTTCTTGCCAGTGCCATTTCAACAGCCAATGAGGAGAAGACTCTTGTAACGATAGGTATTGAACCCGACAGGCCGGAAACCGGATACGGATATATACGCTACAATCAGGAGAAGAGTAGATCGAGGAAAGAGCACAGTGCATTTCCTGTACTCGGGTTTACTGAAAAACCGGATCGGGAGAAGGCAATCTCCTTTCTGGATCAGGGAGGGTATCTCTGGAACAGTGGAATGTTTGTCTGGAGAGCAGATTCCATTCTTGAGGCTTTTCGCAAGCACCAGCCTGAAATCTGGAGTGAACTGGAAAAATGGACAGGTGAGAGCGTAACCCGTTCGGAGATCGACCGTTTCTACCAAAATTGTCCTTCGGTGTCGGTAGATTATGGAATCATGGAACAGGCAGATAATGTGCAGGTTTTACCTGCGGAGTTCGGCTGGAACGATGTCGGAAGCTGGCGGGCCGTTTACGACCTGGCTGAAAAGGACGCCGATGGTAATGCAGTCATGAATACAAATGTGACCATTCAGGAGAGTCAAAACAGTTACATAAGTACAACCGGAAAGAGACATGTAGCTCTGGTGGGTGTAGAGAATGTGGCGGTTGTAGAGACTGAAAAGGGCCTGCTGATTTGTGATCTGGACAGGGTTCAGGAGGTAAAAGAGGTGGTGGAACGGCTTCGAAGAGAGGAGGGTGGAGACGAATGGCTCTGATCTGTTAATCAGATCTCTATGGTGAGCTGGTCGTAGGCAAGTTCAATTCCCTTGGGCAGTTTGGCACTGGTCTTCTTGTGATGCACATAACTGTTCATGTGTATAAAGTAGGTACGGGGCACCCCAAGGCTCTGCGCAACTTCAATCGCTTCAGGAATTGTAAGGTGTGTCGGGTGATTCGGTTCCCACCGTAACGCACTCATTACAAGAACACGTGCACCACGTATAAACCGGGCGGTCTCTTCCGGAATACTCTTCACATCCGTAAGGTATACAAGATCGTTAATCCTGTATCCCAAAATTTTCAGGTTACCGTGGTGAACCGGAAGAGGAGTGATTTGTACGTCTTCAAATGAGACAGGTTCGTCTATCTCATGAATCTCTACAGAGGTAGACCCGGGATATTTGTGCTCGCCAAACATGTAGTCGAACCGCTTCTTTAACGATTGTGCAGTTCTCGCAGAAGTGTAGAGCGGAATCGAACTCTTCTGCTTGTAGTTGTATGCACGAAGATCGTCCAGACCAGCGATATGATCCATATGCTCGTGAGTGATCAGAACGAGGTCGATCTGTTTTATTCCGGCGCGAATGGTCTGCAATCGAAACTCCGGGCTGGTATCGATCAGGATGGAGCTTTTATCGGTCTGAACCCAGGCCGAGCATCGGTAACGTTCGTTTCGGGAATCTCCCTCAAGATGTTCACTTCCAAATCCACCGGCTACCGGAACACCCATGGAAGTACCGGTACCCAGAAACGTCAATTTCATCAGATTCAGGATTCCACTCCGTTTTCCTGTTCTCTCTGCTCCTGTCCCCGATCCAGCCGGTCCCAGATCTCTCGTATCTGCCGGCGAACGGCGGGCTTGATAAACATATCTTCGGTGTCTACCTGTCGCAGAACTTTTGCAAGAATTGCCGCCTGAAAATCTGCAGGGCGGTTCTTGTTTACAAGTATCAACTTCTCGCCCTCCATAATACAGTGATCTCCTCTAAACGATCCGCGCTCTTTGCGGATGCTGTATCCTGCCTGTTCACAGAGGGACTCAAGTTCCAGCAGCAGTTTTTCCGGTTTCATTGCAAATGCCCGTCAAAATGTAATTCCCAGGGTAATAGAGTGGCTTGAAAAGTCGTAATCGTAGAGGTCTGCATCAATATCATAACTCCTTTTTTCATAATCATATCCAAAGACAAGGCCTCGTTCGCCTATCAGATTGTCTATGTAAAGCCTGACTGATCCCTCCAGTGTAAATTGCCGACCCCCGAAAAATTGCCCCTGAGAAAAGCTGAACCCGTAGGAGGGGATAACCTGTGTACTGAAATTGATATGGTCCGACAGTTTTGCTCGTACTCCCAGCCCGGCACCACCCTGAAATGAACTCATCTGAAAACGTGTTTCTGCACCTGAAGGCTGTGATCGCAGTATACTCGTGCGAATCTGAAGCGGAAGCATTAACCAGAAGCGCTCTGTGCCTGTAATCACAAAATCGTTAAACAGATTGGCACCTATATTTAAATAGGAGTGGTCATCCATCCCGGTCAATTTGCCGGCCACACCCATGTACATATCGATACCAGGATTTTCAAAACGCAGCATAAGTGCATCTCCGGTAAATCCATAACGATCTCCCGACGTATTCGCGGGGCCTGTAAAAACAAAATCGGCTCTCTCCCAGCCAGCTGAAAGTGTTGTATATGAGAATGTGGTTCGTTGCCTCTGATTATCAGGGTCGGCTACAGAGAACATTTGTGCATGGCCTCTCTCCAGCGGAATGCAAAGCAGGAATGTAAGCAGAATCAGGAAAACTGATGAGAAAGGTGTATATCGGTTATCCATTTGGAACGTAATGTGTAAAACTGCTGTTTAGCGGTTATATTTCCTCAGAGGGTAAACCAAAGATCGAAAGAAAATGAAAATATTAATTTCCACTCTTCTCCTTTTAAGCGCTATGCTCTACCCGTCTCAAAATGGCGATTCCATCTATGATTTCAAATTGAAAACACTTGACGGTAGCGAAATTGAGCTCGCTGAATTCAAGGATCAAGTGCTTCTTATTGTGAACACAGCTTCCGAGTGTGGATTTACACCTCAATACGACGGACTTCAGGCTCTGTATGAGAAGTACCACGAAAGGGGTTTCTATGTAATGGGCTTCCCAGCTAACAATTTTGGGGGCCAGGAGCCGGGTTCCGACGAGGAGATTGCCGAGTTCTGTGAAGTGAATTTCAACATCCGATTTCCAATGTTCTCAAAAGTTTCTGTATTGGGAGACGACAAGCACCCCCTTTTCGTACATCTGACCGAGAGAGATGATGATATGTCCGGGGAGATTGGCTGGAATTTCGAAAAATTCCTTGTGGACAGGAACGGAGAACTCATAAAAAGATTTCCCAGTAGAACGGAGCCGGATAGTGAAGAGCTTGCTGGCGCTATCGAAGAGATTCTGTAACGATATTCCCAACAGATCCATCTCGATATCTAAGAGGGCCGTAATTGAATTTGCGGCCCTTTTTTTGGCTGAGGTACTGGATGAACCCATCCCGCTAATAGATGAGGTAGCAGAAAAATTAAAAAAGGTTGACATCGGGTTCGCAGGCTCTGTATATTTATGTTCTTGATTGGACATGATTGCCTGCCGAAGGCAACGGTCTTGAAAGGTCCGGTAGTTCAGTTGGTTAGAACGCCTGCCTGTCACGCAGGAGGTCGAGGGTTCGAGTCCCTTCCGGATCGCAATATCATAAGCCGCAAACTCACATAGAGCTAGCGGCTTTTTTGTTTTCTGTAGTGTATACAGATATCCCGTCTGATATTTTCCGAATGGCATTACCAATGAGTTAGCTACAAAAACTCATGCACATCAAATAAGTATTATGTCATAATCCGGTTTAGTAAGTTCCGGGTATCATAATTGATTCTCACATAGTGACGAATAAAAATTAGGTCATTTTCTATTGAAGAAAGGATTCCGATTAATCGAACGCTTTAATTTTTTACTGGAGCGCCAGTTTGTAAAAGGGGCTCATTATCAGCTACTCATTGTTGCAGCCCTGATAGGTCTTATATCTATTATCGGTGGTATTCTGGTGATACCAACTGGTGAACCACTTGATAATTTTGGCGACTCCGTTTGGTGGGCGTTCCTCCGATTATCTGATCCGGGTTACCTGGGAGACGATCAGGGAGTTTGGAGACGCATCATATCGACCCTGATTACCGTTGCCGGATATGTTGTTTTCCTCGGTGCACTCGTTGCCATAATTACGACCTGGCTACATGGAAAAATGCGGATTCTTGAACAAGGGTTGACACCTGTAACAGCTGAAAATCACATTCTGATTCTGGGCTGGACAAACCGCACCATTCCGATTGCCGGTGAATTGTTCCAGTCTGTTCATCGGCTCCGACGTTTTTTAAGGAGTGTGGGTTCCAGAAATTTACAACTAATCATATTAGCCGATGATGTTACTCCTCACCGATTACAAGAACTAAAAGACGATGAGTTAATCGGTAGACGCGCGCATGACATAATTCTTCGATCAGGCACACCACTGGACAACGAACATCTTGAGCGCGTAGATAGCTCTCGAGCCTCCGCAATCATTATTCCGAGTCATTCCACGGGACCGCAAGATTTAATTAATGCCGATGTGGAAACGATTAAGATATTGTTATCTCTGAATGAACATCCGAATTCAAAACGAGAGACGGAACAGCCATTTGTTGTTGCTGAAATACAGGATGAGCGAAAACGAAAAGCTGCTCATCGAGCCTATTCCGGTCCCCTCGAAGTCATTGCCAGTGACTCTATTATAAGTCGCCTGATTGCCCAGAATGTTCGCCATCCACGCTTATCTGATGTATATAATGATCTTCTTTCACGCAAAAAAAACAATAATATCTTTGTAAGAGAACACGCCGAAACGATTGGAAGAGCATTGGCTGATATAGAAGCTGTCTTTCCCAATACCATCATTTTAGGTGTCGTCAGATGGGAGAATGATGATTTTGTCCCCTATTTGAATATGCCTGGTGAGTTTAAAGTAAAAGAAAACGATCGGTTGGTCTTTTGGGCACGCTCTTTTGAGGATACGGAAATCAAGGAAAAGATTTCTGATTCACATATACATAATGCCGATTGGAAATCTAGAAATGAGATCCTTAAACATCAGGAGAAATCGGTTGATAAGAAGGTGCTTATAATGGGCTGGAATCACCGAATTCCTGCTCTGATAAATGAGTTTAGCACCTATAAAGGTGAAAAATATGAAATTGATATTGTTTCTGTTACCTCTGCTGATAAACGTAACAAAGCAATGGATTTGTTTGATATTTCTTCGAGCAGCGCAACGTACAGACAAATTGAGAGTGATTATCTGACTGAAGCGGAATTAAGGAGGCTTAACCCTGCCGGGTACGATAATATCATTTTAGCGAACAGTGATCGCCTGGCAAATGAAGTAGCAGATGCCCGATTGATTGTTGGTTATATACTTCTGGAAGAAATTCTGAAACAGGAAAAGGCCAATCCTCAGATTCTATTGGAGCTCTCTGATCCTGATAATGAAATTCTTATGTCCGCTTATAATAATGAAGTGATCATCAGTCCTTTGATCATTAGCCATCTGCTTGCACATGTTGCTCTTCGTCGGGAACTGCACGCCATATATAATGAGCTATTTACAGTAGGTGGTGCTGAAATTATCTTTCGGGATCCTGAAGAATATGAGCTGGATATAGAGAGCTCTACATTCTCTGAACTAAAAAAGATTGCCTCGAGGTTTGGTGAAACAGCACTTGGAATATATTCGCAAAATATTTCTTCACCGGGAAAATTATTACTTCAGTTGAATCCAGCTCCCGATGAGATTCTTAATTACAGACAAAAAAATACAAAGATAGTGGTATTGACTACCTATTAGGCGATTTATACGGCAAGGCATCTTCCAATTTAAATGGTTGTTACTGTTATGTACAGTGGCCGGCAGTTATAATAAATGGGTAGAGACCGAAATCACCATCATGTACCGTATAGTTGTTATATTGTCACTCTACAATTTTGAAGAGCACACCTGAACTTAGTCTATATATTATGAAAACTGTTCTGACAAGCTATCGACGTGACGCGGTCATACTCGTTTCGTCTCTGCTACTTTCTATTGGTATTCTCTCTTTCACCGGAAATAACAGTGAGTACGCCGATGGAGAGCAAATGAGTGATGATCCGGATGTAATCCGGGAAGATGCGATTTTACGTGACTATACAGTGGCCAACGTTACAACACCACCGGATGAGTTAGATCTGGATTCATTTTACCAAAAATATACGGATGCACTCGGGATCCCTGTAATTGGCAGTTCAGATGTTCCTGACATCGCATTTCTTGTGGCCCGCGATGTTGTGATCACGATGCTTGCCAAAAGAGCCGACCTGAGAAGTCATATGGCTGAAAATGGATTCCGTCTGGCCATCATGGCAGATACAGACTCCACTACGGATCTGCCGGAACAGAGGGATTGGAGAAAACCTTCGCTGGACGACCGGAGGCTGACCGACGGAGAGAGAAGAAACTATGACAGGATCGCGGCCATGACCGACCAGCAGTACTGGAATACCAGAGCAAGAGGAATGGGAGGGAGACTCTCTTCCTGTGCCGAAGAGAACATACTCGGATATCCTGGCACACGGTATTATGGTGAAAATATACTTGTTCACGAGTTTAGTCATGGTATTCACAGTGCCATCCGACAAGTAGATCCCGAATTGAACAGCCGAATAAGTGAGGCGTACGACAGTGCTGTCGATCAGGGCCTCTGGCGTGGACATTACGGAGGGAATACGGTAGCCGAGTATTGGGCCGAAGGAACACAGTATTGGTTTAATTCCAATTATGACCACTACTTCGATGATTTTCACATAGCCACTCACGAAGATTTGGAAGAGTATGACCCGACTCTGTTTGCACTTTTGGGCGAAGTTTATGGAACCAATCATATACCGATGGATGTGTACTATATGCATGAATCCAGGCTCCGAGCTCAGAGATCGACAAACAGATAGATAAGAGAGACAGTAAGCTAATAAAAAACAAGTATATAATGTCTGTTCAACCACTCTACGATGTAATCGTTGTGGGTGCCGGGCATGCCGGCAGTGAGGCGGCAGGAGCGGCCGCAGCCATGGGGTGTAAAACGCTTCTGATAACCATGAGTCTGGAAGCGATTGCCCGAATGTCATGCAATCCGGCAATGGGTGGCGTGGCCAAAGGGCAACTTGTAAGAGAGATTGACGCGCTGGGTGGGTTAAGTGGTATTGTAAGCGATCAAACCGGTGTTCAGTTCAGAATGTTGAACAGGAGCAAGGGCCCCGCCATGTGGAGCCCCCGCTGCCAGAGTGATCGAACACAATATTCACTCAGGATGCGAGAGCTTCTTGAAGGACTGGATCAGCTCCATTTTCGTCAGGATAATGTAGTGGAACTGCTCACTAATGAATCGGGTAGCGGGACAAAAGGTGTGGTAACCCAAACAGGTCAACACTTCTACGCAAAAAGTGTAGTGTTGACTACTGGTACCTTTGGTAATGGTGTAATTCACATTGGCGAAACCCAGTTTGGGGGCGGACGATCTGGGGAGAGAGCTTCAATCGGTATATCCGCTTCATTGGAAAAACTGGGATTTGAAACCGGACGTTTGAAGACGGGAACTCCTCCCAGGCTCGATGGGCGCTCTATAGACTACAGCGAACTCGAGATTCAGTATGGCGACGAAGATCCCGGACCATTCTCCTTTCTTACCGAATTCCTGCCGGATCTGGAAGAACAGATGACCTGCTGGATTGCCAATACCAATGAGAAGGTGCATCAATTGCTTAAAAGCGGTTTCGACAGAAGCCCGATGTTTAGTGGACGAATTAAGTCGGTGGGTCCCAGGTACTGCCCCAGTATTGAGGATAAAATCAATCGATTTGCAGATAAGGAGAGCCATCAGCTTTTTTTAGAACCTGAAGGCCGGAATACCTATGAGATGTATCTGAACGGTTTTTCCACTTCGCTTCCTGAAGAGGTTCAGATCGAAGCGATGAGAGCTATACCCGGTTTTAATGATGTGGTCATGCTCAGACCAGGATATGCTATTGAATATGACTATTTCCCTCCATGGCAGATCAGTCGCACGATGGAGACAAAACGTGTGGAAGGTCTCTATTTTGCGGGGCAGATCAATGGAACCACCGGTTATGAAGAGGCTGCCTGTCAGGGCTTGATGGCGGGCATCAATGCAGCATTACGAGTACAGGGAAAGGGTGGTTTTATACTTAAGAGATCCGAGGCGTACATAGGGGTTTTGATCGATGACCTCATCAATAAGGGCACAGAAGAGCCTTACAGAATGTTCACCTCAAGAGCCGAACACAGAATTCTTTTAAGACAAGACAATGCGGATTTAAGGCTCACTGAACCGGGGTACCGAATTGGACTTGTTACTGAATCACGTTATCAACGTTTCAGTAAGAAGAAAAGTAAAATCGATGATCTTATGGATCACCTTTCTGAAAGGACGATTCGGCCGGAAGTGATGAATTTGATGCTGGAAGGAAAGGGTACAACCGGACTAAAACAGCCAGTGAAGGCAAAAAGTTTGATCCCGAGGCCGCAGATTGGCTTGCGTGATCTAATGGATGCCGATAGAGAACTGAATGAAGAGATTTCAAGTATTTCTGATAATCAGGAAGTACTTGAACAGGTCGAAATTCAGATCAAGTATGAAGGTTATATTCAGAAGGAGTTTGAAATGGTGGAAGAGCTCAGCCGACAGGAGGAGAGAGAGATCCCAACCAAAATCAATTACAGTAATATTCAGAGCCTTTCGACAGAAGGGCGGCAGAAGCTTGAAAGGATTAAGCCGGAAACCGTTGGACAGGCTAGCAGGATAAGCGGGGTTTCAGCAAGTGATGTAGCTGTTCTTCTTGTCTACCTAAAGAACTGAACGCTCTTTATATGAACTTTACGGAGCAAAAGGTTTCACGTGAAACATTGACAATCGCCCGTACGCTCTGCGGGGAGAATGAAAAAAGAGTCAATGAGTGGCTGAGTCTTTTAGAGTGGTGGAACCAAAAAATCAATCTGGTAAGCCGCAATGTTTCACGTGAAACATTGCGTGAGCATGTGGTGCACTCCATGCTGCCGTGGTGTGATGGCCATCTGGATTGTGCTTCCTGTTGGGTCGATGCGGGAAGTGGGGGTGGCTTTCCCGGAATACCTTTGGCTCTGATGATTCAGGATAAAAAGTGGGTGATCAACGATATTGTTGACAAAAAAGTGAGTGCGGTACGGCAGATGGTGTATCAGTTGAAGCTGAAAAACGTAGAGTTGAATAAGGGTTCCATTGAAGGGGTGAAGCCATCGGATGGCTGGGGCTTGTTGACTAAACACGCCTTTTCAGTCGTAGATCTCATGGAAATGATTGACCCCGGAAAGTGGACTCGAATCCTCTTTTACAAGGGGGTAAAAGAGGCGAGAGAGGAGGTAGTTCATTGGAATGGAGAGGGAGTCGTTACGCTTTACTCATTCGATTTTGGGGATGATGAACCCTTTTACCAGGGGAAAGGGTTGCTGGTTATTAAGCCAGCAAATAGTGAATAAAATGAATTAAATCGTGTTGTTATGTCCCGGATGAAGAGTTCTGAAAGACGTATGAAGATGATTCTGATGCTTCAGGAAGCAACGGGGAGGATTACGGTAGACAGAATGGCTGATCTGTTTAGCGTGAGTCGTAGAACCATTTTTCGGGATCTGAATGCCCTGTCGGAGATCAATGTACCTGTTACCTGGGAAGAGTACAGTGGGTATGGAATACTTCCGGGTTATAAAGTACCGCCCCTTATGTTTACATCAAGAGAGTTGGCCACCATAATGGTAGGCCTCAATTTTGTGAAGTCGCAGGTAGATCGTGAACTGGCTGAAGATGCCGAAGGGGTAGAACTGAAAGTGAAGAACGTACTGCCAGACAAATTGAAAGTGTTTATGGAGTCCCTTGCCGGGCGAACTGTCGTGGATCCATTTCTCCATTACGGTTCAGAGAAGAGGAGCGGGGGCAGCTGGTATTTGATCAGTAGTGCAATCTCTCAGCAGCGAGCCATTCAATTCAGCTATCAGCGGAAACGGGATGGCGCACTATCGGAAAGAATTTTAGACCCCTACCTTCTGGTTTTCTACCGTGATCACTGGAACGTGATCGGATATTCACACGAAAGGAAAGATTTGCGAAATTTTGTGCTTGATCGGATGTCGAATATAGAGATGAGGCCCGAAAAATTTGAGCCGAAAGCAGAAATTGACGCAGAACGTTCTATTTTTCGATTTGACGGGCCTGCTCAGGATATAGGGGTAGAGGTCGTCAGAAGCAGTTTTGATCGATTTATGGCTAATCTACCAACTAAGTTAATTAAGAAAAGTGAGGTAAACTCCAAAATAATTAAGGCAACCTTTCGTTTTGATAATTTGGACTATATCAATGAATGGCTGCTTCAATTTGGTGACAAGGTACGGGTTACCGAACCCGAGCATCTACTACAGATGCGAAGAGATCTGCTGACCCGGCTTACAGAGCAGGCCGGTTCCGTGAAGAAGTAAGGGAGTACCCAGACTCGTCAGTTACAGATTTTAAATCTCCTCTTCTTCATCCTCATTAACGACCCGGGTGACCGCTCCAATCTTGCCTTCATCGTCCAGACGAATAATGCGGACTCCCTGAGTGTTTCTCCCCATCGTACGAATGCCTTTGCACTGCATCCTGATGACCTTGCCTCGCTCGGTAATGACCATCAAATCATCCTCATCGGTTACCTCTTTTAATGAGATCAGCTTACCGGTCTTCGGAGTCACCTTCATGGTAATCACTCCCTTCCCTCCACGGGACTGATCCCGATAGTCGTCCACCAGGGAGCGCTTGCCATATCCTTTTTCGGAAATTGCAAGAACCGTAGCTTCATGAGAGTTACGAATGACCACCATATCGACGATCTCGTCTCCTTTATCAAGCTTCATTCCGCGAACACCGGATGTGTTACGCCCGGTCTCTCTGGCCTGGCTTTCTTGAAAACGGATTGCCCGTCCATTTCGGTTCGCCAGAATAATATCACTCTCTCCATCTGTGAGCGATGCCCCGAGCAGATGATCGTCCTCCCTAATATTGATGGCGATGATTCCGTCTCTCCGGGGTCGGCTGTAGGCTTCGAGTGCCGTCTTTTTCACCTGACCCTTTTTGGTGGCCATAATGATATAGTGATTGTTGATATACTCCTCATCATCCAGTGTTTTCACCGGGACAAATGTCATGATACGGTCATCTTTTTCGATGTCAATCATATTGACAATGGCACGACCCCGGGCCAACCTTGACCCTTCTGGGATTTCGTAAACCCTTAGCCAGTAACAGCTTCCCTTTTCTGTGAAGAAGAGAATATAGTTATGATTGGTTGCCACAAACAGATGTTCTACAAAGTCGTCGTCCTTGGTAGTGGTTCCTTTCATTCCCTTTCCACCCCGCCTTTGTCTGCGATATCCGCTTACCGGCATCCTCTTTATATAGCCGTTGTTGGAGATCGTGACCACAACATCTTCATCGGCAATCATATCCTCGATGTTGAAATCTTCGGCAGAGTAGACGATCTGTGTTCTGCGCTCGTCTTCATACCGGCTTTTCAGGTCAAGAAGCTCTTCCCTGATAATAGATGTCTGTTCGTCCCTGTTGGAGAGAATGGTACGAAAGCCGTTGATCTTTTCGATGATTTCAGAATACTCAAAATCGATCTTCTCTCTCTCCAGGCCGGTCAATTTCTGAAGCCTCATGTCCAGAATGGCTTTGGCCTGGATGTCTGTAAGCGCAAACTTCTTCCGCAGGGCTACATTGGCCTCATTTGGATTACCGGAAGCACGAATGGTTTTAATCACCTCATCAAGATTATCGAGGGCAATCTTCAGGCCTTCAAGGATGTGAGCCCTGGCTTCTACCTGATCGAGGTCGTACATCGATCGACGAATAATGACTTCAATCCTATGCTCTACATAGTGATAGATCAATTCCCTAAGAGACATCACCCGTGGCCGTCCCTTAACCAGCGCCAGGTTGATGACGCCGAACGTCTGCTGCATCTGGGTGTACTTGTAGAGTTGGTTCAATACCACACCGGCATTGGCTCCACGCTTCAGCATGATGACAATGCGCATTCCATCCCGATCGGACTCGTCCCGGATTTCCGAGATTTCCGTAATCTTTTCGTTCTGAACCAGATCGGCAATCTTCTCAATCAGGGTAGCCTTGTTTACCTGATAGGGAATCTCCGTGACTACAATCTGTTCACGGTTATTCCTCATCTCCTCTACATTCGCGCGCGCACGAATGGTTAATTTACCACGTCCCGTTTCGTAGGCATCCTTTACACCTTCATATCCGTAAATAATTCCACCGGTAGGGAAATCCGGGGCTTTTATGTGCTCCATTAACCCTTTGACGGTAATCTCCGGGTCATCAAGAAAGGCAACAATTCCATCAACGACCTCACTGACACTATGTGGAGGCATATTGGTTGCCATACCGACTGCTATTCCGGAAGCACCATTCAGCAGAAGGTTCGGAGGAAGAGCGGGCAGAACCGTGGGCTCGTGAAGCGTGTCATCAAAATTCTGTTGGTAATCAGCTGTCTCCTTATTGATGTCGGTGAGCATCTCCTCTGCAAGCCGCTGCATACGAACTTCGGTATAACGCATGGCAGCAGCTGAATCTCCATCTACAGAGCCAAAGTTGCCCTGGCCATCCACAAGGGGATAGCGAAGCGAGAAGTCCTGAACCATTCTTACAATAGAGTCGTACACGGCAGAGTCGCCATGCGGGTGATACTTACCAAGTACCTCACCGACAATTCTGGCACTCTTCTTGTAATTACGATTATGGAGCATTCCAAGTTCACTCATTCCGTAGAGTACTCGGCGATGCACAGGTTTCAAACCGTCCCGCACATCGGGCAGAGCTCGCGATACAATCACAGACATCGAGTAATCGATGTATGACGACTGCATCTCATCTTCAATCGAAATGGGTATAATCTTTTCTCTGGCCATACTTCAGCGTTGTTGTAGGAATCTTAATTACGATTCAGGGACGAACAGAAAATGCACATTCGGTTCAACCCGATGGGTGTTGTTCGGTTTGCCGCCAGGTCAGATATCCAGAACGGCATACTTGGCATTTCGCTCAATAAACTCTCGTCTGGGCTCAACCTGATCGCCCATCAGAGTAGAGAACATCTTGTCTGCAGCAGCAGCATTCTCGATGGTTACCTGTTGAAGAGTTCGGGTCTCCGGATCCATGGTCGTTTCCCAGAGCTGTCCCGGATTCATCTCGCCGAGGCCCTTGTATCTGGAGACGTCATACTTCTTCTTCGCCTTCTTAAGCTGTTTGATAATCTTGTCGCGGGTTTCATCATCCCATGCGTAGTCTATTTGACCACGTGTTGAAGTGACCCGGTACAGGGGTGGAGTAGCAATGAAGACGTGCCCCAACTCAATGAGCGGCTGCATATATCTGTAAAAAAAGGTAAGTAGCAGCGTACGGATATGGGAACCGTCCACATCGGCATCGGTCATCACGATGATCTTGTGGTAGCGAAGTTTCTCCAGATCAAAGTCCTGATCGCCGTGCCCGATACCGGCACCAAGTGCGGTAATCATCGCCTGTATCTCCTTGTTCTCCAGTATCTTGTTGATTTTTGCCTTCTCTACGTTCAGAATCTTTCCCCGAAGCGGTAAAATAGCCTGAAAACTACGGTTTCGGCCCATTTTGGCTGATCCACCGGCCGAATCACCCTCCACCAGATAGATTTCGCAATGTTCGGGATCCTTGATGGAGCAGTCGGCGAGTTTTCCTGGGAGTCCGCCACTACTCATGACATTCTTTCTCTGTATCAACTGACGAGCCTTGCGGGCAGCCTCTCGTGCTTCTGCAGCCAGAACGACCTTTTCGAGAATCTTCTTTGCCGTTTTCGGATTCTGTTCGAGATACTCGTTCAGTTTTTCATAGACAACGGTTTCTACTGTACCCTGGACCTCCGAATTTCCGAGCTTGGTCTTGGTTTGTCCCTCAAATTGAGGCTCCTGAACCTTGATACTTAATACAGCTGTGAGCCCTTCGCGAAAATCTTCGCCACTGATGGCCACCTTGCTGTTCGCTTTAATGATCTTGTTTCGCTCGGCATACCCCTTCAGAGAACGAGTTAAAGCCCGACGAAATCCGGAAATGTGGGTCCCACCTTCACGAGTGTTAATGTTGTTCACATAGGAGAACACATTTTCTGTATAGGAGCTGTTGTACTGGAGTGCCAGTTCAACAGGTACATTGTCCACTTCGCCCTCTATATAAATAGGGGTCTCCATCATCGGGTCACGGCTCTCGTCCAGAAAATTGACAAAATCCTGAACACCGCCAGGGTAGTGGTAGGTAGCTTTGGCAAGCTCCTGATCCTCTTCCCGTTCATCGACTATGTCTATGGAGATGCTGGGGTTCAGAAATGCGAGCTCCCGCATACGGTCGGCAATGATGTCGAACTTGAACTCTGTAGACTGGGTAAAGATCTCATGATCGGGTTTAAACCGAATAATGGTCCCGGTTTTATCGGTCTTACCCCTCGTTTCCAGGGGTGTTACCGTCTTACCCCTCACAAATCCCATTACATAGATATTCCCGTCACGGTGAATCTCGGCCTGAAATTCGGAAGCGAGAGCGTTCACACAACTTACACCCACGCCGTGCAGGCCGCCGGAGACTTTGTAGGAATCTTTGTCAAACTTTCCACCGGCGTGAAGTTTGGTGAGAACCACTTCGACAGCAGGCAGTTTCAGTTTGGGATGTTCATCAACCGGGATGCCCCGGCCGTTATCGAGTACGGTAAGGGAACCATCCTCATGAATCGTAATAAGTATGTAGTCGCAGTGGCCGGCAAGCGCTTCGTCAATAGAGTTGTCCACCACTTCATTAATCAGGTGGTGAAGGCCGCGCTGACCAGTGTCTCCAATATACATGGAGGGTCTTTTTCTGACCGCCTCCAATCCCTCAAGAACCTGAATATTGGACGCTTTGTAGTCAGAGCCTTTTTTGCTTGCCATGAAACAGGGGTTGATTGCGATGGGTAATAGCCTTTTACAAGCCTGAAAATAGCGTTAATCGGTTCAATGTCAAAAGAAGGAATGGTTTTAATTGCTTGATTCGGAGATACGGCCTCAGGTGCAAAATAGGTGGTATATAGCAGATCCTGAAAAACAGGCTTTGCTCTGCCACTTCATCCGTCCCGGGCAGTGCCGGAACAGCTTTTTCATCGTGCCGCAAGTGGGGGGATGAACCGTCAGGAAAGCAGAGGTTTACCAATAAAAAAACAGAATTGATACTTATCCGTCATAGCGGTATTTTGCTATTCTATTCAAAATAATGTTGAAGCAGAGTTATGGCACGAATTGATGACATCACTGGAAAGAGGCCGCTGAACGGCTATCGATCCTCCAAGTCGAACAACAAGACAAAACATCGTTTCCACCTGAACCTTCAGAAACGGAAATTTTACATTCCGGAAGAGGATCGCTGGGTAACCCTTAAAGTGTCGGCAAAAACGCTGCGCACGATCAACAGAAAGGGAATTCATGCGGTTCTGAAGGATGCCAGGAAAAAAGGAACCCTGATTAAAGAGGTATAGCAGGACGATGGCAAAAGGAAATCGTATACAGGTCATTCTGGAGTGCACCGAAAAGCCGGGCAGCTCACGTTACGTGACCACAAAGAATCGCCGGACCCATCCGGACAGAATGGAAGTAAGAAAGTACAATCCGGTGCTTCGGAAACACACGATGCACAAAGAAATTAAATAGGTGTGAGCTATGGCCAAGCAGCAGGCGTTTGGAGAACATGCACAAAAATTGAAAGCGACCCATCGCAAGATGGCAAAAGTGATCATCACCTCGAAGAATGCGAGAGGACAATTTGCTTACAAAGAGGCAATGGTTGATCAGGATACAGTGACCGATTTTATCAAGCAGTACAAGAGCTGATCCTGCCAGGGGTGCTCAATAATTTTTAAAAAAGGTTGCACCCGCAGATGGGTGGAACCTTTTTTTTTGCCCGGACGACGAGTGGGTACAACCCGCAATGGAATAGATAAAGGTGTAGCAATGAGTATAAAAGAGCAAATTCTGAATGACCTTAAAAGTGCGATGAAAGCACGTGAAAGCGAGAAACTGCGTGTGCTTCGCTCCATCAAATCGGCACTGCTCGAGAAAGAGATCAGCGAGAGGAAGGGCGGTGAGGCCGAGCTGAGTGAAGAGCAGACCATACAGGTGCTGATGAAAGCTGCCAAACAGCGGAAGGAGTCGATTAGCCAGTTTACTGATGGTGGCCGGGAAGACCTGGCAGAGAATGAGGAGAGAGAGCTGGAGATCATCTCATCCTATTTGCCGGAAATGATGGATGAAGAGGAAGTGCGAAAGATAATCCGTGAGAAGATTGAGAAAATGGGGCTCTCCGACCCTTCGGAAATGGGCCGCTTGATGGGGGTACTGATGGGTGAGCTGAAAGGAAAGGCAGATGGCGCGATTGTAAGCAGGGTGGCTAAAGAGGAACTCTCCGGATAAGCCTATGAACTGGCTTGACATTACTATTTTATTGCCTCTTGTATGGTTTGCCTATAAAGGGTTCACAAAGGGGCTGGTCCGTGAAGTGTTCGGGATTGCGGGCATGGTGATAGCCGTATATAGTGCCTTTACCTGGATGGATGAACTGGCGTTACGCCTTGAACCCTTCTCGTCCGCCTCATCCGATACTCTCACTCTGATCGCTGCGTTGATTCTCTTTTTTTCCATACTTCTGGCCGCGTATCTTCTGGCATGGTTGATCAGGAATTTTCTCGAATTTCTGCGGCTTCACATATTGAACCGACTCTTTGGCCTGGTTTTTGGCGCATTGAAATGTCTTGTGGTCATCAGTGTACTGTTACTCATAATGGCCGGGTTCAACAGGCCGTCGTCAGAATCAAGAGAGGATTCGGCTCTCTACCCCTGGGTCTTGAATGCGGCGCCGGTTGTGTACAATACGACGGCTCGTCTGGTGCCGGGAGCAGAAGATTTTGTGACCAACCTGCGGGAGAATCTTGAAGAGAACAATCCGATTTACAATTTGCCAATGTTTAATCCCTGACTATGAGTTTTCCATCTGTAAAAGAGCAGTTAGAAGTGATCCGTCGCGGTACGGTAGAGATGGTTCCAGAGCCGGAGCTGAAGGAGAAGCTGACCCGATCAAAAAGGTCCGGAGTACCGCTCAGAGTTAAACTGGGCTGCGATCCCACCAGGCCGGACCTGCATCTGGGCCATTCAGTTATTTTAAGAAAGCTGCGTCAGTTTCAGGATCTGGGCCACCACGCCATTCTGATCATTGGAGACTTTACCGCCAGGATCGGTGATCCGTCCGGACAGAGCAAGACCCGCCCCGCCTTGACTACAGAGGAGATCGAGAAGAATGCAACGAGTTATCTTGAGCAGGCGGGGGCCATTCTGGATACCGGGAAGCTTGAAATTGTCTATAACAGCCACTGGCTGGGAAAATTGGCTTTCGATGATGTGATTCGTATCAGTTCCCGCATGACCGTAGCGAGAATGATAGAAAGGGACGATTTTTCCAAGCGTTTTGAAAACAACGAGCCGATCTCCCTTCACGAATTTCTATATCCGCTTGCCCAGGCAGAGGATTCTGTCCATTTGCGCTCCGATGTGGAACTGGGTGGAACCGATCAGAAATTCAATCTGTTGGTGGGCCGTCACATGCAGGTTCAAAACGATCAGGAGCCGCAGGTCTGTCTGATGATGCCGCTGCTGGTTGGTACCGACGGAACCATGAAGATGTCCAAATCGTACGACAACTACATCGGTATTACAGAGGAGCCGAACGAGATGTATGGAAAAGTACTCTCCATTCCTGATTCACAGATTACTCCCTGGTTTGAACTCCTCACAGATCTGCCGACAGCCGATTTGCCGAAGTACAAATTGATGGCCGAAGAAGATCCCAGAGATGCGAAACACAAACTGGCAAAGGTGATCACCGTAATGTATCATGGAGAGGGGGCCGCAACGGCAGCCAGAGAGCATTTTAATCAGACGGTGATTCGCAAGGAGATCCCGGAGGATGTTGACGTTTTCACGTTTCCGGCAGGCAGCAACAAGCGGCTGATTGAGGTGATTTCTGAAACCGGATTTACCTCCAGCAACGGAGAGACCAAACGCCTGATGAAGCAGGGCGGTGTTTCTCTTGATGATGAGAAGATTACAGACATTGCCCATGAGATCCATTTTTCAGACGACAGCGAACATACGTTGAAGGTGGGCAAGAGAAACTTTGCACGTCTCGTTTCGGGTTGAACCGGCTACGATTAACGGTAACGCTATGGGCACACACCACAAAGGTACAGATGAAGAGCGGGAGACGCTGAACGCGTTCATCAAGCTCATGCGAGCCTCCGAAACGATCAATAACCGTCTGAACCGGTCTCTGGCAGAGAATGAGATGACCGTAAGCCAGTTTGGCACGCTCGAAGTTCTCTACCATCTGGGCCCACTTAATCAAAGGGCCATCGGAAGGAAACTTCTGAAAACAGGGGGGAATATCACGATGGTTATCGACAATCTGGAAAAGCACGGATTGGTGAGAAGAGAGCGGGACCCTGATGATCGAAGAGCTATTCTGATTCATCTTACAGATGAGGGAAGAGACCGGATCAGAGAGTACTTTCCCGAGCATCTCAAACGAATTGTCCGTGAGTTCTCTGCTCTGACCCCCGGGGAGAGAAGTGAACTGGCGAGAATCTGCAAAAAACTGGGAACCGGCAAGGAGTAGGTATCTGACAAGAGAACCTGCCGGATGTAAAGCTCACAGCCTTGGCGGATCGTACCGCTATGGCGAGCAAGAGAGACGATTCCCTGCCGTGGGCCCGATACCCGGCGGTCAGATATTTTATTCTCTTCTCTTTCGGCATTGTTTTCACGGATTTTTCCGGCATCACCCTGCACAATCTCCTGCCCTTTACAATCGTGATCGCGCTTGTATGGACGGCTCTGGAGTTTGCAGATACCGGGGAGGCGCCAGGACTGAAGAATCAGGTCGTACAGCTGAGCTGGTTGCTTCTGATCCTGATGTCCGGAGCTTCCTGGCAAGCTGTGAAGGGAGAAGCGAATGCAAAAGAGCGCATCCGGACAGAGAGGCTGGAACGGCTTGAAGGTGAAGTTCTGAAAGCCGTCGGAAGGGTTGTGTCGTCCGGAGAAACAGCAAACGGACGTCACCGTCTGGAAATAGCTGTAAATGAGACCGTTGTGGACTCATTCGTCTGGCAGGAGTCCTATTCGCTGCGTCTCTATTATGAAGGGCCCGCAGATTCCATAGAGGGAGACTGGCCCTCCTCTCTTAGGCCAAATCTGCTTGAAAGCGTGAATGTGAAACCCGGCGATGAGGTTCGGGTCCGGTTCAGCCCCTTTCGGTTTCGCCCGTCCCAAAATTTTCATCAATGGCCTTTCAGGCGCTATGAAGAGAAACAGAGACTCAAATTAAACGGAGAGTTGATCGGGATGGACGTCCTGGAGGGCGACCCGTCTGCTCTCCATCCAGATCGGTGGAGGGGGCGTTTTCTGGAAGTGGTGGATGAGATTGCCGGTGTGGAATCGGCTGGGCTGGTGAGGGCGGTACTGGCCGGAGAGAGGGGCGGGTTGTCGCCGGTGGAGAGGGAGCGGTTCTCAAGGGCGGGTTTGGCTCACATCATGGCGGTTTCGGGCCTTCATGTGGGGTTTGTGGCGGCTCCATTTTGGGCCCTGTTTCCACTGGTATGGGGAACGCGATACCGGCGCATTCTGCTCTTCGCGGCCTTTACTGTTGCTCTCACTCTATATGCAGGTGTCAGCGGGTTCAGCCCGTCTGTTTCGAGAGCCTCGCTCATGGCCTGGATGCTGGCAATCGGCCGGCTCTCCGAGAACCCGACCAGCGGAATGAATCTATTGGCAGCGGCGGGAATTCTGCTTCTGCTCGTGGAACCAGCCGCTCTGTTTGAACCAGGGTTTCAGCTCTCCTTTACGGCGGTAGCGATCATTCTGATCACCATGCCACCACTGAATAGCCTGATGCCGGAAAGCGTGGCCAGGGGGTGGCGTGGCTCCCTCATCAAAGCGCTGTTGTTGCCGGCCGTTGTACAGGCAGGCCTGTTTCCAATTTTAACCCACTATTTTGGAGAGTTTTCCCTTGTCGGTCCTTTGACAAACATTCTGGTAGTTCCGCTACTCGCTATTCTGGTTCCCTGGTCCATACTGCTGGTACTGCTTTCGATGGCCGGGGCACAACTGCCTGATCTCCTGCTTCTTCCGGGCGAATGGGGGTGGGAGTGGGTTCGTCTGATTGCCAACCGGTTCGGAGCCGCGAACTGGAGCTGGATGAGGTTCGATGGACATAACCTCTGGATGATTCCCGCCTGGGGGGCAGGGTTGGCAGCCATTGCGTTGGCCCGTTATCCTTTCTGGCGATGGAAGGCCTGTGTTTTGTTTCTGGCCATAGTGCAACTCTCTCTTTTTGCGGAACTGGCAGGCGTCCGCACACCGCCCCGTATGACCGGCGTGCTGCTGGATGTGGGCCAGGGGGATGCGATTCACATTCAGACACCGGGAGGGAGAGAACTGCTCATAGATACCGGAAGGTGGTCGCCCTACGGGAACAGTGGGGAGAGCGTATTGATCCCCTGGCTGGAGTACCGGGGAGTGGAACGTCTGGATGCTGTTGTTTTGACTCATCCCCATTCGGATCACATCGGTGGTATGGCGGCATTGATGGAGAGATTCGAAGTCGGCCAAATTATTCATAACGGATCACTGCCGGAGAGCGGCCTGTCACGGGAGGTGGTTGCAATGGCAATTGAGATGCAGATTCCGCTTCAGGAAACCGGCAAGGGGGACCGGTTGCAGCTGGGCCCCGAGATCAGAGTCTATATTCTGGGTCCCGATCCGGACCTTCATTCGGAAAGCCCGAACGACCGTTCTGTGGCTGTAAAAGTAGTGTTTGGAGAGAGTTCCTGGCTCTTTATGGGAGATGCAGAACAGAATCAGGAGGATCGAATGGTTCGACGATATGGAAATTTCCTGAATGCCGATCTGCTAAAAGTACCACACCACGGAAGCCGAAGCAGCTCTTCACACCAGTTTCTTGAAGCGGTTTCGCCAGATAAAGCCCTCTTCTCGCTGGGACTCCGGAACCGTTTTGGACACCCACACCCGGTCGTGGTGTCAAGATACAGGGAGAGGGGGGTTGAACTCTATTTTACCAGCCTGGATGGGGCAATTCGATTTCAGACGGATGGAGAGAACACCTCCATCGAAACAGCGAGAGGAACCTTTAAGGGATATTTTTGATTCTGCAGGGGCATTTATTGGATCTTATACACGCAAGGGCTTTCTGAACGTCAAACAGAAAGCACTGATGCCGTTTGAACGCGAATCGCCGATCTGTTACATTTGTAAAGTAGCCGGAAAGAAACCGGTTGGCGCGGCACATTGCGAAACTCGCCCTCAAGCGCAGGAATAAAAGCCCCCCGGGGCCATGTAATCTATGAGCAAGGATTCAAAAGAGTTTGATTTTGAGCACTCTCTGGGCAGGCTCGAAAGTATTGTACAGAAGCTGGAAGACCCTGAAGTCTCCATCGAGGAGTCTGTGAAACTCTATGAGGAGGGTATGGAGCTGTCGGCCCGATGTTCAAAAATTTTGGAGGGAGCGACACTGCGTATCGAAGAGATTCGGGCGGGGCACTCCTCCGAAGAACCGGGAAAAGAGGAGTAACGTATGGAGTCACGGAATCCGGTTCCCGGGCCTCTGTTGTCCGGCATACACTCTCCTGATGATCTGAAAAAGTTGAAACCGGTTCAGCTGGAACAGGTATGCAAAGAGCTGAGAGAGTACATTATAGAGAGTGTGTCGATCTACGGAGGACACTTTGGCGCCAGCCTCGGTGTGATTGAGCTGACGGTGGCCCTTCACTATGTGTACAACACACCGGAGGACCGGCTCGTCTGGGATGTGGGACACCAGGCGTATGGACACAAGATTTTGACCGGCCGACGGGAGCAGTTTCATACGAACCGGCGGTACCAGGGGCTCTCCGGTTTTCCGAAACGAACCGAGAGTGAGTATGACGCGTTCGGCGTTGGCCATTCGAGTACCTCGATCTCTGCAGCCCTCGGAATGGCTCTGGCACGGGATCTGTCGAAGAGTGAACGCAAGGTGGTGGCCGTGATTGGAGACGGAGCGATGACGGGCGGTATGGCTTTCGAAGCGATGAACAATGCCGGCGCCCTGAAAAGCGATCTACTGGTGATTCTGAATGACAACAACATGTCCATCGATCCTAATGTGGGAGCTCTCAAGGAGTACCTTGCGGAGATCACCACAAGCAAGACATTTAACCGGATGAGGGATGAGATTTACGATCTGCTGGGCCATTTCAAGAGTGCAGGGGATAAAATGCGTTCCGTTGCTTCACGCCTGGAACGGGCGGTAACGGCCGCGATCACTCCGGGAGCTCTTTTTCAGGCGCTCGGTTTCAAGTACTACGGCCCGGTAGATGGTCACAATGTGGATACCCTCAGAAGGCATCTGGAAGATCTGCGCGCCGTTTCCGGCCCCAAGCTTCTTCATATTGTAACGGTAAAGGGGAAAGGGTTCGCCCCTGCAGAGAAGGAGCAGACCAAGTGGCATGCACAGAGCAGCCCCTTCGACAAGATTACCGGTAAATCGCTGGCTCCTGCGGCGAACGGGAAGACGATTCCCAAGTATCAGGACGTATTTGGCGAAGCTCTTGTAGAGCTGGCTACAGAAAATGAGAAGATAGTAGGCATCACCCCGGCCATGCCGAGTGGTTCCAGCCTCTGGCCTATGATGAACACATTTCCGGACCGGTCCTTCGATGTGGGTATAGCCGAGCAGCACGCCGTTACATTTGCAGCCGGGCTTGCCGCAGATGGCCAAATCCCGTTTGCCGCTCTCTACTCGACCTTTCTTCAGCGAGCCTACGATCAGGTAATTCATGATGTGGCCATTCAGAAACTGCCCGTCATCTTCTGTATAGACCGGGCCGGAGTAGTAGGGGCCGATGGCCCGACTCATCACGGGCTCTTCGACATCTCCAGTTTGAGAGCGGTTCCGAATATGGTGGTCGCCTCGCCCCTTCATGAGCAGGATCTGCGTGATTTGATGTATACGGCCAGTCTGAGCAAGGATCTCGCCTGGTCCATACGATATCCCCGCGGCAAAGCGACCGGTATGGAGCTTCGAAAGGAGTTTAAAACGGTAGAGATTGGCAAGGGCAGTGTCGTTCGTGAGGGGGAGAGCGTGGTTCTGCTCAGTTTCGGGCCCATTGGCAATTATGTATTGGAAGTGGCAGAATTGCTGGAAGCCGAAGGTATTCGAATTGGACATTACGATATGCGATTTGCCAAACCGGTCGATAAAGAGCTCATCAAAGCAGCCATCACGCGGTACGATCATATCGTGACCCTTGAAGATGGTACCCGAATCGGCGGATTTGGGTCCGCTGTGGCCGAAGTGGTCGCTGCCAGTACGAACCCGGTGCCGGTCACTATTATGGGGGTTCCGGACAGGGTTGTTGAGCACGGTACCCAGAGAGAGTTGCACGATGAAGTTGGAATCGGGCCGGAAGGGATTGCCGGACAGGTGCGCAGGGTCATCGGATCGATGGCCAGCACCGGGTAGGAGAAAGATGTCAGGAGAGCGTCTCGAAAAAATGGATTCACAGAGCGAGGGAGAGGGCGGGAGCCTTCGGCTGGAGGATTTTAACTACGACCTGCCTGAAGAGCTTATTGCACAGAGGCCGGCGGAGCCGCGCGACCACTCTCGCCTGCTGGTTTACAACCGCGCCACCGGCCGTATTTCGGATGACTACTTCTACAACCTTCCGGACCATCTTCCAGCCGAAACGACGCTTGTTGCCAATAACAGCCGTGTAGAGAAGTGCAGGCTTCTCTTTGGCGAGGGCCGCTCCGAGATTTTTGTAGCAGAGAGTATAGACGACAAAAGGATTCGGGCGCTGGTCAGGCCCGGAAAGCGATTCAAAAAAGGGTCCCGGTTTGAACCGGCCCCGGGACTTGAAGCGGAAGTGTTGGAGGTAGATCCGGACGGAACCCGTACGCTTCGTCTGAACCCGCTCCTGGACGACCCGGCCTGGGACAAATTCAGGGTGACGCCATTCCCCCCCTACATCCGTCAGGATGAATCTCTGGCAGAACGCTATCAGACCGTCTTCGCACGCCAGAAAGGGAGTAAAGCGGCACCAACGGCCGGGCTTCACTTCACGGATCAGCTCATCAGGACACTGAAAGAGCGCGGATTCGGATGGACAGAAGTGACTCTTCATGTCGGGCTGGGCACATTTGCACCGGTAAAGACAGAAAGGATCGAGGAGCATCGGCTGCACAGTGAGTGGTACAGGCTTGGAGAGCAAGCCACAGAGGAGCTGAATGCAGCACGATCTGTTACAGCCGTTGGAACGACCTCTGTGAGGGTGCTGGAATCTTCAGTTACGGACGGGAGGCGGTTCAACCCGTGCAGCGGAGAGACCGATATCTTTATACGTCCCGGTTACTCCTTTCGTGCGGTAGACCACCTGATCACCAACTTCCACCTGCCTGAAAGTACGCTGCTGATGCTTTTGGCTGCCTTTACCGGATATGATGAGATGAAGAAGGTCTACCGTCATGCCATCCGGGAGAAGTACCGGTTCTACTCCTTCGGGGACGGGATGCTCATTCTTTAATCTGTCCGATGCAGATATCGGGTACAGATTTCGTGGCTCAGGTGTTTAACTCTTCGCTTTCGCTATCCCGATCTGCCTCATGATTTTTCCTGTAGGCCTGTGTGATCTTCAGGTTCATGTGGCGCCGGTAGTTCTCATATTCATACCGGCTCACCTCAAAAGAGGAGTGATACGTTCCATCGTTGCACTCTACTGTGAGCCTGTCAGGTTTGTCGGACTCACTGACCGATACTTGGATCTGCCCCAGCTTGTATGCGTCTGTACTCATCGAAACCCGGTCAGTTTTGGGAAAGCGCGTCACTCATGAAACGGTTCAGATCACTGGTTCCCATGAACCCCCGGCGCTGGCTGATTACCTGGCCCTCGGAGTCCATAATGACCGTAAACGGGTAGGCAGACACACCCAACATGGAGGCGAATTCGCTGGAGGGCATCTCGCTGCCTCTGTAGATGAGTGGCGTTTCGGCACGCCCGTTTATCTTCACCGGATGAAAAGAGCGATCCAGCATTGCCCGTACCGATTCGGCCGGATAGACTTCCCGATCCATCTGACGACAGAAGCGGCAGCCAACCTCATAGATATCGATCAGAATCAACCGATCGTCCACGGATGCGCTCTCCATAGCGTTCTCCAGAGACACCCAATCCGGGGCATTCTCTATCTCTCCTGGTGTGATCTGATCGAAGGAGAAGTAGATAAAGATGGAAATAAAGAGGGCGATCAGGAGCCCAACCGTCCATGATCTCTTCATAATGTGCCGGTTATACGATTAACTCAGGCCTGGATGAACCCCAAAATTACATCATTTTTGTCGATTCGCCATCACTGTTCCCCCCAGAATCTCTCCCAGAGGGCGCGACGGCTGTCGATGTTGGCATTGAGAATCGGGATGGCCCTGTCGAAATCGACCACCTGGGTAGAGTCCTCATTAAAAAGAAGCCGATTGCTCCAAATGTAGTTCCCCTGCTCTGAAAGCCAGAAATCACTTCGACCGAAACGAATATCGTGCAGGTAGAGTCCATCCTCTCTCTCCTCCATCATGTAGTACCCCATCGTGAACCATTTCAGGACGTCAACCGGCCGGTCGCCAAGAAAGGGGTCAAGCAGGTGGCTCTGTTTGGCGAGCCCCTGGAATTGCAGATGCTCATCTTTGTCAAAAAGGGAGTAGGTGCTGGCATATAGCGAATCGTTGCGCTCTACATACCCCTTCCACATGACGGTGGAGAAGGGGCCCGGCATGGTCTTTACTCTCTCAAATGAGCCGTACTGATCGTGAAAGGAGTCCTCGAAAACACGATCTACATGGGCCTTGACACCAAATCCCCAGATCAGATAGAGCGCGCCCAGCGTGAGGCCGATCCGGTTCGGCCAGGGCTGAAGCCAGTTCGAACGGCGCTGAAACAGAGTAATAACGAGGCCTGCAATCAGTGGAAACGTGAAAAAGGGATCGATGATGAACATCGTATCGGTGGTCAGGGTGGCCCTGCTAAACGGCTCCAGGATCTGGGTTCCGTAACTGGTTGTCAGGTCTATGCCAACGTGCGAAAGCAGCGACCAGAACGAGAGCCAGGCCCAGGCGGTCCAGCCCGGCTCCTCTGTTTTGTGCCATCGGTATATAAGCCAACCGAGAATCGGTGAGGCGGCAAAGGCGAAAAAGAGCGAGTGAGTGAAGCCGCGGTGCAGCACGAGCTGGTTTGCAGAGTCCAGAATTGGGTTCAACAGAACATCCAGGTCGGGCAGAGTGCAGATGGCTGCGCCCCATAGCGCACCCTTGTAGCCTGTGCGGTGGCCAAGATACGCCTCCCCGATGGCTGCTCCGGCAACAATGTGGGTAATAGAATCCATGGTTGAGAATCTCTCTTCAAGATATTACAGTTTGCCTGTATCGAATTGGACTGCTGAAACGGTGCGGGCCGGCCTCTTCATATACGGTGCATTTAAAATTCTTTAACATCTTGTTCTGAATGAATTGACGATCATTTAGCGTTATCTTGAACTGACAGGGTATTTCACGCTTCTCTTATTCAGGATCAGGTATTGGAAGCAATTACATTTAATATACAAGAGTTTCAGGAAGTCGATGAAGTACAGATGTAACTATCTCTCTCCTCTGGCCATTTTTTCATTTTCGCTTCTCCTCTGGGGATGCGGCAATAGTGAAGAGGGTGGTAATACCGGGAATTTCGGAACCATTCCGGCGGTGGAAGCGGTTCAGGCCCAGTTTGGTGCTCTCCCACTGGAAGAGCGGTTGAGTGGTATTACGCGTGCCTCTAACCAGGTAGAGATCTATCCCAGAATTACCGCGCCGGTAGAAGAGGTGATGGTTCGGAACGGAGATTATGTAGAGAGTGGTGCTCCTCTTATTCGTCTCGAAGATCGTGAATACAGCGAGCGCTTGCAGCAGGCAGAGGCCAACCTGAGAGTAAACGAAGCCCGTGCCCGCCAATCGGAGACCCGTCTGAATGAAGTCCGCAATTTTTTGGATCGTCAGGAGACCCTGTACAGCAGGGACCTTCTCAGCGATGCTGATATTGAACAGGCGCGGGCTCAGGTGATGTCGGCCGAGGCAGATTATGAACTGGCACTGGCCCAGGTCGATCAGGCACATTCCCAGATGTCGGAGCAGCGAGACCTTCTGGACCGTACCGTCATACGTGCTCCTATTTCTGGAACTGTGGGACAGCGCAATGCGGAGGCAGGGATGCAGGTGAATGCCAACTCCCGCCTCTTCGTCATTGGAGATCTGACCCACTCAACGATTCGTGTGAATCTGACCGAGAACATGCTTGGCTATATCGAAACCGGCCAAACCGTTCGCATCTTTTCCGAAAACCTGGGAGATACTCTTCTATATAGCGAGGTTTCGAGAATCTCTCCCTTCCTCACATCCGGCAGTTTTAGCACCGAAGCGGAGATCGATATCGCGAATGAGGAAGGGTTGTTGCTGCCCGGCATGTTCGTGACGGTAGATGTCCTCTATGGAGAGACCAGCCAGGCCACTCTCGTTCCATTGAGTGCTATTTTCAGGCATCCGCGAACCGGTGTACAGGGCATCTATGTAGCCAACGGATATGGAGTAGAGACGGAGCCGATTACCGAGGTGGATGCCGGTAACCCGCCTCCCCTCAGTGAACCGACTTCACTCGAATTTCGGGAGATTGAGGTGGTGGCCAGGGGAAGGGAAGCAGCCGGTGTGGCTGGTATCAACAGTGGCGATTGGGTGGTAACTGTTGGGCAGAGCCTGCTCATCGGGTCGGCCGATGATCAGGATCCGCAGGCTCGAATCCGGGCTGCATCGTGGGACCGAATCATGGAAATGCAGCGCATGCAGCCTGAAGACCTTCTGGAGCGGATTATGGGAGAGGACGTATCGAGCGGAATATGAAACAGAAACAGGGTACCAGGATTATGAGGATTCGGATATGGGATTAACATCAACTGCGGTAAAGAGGCCCATCGCCACATCGATGGTCTACCTCATTGTGATTACATTGGGAATCGTCGGTTTCCGGTATCTACCAGTCGATCTCCTGCCCCCTATTGACTTCCCCCGACTCTCGATAAATATCGATTACCCCAATGTGGGGCCTGAGGAGATCGAGAACCTGATCACTGAGCCCATTGAAAATGCCATTGCCGGGGTGGCTCATCTGGAGGAGGTGCGATCGAACTCTTCGGATGGTAACAGCCGCGTCTCCCTCACTTTTGTGCAGGGTGTGAACCTGGATGAAGCAGCGAATGATGTACGGGCAGCACTGGACAGGGTGCGCCGCAGCCTTCCCGATGAGGTAGATGCTCCGCGCATCTGGAAGTTTGACCCGAACGACTTCCCGATTGCGATAATTGCCGCCCGCTCTACCCGTCCACTGGACGAACTCACTCAGACCCTCGAGAGAGATATTTCTAAAAATCTTGAACAGATCCCCGGAGTTGGCTCGATTGATGTCTGGGGCGGGGTCTATCGGGAGATTCGTGTGAACCTGAAGCGAGACCGTCTGAGTGCGAGTGGCCAGTCGGCTATTCAGGTTCAAAACGCCATTGCAGCGGAGAATCAGACCATGCCCGGCGGCAACGTAAGGGATGGCCTGAATCAGCTCTACGTCCGGACACTTGGCGAGTATACTTCGGTAGATCAGATTGCCAATACGATTATAACCCGTGTAAACGGCCAGCCAATCCGGGTGCAGGATGTGGCAGAAGTAGTGGATACATACGAAGATCTCGGGCGCACGGTTCATATAGATGACGAGCCGATGATTCGCCTCGGAATCCGAAAGCAGACCGGAGCCAACACGGTGGCGGTATCGCGCGATATTAAGAGAGAGATCGAGCGAATCAATAGCGACAGGAGCGATTTGAAGCTGGTTCTGGTATCCGACCAGAGCGAATTTATCCAGAACTCGATCGACAATGTACAGCAGTCTGCCATGTGGGGTGGTATTCTGGCCATTCTTGTTCTCTACATCTTCCTGCGAAACGGTTCCACCACCTTCATCATCGCCCTTTCGATCCCCATTTCTATCATAGCCACCTTTGGGCTGCTCTACTTCAGCGACCTGACATTGAACCAGATGAGTTTCGGCGGCCTTGCCCTGGGAGTCGGCCTGATTGTAGATAACGCCATTGTGGTGCTCGAGAACATAGTGCGCTTGCGAAGCCAGGGAAAGAATCGCAAGGAGAGTTCGCTTACCGGAACCAGGGAGGTGGGCGGTGCCATCGTGGCCTCTACTCTCACCACTTCGGTTATTTTTCTGCCGGTGGTCTTCATGCAGACCATCACCGGTACGCTTTTTCAGGAACTTGCGCTGGTCATTGTATTCGCCCTGATCTGTTCACTTGTTGTGGCACTCACGCTTGTACCGATGCTGGCCAGTCGTTTTATGACCATCCGTCCCGATTCGGAACTGGAAGAGGGGGACAAAGGGTGGTTTCAGCGGCACTTTGAACGGACCGAAGAGAGATACTCCAACCTGCTCAGGACATCGATTCGCCGGAAGTATTTTGTTTACGGTGCGGCCTCCCTGCTCATCGTCGGCTGTATCTTTACGTGGCAGTTAATCCCGATGGAGCTGGCCCCGCAGACGGAAGCGGATGATATCAGTGTCGATTTCCGACTGGCGGAGGGCCTGAACATCGCCATCGCCGATCAATATATGGAGGAACTGGAGACCCGTGTGAGGGCGATGCTTCCCATGGATCAGGTTCGCCATGTGGTTACCGATGTACGCAGTGGCCGGGCCAGTATGAATATTACACTGGTAGATGTAGGAGATAGAACGGTGAACTCATTTGATCTGGCCGACGAAATCCGTTCCGGAGTGGAGGGGCTGGTTCCCGGAGGGTCGGTGCGTGTTCAGGCGCAGTCGGGTCTCTGGATTCTGCGCCGCATTTTTGGTGGCGGTGGAGACGGAGACGAGGAGATCCAGATCGAACTCAGAGGGCATGATCTGGACATGGCCGACCAAATTGCCGACGAAATCCGCCGGCGCCTGGAGAGAATTTCGGAAATCCGGGGTGTGGAGTCCGACCGGCAGGAGGGGCGGCCGGAACAGAATATCGTTTTCGACCGGGAGCGAATCTCCGAACTGGGGCTCACGATTCGGGAAGTGGCCCAGGCAATTCAGACCAACGTGGGCGGAAGCCGCGCGGGCATGTATCGTGAGGGGGGAGACGAGTTTCCCATCATGGTGCGGCTCAGGTCCCAGGACCGAATGAGCACACTCGATCTGGATAATATCTCTGTGGTTTCGGCATCGGGGCAGGTGACTCCGGTTTCGGCCGTCATACAACATCGGGACGGCAGAGGGCCAGTGGCCATAGACCGGGTGAACGGGCAGCGTGTGACACGAATCTCTGCCAACCTGGAGGGTGGGGTGCCACTTGGCGACGCCATGAGCAGGGTTGAAGCCGAACTGGCTGATCTGCAGCTCCCGCCCGGATTTGCACTCCGCTACGGGGGCGAGTATGAAGAGCAGAAGCAGGCCCAGGCCGACTTCATCATGTCGGTCATCATGGCCTTCATCCTGATCTATATGGTTATGGCGGCCCAGTTCGAACGGTTTATCGATCCACTGATCGTCATGTTTGCCGTACCTATGGCAGTGGTAGGGGTCATACCGACCATGCTGTTGACGGGAACCACACTGAATATGCAGAGCATCATGGGGCTCATCATGCTCATCGGTATTGTGGTGAACAACGCGATTGTATTGGTCGACTACATCAACCTGCTGCGCAGGGAGAGAGGCCTGCCGGTCTACGACGCGGTAGTAGAAGCGGGTAAACTGAGACTCCGGCCTATTCTCATGACCACACTGACCACCATCCTGGGACTACTTCCCCTCTCGTTCGGGTGGGGCGCCGGAGGAGAGATCCAGGCCTCTTTGGCAAGAGTGGTGATTGGCGGCCTGGCAGCCTCGACCCTCATTACACTGGTCCTGATTCCGGTGATCTATATTACGGTGCACGGCATCCGCGTCTGGGCCGATGAGAATATTTTCGACAGGATTGGCGGTTCCACACAGGTCACCCCCGCACTGGACGCGGAGTAGAGCAGCCCCTTTCACCTTTCCCCGGATTTTCCTTATTTCCGTGCGGAACCGGGAATCGTTTCGTATGTAGATAGAAAAAGCAGAGACAAAGAGATGCCGCGCAAAGTTGGAAATGTAACACTCTACTCCATTGACGACCTGCATGAAAAGCTGGGTGTGAGCAAGGTCACTCTGCGAGCCTATCTGAGAGAGGGGAGGCTGAAAGGCCGGAAACTGGGGGTCCAGTGGTTTGTTACGGAAGATGCGCTCCGGGACTATTTTGAAGGGGGGAGCGAGCAGGGACGGGTTGAACCGGCCGGTACACCAAATACAAAGTTCCGTTATGTGGTTCAGGGTGTGAACGACCTGGTGAGCGAACAAGAGGAGTGTGAAACCCTGGAGGAGGCGATCTCCTCCATCAAAAGTCAGGCGATCATCAGCCTGTTTCAGGTGGCCGTGATCGATAAAAAGAGTGGTGAGATCGCCGAACTCGTACGCGCCAGGGATTTTCTCCAGAGGTATGGGTAGGTTCATCCCGACAACTTCGTCCCGGTTTTGAAGAAAATTTTCATTGCAGGAATGTGGGGAAATTGCATCTTGGGGTTATTCTCTGAAGGAACAATTTCCGACGACTTTCTCACAATCATTCACCTCATACCACTCCTGTTATGAAGCTGCTGACCCTCCTCATCTCCCTTCTCCTTTTTGGCGAGCCAAACGCCACAACTGCCGAAACGCCCGAACGGACCAACGACCCTGTTCTCTATGCCGGTCAGGATGCAGAGCTCGCCCTCTACAGCGTCACCGGCCGCACGATAGAGGTGGTTCTTTCTCCACTGGACGCCGATGGGATCCCGGTGCCTCTGCCCGAGTCCGGGGTATTGATAGACCATGAACACATCGAACTCTGGAGAGGCCGATCGATCAGTGAACCGGTTGAACTGAGTATGGGTAATCATACCGTTCAGATCTCATCCTCTCCGCTCTCGGTAGCTCTTCTGGACGCAAACGGTTCTGTGGTCCAGAGTGTAAGCTGGCCGGACGACCCATCCGGTACGATGGAGTTCACAACGGACGCACCGGTCTATGGACTTGGCGAAGGGGGCGCGCAGGAGGGCTTCGACCGAAGAGGCCATATACATTCGCTGAGGGACGGAAATGTGGCGTATGAACGGTCCACACATGGCGCATATGTAGCCGTACCGATGCTCTCCGGGGCCGACGGCTGGTCCCTTTTTATCCACCATCCGATCCACCGTGGCAACCAGTTCGATCTGCGGGAGGGAGCAGGCCGGTTCATCCCGGATGAGGAAGCGATGTCGGATCCGGTTCGGCTCTATCTTACCGCGTGGGAGTCTCCCTCACAGATCTTCTCAGAATACCGGGCCTATGCGGGAGAGACCCCTCTGCCGCCGCTCTGGGCTCTGGGGTATATGCAGTCGCATCGCACCCTGACGGGCCCTGACGAGATTCGCTGGGTGGCGGAAACCCTTCGCGAACGCAACCACCCGGCCGATGCCGTCATCTATCTGGGGACCGGCTTCACGCCCACTGGCTGGAACATGGGGCACGACTCCTTTGAATTCAACCCGAGAGTGTTTGATGATCCGGAAGCGATGGTCGCGGAGCTTCACGACCTCCATTACAAGGTCATTCTTCACAACTACAATCCACCCCGTGGGCTGCACGGAGCATCACTGGAGGAGGCTTCGGAGAGCTCCTCTCACATACGTAACTACTGGGACCGGCACCGGGCCCCTTTCAGCATGGGAATTGACGGCTGGTGGCCCGATGGCGGAGAGAACCTCCCCTCCGAATCCAGGGTAACGCGCCACCGCATGTACTATACCGGTTCCCTTGCCGACCGCCCCGGTGTGCGGCCCTGGAGCCTGCATCGAACCGGCTATAGCGGTGTTCATCGCTATGGAGGGTGGATCTGGTCGGGTGATCCGGACAGCCGGTGGGAGACCCTGCAGACACATATCAAAGTCGGGTTGAACCACTCCATGAGCATATCTCCGTGGTGGGGGTCGGACATCGCCGGTTTTGTGCCTACACACGAATTCACCGGAGATCTCTATCTGAGGTGGCTTCAGTTCTCTGCATTCACTCCATCCTTTCGGGCCCATGGACGGACCTGGCACCTTCGGCTGCCGTGGGGCTGGAACCGCGGGCACATCGGACCGCCTGAGAACTCGATATTCGAGCGGGAGGGTAGCTATCCCTACCCCGAAGAGCTCCGGAACGCACTCATTGAACCGATCGTGCGGGAGTATCTCCAATTGAGATACCGTCTCCTATCCTATAACTATGGCCTTGCCCGTGAAGCGCACGAGACCGGCATGCCGCTGATGCGGCCTGTTTGGCTGCACCATTCGGACGACCCGGTCGCACCCGGCCTGGGTAATCAATATCTCTGGGGCAGAGATCTCATGGTGGCCCCGGTGTATGAACGTCACGCCACAGAGCGGGCTCTCTATCTTCCGGAGGGCCTCTGGTACGACTTTTGGACAGGAGAGCCGGTGGATGGAGGCCGCGAAATCGTCCGTCAGGTAGACCTGGCCACCCTGCCTCTCTACGTCCGGGCGGGAGCCATACTCCCTCTCGATCCGGTTCGGCAGTACACTTCGCAGGAGGTGGACGAGCCCGTTGTGTTCCAGATCTATGCCGGTGCCGACGGATCAATGACCTGGTACCGGGACGACGGAGAGTCGCTCGACTATCAGGACGGGGGCTACTCCAAAACCAGGATTCAATGGAGTGATGAATCCCGCGAGCTGACTATCGAACCGCACCCCGAAAGTGACGGTCTTGCACCGGAACCGGCGCCCATCTCACTGAAGCTGATATCGGCCGAAGCGGCCGACGAGATGATGAACTGGTCTGGTGACGAGAGCGGGGAGCAGCTGGAGCTACGCTACTTCGACGTCGCAGAGAAGACCCTTCAGGTCATGTGGGACGGTAGCCGTCTGGTGGTTCCGTTTCCAAAGGAGTAAAATCTCATTTGCGTGGTCTGCGTACCCCCCCTGTTGGCATCAATAGCCGGAAACGGGTTGTTTATTCCACAATATTTCATATAATGAAACAAGTTCTCTTTCGGGATAAGGATACGTGTGATTGAATCGGGGTAACGGGGCGGGTTGAATTCCTCTCTGAATGGATGGCCGGGAGCTTTCCCATCTTTGCCATCCCTCCTTACTGAATACTCAGGTCCAGCTATTTAAAAATGGCGGGGACTTCAACTCTTCGTATTTGATCCGTAAGGCTCTCTCATAACCGTAACTTCTCGACTTACCGTATTGCCATGAAACGCAATCTCACGCTCTTTCTGCCTCTTCTGTTTCTTATAGCCGCCTGCGCCGGCCCTTCATCTTCCGACCGATCCGAATCTGAATATGATCACAACCTGACCAACGCCTGGTGGGAGATCGGTTACGAACACACCGGTATTCAATCGCTGGTCAATCCTAACGATCCGTATCGGGCCAATGTTCTGGGTGGCAGTGCGCTAAACACCGATGTTCAGTTCAGGCTGCAGCCGGATGCTCCCTGGCAGTCGATCTTTCGGAGAACCGGTGGTTTCTACCGTCCGCCGGAGCATGAACCTGCCTATTCCAGGCCCTATAATCACTTTGAAGGGAATCGCCTGAACTTTGTTGAGTATAAACCGGGCATGCCATTCGCTCTCGAGCAGACATTTACCCTGAACGATGAAGTGCTCGAGTGGGATGTCGTACTGGAGAATCGGATGGGTTACGATGTGGAGATCGGAGACCTCTCTATTCAGGTTCCCTCTGCAAACGCTTTTGACGATACCCAGGAGGGTCTTTTTGAAGGAGGCTTTCTCCGCCACTCCTATATATCGGGAGACTCCTCATTTCTGATCTTCAAACGGAGAAGTGGAAAAGCTCCCTACCTGATTCTCACAGTAAAACCGGGGACTCACCTGGAGTATTTCTCCGGTTCCAACTACTACATTCACTCCGGATTGAGTGGAAACAATGTTCCGCGCGGAACCTGGAGGCAGGAGCACACGTACAACCACCTCTCACCGGCAGGGCAGCAGGGCGATCGGATTGAATACGGCTTTGAACTGAGATGGGCCGACAGCTACGAAGAGATGCGCCAGATCCTGGCCGAAAACGGGCTGATCGATGTGCGTGTGGTTCCCGGCATGACCGTGCCGCGAGAGCTGGAAGCACGCTTCTCTCTTCACACCGTCACTTCCATCGACAATGTTACGGCCGAGTTCCCGGATGAGACCGAAATCACCTATCTGGGAGAGACGGTTCCGAACCACCACGTCTATAAGGTGAAGTTCGACCGTCTGGGCGAGAACCTGATTACCGTCGATTTCGACGGGGGGCGGCAGACCTACCTCGAGTTTTTCACTACCGAACCGATCGCAACCATGCTGGAAAAACGCAGCCGTTTTATTGTGGAGAACCAGCAGCACAGAGATCCCGACCTCTGGTACGATGGCCTATACTCCATCTGGGATATGACAGAAGAGGCGTTGCGCGGGCCAGACGACACCGACGGGTATGAGGGGTGGTACGGCTATATGGTTGCCTCCGATGACCCGGTTCTGGGGATTGCACCCTATCTCGCATCGGTAAATGCGCTTGATCCGGTTCCTGAACAGATCGAGTCCATCGAGTACCACATCGAAAACTTTGTATGGGACGGGCTGCAGCGAACCGACCAGGACGACCCCTACCCATGGGCGGTCTACGGAGTGCCCAACTGGAAGGCGGCGCGCGACACGGTGGCCCGGTCGTTGATTGAAAACCGCAGGCTGGACCGGATCAAAGCGTGGCGGGCCTACGATTATGCGCACGTCTTTATGCTCTACTACCATATGCATCAGATTGCAGATCGATACCCCGACCTGGTGAATTTCCGGGATGCGGATGGCTACCTGGAGATGATGTGGCAAACCGCACGCGCCTTTTTCATCTACCCCTATGAGATCTACCCCTGGTACGATATTTACAAGTGGGGCTTCATGAATGAAGTTCTCATCCCCGACCTTGCCGACCTCCTTGAGGAGAAGGGGCGGCAGGAGGAGGCCGACTGGCTGAGACATGAGTGGGAGATCAAGGCGAGATGGTTCATCAAGGATGATCCCTATCCCTATCGCTCCGAATATCCGACCGACCGGACGGCGTTCGAATCCACCTATCCTCTCGCACGCTATGTAGCTGACGCGGGCGGACTGGAACCGGCCGAGGATCTCTGGTACGATAAAAACGTGGACGTATCACGCTCCTACGACCGAACGACCGTAGAGGACGCGCTGAAATTCATGGAGGAGCAGCATTATGCCGGCCTGGCGGTACGGGGGTGGCTGGAAACAAGCTACTATCAGTTTGGAGCTGACAATTCACTGAGCTACATGGCTCGTATGGGCGGCTACTCCATTCTGAACTATGGCCTGGAATACGCCGACGAGCCGCACGACTGGCTGCAGCTGGGGTATGGAAGTTACCTCAGCTCCTATGCGCTCGTTAACAGCGGCCCGCCTGAGGACAACTACGGTTTCTGGTATCCGGGGCCCGGAAATGACGGAGCGATCGGCTGGTCCTTCCAGCGCTCGAAACTCGGTACACCCTGGATTCAAAAAACGGAGGAGCGCGGGCCGTGGCGGTACGACGGAGAAGGCAACCTGGGATTCAATGCCGTTACCCGAATGGCCTCTACCATACTCGCTGAAGATCCGGTGTTCGGACACATCGCATACGGCGGTAATATGGAAATCACCTCCGACGGTTACGAAATTTTACCCAAAGACGGAGTTCGAATCCGCTTCTGGCTTGTGGATGACGACCACCGTCTGGGCCTCCATCTGGAGCGGGACGGCTGGTCCGAAACCCGACCGATCCGGGTCAATGAAGAGCTGGACAGGATCGACTTTATCGTGGAGAACCGAACCGATACCCAACACACCAACCGGCTGGAGCTGGAGGTTCGTGCCGGTGAGGCGGAGTGGAGGGTGATGCTTGACGGGGAGGAGATTGCGCCACAGCAGCACGGGGTCAAACTCCAGTACGACCTGAATATAACTGGTGACGAGCATGAACTGACGCTGGAACGACTGTGAGAATAAATCTCTGCGACCGAATAGAAACTTTTTGAATCAGATACACGACATGATGGATATAAACAGAATCAAACTTGCAGGGATCTCCCTGCTTCTATTTGCCTCCTGCGCAACTACAGGGCCAGAGGAGCCGTCCGTAGCAACCACTCCGGCAGCTACAGATACCGAGACAAATCAAAACGATCCCGAAAACGCACTCAATACCGAGCGCTGGGATATTGAGTTCGGGAACAGCGGCATCAACCAGCTTACCTTTCCGGGCGATCCTCACCAGGCCAATGTATTGAGCGGTAACCTGGGCACAGTGGATGTTGTCTATCAGTTCGGAACGGGAGATCAGCTGAGAATCCCGACCGGTGGACGGCAGCGCCAGATAGACGTGGAGAACCAGGAGGTGACCTACATCGACGAGCGCCACGACAGGCCCTTCCGGCGTGTACAGACGTTCCGTATCAACGGAGATGCACTCGAATGGAACGTAGACGTACAGAACATGACCGAATATCCGGTCAAGATCGGGGATGTATCGATCAGCTTCCCCTGGAGAACCAGCGGAGGAGGTGCCACTGCCATCTTCGAACAGACCTTTACGAAGAAGCACTTCATCTCCGGTGACGGATCTTTCATGATCTTCACCAAAGGGGGCGGGGCTCCTCCCTACCTGCTTCTGACGGTTCAGCCCGGTACCCGTCTGGAGTACTTTGATGGAGGTGGAGGAGGCTCATACAATGCCTATGTCCACTCTGGATTCAGCGGAAATGAACAGACCGAAGGGACGTGGCGCCTGGAGCACACCTCTCTGGATCTGGAGCCCAACGGCAGTGGTAATGACAGCTTCTCCTATGGATTCCGCCTGTTCTGGGCCGAAAGCTATGACGAACTGCGCCAGATTCTGGCTGATAACGATATGATAGACGTTGAGGTTGCTCCCGGTATGACGGTTCCGCAAGGCCTGGAAGCAAAGTTCTCCCTGCATACGAAATCCTCCATCGATGCGGTAACGGCCGAATTCCCGGATCAGACCGAGATCAACTACCTGGGCGAGAGTGTGAGCAGCCCGGACCACCATCTCTACAGCGTACAGTTCCACCGCCTGGGCGAAAATATGATTACAGTAGAGTTTGATGGCGGACGGGAGACTCATCTGGAGTTCTTCTCGACCGAGCCGATCCAGACTCTGATGGACAAGCGGCGGGATTTTATGGTAGAGAATCAGCAGCATCGCAACCCCGATGTCTGGTATGATGGGCTCTTCTCTGTATGGGACATGAAGAACGAAGTGCTGCGCGGGCCGGATAACCCCGATGTCTATACCCACTGGTGGGGATATGTGCTGGCGGCTGATGACCCCGCACTCGGGATGGCTCCCTATCTCGCCTCCCTGAACGCCCTCTATCCAAAGCAGAAAGAGATTGAAGCGATCGAGTACTATCTGGAGAACTTTGTGTGGGGCGGTTTGCAGCGTACCGACGAGCAGGACCCGTATCCCTACGGGATCTACGGGACTCCGAACTGGTATACCGCCAGTGATCCGGTGGGACGTCTGGGCATTGAGACCGAGAACCACGACCGGATGAAAGTGTGGCGTGCTTACGACTACCCGCACATCTTCATGCTCTACTACCATATGTACCAGATTGCCGACCGCTACCCGGAGATGGTGAATTATCTGGATGCCGAGGGCTATCTGGAGCGGCTCATAGGAACGGCTGTCGCCTTCTTTGAGTACCCGTACGAGATTATTCCCTACTACCGAATATATGAGCAGGGCTACTACAACGAGATGCTGATCCCCGAGATCATCGAGCTTCTTGAGGAGCTGGATCGTCAGGATGTGGCGGACTTCCTTCGCCGCGAGTGGGAGAAGAAGGTTCTGTTCCACACCTACAGCCACCCCTATCCGTATGGGTCGGAGTATGCTTTCGACCGAACCGCATTCGAGTCTACCTTTGCTTTCGCGCGATATGGAGCTACCCACGATATTGAGGGTGGGGAGAACCTCTGGTACGATCAGAATCGCGACATGTGGCACTCTTACGACGAGGTGAACCGGGAGGATGTCCGCGAGTTTATGGATCGCCAGCATTCAGCGAACATCGCAACACGTGGCTGGATGGAGCCCAAATTTTTCCTGATGGGTTCGGATATGATCCGGCACAGCCATACACACATTCTCAGCTATATGGCCAAGATGGGAGGCTGGTCGATTCTGAACTACGGCCTCGAATTCTCCGATGAGCCCCACGACTGGATCCAGCTCGGCTACAACAGCTATCTGAGCTCCTTTGCACTGATGAATACCGGTACCGAAGAGAGCGATTACGGTTTCTGGTTCCCCGGTGAAGTGAACGACGGTGCTCTGGGCTGGGCCTTTATGGAGTCCAAGCATGGCAATGCCTGGAACAGGCAGCAGGAGGACCGTGGCGCCTGGAGATACGACGGAGAGATCAACCTGGGAATGGGTACTGTCACTCGTCTTGCCTCCACTATTCTGACCGAAGATCCAATCTTCGGATGGACCTCCTACGGTGCAAATCTGGAGCGCTCCGGCGGAGAGTTCCTGATGGTGCCACAGGATGGTGTGCGTGTACGCTTCTGGCTGGTGGATGAAAACAGTCATATCGGGCTTCATCTGGATCGGGACGGCTGGGCAAAAAACGAACCGATTCGTGTTTCACAGGATCGGAACAGGGTGACTCTGGAGATTGAAAACCGATTCGGTACGAGCCACACCACGCGCCTCTCCCTGCAGATTCACGATGGAGAGAGCTGGACGGCATCGCTGGACGGTTCACCCCTCGCACCGGTTCGCACTACAGACCGTGGCGAGTTTGTCCGGGTACTTTACGATCTGCCCATATCGGCCGATCAGCACCGACTGGAGATGGTGAAAAGCTCTAACTGAGATCAAATACCTCTGTTTTATGAGACGATCCCTTTTACCGACTCTATTCTCCCTGACATTGGGCATGGCATGCACCCCTACCGGTGCAGTTGAAGAGCCTCCCCAACCGGAGGCGTCTGTTCAAAATAGCGGCCAGGAGCTGGGTGACCCGCTCAATACCGGCCGATGGGTTATCGGATTCGGGAATAGCGGCATCAACCGACTGGTCTTTCCGCAGGATCCCCGTCAGGCGAACGCTCTCGACGGAGTGCTCGGCCAGGTCGATGTGCGATATCAGTTCGGGGACGGCGACTGGCTGAACTTTGCCACCGACGACCGGAATCTGGATGTCGATCCCGAAAACCGGAGGCTGACTTATGTCTACGCCGGAGAGGATCGGCCGTTCAGGATGGAACAGACCTTCTCAGTTAACGGAGACGCCCTGGAGTGGAACATCGAGGTCCGCAACCAGACACCAAATCCGGTCACCATCGGAGATGTGGCGATCCGCGTGCCCTGGAGGAGCCCGTCGGGCGGCAACTCGCAATACATCTTCGAGGAGGCCTTTAACAAAAGGCATTTTATCTCCGGTGACGGCTCCTTCATGATCTTCAGCAAACCCGGCGGTGGCTCTCCCTTTCTGCTGCTTGCGGTTCAACCCGGAACCGGACTGGAATACTTCACCCCGGAAGAGGACGAAAACTCTTACCGGGCTTACGTCCACTCGGGATACAGCGGCAACGCTCAGTCGGAAGGAACATGGCGCCTGCCCCATACCTATCTGGAACTCGACCCGGAGGGCGAAGGCACTGACCGCTTCTCCTACGGCTTTACCCTTCACTGGGCAGAAAGTTACGATGAGCTGCGGGAGCTGCTGGTAGAGAATGATCTGATTGACGTCCGGGTGGTGCCGGGGATGACGGTACCGGAAGACCTGGAGGCGAAGTTTTCCCTCCACACACGTACTTCTATTGAAGAGGTCGTTGCGGAGTTTCCGAACGATACAGAGATCAACTATCTGGGCGAGAGTTTGCCAGATCACCATATCTACAGTGTGAAATTCAACCGGCTGGGCGAGAACATGATCACCGTTCGTTTCGATGGCGGCCGCGAGACCTATTTGGAGTTCTTCTCCACCGAACCAGTCGAAACATTGATGCGAAAACGCACCGATTTCATTGTCAACAATCAGCAGCATCGCAACCCGGATGTCTGGTACGACGGCCTTTTCTCTGTCTGGGACATGAAGAACCAGGTACTGAGGGGACCCGACGACACCGACGGATATGACGGCTGGTGGGGTTACGTGCTGGCGGCCGATGACCCGGCCCTGGGGATAGCTCCCATGATCGCATCCTGGAACGCCCTCTACCCGGATGAAGATCAGATCGAAGCGATCGAATACTACCTGGAACGATATGTCTGGGGTGGCCTTCAGCGTACCGACGAGCAGGACCCTTATCCTTACGGTATTTACGGGGTTCCCAACTGGTACGTTGCCAGTGATGTGGACAGACGAGCGGAAATCGAATCCCAGACAAATCTCGACAAGATGAAGGTGTGGCGGGCGTACGACTATCCACACATCTTCATGCTCTACTACCATATGTACCAGATCGCCGACCGCTATCCGGAGATGGTCAACTACCTGGACGCAGAGGGTTATCTGGAGCGGATGGTTGGAACGGCCAAAGCGTTCTTCCGATATCCCTACGAAATCCTCGCCTATTATCGGATCTATGAGACTGGTCATTACAATGAGATGTTGTTGCCGGAGATTATAGAGCTGCTGGAGGAGAAGGGACGGCAGGAAGACGCGGACTTCCTCCGCCGGGAGTGGGAGAAGAAGGTGTTGTTCCATACGTATGGCCACCCCCATCCCTACGGTTCGGAGTACTCCTTCGACCGCACCGCGTTTGAATCGACCTATGCGTTTGCGCGCTACGGTTCAACCCATGAGATTGAACCGGGCGACAGCCTCTGGTATGACAAGAACCGGGACATGTGGCATTCGTATGACGAGGTGAACCGTTCGGATATCCGGGAGTTTATGGACAGGCAGCACTACGCCGGACTGGCGGTACGCGGATGGCTGGAACCGAAATACTTCCTGCTCGGAGCAGATTTCAGATTTCACACCGATATTAATACGATGAGTTACATGGCCAAAATGGGCGGCTGGTCGGTCCTGAACTACGGCCTGGAGTTTGCCGATGAGCCGCATGACTGGCTGCAGCTCGGCTATGCCAGCTACCTGAGTTCATTTGCGCTGATGAACACCGGTACCGAAGAGACCGATTATGGATTCTTTTTTCCGGGAGAAGAGAACGACGGAGCGCTGGGTTGGAGATTCATGGAGGCCAAACACGCCCGCGCCTGGATTCGAAAAGATGAAGTCCGGGGGCCGTGGCGGTATGACGGGGAGGAGAACCTTGGAATGGGTGCCGTTACCCGGCTTGCCTCGACCATTCTGACCGAGGACCCAATCTTCGGCTGGACCGCCTATGGTGCCAACATGGAGCAGTTGTCGGACGGATTTGAGATTTATCCCAGGGACGGCGTACGTGTCCGTTTCTGGCTTGTGGACGGGGAGAACCGGCTCGGCGTTCAGTTGGCGAGGGATAGCTGGTCCGCAACCCGTCCGATACGGGTATCCGACGATCTCGGCCATCTGGAGCTGCCGATTGAAAATACCACCGGCACCAGCCACACCACCAGGCTGGAGCTGCAGATCCACAATGGAGAGCAGTGGCGGGTATCCCTGGACGGCAATGTCATTGAGCCTGTCCGGGAGGATGACTTTTTTGAATTCGAACGTAACGTATATGAGTTGAGCATCTCTGACCTGAACCACAGGCTTGAGGTGATACGGCTTTCAGATTAACACTCTTGCTGCAGGCCCAACACGCCCTTGCCAGTCGGCACGGGGTTAAACACCAGTAAAAACACCACAACTATGAAACGATCCATCTTTCCAGCTGCCCTGTCACTCCTGTTGTGCATGGCGTGCGCCACCCCCCAGCCCGAAGAACAGACTCAGGGTACTGCAACGCTGCAGGCTGATAACCAGGCTACTGCCCAGAGCAATCCCGATGCACTCTCAAACGACCGCTGGAAAATCGAATATAGTGACACCGGACTGACTCAACTGACCTACCCTTCCGACCCGCACGAGGCCAATGTGCTGAGTGGTACCCTCGGCCATATGGACGTACGTTACCGGTTCGGAAACGGGGAGTGGCAGGATTTAAGCCACGACAATCGGCAGATAAACGTAAATTCCGGCAGCCGGACAGTGACTTATCTGGATGAACCGGATGATCAGCCGTTCCGAATGGTTCAGACCTTTCGAAACAACGGTGATGCACTGGAGTGGAACATCGACGTACACAACCTGTCATCGTCTCCGGTAACACTTGGCGATGTGGCCATTCGTTTTCCCTGGAATGGTCCGGGTGGAGGCGGCCCGCTGAACATTTTCCGTCAGGGCTTCACCAAAAAGCACTTCATCTCCGGTGATGGTTCCCACATGATCTTCACCAAAGGTGGCGGAGAACCTCCATTTCTGCTGCTGGCGGTTCAACCCGGTACAAAACTTGAATATTTTGATGCGGGAGGCGGCAATCCCTACCGGGCGTATGTCCATTCCGGTTACAGCGGAAACGCCCAGACGGAAGGAACCTGGCGCCTGCCCCATACCTACCTGGATCTGGGCCCTGCAGACAGCGATAATGACAGCTTCTCCTACGGCTTCACCCTCCACTGGGCAGAAACCTACGACGAGCTCCGGGAGGTACTGGTAGAAAATGATCTGATTGATGTGCGGGTCGTGCCGGGCATGACGGTTCCGGAAGATCTGGAGGCGAAATTTTCGCTCCACACACGTACTTCCATTGAAGACGTCGTTGCGGAGTTTCCGAACGAAACAGAGATCAACTATCTGGGCGAGAGCGAGCCGAATCACCATATATACAGCGTCAAATTCAACAAGCTCGGTGAAAACATGATCACCGTCCGTTTTGATGGCGGACGTGAGACCTTTCTGGAGTTCTTCTCCACCGAGCCGGTCGAAACGCTGATGCATAAACGGTCCGATTTTATAGTGAACAGCCAGCAGCACCGCAATCCCGATGTCTGGTATGACGGGCTCTACTCTGTATGGGATATGAAGAACGGTGTTCTGCGCGGACCCGACAACACCGACGGCTTTGATGGCTGGTGGGGTTACGTGCTGGCTGCTGATGATCCGGCGCTGGGAATTGCTCCCATGGTCGCTTCGTGGAATGCTATCTATCCGGATGAACACCAGATCGAATCTCTCGAGTACTACCTGGAACGGTATGTATGGGGTGGGCTCCAGCGAACCGACGAAGAGGAGTCCTATCCGTACGGCATCTATGGCGTCCCCAACTGGTATGTAGCCAGTGATGTGGAACGAAGAAGGGAGATCGAATCCGGTTCGAGTCTCGAATTGACGAAGGTGTGGAGAGCCTATGACTACCCACACATTTTTATGCTATACTACCACATGTACCAGATTGCCGAGCGCTATCCCGATATGGTGAACTACCTGGATGCCGAGGGCTACCTGGAACGGATGATCGGGACGGCCGAAGCCTTCTTCGAATACCCGTATGAGATCTCATCCTACTACCGGATCTATGAGGCGGGCTACTACAACGAGATGTTGTTGCCGGAGATGATTGAACTGCTGGAAGAGGTGGGACGGCAGGATGTAGCGGATTATCTGCGCCGCGAATGGGAGAAGAAGGTTCTGTTCCATACGTACAGCCACCCCTATCCATACGGGTCGGAGTATGCGTTTGACCGGACCGCGTTTGAATCTACCTACGCATTCGCACGTTACGGTGCCATCCATGAGATTGCACCGGGAGACAGCCTCTGGTACGACAGGAACCGGGATATGTGGCACTCGTATGACGAGACGAGCCGGGAGGATGTCCGGGAGTTCATGGACCGGCAGCATTACGCCAACCTGGCGACCCGCGGCTGGCTTGAACCGAAATATTTCCTGATGGGTTCGGATCTGATTCGCCACAGCCATACGTTTATCCTGAGCTATATGGCCAAGATGGGCGGATGGTCGATTCTGAATTACGGCCTCGAATTCTCTGATGAGCCGCATGACTGGCTGCAGCTCGGCTATAACAGCTATCTGAGCTCGTTCGCCCTGATGAACACCGGTACCGAAGAGAGCAATTACGGCTACTGGTTCCCGGGGGAAGTAAACGACGGAGCGATCGGATGGGCCTTCATGGAGTCGAAACACGGAAGGGCCTGGGTTCGGAAAGATGAAGATCGCGGTGCTTGGCGGTACGACGGAGAGATCAATCTCGGTATCGGCACGGTGACCCGCCTCGCTTCTACTATTCTGACGGATGACCCGATCTTCGGCTGGACCGCCTACGGAGCCAATCTGGAGCGTTCAGGAGGGGCCTTTGAAATGGTACCCCGAGATGGTGTTCGCATCCGCTTCTGGATGGTGGACGAAGCGAGCCACATCGGAATACAGCTGGAGAGAGACGGCTGGGCGGAAGGCCGTCCGATTCGCGTCTCGGAAGATCTGGGACGGGCGGAACTGCAGATCGAAAACCGTACAGGAACCACTCACACCAACCGCCTTCAGCTTCAGGTTCATGACGGGCAGCAGTGGCAAGTCTCCCTGGACGGCAACGTTCTTGAACCGGTAGAGGAGGAGGACTTCTTTGAATTCGAGCGTATCGTTTATGAGTTGAATATCAGCGATCCGCTCCACAATCTTGAGGTGACACAATTATGAAACCATTTATCTATCCAGCCGCCATGTCGCTTCTGTTCTGTGTGGCGTGCACCTACAGCCAGGCCGAAGAACAGACTCAGGACGGCTCAAACACCTTCTCCAACGAGTGGCTGGATGTCGGATTCAGCAACAGTGGCGTCAACCGGATTAACTTTCCCGGTGACCCTCACGATGCCAATCTGATAGACGGCACCCTCGGATCCATCGACGTCGTTTATCAATACGGAGAGGGAGACTGGCTGAACGTTGCCACAGGCGGACGGGACCGGGAGATAGACACGAACGAACAGAGGGCTACCTTTGTCGACTTCCGGGACGACCGTCCAATTCGAATGGAACAGAACTTTACCCTGGATGGGAACAAACTGATCTGGGACATCGAAGTGTGGAACCAGACACCCTATCCGGTCACACTCGGGGATTTCTCTGTAGATATCGCTTCGAGATCATCTTCGGGTGGTAATAAGCAGTATAATTTTGAGGAGAGCTTTACCAGACGCCATTTTGTGTCTGCCGACGGTTCTTTCATGGTTTTCAGCAAAAGAGGTGGAGCCCCGCCTTATGCACTACTCGCGGTTCAGCCCGGAACCTCTCTGGAGTACTATGAGGGATCGGACTATTTCATCCACTCCGGACTAACCGGCAACAACCAGACAGAGGGGACCTGGCGGCAGCCACATACCTATCTGGAACTCGGACCGGAGGGAGAAGGGAATGACCGGGTCACCTATGGGTTTACCCTTCACCGGGCAGATACGTACGATGAGCTGCGTGACCTTCTTGTTGAGAACGATCTGATTGATGTGCGTGTAGTACCCGGCATGACGGTTCCCGAAGACCTGGAAGCAAAGTTCTCCCTGCACACCCGGACTACCATCGATGATGTTGTAGCAGAGTTCCCGGATGATACCGAAATCACCTATCTCGGGGAGAGCCAGCCGGATCACCATCTCTACAGCGTCAAATTCAACCGGCTCGGCGAAAACATGATCACCGTCCACTTTGACGGAGACCGGAAGACCAACCTTGAGTTCTTTGCCACCGAACCGATTGCCACCCTGATTGAGAAGAGGACCCGGTTCATGGTAGAAAATCAGCAGCATCGTAATCCGGATGTCTGGTACGACGGGCTCTTCTCCGTCTGGGATATGAAAAATCAGGTACTACGGGGGCCAGACAACCCCGATGTCTATGAGCATTGGTGGGGTTATGTTCTGGCGGCCGACGATCCCGCTCTCGGCCACGCCCCGTATCTGGCATCTGTGAATGCCATTGACCCGGAACCAGAGCAGATCGAAGCGATCGAGTACTACCTGGAGAATTATGTCTGGGGTGGGTTGCAGCGAACCGATGAGCAGGACCCTTACCCCTATGGGGTCTACGGAACGCCCAACTGGAAAACCGCCAGCGACCCACTGGGGAGGCTGGGTATCGAAACCCAGAACCACAACAGTATGAAGGTGTGGAGGTCATATGACTACCCCCACATCATGATGCTCTACTACCACATGTATCAGATCGCAGAGCGTTATCCCGATATGGTCAACTATCTGGATGCCGATGGTTATCTGGAGAGGTTGTGGGGAACGGCACAGGCGTTCTTCAACTATCCCTACAACATTCTTACCTACTACGAAACGTATCAGTGGGGGCTCTATAACGAACTGCTCGTTCCGGAAATGGTGGAACTGCTGGAGGAGAAGGGCCGGCAGGAAGACGCTGACTGGCTGCGCCGCGAATGGGAGAAGAAGGTGCTCTATTTCGTCTATGAAGACCCCTATCCCTACCGCTCAGAATATGCGACCGACCGTACTGCATTCGAATCTACCTATGCTCTGGCCCGATACGGTGCCACGGTAGACATCCCACCGGGAGACAGCCTCTGGTTTAACAAGGTTGAAGAGTCCTGGTACTCCTACGATGAGGGAGATATTCACCGGGAAGATGCCCGCGAATTTATGGAGCAGCAGCACTACGCAGGTCTGGCGGTTCGTGGGTGGCTGGAACCCAAATATTTCCAGCTCGGGGCCGACGGTTCGATGAGTTACATGGCGCGTATGCACGGCTGGTCCATTCTCAACTACGGTCTGGAGTTTGCTGATGACCCGCACGACTGGTTGCAGCTCGGCTACGCCAGCTACCTCAGCTCATTCTCTCTGGTTAATACCGGCCGGCCGGAGACCGATTACGGCTTCTGGTTCCCGGGAGAAGAGAACGACGGCGCCCTCGGGTGGGCGTTCCAGCGAAGCAAGCATGGCGGTGTCTGGGCCCGACAGCAAGAAGACCGTGGTTCGTGGCGGTACGACGGAGAAGGGAACCTCGGAATGGGGGCCGTGACCCGTACCGCTACCACCATTCTGACCGAAGACCCGATTTTCGGATGGACCGCTTATGGAGCCAACATGGAGCAGACTTCAGACGGTTTTGATATCTACCCCCGGGACGGTGTATTAATCCGGTTCTGGCTGGTAGACGGAGAGAACCGGCTCGGCGTTGAGCTGGAGCGGGACGGATGGTCGGAAGAAGACCCTATCCGGGTATCCGACGATCTCGGCAATCTGGAATTCCAGATCGAGAACCGGACCGGCACCACTCACACCAACCGGCTGGAGCTGCAGATCCACAATGGAGAGCAGTGGCAGGTCTCTCTGGACGGCAACGTCATCGAGCCCTTTCGGCAGGATGACTTTTATCAATTCGAGCGAAACGTCTATGAGCTGCCAATATCGGCAGGTGAAAATCGCCTGGAACTGGTGAAAAACTGACCCCTGCTTTCAAATTGAACGGATTCAGAACGGCACCTTGATGGTGCCGTTTCTGTTTTGTGAAAGATCTTGACGAAGATACTGTAAAGGGGAAATCCTGGGATGAGTTTCGGAATTCGGGTCGTAGGGCATTCCGTGTTTGACAAATAGATAATCTGACATTCATCACTTGTAAATTTGAGAGTAGCAGACTCATGTGTTCACGGGAAATAGAGCAAATGGTCTGGGTTAGAATGAAATTAACCCCAGACACTATAATACGCTTATATATTATTATTTAAATTACTATAATATGATATTCATCAATCTATTGAAGCGAATTATACTATAAGTTATAGAGAATTATTTGACTTTTTTTGATTTCGGATTGTTTTTTTGTACGTGTGCAGTTGCACTATCGTTAATAAAAGTCAAAATAGGAGGCAGGTATGAAAAAAATCTACCCCCACCCCCTCCACCGTTAACTGCAGATATTGACGGACCACAATACATTGATGTTGGTACAGCTGGAATGTTTACAGTTGATGTCAATAATGAAGAGCCCCCGGTGGAGTATCTCTGGTATAAAGAGAAGTATGAGTTCGGACAACCGACAGGCGTCATTGATACACTTCATCATTGGAATTATGACTACGGTTATTATCCGGGTCAAAATCCTGAATAAATGAAACAGCAACGACACATACCAATGACCCGAATGCCGATAATCTTCGGATTCATCCTTCTCTCTGTAAGTATTCTGTTCACAGGCTGTGATGTTTCCGACTCTTCCGAAGAGTTTGAGTTCACTGAAAACCCGTTTGAGTTCAATTCACTTCCGGAGCAATACCCACCCCCGGATCAACATTTAACAGTGGAACTACTGGACCCCCCGGATCCAATCCGACGCGGCGAAACGGTGGAGTTCTCTTTGCGCCTGACAAATACTAGCGACCAGGATCTGTTTTTTGAATCAGGAGGCAGGACAGGCATGAATTGGGGGCTGTACGATTTTCTGGTAACAGGACCAGAAGATGAGGTGGTCTGGCGATTTCACAAGTTTGTTCAGGAAGCTTTGCTACAAATCAGAATGAATGCAGGGGAATCGGTTGTACTGAGCCATGAGTGGGATGGTAAGGGATTGATCGACTGGAGTTCATCTGAACCTTTCGCACATCAGCCCGACTATCTTAACCCGGGAACGTATAAAGTGTCGGCCATCTATAACATCTGGGGGCTACGATAAACTCATTGTTTTCTCTCATTTCAGTTTTTTGGCTGAATAT
>JBBDIJ010000008.1:0-127946 GCA_040880485.1 Balneolaceae bacterium
AACGGGTATCTCTACATGCATAAAACGGATGAGGAATTGGGAGTCCAGTCCGTTGAAAAGTACCGAATCGAACTGGAAGAAAGATAACACACTCGCTAATTTTGCAGTTTCATATACTCTTTTCAGGTTTCAATGGCAGGATCTCCTTTAAACTGGCAGCCTAACCAATTCTGTTTTTACACAGAATTTGGGACTTGACCGCTAGTAGTTCCGCAACGTATATATAAACTGGTCAATTCTTGTTTAGTAACTCAAATATCCTGTTTCACTGGAATGACTGTTCCGCAATGGTGACACTGGCGCCACTGTTCCTCCTGGCCATTTCGGCCTGTACTACTGAAGTTAACAGTATACCTCCAACCGGCAACGCTTCTCTCGATGTGCGGTTAGCAGCCGCACCGGTCTCGGTCATTTCCCTTCACGAAATAAAACCAGATACCGTGTTCCTCGCGGATCATGGCATTTTGGGAAGAGAGAAGGTACCTGCACTTGACCAATTCACGATACCGGGCAGAATGAGAGATGTGCTCAATATGGGAAGGCAATTGTTCATACTCGATGGCCAACAGGACCGGGTTTGGGTGATGAGTTCATATGGTGTCTGGACCGATTATCATGGCCAGAGCGGTCGGGGGCCTGGAGACCTAAGCTCTCCGGAAAAAATATATCAGAATTCCAGCTACCTGTTCATTGAAGAGTTTGGCAACGGACGATTGCAGATCTTTGATCATGCCTTTCAACCGCTTCATAGTATCGAACTCCAGTCCTCTATTACGATGAACAACGTCGCTGTCAACGACTCCTTGGTCTTTCTCCCCCTAATGAATGATCCGGACGGACTTATTCAAATCCGAAGTGCTCATCCTCCATTTATCGTGCTAGATTCGTTTTGGCCCCACATTATTCCTGCGGGTATGATGCCCGGATTGTACAACTGGTATCACATAGATACGAATGATCGTAACGACATCGCTATAGTCCATTTGGCCTGCCCTATATTTTTCTGCTGGATGCAAATCAACGTCAGATCCATACCATCTATCTTGACTTTCCGGAAGAGGCACGTCCTGATAACCCGGATGTAAAGCCGGATCGTGCACCGCCACCTCCGGAAGGTATCGGCGTATCTGGTCTATTGGGAAATGTTTATCTGAATTCAGACCGTTCTATTGATGTTTTCCGGGGGCGGACACTCATCCGTCTTGTATATGACGAATATGCTGGGCACTATCGCTTGCAAGATATATATGAATTCAGCCTGGGAGAATTTCGCATTCGTGAAGACACACCGAATGATGTAATGATGACAGGCGTACATTATGACCGAGAGGGAAAGTCGGTCTATATTGTGTCCGGCTTTCAAACTTCAGTTTTCCGGTTTTCACTTCCCTGAGCCAGGACATCGGATCGAGACGATAAGACCACTCTATCTTATTGCCAATGGTCGACCAACTAAGAGGATCTTGAAAAAATTGTCGGGGATTTGTCTTTGATTATGGCTAGCGAACAGGTGCAAACCGAACGATCTTGAACGTCTCAAGCCTCCAAGCGCAGAGGAAAGAGCTCAAACTAATACCTGATGAAAACGGGAAAGTTGCAATTCGAGGGCCTTACTGGACGATAGAAAATGATCATCCAAATATAGCTCCCCGTCTCGTAGTTTTTACTGATTTAATGGTCACCGGTGATCCGATAAATAACAAAATAGCTGAAGAAATCTATGCGGAAACCCATACAGATAAAGCTTGAAGATTTACGGCAAGACCAGCTTAAAGAACCGCTTCAAGTTGTAGAAAAAGTATTCATCCAATATGACCTTAGACAAAATTGAAGAGTGGCTTCATTTGATAAAAGAGGAAATAGAGAAAAAGTAGTTGAAGACACATCCATTAACTAAAAGATGTTCACTTTTTATGCGTGTTCACGAATCAGGAGCTTCGTGGCTCGCTGTTCAGCTCCGGTTCAGGGTTCGCGGTCTGGTCGATGAGCCACTGCAGATACTCTTTATTCCCCTCCTGTTCGGTCACCGTCAGTGTAACGATGCACGGACAGTCGTAGCTGTGCAGCTCCTTCACCCTTCGGGTCAATCTGGCCAGATGGCGCTGCTCTGTTTTTGCAATCAAAACACACTCCTGGTCCGTTATCACCTTGTCATCCCAGCGATAGATCGACTCCATACCGTCCAGTATATTGACGCATGCGGCGAATTTATCCTCGACAAGAATCTGCCCGATTCTGCGAGCTTCTTCCCGCCCGCTGGTAGTGATGTACACAAAGCGGAGGTTCTTGAACATGTCATCCGATCTATAAGTTAGAAGGGGTTTAATTCGCAAAGATTGCAGTTTGTGTGCTGCTTTGCAACAGCTGCAGTAAAGAGACCGATGCAGTTGAAAGAAGGGGCATTAAATCGTAACTTAAAAGGCTATGGATAGATGAGAATATGCGAGAGTGGCGGAATTGGTAGACGCGCCAGATTTAGGATCTGGTACCTTTACGGTGTGGGGGTTCGAGTCCCCCCTCTCGTACTGCAATTCAGGCATCTGTCGGAGAGGAGATAAACCGGTGAACATCAACATTACGACTACTGACTACAGAATATGAAAGAGAACAACAGAGCGGAGATCTCACTTCAAGAGTTGACCGACGTCGACAAAGAGGTAAAAATAAAAGCGACTCGTGAAGAGCTGGAACCGCAGTTTCAGGCAGCGTTTAAAAAATACAGAAGTCAGATTCAGATGCCAGGATTCCGGCCCGGTAAGGTTCCCCTCTCTATCGTGAAGAAGCGTTTTGGAAGTGAGATCGAGATGGAGGAGATCAATAAGTTTGTCCAGGAGGTGTTTGAGAAAGAGGTGGTTCCCGAGCACGACCCTGTGGGCGGATCCGAGATGACCGACCTGCAGTGGGAGTCGGATCTGCTCGAGGTCACTTTTAAAATAGGTGTCCGTCCGGTTTTTGAGCTTGCGGATCTCTCCTCGGTAGAGGTAGAAAAGATGGTGCACGATGTGACTGACGACGAGGTCGAAGAGGAGCTTCGCCGAATCCTGGAAAAAGAGGGAAATTTCGAAGATGTAGATGAGATGGTTACCGGTGAGCATCGGGTCGTTGTCGATGTTGTGTCTCTGAATGAGGATGGGGAGCCGATCGAGGGGGAGAGCGATACGAACCAGACACTGGATTTGAAGGACGAGGGTTCTGCAGATTTTTTGAAGGCACTGGAAGGAAAGAGTGCCGGAGATACGGTCGAGATGGAATTGGGAGAGGGCGAGGAGAAAGATCGATTTCGCCTGACGCTCAAAAAGGTTCAAAAAGCTCATGAAGCGAAACTGACCGATGAGTTTGCCCAAAAGCAGTCGAATGAAGAGGCCAGAAACAGTGATGAATTTAAAAGCTGGTTGCGGAGCCGAATACAGAACTACTACGACCAGACAAGCAGTGATCTCTTCCGTCAGGATGTGATCTCTTCACTTGTGGAGGCGCATGACTTTTCGATTCCCGAAGTGTTTGCCGAACAGATTTTAAATAACTATGCCGAGCAGCTTGGCCAGCAGGCAGGTGGCCAACTCCCTCCGGATTTCGACATGGAGGGGTATAAGGAGCGTATGAAGGATCAGGCACAGAGCGAAGGGAAGTGGTACTTCATCAACCTGAAGCTCCAGGAGCATTTTGACGACATAGAGATCACGCCTGATGATATCGATGCCTATATCTCTGGAGAAGCAGCCAAATATGGTGCAACAGTAGATCAGATGAAGGGCTATTTTGCGCAGAATCCGTCTCAACTTGAAAACCTGCGAACGAATATTCGTGAAAACAAGGTTTTTGAAAAGTTGGAAGATGCTGTTAACATCAAAGAGCTCTCTAAAGAGGAGTTCCGCAAAAAGCGGGACGAAGAGCAGAAGTAGAGCGATTAACGATCGAACAATCCGGCAAGAGCCCCATGACAAACAGACAGCCACTTTACGAATTTCCAGCATTGAGTGATGAAAACCGGACGACGAGCCAGCTGATTCCGATGGTGGTCGAACAGACCTCTCGCGGAGAGCGCGCTTACGATATCTATTCCCGTCTTCTGAAAGATCGTATCATCTTTCTGGGAACACCGGTCAATGATGCTGTTGCCAGCTCCATAGTGGCTCAGATGCTGTTTCTGGAGTCAGAGGATCCGGAGAAGGATATCAACCTCTACATCAACAGCCCTGGCGGTGTGGTTTCCGCAGGCCTGGCGATCTACGACACAATGCAGTATGTCCGTTGTAAAGTATCTACAACCTGTGTGGGAATGGCGGCATCGATGGGCGCCGTTCTCCTCACTGCCGGCACAAAAGGGAAGCGTAACATTCTTCCGAATGCCAGAGTGATGATTCACCAGCCACTTGGCGGTGTACAGGGCCAGGCCAGTGATATCGAGATCGAAGCAAAGGAGATTATTCGAATCAAGAGTCTGCTGACGGATCTTCTGGCAAAGCACTCCGGAAAAAAATCTGACGAAATTGTAATAGACTCCGACCGGAACAAATGGATGAGTGCCGCGGAGGCACTGGATTACGGTTTGGTAGATCGGGTGATGGAGAGAAATGAGAAGAAGGGTTCCTCCTGAAAATCAGAGGTACCTGATGGTTGAGAATGGTAAATCGTACAGGCCGTAGAGATGAGTAAACAGAAGAAAAACGATTTGGTCCACTGCTCTTTTTGCAGTCGGGCAAGCAATGAAGTCAACAGCATGGTTGCCGGTCCGGAGGTATACATCTGTGACCGCTGTGTAGAGGATGCTGCCAGCATCATTGAGAGTGATCTCGCATCTCTGGCCCGCCGTCGCGAGAAGCAGTATGAAACCCGTCTGAAGCCGGTCGAGATCAAGGGAAAGCTGGATGAGTATGTGATTGGCCAGGAGTCGGCCAAAAAGACTCTCTCTGTTGCCGTCTATAACCACTACAAACGAATTGCCACCGGTGGGGACGAGCAGTATGAAGATACAGAGATTGAAAAGAGCAATATCATTCTTCTGGGCCCTACAGGCAGCGGAAAGACGCTCCTGGCTCGTACACTTGCAAATATTATAGACGTCCCCTTTACCATTGCCGATGCTACCGTGTTAACGGAAGCGGGCTATGTGGGCGAGGATGTGGAGAGTATTCTCAGTAATCTGCTCCAGTCGGCTGATTACGATGTAGAGAGAGCTAAAAAAGGGATCGTCTATATCGATGAGGTAGACAAGGTGGCTCGTAAGAGCGATAATCCCTCTATCACCCGTGATGTTTCGGGAGAAGGGGTTCAGCAGGCTCTTCTTAAAATTCTGGAGGGCACGGTTGCCAACATTCCACCCAAGGGGGGGAGAAAGCATCCGGAGCAGAGTTTCATTCAGCTGGATACCAGACAGATTCTGTTTATCTGCGGTGGTGCATTTAACGGCCTCGAAGAGATCATTTCCCGGCGGCTCTCGACCAGCTCAATGGGTTTTCACTCGACCGAACAGTCCAAATTCGACAAATCTGATCCCGACATCTTTACGTTCGTGGAAGCAGAGGATCTGCAGAAGTTTGGCCTTATCCCTGAGCTGATTGGAAGACTTCCGGTTATTAGTGGCCTTCAGGAGCTTACCGACCATGCGATGATGGAGATCCTTGTGAAGCCAAAGAACGCTATTATTCGTCAATACAAGAAGCTCTTTAGTATGGAAGATGTAGAGCTGGAGTTTGAAGAGGAGGCGCTTCAGGCAGTGGTACAGAAAGCGAAACAGCGAAAAACCGGGGCACGGGGCCTTCGCTCCATTCTGGAGGATGCGATGCTCGACATCATGTTCACTCTCCCCTCCATGAAGGGAATCGAGCGCTGTGTTGTGACCAAAGAGACGATCGAAAAAACCGCTCCTCCCGTATACGAGAAGCAGAAAGCGTCGGCCTGAACCGGCATTCGACCGGCCCGGTAGCCCGCTTCGCTATTTTTTCGGATATTTTCCTGAATATCGATCCGATTAAAGCGAGGTCTCCATGCAACTCTATCTCCCCTCCCGCCGCATTAAGGTGGTACTCATCACCCTTCTCATTATTCTGGGTGCTGGTTCCTATCTCTATAACCGTTTTCTCATCTCACTGATCCAGCAGCAGGAGAGTCTGTCTGTGGAGTTGTGGGCCAAAGCGGTCGAATTCTCAAGCCAGCCAATTCATGATCAGGTGAGCAGCGACCTGACCGAGTCTGCCCGTTTGCTCTCCGAAATTCCTGAAGTGCCGCAGATGATCATCAGGCGCATTCAAAGTGCCGAGTCGGCCAAATCTTCATTCGATTTTGTGCGTAGTGAGCTTATTGCCGAGCAGCGGTTTCGGATTCCTCAGATTGTGGTGAACGAAGAGGGAGAGGTGATCACCTACAACCATATCGATGCCGACAGGATCTCACCCGGACTTATTGAACAGTTCGCATCCATCAGGGACCCGATCTCCATTACGATTGGCCAGGGGGCAACGGAGCAGACACAGTATGTCTATTTCGGAGAGAGCGAAACAGTACAGTACCTTCGATATTTCCCCTACTTTCAGTTTGCCTTGCTCGTGCTTTTGCTGGGAGTAGGCTATACCACCTACCGTAGCATTATCCGCTCTGAACAGTCCAATCTCTGGGTGGGAATGGCCAAAGAGGCGGCCCATCAGCTTGGAACACCGATCAGCAGCCTCTACGGGTGGCTGGAACTTCTGAGGGAGCGAAGTTCCGACGAGGGCGCTACCAAAGAGCTGGTGGGAGAGATCGAAAACGACATTGCCCGCCTGAAAGGGGTAGCTGAGAGGTTCAACAAGATTGGTTCAACCCCTGAATTGAACCCTCTGCCTATTGCCCCGATCATAGATCAGGTGATGGAGTATATGTACAGGCGTCTCCCAAAACTGGAACGGCAGGTGGAAGTGGAGTGTGAGATCTCCGAAAATGCTAACGTGGAGATCAATGCGGAGCTGTTTCAGTGGGCGGTGGAAAATGTAATTAAAAATGCGATGGATGCTATTCGTGACAGTCCCAGCCCGCCAAAGGTCTCTGTCCGGGTGCACAGGTCAGAGGGGGATCTGCATATAGATATCTCTGATTCAGGGTCGGGTATCGATCACAAACATCTGAACGATATCTTTAAACCGGGATTCAGCACCAAAATGAGGGGTTGGGGGCTGGGCCTCAGTCTCGCCCGGCGGATTGTTGAGGAGTATCACGACGGGTCCATCTCTGTGCTTCGATCCGGGCCGGCGGTGGGCACAACGATACGGATTACGCTGAGGTGTGTGGCTTGACTCCCGGAGTCAATCTTCTACAAACCCGCGTTTACGGGCATACTCCTCGAGCTGAACTTTCAGGAGGTTACGTCCACGGTGAAGCCTGGATCGGATGGTTCCGATGGGCACATCCAGCATATTGGCGATCTCTTCATAGGTGAACTCTTCGACATCGCAAAGTAGTACGACCGTTCGGAAATCTTCGGGAAGATCCTCAAGAGCATTTGTCAGGTCGTCGTCAATAAGCTGGCTGAACATCTTGTCCTCCAGATCGGAAGACTCTGTCCTTTCGGCCCGAATGGTTTCATAAAAGGTGGCTACTTCGTCGTAATCTACCTCCTGCGGTTTTTTCGACTTTCGTCTGTAGTTGTTTATGTAGGAGTTTTTCAGAATACGGAATAACCACGCTTTGGCGTTGGTCCCCTTCTCGTAACTGCTGAAAAAACGATATGCTTTTACGATCGAATCCTGTACAAGGTCTTCAGCATCATTCGGTTCGGTAGTCAGACGCAGGGCAAAGTTATAAAGTGCGTCCAGATGAGGCAAAATCTCCTCATGGAAGTCCTGCTGCTTATGCACCTCTGTTCTTGTCAATTCTGACATCTCTTTTGATCTCGATATCTATTATTCCCGCCTGGATCCGGCTCTCTGAATTCGGATCGGAGGTTTATCCAACGCTATATCAATCTAATGTCTGGCCTATTGAATGCCAATCAATACTTTTAATCCCTCTATTTAAATTTTTTGATACCAGAATAAATATTGACGGAAGCGGTAATTCCTTATTTAACCGCTTCTTGGTGGCTTACTGCTCCTGATAAATGTTTACGAATGCTCGTTCGATGGAAGAAAACTCCAGCAGTTCCATGGCTGTGCGTGAGAGTTTAATACCCTCACCTGTGAACCGGTCGTTTACTTTTACATAGACACCACGACCGTTGCCTGGGTTTTCAATATAGATAATAGTTCCAAGTGCAATATTGGGGTGGGCTGCAGTAAGAAGGTTCGGATTATAGAGCTCTCCGCTGGTTGTGGGGCTCCCCCGCTCATCTTCGTCATAGACCCGCACAGCTACCTGCCCAAGATCTTCCAGGCCCGCTCCTCTGCTGTAGGGGTTAGTGAAGGTGCGATTTGGGGGCAGAAGTACGGTAATCTGTCGTCCCTCCGAGAGATTCTCCGGGCTGAACCCGGGATTGAGGGCTTTCAACTCCTCCTCAGTCATTTTAAACCGCTCTTTGAGTGAGGAGAGCGTATCTTCACCGGTCAACCGGTAGAGAACAAAGCGCCCCTGTGGTGTAGACTCTTCATCGAATTCAGAGACGCCCGGAGTGGTCTGAATCTGTCTTACAATGAGGCGCTGGCCTACACTGATCAGGTTAGAGTCCAGATCGTTGAGCTGCCGGAGTTCCTCGACACTCATATCGTGTTCTATTGCGATTCTGTGCAGGTTGTCGCCACTTACTACGGTATACCAGGCATTGGCCCGGGCGGGTTCTGAAACCAGAGTCCCTCTATCTCCTTCTTCGGTTTCTGTATTTTCGCGAACCGGGAGTTCTATCGGTTCACCGGCTTCCTGTTCACTATAGATTCTGAGCTCCTGTCCCACCTCAAGTATATTGTCTTCAATCTGGTTCCACTGTTGAATCTCGGCGATGGACACACCATACATGCGGCTGATTGCATAGACAGTCTGTCCCGGTTCAACCCGATGGAGTGTGACTTCTTCGGTGACTGGCGGGGAGACTCGCAGCGTCAGTCCCTCCGTTAGCGTATCGCTCTCCAGGTCATTCCAGTTTCTGAGTTCGGTTACGGTGATCTGATACTGTCTCGCAACGCTGAAGAGTGTCTCTCCTTCGGTAGTCGTATGTTCCTGTGTAGTCTCCTGAGCCAACAGTACACCTGTGGGCACCGTGAAGCTGAGCAGAAGTACTATCAGGAAGACGATTTGCCTGGAATCCTGTTTAATCCTCTGTTTCATTCCGATCTGTGTCCATGTTTTGAAGTGCCTCTTCAAGCTCTTCGAGGGTCCGCTGCTCGGAACGTGACCTGGCGAGTTCGGCACCTTCAAGATAGAGCTTGCGGGCACGGCCATTCTGTTCGAGTGTTTCATACAGTTTTCCAAGATGATAGTAGATACCCAGGTAGCCTGGGTCCAGCCGGTAGATCGATTCAAAAATCTGTAACGCCTTTTCGCCCTCATTGTTTTTCAAAAGTTCCAGAGCCAGTGCAAATTTTGAAAAGGAGTCGGTGGGGTCCCTCTGTACAAAACGTGCAAGCCGGGCGATTTTTTTGTGGTTCTGATCCATCACTTCCCGTTGTTGATGGTGCCTCTTCCTTCAGCTGCCACGTGTTCGGCAATTTCGGAAATGGAGCTCCCACCATATTTCTCAAGAAAGGCGTTTGCAAGAACCGGTGCAACAACGCTCTCGGCCACGACGACTGCTCTTGGCAGAGCGCAAACATCGGAGCGCTCATACCGTGTATCCATCTCTTTTTTGCTCTTGAAATCAACAGTTTTAAGAGGTGTAAGCATGGTGGGGATCGGCTTCATCACTCCCCGGAGAATGAGTGGCATGCCAGTGGTCATACCGCCTTCTACTCCTCCGGCACGGTTCGTCCGTCGGCGGAATGCCTCCTCTTCGTAGATGATTTCATCATGAACTTTGTGGCCGGGCCGCTCTCCCGATGTAAAACCGAGTCCTATCTCGATCCCCTTCATGGCTTGTGTAGAGAGAATAGCCGCTGCGAGTTGACCATCGATTTTGCGGTCCCAGTGTACATAACTACCCAGTCCGGCAGGAAGCCCGGTGACTATAATTTCATAGATACCACCCAGAGAGGAGCCCTCTTTGCGCCACTTCTTAATTTCGTCCCGCATCTTTTCGCCCATTTTTTCATTCAGGCAGCGGACATCCGATTGATCTGCTTTTCTGAAGACGGCTTCCGCTCCCTCTTCTGCCAGAGGGTCGGCGAGGTTGCGAACCTCTTCCCAACTTTCGAAGCCAACTGAACCGATGCGAATCACATGCCCGCCGATTTCAATTCCGAATCTCTTCAGAAAGAGGCGTGCGATAGAACAGCAGGCCACGCGCATTGCGGTTTCACGGGCACTTGACCTCTCTATGACCGGCCGGATATCATCGAACCGGTACTTCTGCACTCCAACAAGGTCTGCATGGCCAGGGCGGGATAGGGTAATCGGTTCCACACCTTCTCCGGACCCCTCTTTTGCCATCACTACGGGCCAGTTGCTGTCGTCCTTCTCATAGGCGCGATTGCCCATTCTCATGGCAATCGGAGATCCAATTGTCTTTCCGAACCGGACTCCACTTGTTAGAGTTGCCCGATCCTTTTCGAATGCCATCCGCCCACCGCGGCCGTACCCCTGCTGCCGTCTCTGAAGATGGAGGGCAATCTCATCTTCCGTTACGTTTAGTCCTGCTGGTACACCTTCAACAATGCCGGTTAGTTCCGGGCCGTGGGATTCTCCCGCTGTAAAATATCGAATCATAAAACCGGTTTCCGTTCGGGGCTAAGTGAAACAAGTGAAAAATCACTACAAGATATTGAATTTCGAGGAGCCGAATGAGTCTCGATTTCCTGATTGGATTCAATTTCCTGCTTCTCCGTAAAAAGAAGGGCTCTATTTCCTTTGCAGCTCACATTTTCCGATAAACTTTTGTAATATAGTGGCGACTATTTCGGAAGACACCCCATGTACGGACTAAGTGAATTAGGTAAATACAGTTTACTACTCTATCAGGCGCTTCGTTCATCGACGGAAGTGAGCACCTATCGAGAGAATTTTTTCAGTGAACTGGTAAAAACAGGATACGATTCCCTGGGCATCATCATGCTCACCGGGGTGTTTACAGGTGCGGTTCTTACGGTGCAGACCGCTTATCAGCTGGAGCTCGCCTTTATCCCCGTTTCGACGATCGGGGCTATCGTATCCGAGTCCATTCTGATCGAACTTGCTGCGGTAATTTCCAGTCTGGTGCTATCCGGTAAGGTGGGAGCTCGTATTGCCACGGAGCTAGGTAACATGAGGGTGAGTGAGCAGATTGATGCCCTGGAGTCGATGGGTTTCAACTCCGTATCATTTCTCGTGGTTCCGCGGGTTCTGGCCGGTCTCTGCATGTTTCCTGTACTCTATGTGGTGGCCAGTGTATTTGGAGTGGGGGGCGGCGTAGCGGCAGGTGTGCTCTCCGGAGCGGTGCCGGCGGCCGATTTTATGAAGGGAGCTCGTATGTACTTCTTTCCCTGGGATGTCCTTTTCGGATTTATAAAGTCCTTTGTATTCGGCTTTCTTATCACCTCTATCTCTTGTTACAAGGGATATTTTGCCAGTGGCGGAGCAGAAGGAGTCGGTCGAAGTACAACCCAGGCGACTGTTTTAAGCTGTATTTTTGTTCTGCTTGCAGATCTGTTTCTGGCAGTCATTCTACTGTAATCGACATATCATGATTGAAATTCAAAATCTTACTAAAAGTTTTGGAGACCTTCTGATCTGGAAAGATGTATCGTTCCGGATTGAAGATGGTGAAACGGTGGCCATAATCGGACGGTCGGGCTGCGGAAAATCTGTTTTGATCAAGCATATCAATGCACTTTTGACCCCCGACACTGGAAATGTGTTGATAGACGGGACAAACATACACGATCAGCACTATATTCAGATTCGAAGATTGCGGCAACGGTTCGGTATCCTGTTCCAGGGGTCGGCACTGTTTGATTCTATCAATACGTTCGAAAATGTTGCGTTCCCCCTACGTTACTTTACAAAGAATTCAGAGCAGCAGATACGAAAAAAAGTATTGGAGGCGCTCGAACTGGTGGGTCTGGAAGAGGCTTCGGAGAAGGAGACATCGGAACTCTCCGGAGGTATGAGGAAGCGCGTGGGGCTGGCCAGAGCAATTATATTGAAGCCGCAGTATCTGATGTATGATGAGCCAACATCAGGGCTGGATCCGGAGACGGCGGATGAGATCAATCAGTTGATAGAGACGATGGCCGATACGCTGAATATCACCTCTGTGGTTGTGACTCACGACATGCACAGTGTACTGGAGGTGGCAGATAAAGTTGCGTTTCTCGATCATCAAAAACTAAGTTGGTTCGGTTCTGTAGAGGATATAGGACGCAGCGGGCACGAAGATCTTCTGCGGTTTGTATCGGCCAGCGAATATCAAATTCCGCAACAGGTATGAGGAGCTGACAATGAGCAATGAACTTAAAATCGGTATTGTAATTTTGACGTCGATTATTATCGCCTTTGCTGGATTTCGGGTAATGAGCGACGCGCCGATGTTTCGAATCGCCCATCAGGTACAAACAACGTTTGACAAGGTAGACGGGCTCAACAGCGGCAGTGTTGTCTATTTGAACGGGGTCAAGATCGGCTCGGTCCGTAATATCAGCCTGACACCGGACGGACGTGTTTTGACCACACTTGGCATCGAACGGGAAATCGAGATTATGGAGGGAGCTACTGCCTATCTGACCTCGCTGGGGCTAATTGACGGAAAGGCGATCGTCATCGAACAGGGGAGCGGAGATGAGCCTGTACCATTTGATGGGAGAATCGACGGTGTCTATGTGGACTCTATGGTGGAGACTCTGGCAGGCAAGGGGCAGGAGCTGGGTGACGATATTACCGCTTCATTTACGGAGTTGAACCACTTTCTGCGCCAGTTGAACACTACATTGGACGATCCGGCCAGTGAGTCTATTGGCCAGACGATACAGAGCCTGGAGCAGGTCACAAGTGGCCTGGAGGATCTGCTTGATGAGCGGCAGGAGGAACTAGAAGGGGCTATCTCCTCTGCAAGCCGGACCCTTGCCCGAATCGATACCGTTTCGGAGGAGAGTGGTCCGCGGTTGGAGCGAATGATAGCCGACCTCGAGGTTGCAGCAGCAGACCTGCGGGGAATGACAGGGGAGCTGGATCAGGCCGTTGGCCGGTTGAACAGCGTGCTGTCCAGAATTGATGAGGGAGAGGGTACACTCGGGCGCCTTGTACAAGACCCCTCCCTCTACGAGAATGCAGACAGCCTCTCTGTCGAGCTTCGGGATCTGATTCGTGAGCTTAATGAAAATCCCGGTCGGTTTCTTCGCCATCTTAGCCTGATAGAATTATTCTGAGCCGAAGTGGTCTCAGTGTGGCCGGAGGCTCTATGTTTTTCCTGACCTGCAGTGTGGGGCATTCCGGGAATATTTGTTCATTAGAGAGAGGGCTACAGATTGCTCTTCGCGAGCCCGTCCCGTATATTCAGGGTCTTTTTCAGGCTTCACAGAAGCCATTTAACGGATGATGTAAGAGGTATTCCTATGGGAACAATGGAGAAAATGAGAAACAGCACGCCCATTATTTTATGGGTGCTGATCTTCTCGTTTGGAGTTTTGTGGGTGCTGCAGGATACACAGGTGTTTGATGTAATGACAAACGCACCACGGAGTGTGGGTTCGGTGAATGGAGATGCCATCGAACTGGATGAATATAATAGCCGTGTGAGCTACTATATCGATCAGCATAATCAGCGGTCGTCCACACCGGTGAGTGAGGAGGTCAGGAGCTCATACGAAGTTCAGGCCTGGGAGGATCTGGTGGCGGAACGTCTGATGGCCCAGAAGATGGAGGATATCGGTATCAAGGTGACGGATGCTGAACTTGTAGAGATGGTTACCGGAGATAATCCCGATCCTTTTATCCAGGAGCAGTTTCAGGACGAGGAGGGGAATATAGACCGGATCGCCTTACAGGCGGCGATCGAAGATCCGGGCAATCAGGAGATCTGGGTAATGATCGAGCAGCAGCTGCGGCAGAATCGCCAACAGCAGAAACTGACCAATTTTATCGCTTCGGGACTTCGGGTGAGCATGCGCGATGTAGAAGCGGAGTTTGTCCGAAGAAACAGTTTTGCCGAATTCTCTTTCGTCCGTTTCCCATACGGTGATGTGCCTGCAGATCAGGTGCAGGTGACGGAGAATCAGCTTCGTGACAACTACAACAACAACCAGGATCAGTTTCAACGGGAGGAGACTTACCGTTTTCGCTATGTGACATTCGAGAAGGTCCCTACAGCGGAGGATACCCTGCGGTCCATTCAGGATGTTGAAGATCTGATTCCACGATTTGAAGAGGCGGAAGACCACGAATCATTCCTTCAGCAAAATGAGTCTATGGTTCCATTTAACGAATCATACGTTTCGACAGATGAGATACGTGACGAATATCTTCCGGTTCTGGACCTTGAAGTGGGGGAAGTGAGCGAGGTGATGATGATTAACGATGTACCCCACGCTTTCAAACTTGTAGATCGCCAGGACGGAGAGGTGCAGTTCGCTATCCTGGCTTATGAAGTGTTTGCCGATCCTATCGGTACAATCGACCGGCTTGCAGAGGAGGCTGAAGAGTTCAGTTTTTATGCCGGCAGCGAAGGCTTTGAACAAGAGGTGGAGCGGAACAATCTGACCATTCGTGAAGCGGTGGCCACTCGTGGCACCCCGTTTGTTCCCGGCCTGGGCCAGTCGAGTCAGTTGGTCAACCGGCTGGAGAATATGAGCCCGGGAGATGTCTCGGATGCGGTAGAGCTTACCGATCGATTTATTGTTGTGCAGATGACGGAAAGAATACAGGCGGGTACAAGGCCTTTTGAAGAGGTCAGGCCCCAGATCGAAAGTATAGTGCGGGGTCAGATCCGCAAGGATGCGGCCCTGCAGAACGCTTCACAATATGTTGGAGAAGGGCAAAGCCTGGAGGAGATCGCTGCTGCTGCGGGCCGGGAGGTACAGGTGATGAACAATTTGGCAATGAGTGGAAATACAATTACAGGTGCAGGCCGCGAGCCCGGTATAGTGGGTGCCATTTTCGGGTTGGAGGCTGGCGAAACCAGTTCTCTGCTGGAGGGGCTGAACGCCGCATTTGTAGTGGAGGTTCACACAATTGAACGGGCGGATCCCGAGATGCTTTCGCCCGAACAGCGTAATCAGATTCGACAGGAGCTGGAGCAGCAGAAGTTTGAACAGTTTGCACAGATCTGGATCGAAGAACTGAAGGAAGAGGCGTCTATTCGGGACAACCGTCATATTCTCTTCGGATTGTAGGACATTCTTTTTTTACAGGAGGCCGGACAGTGTTGCCGGCATCCTATCTCCACGGGCGACCGATCATGAGCTTCTCTGAAAAGGACAGGATCTGGATGCGCAAGGCGTTGATCCTTGCTCAGAAGGGCGAAGGGTACACCTCTCCCAATCCGATGGTCGGTTGCGTGATCGTTTCCAGCAATGGAGACCTGATCGGCGAAGGGTACCATGAACGTTTCGGCAGGGAACACGCCGAGGTTCTGGCTATTGATTCTGTGGAAGACCGCCATTCACTACTGGACGCGACTCTGTACGTGACCCTGGAACCCTGTTCCCACCATGGGAAAACTCCCCCCTGCTGCGAAATGGTAGGGAAACTGCCTCTTCGCCGGGTAGTGGTTGCTATGGAGGATCCCAATCCGAAGGTGTCGGGACGGGGGATTCGTTATCTGGAAGAGAGAGGAATCTCTGTGGAGTGCGGCCTGCTTCGTGCCGAGGCGGAAGCCCTGAACCGGTTCTACCTGCACCATCTCGAATTTGGACGCCCATTTGTGACACTAAAAATCGCCCAGACTTCGGATGGTTATACGGCCGCTCCTGACGGCGGATCCCGCTGGATTACCGGGAAGGAGTCGAGGACACTGGTTCATCGCTGGCGCAGCCGGTACGATGCTGTCATGGTTGGGCGCAATACCGCAGAGCTCGACAATCCCACTCTCACAGTACGCCACATAGAAGGGAGGCAGCCGCTGCGTGTGGTGATAGACGGCCCACTCTCCCTGCCTTCGAATCTCCATCTCTTCTCCGATCAATATGAAGAGAAGACGATTTTGATTACTCATAATGAACAGAGGGCGAGGGAGACGCTCGATCCGATGCTTAAAATGATGCAGTCGAACTATTTTCGGGGCAAGACGCTGGTGGTTCCGGAGCGGGACGGTCACAGCGACCTGCATCGGACCATGAAAGCGCTGGGTGAGGAGGGGGTGACCTCTCTGCTGGTTGAGGCAGGGCAATCTCTTTCGTCCGCTCTGTTGAGGGCCGGACTGGTCGATCGCCTGGAGCTCTTTATTGCACCCGTTCTGCTGGGTGGTGGCACTCGGTCGGTATTGGGGCTCGGGATACAGCGTATTGAAGATATGATTCCGTTCCGTGAGGTGGAGTGGCAACAAGTGGGAGCCGATATGTTGATGTCTGCCACCTTTTGACGATCTTGACTTTACCGGCAGGCCCGATGCCGGTTCAACCCGTTCCAAACTTTGCATAAACATGTTTACAGGAATTGTCAGTGAAACCGGCCGGATCCGTTCCCAACGGGAGCTCTCCGGTGGGAAGGAATTTCGAATCGCTTGCAGTTTTGCCAAAGAGACGCACATTGACGAGAGCATCAGCGTAAACGGTGTCTGCCTTACCGTGGTGGAGCGCGATGTGGAAGAGTTTCGAGTACAGTGTGTGGCAGAAACGCTGCGTAAAACCACTCTTGGAGAGCTGAAGGAGGGAGATCCGGTCAATCTGGAAAGATCTTTGACTCTGGAGAAGGCGCTGGAGGGGCATATCGTACAGGGGCATGTGGACACAACGGGAAGGATTGAGAAGATCGTGGAAGATGGTACCGATCGACTTCTCGAGATCTCCTATTCGGTAGAGTACGCTTCCATGGTAATTGGCAGGGGCAGCATAGCACTGGACGGGATCAGCCTGACTGTGGCCAGGGAGGAGGGTGAAACTTTTACGGTGGCTGTCATCCCCTATACGTGGGATCACACCAATCTGCGTCATCTGAAGGTGGGAGACCGGGTGAACCTGGAGTTTGACCTTTTTGGCAAGTATATCACCCGCTATATGGATCTGCGGTTTGGCAGGGAAGGCTGACGGGCTGAACCGGTCTCGGAAGCGACAGGGTGGCCTTACCAGTCGGTCAGAAGCGGCTCGATCTCGGATTTCGACCAGAGGGTGAGGAGCCCCGCTCCAGATTATTCAGTAGAGGAAGGTTTTGGAAGAGCCCCTGCATCTGCCCGCTGTCGATGCTCAGGCGAAAGAAGTAGTATTGAAAGTCGCCAAATGGATTAAACTGGAAGCTGAGCGTCCAGCAGACCATCCGCCGGCTCAGGTTGAATTCCGAGGGGGTAAGGTCCTGTTCAATAAAGTCGTACCCGATGCGCGTCTGAATGGACCATTTGGGTGTCAGGTTGAAGCGAATATTACGTACATCCAGAACGGCACTTTTTCTGGGATCCTGCCCCTGCCGGTATTGCCACGAGTAACTGAAGTTGAGACCGAAGGACCAGGCGGAGTTGAAGTCGTCTACCGGCCTCTGGTTGAACCGTGAGTCCACCGGGCTGAAGAAACCCTGATTGAATGGGTCGTACGGGCCGTATACAGGTGTGGGTGGATCTACGAACCCTCCCTGGCTGCTGCTGTACTGCGTACTGATATCCATCTGGTAGCGCAGGGGCTGGGCGATCCGATTGTCTACCTGCCAGACAAATTGGTCAATCATCTGTCCCGCTTCGTTGCGGGCATAGAGGGAGTAATTGGCCGTCATCCTTATGTTCAGATTGTCGATGGCCCTGGAGGAGAGGGTCAGGTTCACCTGGCTGAATTTCAGGCTGTCGGCAGCCATGTTGTAGCTGGTGGAGATGTTGAAATTGTCTATCAGGCGCAGGTTGCGACTTTGGACCTCCCCGGTAGAGTCGCGACGCACATGTTTCGTCTCCAGCACATTTCCGATGGAGAAGTTGATATTCTGCTGCTCTCCCTGACCGGGGCCGCCGTAAACCGCCTGTTCGAAGATCGAATAACGCTGCGTATTGCCCAGGGTGTCGGACGGCACCTCCCGATAGTAGCCCCAGAACTCTTCGCTGAAATCGGGGCGGTAGCTTAAACTGACGGAGGGGCGTAACGTGTGGCGAAACCCTTCCAAATTTCCGATCCGCGTCTGCGAAATGCCGTAGATGGTGGTAGAGAAGTTCAGGCTGCTGTTAAAGTCACGAGCGGCTTCAAAGCCCCGCTCCTGGATGGTCTGAACCCGGTTCTCCTCTTCATTGAACTCTTTGCGGATGGTATTTGGGTACCAGTATTCGTTGACGCTCAGATTGGCACTTACGTTCAAAAACTGGCTGGGAATCAGTCGGCTGGCAGATATTTGGCCCTGGTGCCGCATACCGTAGCCGACGTGGCGGTTGTTCCCCGTTGCTTCCCGATATAGTGAGGGGTCAAAGAGGGCCTCAAACCAGCTGATGGTTGCGTCTTCTCCTGCAATTGGCCTGAACTCATACTCCGACTTGAAGTTGTTGCTGTATCGCATCGAGATGGTTTCGTACCAGCTCGGCTCCGCCGCTCCCACTCCGCTCTGTTCAAAGGGATGAAAGTCTCTCATCCGAAAGTTGGTCTCTGGGCCGCTGAGACGCGTTGTATTAGTAGAAAATTGCTGGTTCAGCCGGGTGGTCACGTTAAAATTGTACAGATTTTCGGGGTGTGAGTAGCGGTAGGAGAGGTTGGAAGAGCTGGAGGTCTGGGAACGGTCGTCTATATCGAATGAATTCCGGCGGTAGTAGTCGGAGGTGTTCAAATTGATGTTGGCCGACAGGTTGGAGTAGGGCGATAGGGTCTGGTTGTGCCGGAGAGATAACCGCTTGTTTACCGTCTCCGTGTAGTCGGGATCGGTCGGCTCCAGGCCTCTCTCCGTAGAGTACCCGACCGTAACTTCTCCGTCATAACGATCCGTTTTCCTGTACTGGAGCCTGGATTGATTGAAGAACGATCCGGAGGAGTAGAGGTCAAAAGCGCTCTGCCCTACCAGATGCTCGTTGAAGTATTGAAACCACCCGAGATTCTGTATTCCGATTCCTCTTCTGGAGGATTGTTCGAAGACATAGCTCGGTTCCAGAAGGCCGGACTGCCTGCGGTCGATGCCTGCCGGAACATACCCGAACGGGAATAGAATCGGGTAGGGGATATCGAGTATAAAAAGCCTCGCATTGGTAAAGAAGAGCTCCTCCTCATCCACCACCTTCATCTGTTCTGCCTGAAGGTAGTAGTACATGTGAGTCGGTGGGCAGGTAGAGTAGCGTCCCTGCTGGATAAATACTTCCGAACGGGAGACATTCTTGACCTGGTTGCCAAGCAGATGCCCCTCATCTATCTGCACCTGTGCGGCATCAAACTTGCCCCGCTCCGTTTCGTAGTTAAAAAGAATGCGATGACTTCGCAGGTCCCGCTCACCCTGTTGAAGAACCGGGTGGGACAAGGAATCACCGGGTGCCTCCGATTGGGCATGAACCTCACTCCGATCGATATAGAGTGTGATGACTCCGGCCGTTAACCGGTTCTCATCCCTGGACACGCTACCCGATCCATAGAGCACCCCCTTTCTCTCTCCCTGAAGGGAGAAGATGAGCGAGTCTCTAGCCTGAAAATTGACTGCATCTGCGATGGAGCGACGCTCGGCCCCGGCAGAGCCGGGAGTTTGGGTAAAAACGGTGTCGGATTCGGATGACTCCTGCTGAAGTACGTCGATGGTGTCGGCGGCTGCGCCGGCCTCTACCGTATCCTGAATACCGGTTTGGATGGGTACTCCGTTCAGAGTGTCCGCTTCAGCCGTCCCCCTTTCCTGAAATGCAAATGCACTTTGTGGAGCCTGCAGAGCGGTCCCAATGCCTCCAAAGAGAAGCAGCAGGGCAGCTGCCCTGAACATCGTAGCCATCCACGTTCCCGTCATCTGAACACCGACCGGTTAAAGTTCTTCGAAAGCGAGGCTCGAAGCGCCGAATAGTGCCGCCCGATTCCCGAGCGGTTCATGGAGAATGGTGAACCCGTCCCGAAAAGGGGGCATCAAATAGCGAAGAGCGGTCGATCTTGCCGGACCAATCAGATACTCTCCGGCACCCGAAACACCGCCGCTGAGGATCACAGTTCGTATATCCAGAATATGGATGTAATTGACGATCGCAATACCCAGTTTCTCACCGCAGTCGATAAGAATATCGCTGGCCAGGAGGTTTCCTTCCATAGCGGCATCATAGATATCCACCGGTTCCAGTGTGTCGAGCCGCTCCCCGAACTTACGAAATAACGGGTCGTCAGGCTGCTTGCGTATGCGCTCCGCAGCATTGCGGCTCAAAAAACGCTGACCCAGATAGGCCTCAATGGTGCCGGGAGTGTTACTGTTGGAAGCAGGGCCGTCAAATTTGATAATCACGTGCCCCAGCTCACCGGCCATTCCGGTAACTCCTCTGTAGAGCTGGTTGTTTATGATCAGGCCTCCGCCCACTCCGGTTCCGAGAGTGATCATGATAAAATTCTCGTTCTCCTTTCCTACCCCGAATCGGGCCGATCCGAGTGCGGCGAGGTTCGCATCGTTTTCTATGACACAACGAATCCCGGTTCGCTGCTCAATTTCACTGGCCAGGGGTACGGTTCCCCACCCTTTCAGGTTGGGCGGATCCATGACCGTGGCCAGATCGGGTGCTACCATTCCCGGCGTACCCAGCCCGATACCCATTACCTTCTCACTCCCCTGTTGCAGCAACTCTTTGACGGCATAGGTGATGCGCCCAATGACGTGATCCTTGCCCTCATCAGCTTCGGTTGGTATTGAGAGTTCGCGGACGAGGCCCTGCTCTCTGCCGATCAGTGCCGCCTTGATGTTGGTCCCTCCAAGGTCAATACCGATTGCGTACATAGGGGTGGTCAGGGCTCTTCGGTGATGATGTAGACGGTCTCTCCCTCTCTCCTCATTCCGTACTCTTCACGTGCAATTCGTTCGAGCAGGTCCGGGTTCTCCTGCAGGTCCAATATCTTTTGCTCCAGTTCCTCGATCTCCTGGCGTAGCTGCTCGGTTCTCTGTTCAAGCTCACTCTTTTCCATGTTCAGCTGTACCCTTGTCCATACGCTGTAAGTATCGAAGAAAGCGAACCACAGCAATACAATCACAGCCAGGACTGTGGCAAGAAAGGATCGTTTCCAGCGAAGAGGGTTAAAGAGATGAAGGTTCATATCGGGGGTTGCCACGGTGGTTGCCGACCATTCAACAGGCAGCCCTGAAGGCGATGCATGCATGTTCGGGCTGAACCGGGAGCAGGAGTATGTCTCTGAACCGGTTTTTGAAAATTAATCGAAAATTGTTCGTGAAACAAACCGGGACATCCGGTATGAAATTGGCAAGAACCGGGATAAAAAAACAAAAAATAACCCCTACCGAGGTCAGTCGATAGAGGTTAATCAAGAGAGATTCTTTTGGAAGAGGAGCCTCTTCCGGTGTGAATCGGGTGGGATTCGAACCCACGACCCACGGCTTAAAAGGCCGTTGCTCTGCCAACTGAGCTACCGATTCAGCCTTCTACAAGATTTTCAAGATACGGTTTTGAGTGACTGAAAATCAACACTGTTCCCTCGATACTTTTCCCCGCTCCGAGACCGACTGCAGGAGAAAATTCCCGATTTTCAGGTACCTAATGTATATTGGTTCCGAATGTGAACCAGGCTGAAGACCATGTCTACAATTTTCACAAAGATCATCCAGGGCCAGATCCCCTGCTGGAAGGTGGCCGAGGATGAAGAGCACCTCGCCTTTCTGGATATTAATCCCATTGCCGAGGGGCACACTCTCGTGGTCCCCAAAAAGGAGACCGACTACTTCTTTGACCTGAGCGACAGGCGATTGCAGGGGCACATCCTCTTTGCCAGGCGGGTTGTGCGGGCCATCGACAGCTCTCTGAAGCCTCTGCGCACAGGAGTGATCATTCAGGGGCTTGAGGTTCCACACGCCCACATTCATCTGGTGCCACTCTACTCCCATAATCAACCGATGGCACTGGGACACAAAGTAGAGGTGAGCGAGAAGTCCATGAAAGAGATCGCAAAAAAAATCTCTGAAGCGATGGAGTTGTGATCACTTTGCTGCAACATCCAATTTTTAAACCCGACTGCAGATGAAAATTCTGATCCTGAACGGTCCTAACCTGAACCTGCTGGGTAAGCGTGATCCGGATACGTACGGAACACTCACTCTGGAGGAGATCCGGAAGCGTGTAGAAAAAGCCTTCCCTGATATCGAATTCAATTGGTTTCAGAGCAATCACGAAGGGGAGCTGATTGATGTGATACAGGACGCTCCATCCGAAGGGTTTGACGGCATCGTCGCCAACTGGGGTGGTTACACCCACACTTCTGTGGCATTACGGGATGCGCTGGATACGATTTCTCTGCCCAAAGTGGAGGTGCACATCTCCAATATACATGCCCGTGAAGAGTTCCGGGAACGCTCCGTGACCGGCCGGGTGATGAATGGAATCATAACCGGCTTTGGAGCGGAGAGTTACATTCTGGGTGTTCACGCTGTACTTCTGACCAGGAACCAGAAATGAACGGTTGAAAAAACTTCAAGAGCTCTTTTCCGATTCGCTCATCTACGGGATCAGCAGTGTATTTGCCCGGTTTGTCAACTACCTGCTGGTGCCGTTTCATACGGATGTGTTCAACCCGGCGCGCTACAGTGTCGTTGGCCTGGTCTATGCGGGCATCGCCCTGCTCAATGTACTCTTTACGATGGGCATGGAGTCCGCCTACCTTCGCTATGCGAAAGACCGGAAGGAGGCCCCGCACATTTTCAAAACGCTGCAGCTCTTTTTGCTGGGAATCGCCACGCTTCTCATCGCCCTGCTCTGGCTGCTGGAGCCGCTGGCCCTGCCGCTGCTGAACCTCGACGAACAGACGGCGGGCATCTATCTCATGATGGCGGGTATCCTCTGGTTCGACACTCTGGCCATCGTCCCTTTCGCCGAGCTGCGGCTGGTTCGTCGCTCCTGGCTCTTCGCTGCACTGAAAAGCATCCATGTACTGCTGAACCTCACCCTCAACTTCTGGCTTATTCTGTCTCAGGGGTATGGCATCGAAGCGGTTTTCATCAGTAACCTGGCTGCCTCTGTACTTGTCACGGTGCTCATCTGGCTCTTTACACTTCCGATGATGCGCGGCAGCTGGAACCGCTACTGGATGAAGAAAGCTTTCTCATTTGGCTGGCCCTTCATTCCGGCCGGTGTCGGGTATGCGATCAACGAAATGCTCGACCGTTTCTTCCTGAATGCGATGTCGCCCGATGCCGTCCACTCGCTCTACGGGGTGCAATACACCCCCGAAGATATTGTCGGTATTTACAACGCCTGCTACAAGGCAGCTGTCTTTATGCTGCTGCTTATTCAGATGTTTCGAATGGCCTGGCAGCCCTTCTTTATGCGTAATTCCGACGACCCGGAGGCAAAACAGCTCTTCGCGCGGGTCTTCGTCTGTTTCAACCTCTTTGCGGCTGCGCTCTATCTGCTGGTGGGACTCTTCATTCAGGAGATTGTAGCCATCCGGGTTCCCATCCTGGATGCCACCCTGATCGGGAGCAGCTACTGGATCGGCCTGGAGATCGTGCCTGTTTTGCTGCTCGCCTACTGGTTTCACGGCTGGTACATCAACTTCTCGGCGGGGATCTTTATCAGCGAGAAGACCTCCATCCTGCCTGGCATCATGCTTACCGGCGCTGCGATCACCATTGTGGCGAACCTGATTCTGGTACCGATGGCCGGCATGACGGGTGCGGCCTGGGCTACCCTTCTCAGCTACGGAACCATGGCGCTACTGCTCTATCATTACAGCTCGAAGGGGTTCGACGTCCCCTACCGGATCGCCCCATCACTGGGCCTGATGACTGTGTCGGCTGCCCTTGTTTGGGGAGCACCGTACCTGGCATCCGCAGCCGGGCTGGGGGAGGTGCCGGCCAAACTTCTGCTGCTTCTCCTCGGATGGACCGCCATCGGGGTCTGGTTCAGAAGGGAGTGGAAAAAAGGGTGAGTGGCTGCACGTCTATTCCGTTTATCGTAACAAAAAATCCGACAGGGTTTGACGCCTGCTGGTACTCTGTCTTTTGCCAAATGAAATCAAACAGTTTTCGAGTAAGTTTTACTTGAGATTGATTGATTTCTATACCCATCAAATATCATTGCTACATTTCGCAAAAAAAGTCTTCCGGTATCAGTAACTCTAAAGCCGATTTGATCGTGTATTAACAATTGATCGTATTCCAATTCAGTGAGATAAGTAAGTTCCTTTGCAAAGGTTTTTTTAAAATCAATTACGGCTTCAATAAAGAAATCCTGGTAGTTGATTTCGCCACGACACATTGTTTTCATAATAATAATTCTGCGGAGCAAATCTTCTTTGGTCAACGAAACTACTTTCTTTATCGGCAACCGGCCGCTATTGAGCCAATCGTAATACTCTGCAAGGTTTTTCGTGTTTTGATAGTACAATTCGTTCCCCATCGAAATTCCTGAAATCCCAAGGGCAATCATCCTCATTGAGAAGCTTTTGAGCCGGCATCATAGACGGCAGATGAGCGTAGCTGTATACTGCAAAGCGGTCGGGATTCAAGCTCACAACATCATCAATCGTTTTGTTAAACGAGGTAGTTGTCTGTTTTGGAAGTCCGTAAACAAGATCAAAATTGATGTTTTTTACCCCGTGATTTTTTAAAAGCTTATTGTGATTAGAAATCATACATCTATCCGTTAAGCAGTTTATTAAAATCACCTTCAGTGGTTAAACGTAGATTTCCGGCTTTTTAAGCTTATCTCCATTGTTGGGTCCTTTATAGGAGTCGAGTAGGTTTTGAGCAGTCAGTTGCTAAAGAATTTTCGTTAAAAAAATGGATTGATTCTCTGATCTTGAAAAGTCATTACACCATAACCACATAGCCGGAATGACAGGGAGCAATGCAACAATCATCACCCAAAAGTATAGATCAGGCAACATTAAGAATGAGAGCCAGTATCCGCTGATCATGCTTAGTGAAAGCAGGATCAAAAACACCGAACCTGCAAACAGTTTTTTAGGAATTGAATTTCGGTAACTAAAAACCTGAATGAACAGAATTGATACAATCCCAAGCATCAAAACGTGCAGGTAAAGTACACGCAAGCCGAGTTCGCCGGGCCAAATACCTGTGGGAAGCATTGTAGCAAATTGGAAGGCAACTTTAATGGCAATAAGTACAAGTATCGTTTTCCAGATAAAACCCTTAAACCGGCCTGATTTAAAAAGGAGGTAGAGATTTAAAGCCAGTGATCCGTCAATCAATATTGTGCCAAACTTCGCAGTAAAAAACATGGCAGGAGTGATTATACTTTCTGACAAACTAAAGGGAAAAATCAGCATGGAGCCAAACAGTACAGGCTGCCATAACCAGTTTGTGTTGAATGGAATTTTTTTAATGTCAACGAAGGACCAAAGAACTCCAAGAATCCCCAGCACAGCCCATCCTTCCGTAAAAACCGCCAGGAAAAAATGGGTTAAGGCAGATGATATCACCGGGCTGTCGATTGTAGTGAATTGTAAAACGGATACTCCCCATGCACCTAAAGAAGAGACCATCAGCGCGGCGAGTGCTCCATCAAAAAAGATAGTTGAAATTGTTGGTCCGATGGATTTCCTGCATCGATAGTAAAGCCATGCAAACCAATACCAGGTTATCATCACTAATCCGGAATTAATAGCCGCAAGTGGGAGCGATGCAGCACCAATTGCTACTGAACTGTATCCATAAAGCAGGAATAATGGATAGGAGAGAAAGCCGAGAAAAAGCATCACAAACAAACAGCGTTTAAAAGAGTTGATCTCTTTGGTTTGATCTGATGTGAGCACGGTTGAAACCATCCAAATCATAATGGGCGGACAGACCCAGTTAAAGAACATCAGGTGAGAATGCGCATGGCGGATATTGACAAAATTAAGCCAGTCGGGAATTGGGTAGATCATACCGTAGCGATAAAGGAATCCGGTAATGGCTGCGATTATGAAGCTCAGTAGGGATAGTTGCCAGATATTTTTAAGGGATTTCATTATTGAAATAACTCGTCACCAGAATCTTTTTCTTCTTCTTTAATATGTAGAGTGGTATCAATGGTTACATCATTGAGAAGTTGGATGTGCCCGGCCGGCCAACGAATTGTCACCTGTTCTATCCCCGAATCGGCAAGCCCTAAGAAGAGTGATTTGGTGGATGTACTTTGATATGAGCCGCCTGCTCTCACTTCTTGGGTGATCATGAGACCATCTGTTCGTTCGAGCGTAACTTTTGCGCCGACGGCATCCCGGTTGGACTTGGTTCCTTCGAGCGTCAGTTTCAGCCAGTGGTTTTCGTTGATCGTGGTGTTCATTAAAAGCTGAGGGTGGCCGCCGTCAATATTGGAGATGATCAAATCGGGCTTACCGTTGTTCTGAACATCGATGACGGCCAGCCCCCTGGAAACATCACTGTTTTGAAAGGAACCGGTGGAGAGGGTTACATCTTCAAATCGTCCGTCTCCATTGTTTTTAAAAAAAAGATTTTCGGCATCTGTTGGGTTGAGGTCCCAAACCGGCCCGGCCGCCTTTACAAGATCGGGATATCCGTTCAGGTTCAAATCAGCAAATTCAATTCCCCATCCCGATGACCGTCGGCTTGGATTCAGGCCGGAGTAATGAGTCGCATAATCAAAGCGAAGATCTCCGTAGTTCCTGAACAGTGAGACGTAGGAACCCTCAAGATTGGTGGTGGCCAGGTCCGGGTGGCCGCTGTTGTTAAAGTCGGCCGTGTTAACTCCCATACTGCTTTTCACTTCGTTTACACCGGCTGATGCCGCCACATCGATAAAGGTTCCATCACCCCGGTTCAGGTAGAGTCGGTTTCGGGTGAGGTCGTTTGCGATGTAAAGATCGGGCCAGCCGTTATTGTTAAAATCAAACCATACAGCCGAAAGGCCTTTCCCGCCATCATTACTTACTCCGGCTTTCTCAGTTACCTCGGTAAACGTACCATCTCCGTTATTTTCAAAGAGGAATGATTTCTGAGCCTTGAAAAAAGCCGGGAAAAGCTGACGTTCACCATAGTGTGCGGGATTATTGATGTCCCAGTCAACATTGTTAACGATGTACAGATCGAGGTGACCGTTGCGATTGTAGTCGGCGGCGGATGCGGCAGAGCCGAAGCAGGGATAGTTGCTGCATAATCCATCAAGACTCAGGCCAGCTTTGTCGGTAACATCAGTATAGGTGCCTCCATCATTTCTGAAAAGCTGGCCTCCATCATACGAAGCGATATAGAGATCCTGCCGCCCGTTGTTGTTAAAATCAAAAAAGAGTGCTCCCTGTGGCATCCCTTTAACCTCACTGAGTCCGGCTTCTGCTGTGATATCAACAAACGTACCGTTCCCCATATTTTTGAAAAGTGTTGATTGGGATACAGGTTCATCGGAATGATCCTCAAAGGAGGACATACTAATCAGGAAAATATCTTCGTAGCCATCGCCATCCACATCAGCTACGGCAACGCCTCCGCCCATCACCTCAAGGTAAGACGGGTTGGGTGCATTCACCTTTGCCCGTTTAAAAGAGTACAACCCGGCTTGTTCCGATATATCTTCAAATGTAAATGTATCAGTATTGTCTGTTAATGTGGTTTGCAGTGTGACTACTTCAGCCGGAATCCATGGCTCATCAAAAACAAGGCTTAGCACCGGGATTTCGTGCGGGCCGTAGTTGTTGATGGCAAGCAGCAGCTGCGCGGCCAGGAATAACGTGCCAAAGATTTTCACTTTGGCTGTAAGGATGCTATTGCTGTTTATCTGCTCATCCATAGGCCGCCATCAGGTATTCAACAGTTAAACCGGTTGCGATTCCCATTAAAAACGTAGCGCCCATCAATAGAAGCGGAGCCGTGTGGCCAACATCTTTTTTGAGCATGAAATAGGTAACAATGCTGACCGACGGGGCAGTTACAAGTAACGCGGCAGCCGGACCCATGCCCATGCCGATGAACAGAAAACCCAAAACAAGCGGGATTTCGAAAAGAGTGGGGATGGCAATCAGCGTGCCGAAAGCGGAAAGGACTACAATGGCCAAAAATCCGCTTCCTAAATACGTTTCTACGGCACCCGGCGGAAGCGCAAGGCGAATCATAGCGGCCAGAAACATGGCGCCTGTCATCGGAATGAAGATGCGATAGGCAATTTCCACGCTGCTGCCCCACCAGTTTTTGATGGCCAGTAGACCCGCCTCACCCCAACCCGGATTATTAGAGCCACTGTTGAGAACCGTGCAGGTTTGAGAGTCCGCAATTGCGGCCTGTTTTTCGTGGTATTCGGAAGAAGAGAATCTTCCCCACCTGTTGCTGAATTGAACAGCAAGTTTTACGATCAATGGAGTAAAAACAACAACCAGAAGTATGGATGCCACAATTCGTCCCCATGCCGCCGGGCCGGGAAACATGACAAATATCGTGGTTAACCCCATGATATTGAGCAGCGATGCACCCATCACTACGCCCAGAGTGGTTTCGATGTTGGCCCCGCGCTGTTTCCAGCCAAGAGCAACCGGTACTGAGCAAGCGCTGCACATCATCAAGGGGGCACCAAGCAGGCCGCCAAACGTTGATCCTCTGGGCCCGCTCGAGTTCAGCAATTTGCGAATCAGTCCCTGCGGGAGAACCAGGCTTGTCACGGCACCTCCAATCAGAAAAGCAAAGGCCATCCCGATTGCGTTGTTATCTGCCATGTTCACACCGGTCGGGATCCACGAGAGCCAGTAAGGCCATCCATCGCGCGACATAATCTCCGTAAAAGTGTTGGGTGCACCAGTTGCCAGCACCGTGAGGATATCCGACTTCTCCTGAACCGACGGCCACCGGGTGTAGTTCATAAAGATCCACCAAAGAAAGAGGGTAATCCCAATCCCAAACCAGGTCTGTTTTGGGATGGATTGGATATTTTTTAGCGTTTTCTGGAAGAGCGGCTGAATCATACCAATATAAAAGAGTATTTTATCTGAATATATATCTGTTCATTTTTTGAATCAAGCAGATTTCTTTTGATTTAAACCGATAGCCAAATTTTTGGCTAAACTTATTCGGTCTTTTTGAGACCCTTCACTTCGCAAACAAAAAACCCGACAGGGTTTGACGCCTGCCGGGCTTTCGTGCAAGTAGTGAAGAGCGCGTTCTCTTCTTTGTTTGCGGTTTACTTCCCGGTTGCCCGGGCTTTTTTTGGCCTTATGAGGACTTCATCAGTTTGCCAAACTCTTCCAGTACAGTTCGTACATGGGAGGCCGATTCATCGAGAAGTGCTTGTTCCGATGCGTCCAGCTTCACTTCAATGATCTCCTTGATACCGCCATGTCCCAGTTTGACGGGGACACCCACATAGAGGTCATCGATTCCATATTCACCCGACAAACGGGCGCAGCAAGGGAATATTCTGTTCTGGTCCAGCAGGATCGCCTCTACCATCTGGGCTGCGGCTGCACCGGGGGCATACCACGCCGACGTACCCATCAGGCCAACGATCTCGCCGCCGCCTTTCTTGGTTCGATCTACAATGGCGTCCAGCTTTTTTTCGTCTATGAGCTGGGTTACCGGAATACCCGATACAGTCGTGTAGCGAGGCAGCGGTACCATGGTGTCTCCGTGCCCGCCCATCAGAAGGGCCTGAATATCCTTGGGCGAGACTTCAAGCTCAGTGGCCAGAAAGGCGCGGTAGCGGGCGGTATCCAGAATACCGGCCATCCCCATCACCCTTTCAGAGGGGAATCCGCTCGACTTATAGGCAACGTAGGTCATTACGTCGAGGGGGTTGGAGACCACAATCAGAATGGTGTCAGGCGAGTGCTCGGCCAACTGTTTGGTCACACTCTCCACAATGTTCGCGTTGGTCTCCAGCAGGTCATCCCGGCTCATTCCCGGTCTTCGGGGAACTCCGGCGGTGATGACGCATACATCGGATCCGGCGGTATCCTTGTAGTCAGTGGTTCCGGTCAGAATGGTATCGAATCCGTGAATCGGAGACGCTTCCCACTGATCGAGGGCTCGTCCTTTGGATGGGTAGAAGGTTTTGCCGTCCCGTTCGATTTCTATATCGACCATGACGACCTCTTTTGCATAATCTCTCTGTGCGATGGAGAGTGCGACGGTTGAACCGACATTTCCTCCAGCGCCTACTACGGTTACTTTCATGTGGTCCCTATTTTTGGTTCGTTTTGAGATGTTTCAACGTTTCTTACGTGAATCGAGGCCCCACATCAGTTTGGTGCGGAGCGTATCGAAATAGTTCTGTCCGGGCAGTTGAATGAGTTTGATGGTGTGTTCGGACCGCTGAATCTCAACGGTCACCGGACCCGAATTGATATCAATAATGGTGCCGTCCCGGGACAAGAGAATGTGTTCCGGCTCCTCCTCTACGGTAATGGTCAATACCTTGTCTGAAGGGAGAACCAGCGGCCGCGTGGTTAATGTGTGCGGGTTGATCGGTGTTAGGGTCATGACCGGAGTACCCGGCATGACAATCGGGCCACCGGAGGAGAGGTTGTACGCGGTGGATCCGGTGGGGGTCGAGACAAGAATCCCGTCGGCCCAATACCGGTTTACCAGCATCTGGTTGTACTGTGCTGTTATAGTAATCAGGGAGGTGGTATCCTTTTTTGTAAATAGAAACTCGTTGAGGGCGTGGTGTGTTTGGCTGCCGTTCACCGTGGCTTTGAGCATCGAACGCTCATCCAAAAGGTAGTTCTGTTTGAGAGCTGCGTCCAGAGCATCAGAGATCTGTTCGAGCTGAATGTTGGCCATGAAGCCCAGCCGCCCGCAGTTAATGCCCAGTATGTCTTTGTCGAGACCCAATGTGAGCTGTGTGGCGTGCAACATGGTGCCGTCTCCTCCGATTGCAACCACCAGGTCGGCACTCTCCACCGCAGCCTGTTCCGAATCGAGGATCGTCATGGTGTCACAGTACCGTTTGGTGGCGAGTTCATAAAGTGAACGTGTGACCAGCCCGCTGCTTAGGTTCTCCTCGCACCAGGAGAGAACCGACATCAGGTAGGGTTTCACGGTATAGCGGTCGGTATGTGCGATGATCGCCAGTTTCACGACGTCGCTCTCTTTTCACCCGTTTTTGCCCCTTTGAGTCCCTTCAAGCCGGTGACGGCCTTTTCACTCAAAAGATTGGTTTCGTAGTGGCGTACACGGCCACGTTTTTGGCGGTGGATCTCCAGTGCTGTATCGATCAGCTCTTCGAGCAGTTCACGGAAGGGGAGGCCGCTCGCTTCCCAAAGGTAGAAGGAGAAGGAGCCGGGAATGGTGTTGATCTCGTTGAACCAGTACTCATGGCTCTCTGCGTGAACCAGAAAATCGAGTCGCGCGACCCCGCTTGCACTCAGGGTGTTAAAGATATCAATAGATGTCTGCTGAATGCTTTCGGAAAGCTCCCCCGGGATGTCGGCAGGAATGATCCGTTCGGCCGATGCCATCCCTTTACCACGTCCTTTTTCGCTCTCATATTTGTCGCGAAAAGAGAGTAGCTCCTCTGCCCCTACAGGGCGCTCACAGACAGATGCCCGGCTATCTCCGGGCCGGCCCAGTACGGAGCAGTTCACCTCCATGAGCGGCTCTACAGCCCGCTCTGCCATCAGATGATCATCGTAACGAAATGCGCTCTCTGCAGCTTTCAAAAACTCTTCCCGATTGGACGCTCTCGCGACGCCGATGCTGCTTCCGAGGTGCACCGGTTTGATGACCAGAGGGTAGCCGATCGACTCTGCCTGCTTCAGAATGGCGTCGCGGTTCTCTACCCACTCCTTCTCCCGGAAATCGGCTCCCTCCACGACCGGCAAGCCGGCCTCTCTGCAGATGCGTTTGGCGGCCACTTTGTCCATCCCGGCGGCGGAAGCAAATACACCGCTGCCCGTACATGGGATGTCGAACAGGTCGCAGGCGCCCTGGAAGGAGCCGTTCTCCCCTTCAGATCCGTGAAAGGCTGCGAGTACTGCGTCTATTCGCCACTGCCGGCTCTTTTTGAAACGGGATGAACCGGTTTCAAGCAGGATTGAGCTTCCGCCTGCATCCCTGGAAAAGGTGCAGGGAACACTCTCTTTTTCGAGTGCGGATGCATCCCGGTAACTCTCCAGTTCAAGCAGATGGTCTCCGGTGAGCCAGTTGCCCGATTTTGTAATGTATAATGCGATCAGTTGCCGTTGGGTCTCTTTCAGGGCGGCCGCAGCCTGCATAGCCGTTAAAACCGATACTTCATGTTCGGGTGAGATGCCGCCGAAGGCGATTACGAGTGTCTGTGGATGCATATGCCGGATCGCTTTGTTCAGGGGCTAATGATACGAAAAAGCGCTCTCATATTGTAACAGCAGGCCGCTTCAGGAGTCGCAGCAACGGTTCAGTACCGGAATCGATGCATTTTCCTTTTGGGAATGAGAGAACATTTATAAATCTTTCTCCGCATCGCCTGACGAGCTGTCTCTCGCACTCAAAGAGCTTAAAATATGGTATCTCTGTCGGGATTGAACCGGTTCGATAATGGCTATGAACAAGAAGCACATACTGGTTGTAGAAGATGAGCAAATGACTGCCCGTCTCGTCGTCTATCGCCTCAAGGCGCTTGGCCACAACGTCGTTCACAAAGACAACGGGGTGGAAGGGCTTGATTACATTCTGAAAGAACGGCCGGAAGTGCTGGTGCTGGATGTGATGCTGCCCGGCATGTCGGGTTTTGAAATTTTGGAGAACCTCCGGGATTCTGAGGAGATCGACCGCTCGTCCATGAAGGTTCTGATGCTCACAACCAAAAGTCGAACAGAAGATATTTCCAGAGGCTTCGATCTCGGTGCTGTGGAATATATCCCCAAACCATTTAAAATGGATGAATTCCTGCTTCGTCTGAATCGTGTTATGAACTCGTAGCGACCGGCTGCACCGCTGCTGCCGGGTGCGGCAGATGGCAACCACCTGTTAACTCTGGCCCCGTATCCATTGATTGAATTTCTTAACAGCAATGCGGAACTCATCATCCGCAGTGTGGTTCTCTTTCTCTTCTTCCTTACTATTTTGGTACTGCTAATGGCCTTTTTTAGCCGGTGGAAGCTGCGAAGGCGAGAAAGGAGGCGTACCAGAGTCACCGAAATTCTGGGAGAGAGAATTATTCGTTATGCCAGTGGGGATATCCCGATAGAAGATGTTCAGAAACATCTTCAAAAACAGCAGGATTATACTGTGATGCTGGAGATTGTCAATCAGCTCGATCAGGTGCTTGGTGGGCCCGAAAAGGAGAGGTTGCAGGAGCTTATGGAAGTGGAGAGTACCCGTGTTTACTTCGAAAATCGTTTTCGTTCCGGTGAGCCGGTTTTTCAGGCGAAAGCGTGCCTCTGGCTGGCAAAACGCAAATCGATCCAGAGAGACAAGATTTCCGAATTGATGGAGATGTCCTCTGCCGGGGATCCGATTCTCGCTTATGCGGCCTCATATGCCCTCATCCGTCATGGCAGCAGAGAAGAGAAGAGGGCCGCACTTCGAAATGTGCTTCTGAACCATCGAATATCCAACATGGCTGTCAATGACCTACTGCACCAGCTCACACTGCTCGGTGAGGAGTATCATCGCTTCGAGATGGAGACACTGACGCAGTTTGTAGCGGATGCTGAAATCCCGCCAGGACGCACGGCGCTCCTTATTCATGTGTTGAATGAGATGGAGTATTTTCACAGTTTCGAATTTCTAAAAGAGTACTACCATAACGAGGGGGGCAAGCATGACAGCCCGGAAGTGGTAGAGGCAATCATCTATGCGATGGCCCGATTCGGCTATGAAGAGATCCTTCCCGATCTACAGGAACTTTACGTGAACTCGAAACACTCTGAAGTTCGCGAGGCAGCGGCCTGGGCGATGGGCTTCTTTATGAAGGAAGAGTCGATTCCCTTTCTCAAGTGGCTGGTAAACGACCCCAACTATAACGTCTGTTACAAAGCCGCGAGGGCACTCGCCGGCTACCCCGATATCGATATGAGCCGAATCAGGCATCCGAATATCAGTGACGGCGACTGGAACAATCTGACCGGTGAGATCCGAATGACCGAAATGAAAGGTGGTATTTGATGGAGAACTTTTTCCCCGTACTGGTTGTAATCAATGTTATCTTTTTCCTCTACTTTGTAGTGGTCAACGGTTCCTATATTCTGCTCATTCTTCTCTCCTATTTTCAGACAAAGAGGTCGCGTGAAAAGGTCGATATCTATGAGTTGTCGGGGCTTTTCGGGACCAATTTGTACCGTTCTGTAAGTATATTGGCGCCGGCCTACAACGAAGAGGCAAATATTATTGAGTCTACCCGTGCACTTCTGAACCTCCAGTTTCCCGACTATGAAGTCATTGTGATCAACGACGGAAGTACCGACTCCACGCTGGAGAAGCTGATCGACAGCTTCGAACTGGCAGAGATGGACAGGCATGTCCCCAAAAGTATAGACTGTAAGCCGATACGCCGGGTCTACGGTTCAAGAAAGCACCCTAACCTGGTGGTGGTCGATAAAGAGAACGGGCGAAAGGCCGATGCCTTGAATGCAGGTATCAATGTTTCCCGAAAGGAGCTGTTTTGCGCAGTCGATTCCGACTCCCTTTTGGAAGCCGATGTGCTCAAGAAGATGTTGATCTCCTTTATGGAAGATGATGAGACCATTGCGGTAGGAGGGGTGGTTCGTGTGGCCAACGGCTGTACATTTCGTCACGGAGTGGTAGAGAAGGTCGAGACTCCGAAATCCTTTATCACCCGAATACAGGCTGTAGAGTATCTCCGCTCTTTTCTATTCGGAAGGGCAGGCTGGGACTATTTTGACTGTCTGCTCATCATCTCCGGCGCTTTTGGAATATTCGATCGTGAAGCGGTGATCCGTGTGGGAGGGTACCTGCACGATACAGTGGGGGAAGATATGGAGCTGGTGGTCCGGATGCACCGGTTCTACAGAGAGAATGAGATCCCTTACCGGATTCGATTCATGCCAGAGCCGGTCTGCTGGACAGAAGTACCGGACGACTGGACCACACTCTCCCGGCAGAGAAACCGGTGGCAGCGAGGTCTGGCCGATACTCTCATGCGTCACCGTGTGATGCTATTTCGGCCCCGATATGGCCGGCTCGGTTTTCTGGCCATGCCCTTTTTCCTCTTTGTAGAGTTGCTGTCGCCCATCATCGAGCTGTTCGGTTACATCATCTTTACCGTCTCTTTACTGCTGGGAGCTATCAATTTTACATTTTTTATGCTCTACTTCATCGCCTGCGTTTTCCTGGGCGTCATCATGTCGGTCATTGCCGTTTTGCTGGAGGAGATGACGATGAGAAGGTATGACCGAATGAAGGACGTACTTGTGCTGGTGATTCACGCCTTTCTGGAGAACTTCGGTTATCGCCAACTTCACGCCTGGTGGCGTTTCAAGGGGCTCATCGACTATATGAAAGGGAGAAAGGAGTGGGGGGATATGGCCCGCAGCGGTACGCTGGGAAACAAGGCCTGACTCCGCCCCTGCTACTTTCTATTTGCTCAAATAGAGATTTTTGAACTCGTAAGGCTTCTTGAAGTGCTCGTCATTGAAGTCCTTCATGAAGTAGATCGACTCTCCGGTCGATTTCATCTCCGGGCCCAGCTCCTTCTTTACTTCCGGAAATTTGTCGAACGGAAAGACCGGCTCCTTGACGGCCCAGCAGTCGAGAGATGAGGTCAGGTCGAAATCCTTCAGTTTGGCACCCAGCATCACTTTTACGCCGATCTGCGCCTCCGGCCGGCCAGTCGCCTTGGCAAGGAAGGGAATGGTTCGTGTTGAACGCGGGTTCGCCTCCAGAACATAGACCTTCTCACCCTTCACGGCATACTGCACATTCAGGAAACCAACGACGTCCATAGCGTCTGCGATCCTCTCCTGGTACTCCTCAATGGTCTTGATCACCTTGTCGCTGAGGGAATAGGTGGGAATCACAGCGGTGGAGTCGCCGGAGTGAACCCCTGCGGGTTCAATGTGCTGCATGATACCGGCAATGTGAAGCTGTTCTCCATCGTACACCGAATCGACATCTACCTCAATCGCTTTGTCCAGAAACTTGTCGATCAGAAAGTCGTTCTCCGGATGGGTGTCAAGAATGTTACTCACATAGCGGCGCAACTCCTCCTCCTTCACGGCTATCCTCATTCCCTGACCGCCCAATACGTAGCTGGGGCGGATCAGTACCGGATAGTCGATGCGGTTGGCGATGTGGATCGCTTCGTCTTCGGTCCTTGCCGTTCCAAACTCCGGAAACGGTATGGAGAGGCGCGTAAGCAGGTCAGAGAAGGCTCCTCTGTCTTCCGCAAAGTTGATCTTTTCGAATTCGGTGCCGAAGATTTTGATTCCGGACTCTACAAATCTTTTACCCAGTTTAAGTGCGGTCTGTCCTCCTACCTGAAGGATCACTCCTTCGGGTTGTTCATGGTCGATTATATCGAGAACGCGCTCCCAGAATACCGGTTCGAAGTAGAGTTTGTCGGCAATGTCGAAGTCGGTGGACACCGTCTCCGGATTGCAGTTAATCATAATGGCTTCGTAGCCCATCTCTTTTGCGGCCAGTACCGCATGCACGCAGGAGTAGTCAAATTCGATGCCCTGTCCGATCCGGTTGGGTCCGCTACCCAGAATGACCACTTTCTTTCGGTTGGTCACAATGCTTTCGTTCTCCTCATCATAAGAGGAGTAGTAGTAGGGGGTCTGAGCCGGAAATTCCGCCGCACAGGTGTCTACCAGTTTGAACGCCGGTTTAAGACCGTGTGCCAGACGTTTTTCACGAACTGCATTTTCATCGACCTTCTCCCCGCCTTTACTCAACAGCCAGGCGATCTGTACATCAGAGAACCCCGCTCGTTTCATCTCCAGAAGCTCCTCTTTCGAAATGGTCTCCAGCGATTCTCCTTCGGCTCTATTCTCCAGCGAAACCATGTAGCGAATCTGCTGCAGGAACCAGGGGTCTACTTTGGTGATGTCTGCAATCTCTTCGACCGAAGCACCGTTCTTAAATGCGTTCCGTATGTGGAGCGAGCGGTCCCAGTAGGGGCGCAACAGACGTTCACGAATGGTTTTTCGATCGGGATCATCGTAACCGTCCGCTCCGAGTCCGCTCCGGCCGACTTCCATGGATTGCCAGGCTTTGTTCAGCGCTTCGGGGAAGCTGCGGCCGATCGACATCACCTCTCCTACCGCCTTCATCTGTGTGGTCAACTCTTCGTCGACGCCGGAAAATTTGTCGAAGTTGAATCTGGGGATCTTGACAACTACATAGTCGATGGATGGTTCAAAACAGGCGGATGAGACACCGGTGATCGGGTTGGGAAGCTCATCCAGAGTATATCCGACGGCCAGCTTGGTCGCGATTTTGGCGATCGGGTATCCGGTGGCTTTGGAGGCCAGGGCCGAAGAGCGGCTTACCCGCGGATTGATCTCAATGGCTACGATCCGGTCGGTTCCAGGTTCTACGGCAAACTGAACATTGCAGCCACCTGCAAAGGTACCGATCGAGCGCATCATTCGGATCGCTGCATCCCGAAGAGCCTGGAACTGTTTATCTGTCAGGGTTTGCGATGGAGCTACAGTCACTGAATCTCCGGTGTGAACGCCCATCGGATCCATGTTCTCGATGGGACAGATAATCACTACGTTGTCATTCTTGTCGCGCAGCAGCTCCAGTTCATACTCTTTCCAGCCGAAGATGCTCTCTTCAATCAAAATCTGATGGACCGGACTCAACTCCAGCCCGCGGAGGATCTTCTTCTCAAATTCGTTCTCGTTCCAGACAATGCCTCCGCCTGTTCCACCCAGCGTAAAGGAGGGGCGAATTACAATCGGCAGGCCTCCCAGCTCCTCGACAATCTCCTTGGCGTCCAGAAGACTCTGTGCTGTTCGGCTGCGGAGCTGCTCAATCCCGATCTCCTCCATCAGGTCTCGAAAGAGCTGACGATCTTCGGTGATGTTTACGGCATCCAGATCCACACCAATAATCCTGATTCCTTTCTCTTCCCAGAAGTTCACCAGGTAGAGGTCCCGAGCCAGGTTCAGCGCGGTCTGCCCTCCCATGGTGGGGAGTACAGCGTCCGGTTTCTCGATCTCCACAATTTCCCGGATCGAGTCGGTAGTCAGTGGCTTCAGGTAGATGGAGTCTGCCATCATCGGATCGGTCATGATGGTGGCGGGGTTGGAGTTAATGAGAACCACCTCGTACCCCTCCTCTTTCAGAGATCGACAGGCCTGTGTTCCAGAATAGTCAAATTCACAAGCCTGGCCTATTACAATGGGACCTGATCCGATAATGAGAATTTTTTTAATGTCGTCGCGGCGTGGCATACGGTTGTATCTTGAGTGTTTATTGTAAGCTCTGTTTGTGCGGTGTGCGCCCGGGCATTTTTTATTGGCTGTTCCCGGTTTTAATCATCTCCAGAAAACGATCGAACAGATATTGGGAGTCGTGCGGGCCGGGAGACGCTTCGGGGTGGTATTGAACAGAGATTCCCGGAAAGGATTTGAACCTGAGCCCTTCCACCGTATCGTCGTTCAGATTTCTGTGAGTTACCTCTACTTTCTTAGGGTCCATCGCCTCTTCGTCGACGGCAAATCCGTGGTTTTGAGTGGTGATCTCCACCAGACCTGTATCCAGATTCTTGACCGGATGATTAGCTCCCCTGTGGCCCACAAACATTTTTCGTGTGGCGATCCCTTCGGAGAGGGCCATCAGCTGGTGGCCAAGGCAGATTCCAAATAGCGGTTTTCCGGTCGATCGGGCATATTCGACCATCGGAAGTCCATATCTGGCAGAGGCGGAGGGGTCACCCGGGCCGTTGCTGAAGAAGTATCCATCTGCCTCCCACTCTTTGACCTCTTGAATAGAGGCTTCGGCGGGAAAGACACGCAGGGTACATCCGCGTCGTGTAAAGTTGTCGATAATACTCTGTTTGATCCCGTAATCGAAAACGGCCACTTTCCAGGGTCCTTCGGACGATATGGTTTGCGCCTCCTTACGGGTTACCCGTGTGGCCAGCTCCAGGCCCTCCATAGGCTCCCACTCTTTTGCCATGCGTACGAGCTCTGCGTCGTCGATATTTTCGGAAGAGATGACCGCATTCATCACCCCTTTATCCCTGATGCGCCGAACCAGGCTTCGCGTGTCTACTCCGGTAATTCCGACCACTTTGTGGTGCTCCAGATACTCCTGCAGGCTGCCGTCAGCAGCTTCGTTGCTAAACTCCCAGGAGAAGGCGCGAACGATCACTCCGGCAACCATTACTTCTCTCGCTTCATCGTCCCGGTTCATGGTGCCGTAGTTGCCGATGTGGGGGTAGGTCATCATCATCAGTTGGCCGTAATAACTGGGGTCAGTAAAGATCTCCTGATATCCGGTCATGCTGGTGTTGAAACAGATCTCGCCTCCGGTGGTTCCGAGAATACCGATTGAAATTCCGTGGACGACGGTTCCGTCAGAGAGTGCAAGAGTGGCTGGGTGTTTGGGATACAACGCTGTCATAGAGTGGATGAGGCTTTGAGGTTCTCAAAAAAGCGGCGAGCCAAAAAAAATCCGACTACGGATAACCGCGCCGGATTTTTTAAACTTTTTGGTGGTGTTTCGGAATGTGGAGTCGGAGGATACACAGGCCCTGTTGAATTGGGTTTCAAATTCCGGACAAGATAAGGAGGCCATCTTTGAGATAAAAGAAAAATATAATGGCAAAGCCCTTCAGAAAAGCTCGTTCATGGAAGAGAATCCCCGCAGCAATCTATATATTGGGGCCATACACTTTTCGGGTGGAACCGAATGAACGAAAGGAGGAACCTGGTATGAGCAGTGAAAATAATAGTTCGCAACGGCCCGAAACTGTTGCGATTCACGGAGAGAAGAAAGGGAGGACACCTGCTGCGGGAGATCCGGTGGTACCTCCCAGGGTGAACAGTACGATCTTCAGATTTTCTGAAGATCCACAGCCCGGTGATCTGGTCTACACTCGTCATCAAAACCCCAATCGGGACCAGCTTGAACGGGTTCTTGCTTCTCTCGAAGGCGGAGAGTCGTGTGCCGCTTTCTCATCCGGCATGGCAGCAGCATCGGCCATTTTTCAGTCACTGAATCCAGGAGACCACCTGCTCCTGCCGCTTGATCTCTATCACGGGGTTCGAACTCTAGCCAACCAGGTGATGGGCAGATGGGGCCTCGAAGTAGAAGCCATTGATATGACAGATATCGCTCTGGTAAAGAGCTCCTTACGACCCGAAACAGCTATGGTATGGCTGGAGACCCCTTCCAATCCACTGCTTCAGATTACTGATATCGAAGCGATTACAGAGATCTGCAGAAAGAGAAATGTGGATGTGGTGGTAGACAACACCTGGCCCACACCATTAGGCCAACAGCCGCTGGGCCTGGGTGCGGATCTGGTACTGCACTCCACCTCAAAATATATTGGCGGCCACAGCGACCTGCTTGGGGGCGCTGTAATCGGAAGAGATGGGGAGCGTTTAGACACCATCCGTCAGATTCAGACCACTGCGGGTGCGGTTCCATCACCGGATGACTGCTGGCTGATGTTGCGCAGCATCCGAACACTACCCTTGCGAATGAGGGGTCATCATGAAAATGCACAGCGTATGGCCATACTCTTAGATCAGGACTCCCGTGTAGAGAGAGTTTTTTATCCGGGCCTGGCAAACCATCCCGGACATCAAATCGCCCGGAAACAGATGAGTGCGTATGGAGGAATGATCTCGTTTTTGGTGAAGGGAGGCAGGGAAAAAGCGAGTCGTGTGGTACAGGGTTCAAGGTTGATTGCAGCCGCCACAAGCCTGGGCGGTGTTGAGAGCCTTTGGGAGCACAGGATACTTAGTGAAACTCCCGAAAGTGAAACGCCGGAACACCTGATTCGGTTTAGTGTAGGACTGGAGCATAGTGAAGACCTGATGGCCGATATCGATCATGCGCTTAACTGTTGAGAAAGCACAAGCCCCTGTTTTGATCTGATTTTGATTATTCTGATCTTTTACAGCAGCCAAAAAAAGCGAATAATTGCCGATATATTGTTCAAATTCACATCTTTCACCCATCCTTTTTAAAAAGAGACTGACCTATGGCCCGAGTCGAAGTGGTAATGCCAGAAATGGGAGAATCGGTTGCTGAAGGCACCGTTATCGAATGGTCCAAGAAAATCGGCGATCAGGTAGAGACCGATGAAGCGTTGCTCGAGATCGCAACCGACAAAGTGGATACGGAAGTTCCCTCTCCGGAAAGCGGAATCCTGGTCGAAATTCTTGCAGAAGAGGGGGAGACTATTGAGGTGGGAAAACCGATCGCAATCATCGAGACGGATCCGGAAAAAGCGGCTGATGCCGGTAAGGAATCGTCCGGGAAAAAGTCGAACAAAGAGTCTGAATCAACGAAAGAGAAGGGTGAAGACGGAAAGGCCAAAGAGGGAAAAAAGAGTGCAGAGAAAAAGTCTAACGGAAAAGGAAAGGCTTCTTCTGCAAATGGAGAGAGAGTTGAAATAACCATGCCTCAGATGGGCGAATCTGTGATGGAGGGAACCATCATCGAGTGGTCCAAAAAGGTAGGCGATCAGGTAGAAGCGGACGAGGCGCTTCTTGAAATTGCCACCGACAAAGTGGATACAGAGATTCCATCGCCTTCGGCCGGTACACTTACAGAAATTCTTGCGGAATCGGGCGAAACGGTTGAGGTAGGACAGGTGATTGCCATTCTAATGGCAGGTGAGGGCGTTCAGGATGGCGCAACTGAAACAGAGGCCGATTCAGGATCAGAACAAAAGGTTGTGCAGACAGCAGAGTCGGCCAATGGAGAAGAGGAGGCAGATTCGCAGCAGAAAAAAAGTGACAGTGAAGATTTGAAACGTGTGGGAAGTGACGGGCGGTTCTACTCGCCCCTTGTTCGTTCCATAGCGCGGGAAGAGAGTATCAGCCAGCAGGAACTGGAGTCTATACAGGGAACCGGAAAGGATGGCAGGGTCTCCAAGGAGGATATCCTCTCCTGGCTTGAAAAACGCGGTACGGAGCATGATGCAAACTCCGCAACGAAAGATCGGAAGAGTGGAGGGAAGATCTCTGTCGGTGAACTTCAAGTGAACCGCCCGACGGAGAATGTAGAGATTGTGAAGATGGACCGAATGCGGAAGATGATTGCAGAGCATATGGTTCGATCCAAACAGACCTCTGCTCATGTAACTACATTTACAGATGTGGATGTAACCAACCTGGTTCGCTGGAGAGATGCAAAAAAGAAGACGTTCCAGGAGAAGACCGGAACCAAACTCACTTTTACTCCCATCTTTATTGAAGCGATTATCCATGCGATTCGGGAATTCCCGCTCATTAACAGCTCGGTTCAGGGCGAGGAGATCCATATTAAACGTGATATTAATTTCGGACTGGCTGTGGCGCTTGGAGAGGGCGGGCTTGGCGGGCTCATCGTTCCTGTCATCAAGCAGGCTCAGGATAAAAATCTGGCTGGACTGGCAAAATCGGTGGCGGAGCTCGCAGACCGCGCACGCAACCGGAACCTGAAGCCTGATGACCTGGTTGGTGGGACCATTACATTGACAAACTACGGAAGTGTCGGCAACCTGATGGGAACCCCTATTATCAATCAGCCACAGGTTGCGATCATAGGAACCGGAGTTATAGAGAAGCGGCCGGTCGTTCTGGAGACCGATCAGGGGGATGTGATCGCCATAAGGCACAAGATGTATCTCTCTATGAGTTATGACCATCGTATAATTGACGGAGCTCACGGGGGTGCCTTTCTTGGCCGTATCAAGCAGCTTCTTGAAGAGTTTGATTCCAACAAGCCGGTCTGATTCAGTCCGGTTCCTGCTTATTGTATCGCCGGACATCTGCCTGGCAGCGTTTTGGGCAGGGGTCACCCCGGCAAATGGAGGCTTATGTTAGTTACCGATTCAATCGGAGAGTTGAGAAGTGCCGTCCGGCTCTGGAAAAGGGAGAAACTGAAGGTCGGTTTTGTACCCACTATGGGGGCTCTGCATGAAGGGCATCTCGCACTCATCCGTGAGGCGAAAAAGCAAGCCGGGCGTGTTGTGGTATCCATCTACGTGAACCCTTTTCAGTTTGCTCCCGGAGAAGATTATGAAGAGTACCCGAGAGACCTTGCCAAGGATCTATTGCTTTGCAGGAATGCGGGAGCAGCTGCTGTATTTACACCAGACAACGAATTGATGTATCCGGGTGAGAGCTACCTTACTGTAGAGATTGAAGAGTTGTCAGAGGAGATGTGCGGCCGGAGCAGGCCGGGGTTTTTTAATGGGGTCGTGCGGGTGGTTAACAAATTTTTCAATATTGTTGAACCGGATGTCGCTGTATTTGGCCAGAAGGATCTGCAACAGTATCGCATCATTGAACAGATGGTACGGGAGTTTAATCATGGCATTCGTTTGATCTGTGCTGGAATTGTAAGGGAAGATGACGGGCTTGCCTGTAGCAGTCGTAATCTCTACCTCTCTGACGAACAGAGGCGACTGGCTCCATCACTCTACCGGTCTCTGTTATATATTACAGAACAGATTGAGGGGGGCGTATATAAGCCCGGACTGCTCATTAGCCATCAGAGGAGTGAGCTGGAAGCAAAGGGTTTTCAAATTGATTATCTTGGTACCTACAGTTACGATCTGCTGCAGCCGGCAGATATCCTTGAAAAGGGGCATAAATACCTGTTGGCTGGTGCTGTCTGGCTCGGTGAAACCAGGCTGATCGATAATATGATACTTACGGATGAGTTAACGAGAGAGAAGGCCAGGCCATCCGGGAAAAGAGCAAAAATATTTCGGCGATGAAGCTTACGATGTTCAAATCCAAGCTGCACCAGCTCAGGGTAACAGAAGCTAACCTGATGTATGAGGGCAGCATTACGATCGATGAAGAGTTGCTGGAACTCTCCGGTATTCTTCCATACGAAAAGGTTCAGGTGGTGAACATCACGAACGGTTCCCGGCTGGAGACCTACACTATACCTGCCGAAAAGGGAAGTCGTATTTGCTGTATGAATGGGGCGGCCGCCCGTCTGACCCAGGTTGACGATCGGATCATCGTGATCTCTTATGCCAGCATGGAACCGGAAGAGGCGAGAAACCACCAGCCGGTAGTAGTAATCGTGGATGAGAATAATGAGCCGAAACTTACGACAAGAGAATCTACGCCATCAATACAGTACAGTCTCTCTTCCGGAACGGCGGAATGATGACAACTTTTAAAAGGTTTTTACGTTAGAAACCGCCATTTTTCGTCTTCAGTGTAAATGGGTTACCGCGCTACGGGCTCTTCACTCACAGGAATCGAACGATTATAGTACGATTATAGTGATGAAAGATAACGGAACAGAGAGCCTGAGACTTGATACAAGGCTTGTATCCCGATTTTTTCATCGCAGTCATTTTTTAAAAAAATTATTTAGAACAGGATTATACCCATGAACAAGAAAATTCTGATATCCGGGGCTGCTGTCTTTGCTCTTCTGCTTGTTTGGGCAATAATGGGCGGGGATGACAGTGACGACCTTGACGTATTTGTAGAACCGGAAACCGGTGAATTTGATGTATCTGTATCGGTATCAGGAGAACTTCGCGCAATCAATTCAACTCCTGTCCTGGGCCCTGAAGGTGTACGTGAAGCCCGCATCTGGAATCTGGTCATCGAAGATATGATTCCGGAAGGAACATACGTACGGGAGGGGGATTATGTGGCTCAGCTGGAGCTGAATGATATTCACGCCCGTATTCAGGATCTGGAGCTGAATCTCCAGACTGAAGAGGCTCAATATGAGCAGGTTAAACTCGACACCTCACTCACCCTTACGCAGGCGAGGAACGGTCTTGAGAATCTGGCATTCCAGCTGGAAGAAGCGGAGATCGCGGTTGAACAGTCTGCCTACGAATCCCCATCTGTTCAGCGTCAGGCTCAGGTCGATCTGGATAGAACACGGCGTCAGCTCGAGCAGGAGGAGTTAAGCTACCAGATGCGTCAGTATCAGGCGGAAGCTCGTTTGAGAGAGATTGAATCGGAACTCAGAGAGGAGAGACTCGATCTGGAGCGTGCTCGTGCCTTAATGGATGAGTTTACAATTTATGCACCGAGAGATGGCATGCTGGTTTACCATCGCGACCGTCGGGGACGGCGCACAACGATTGGTAGCGAAGTGAGTACAAACGAACCTGTGATTGCCATTATTCCCGATTTTTCATTGATGGAGTCGGTGACCTGGGTGAACGAGGTCGATATTCAGAAAGTGGAGACCGATCAGCATGTTGATATACGGCTGGATGCCGTGAGGGAGAAAAAACTTACCGGAAATGTGATCTCTGTCGGCAATATCGGGGAGCAGCGGCCTAACTCCGATGCAAAAGTGTTTGAAGTGGTGATTCGTGTTGCCGAAAACGATACAACATTGCGGCCGACCATGACGACCAGCAACGATATTCGGGTTGCTTCCGTACCGGATGCCATTTATCTGCCGCTGGAAACGATTCACCTGTATGATGGCTCCCACTTCGTCTACAAACGCGACGGAATGAGTCTGGTGATGCAGCAGGTGGTACTGGGCCCGATGAACGACAACAGTGTGGTGATCCTCGAAGGTGTAGAACCGGAAGATCAGGTTCTTGTCTCCATGCCACCCGATCCGGAAGAGGTAAATCGCGTGATGCTGGATGAAGAAGTGCTTGAGGAGTATGAAGATGAGATTCGTGAACTCGAAGAGCAGATGCAAATTGAAGAGGAGAGTCAATTTCAGGAGGTGGAAGAGGGCCAGTTTCCCGGTGGTGAGGGGGAAAGAAGGGAGGAGAATAGGCCTGATGATCCCCCTGCAGCGCAACAAGAGTAATTAATCTTTCAGATCCGGGAACGAGTGCTCCAGAAATTACTATACAATCTCGATATTGCCATAGAGGCGATCAAGCAGAACAAGTTACGATCACTACTTACCTCTCTCGGTATTATTTTCGGAGTTGCTTCTGTCATCGCTATGCTTGCGATCGGACAGGGAGCGCAGCAGGAAGTGCTCGTGAATATGCAACTTCTGGGAACCAACAATGTGATCATTCAGCCGGTTGTTGAACAAAGAGAGGGGGAGGTTGGAGAGGAGGATGACGGGGCCCCGAGACAACGGCGCTTTTCCCCCGGTCTGACACTTGGGGATTTGGAGAGTATAACTTCACAGGTGCCCTATGTGGAGATGGCTTCTCCTGAAATCGTTTTTGATGTCCAAATTCTTCGTTCTGGCCGGATGCGAACTGGTAAACTGGTTGGGGTCAATGACTCCTATTTTGCAATCAATAAGTTTAATCTGGCTGCTGGAACCAATTTCTCTCCGATTCATATAGAACAGTCGGCCGCTGTGGCTGTGATAGGCCACGGCATTCAGACCCGATTCTTCCCGGGGGAAAATCCGATTGGACAACGAATAAAGGCGGGAAGTGTCTGGTATACCGTAATTGGTGTACTGGAAGAGAAGAATCTGTCTGCCAGCCAGATCGAGAATCTGGGAATCCGGGACTACAACATGGATATTTTCGCTCCGGCGACAAGCACGCTCCTGAGAATGGGCGACCGTGCTCAGATTACTACCAGTGATGTGGAGGCGGCGGCCGGTGGCGGTTCTAACGACGGAAACTACCATCAGCTCGATAAGGTCATTGTCCGGGTAGCGAACAGCGACTACAGTATTACGATTTCGGAGATCATCTCACGAATGCTGGAGAGGAGGCACAATGATGTGATCGATTTTGAGATTATCGTTCCGGAGCTTCTGCTTCAGCAGGAACAGCGTACCCGGAGGATTTTCAATATAGTACTCGCCTCCATCGCTTCCATCTCCCTGATTGTTGGTGGAATTGGCATTATGAATATCATGCTGGCCTCCGTGGTGGAGAGGTATCGTGAAATTGGAATCCGGCGTGCGGTTGGGGCTCAGCAACAGGATATACAGTTGCAATTTCTTACAGAAGCTCTCGTCATCAGCGTGACAGGAGGTTTTATTGGAATTCTGCTTGGAATTACATTTGGACTGGCGATTGAATTAACTGCCGGAATTGCCACCGTCATTACGCTCGCATCTATTGTGATCTCCTTTGGAGTCGCTACAGCGGTAGGTATCGTCTTCGGTTACTTCCCGGCCAAGCGCGCTGCCCTTCAGGACCCGGTGACTGCTCTTCGTCATGAATAGGATCATTCTGTACAGACGGAGGTGTTGTTTGAGACCGAAATACAACCATCTGGTATCTCCGGAAGGGTGCCAAGGACTACTATAGAACCTATTATTGATCAAATTATGACCATTATATTACGCGTTCTGCTCTTACTTGTATTGTTTACTCTCGGCAGTCTGAACAGCCCGGTTTACGGCCAGGATTTGGATTCACTTGACATTTTTGACGACAGCGAAGGTATGATCTCGGATATCGTGGACGGAGATGTAGAATTCCTCTCCCTTGAAGAAGCGATCGAGCTCGCCAGAGAGAATAGTCCACAGGCGAGGACCGCCGAGTACTCCCTGATTGCAAGCCAACACCGTTATCAATCCTATCGAGCCGATCTGCTCCCCGGACTAAGTATTAGTGGAGACTCACCAAACTACCGGCGCTCTTTCCGGGAGAGTTTCAATCCGGACGGGTCCACAGACCTTGTCTATTCCCAGCAATCCAATGCCAACATGGATCTTTCCATTCAACAGCCGATTATGTTCACCGGTGGAAATGTCTCCATTTCCAGTGGAATCACACGACTGGGCATCTTCTCGGACGAAAACACATACCTCTGGAGTGCCACTCCGCTGGTGATTGGGTTAAACCAGCCCCTCTTTCAGTTCAACAATCTGAAATGGCGTAGCAGGATTGAACCACTGGAAATGGAGATCTCACGTAAGGAGTATGTGGAGTCCGTAGAGAACCTCTCTATGAATGTGACTCAGCGTTATTTTGATGTACTTCTTGCCATGATTAATCTCGATATCGCTGAGACGAACGTTGCTGTGAACGACTCTATCTATAATATATCCCAGGGCCGGTACAATGTGGGCAGTATTGCAGAGAATGACGTCCTTCAGGCAGAGCTTGCACTCCGTAATGCGGAATCCTCCCTCACGCAGTCCAGACTCTCATATGACCAGCTACTGAAAGAGTTTCGCCTTCTGCTTGGCCTCCAGTCAGATGCGCCGGTGGGTGTCGAGGTGCCAGATGAGGTGCCGATTTTCGAAGTTGATCGCGAAATCGCTTTGGAGATGGCGCAAACGAATAACAGCACTGCCCTGAATTTCCAGCTCTCGGAGACAGAGGCGAGGCGCAACCTGGATCAGGCGGAAAAATCGGCGAGTTTTTCTGCATCTATTCAGGCTAACTTTGGCCTGAATCAGACCTCATCTGATTTTATGAATGTCTATAATCAACCACTGAGTCAGCAGTTCGTCACGCTCAATTTCCAGGTGCCTATATTCAACTGGGGAAAACAACAGGCAGAGATTCAGAGTGCCAGAAACACACAGCGTCAGGTAGCGGATCAGATCGCCTACCAGCAGGCACAGTTCGTTTTACAGGTAGAAAGTACAGTTGCCGAATTTCAACAGTTAAGGGATCAGGTTATGCTTGCAGAACTTTCGGCTGATATAGCGGAGCGTCGGTACGATGTTGCCAGGGGACGTTACCTGATCGGGCGAATCGATATCACCAACCTGCTTATCGCTCAGAATGAGAGAGACTCTGCCAGACGGAGTTACATTCAGTCTTTGAGAAATTACTGGTCAGGAGTGTATGACCTGAGAAGACTGACGTTGTTTGATTTTGAGCAGGGAACACAGATCAATCATACGCTATAACAGGAAGGGTGCGAGCGCGAGTCACAACATCTGCACGCTGATTTTCTCTCGTTTGGAAACGGCTACAGTCGCAACTCTGCAAATTCTGGCAGAATCTCCAGAAATCGGGCAGATGTCCGAATCCCGCGATGAAAATCGGTCAGTGAAAAACTTTCGTCAGGGGAGTGGAGTGCATCCTCTTTCAGCCCAAAGCCCATCAATATAGAGGGTGCATCCAGAATTCTGGTGAAGTCGGCCACGACAGGAATGGAACCACCCTCTCTGGTAAAGAGTACTTCGGTGTTGTAGATATCGCTGAACGCTTTCCCGGCCGCTTTTAGGCCGTAAAAGTCGAGTGGGGTCATAGCGGGATCTCCTCCATGATGTGTCTTTATTGTCACTTTAAGCCCGTCCGGTGAGACGGAACGTATGTATCTGGTAAATAGACGGGCAATCTTCCCGGGCTTTTGATTCGGTACCAGTCGCATACTTACTTTAGCCCCCGCCCGGGCAGGCAGCACCGTTTTAGCCCCCTCTCCCTGATAACCGCTCCAGAGTCCGTTTACATCGAGGGTTGGGCGGGCCGAAGCGCGCTCCAGTGTCGAATAGCCCTGTTCTCCATAGAGCGCATCGAGACCAAGTGATTTTTTGTACGCCTCTTCATCAAATGGCAAATTCGAAAAAGCTTCCCGTTCATTTTCATCAAGAGGCACTACATCTTCGTAAAAGCCTGGAATGAGCACTTTTCCGTTCGGGTCTGTAAGGCCGGAGATCATTTCACAGAGGGCGTTGGCAGGATTTCTGACGGTTCCTCCGTACACACCGGAGTGCAGATCACGGTTTGGTCCCTGAACCAGTACCTCCATATAGGCCAGGCCGCGTAATCCGTAGGTAATCGATGGGCGATTTTCTGCGAACATGGAGGTGTCAGAAATGAGTACCATATCACAGGATAACATCTTCCGGTGCTCCTTTAAAAAAGGAGGCAGGTTGGGCGAACCGATCTCCTCCTCTCCCTCCAGTAGAATTTTGACATTTACAGGCAGTTCCTTCCCCTCGGAGAGCAGTGCTTCAATCGACTTCAGATGGGCAAACGACTGACCCTTGTCATCGCTTGCACCACGCGCATAGATCCGCCCATTGCGCACTACAGGGTCAAATGGTGGGCTGGACCACTCCTCCAGAGGTTCGGGAGGCTGAACATCGTAGTGGCCGTAGATGAGGACCACCGGAAGGCCTTCCCTCTGTGTTGATTGGGCATAAACAACGGGAAATCCTTCTGTATCAAAGGTTTCTACCCGGTTCAACCCGATTTTGCTGAGGTGGTTATGCAGCCAGGAAACCGCCTGATGAACCTCCTCTTTACGCTCCGGATCGGTACTCACACTCGGTATTCGAAGGAGTTCAAAGAGCTCTTTCTCAAATTTCTCTTTATGTTGTTCGATATATGCTGATGCTGCGGCCATAGGTAATTATTGTTATGCTTCCATTTATATTCTGTGTCCTTCAGTTTGGCCCGGGTGTCTGCATAAGTAATGCGGCGAACTCAACCGATCCTTGGGTCTTCAGAACACTCGCACAGGATCCCGATGTATCCAGCCATACATACCGTTCTCCAGCCGGACATAGTACCACCCTTCGTAGCCGGCACTGCGATCTCTGTCTACAGTCATACGATACCCCTCCCAGGCCGTACTGACTAGAACAGAGTGTTCATTCGGTTCGGAGTAGACTCCCTGCTCCTGCACAACCATAATACCGGTGTCATATCTCTCATTCAGATAGCCGATCCAGCCGGCGCTGAGTAGGGCAGAGAAGGCTAAAAATGTGATGCTCAGGGCCGCGAAGCGTTGATAGCGGGGGTATCGCGGCAGAAACCAGGAGAGGAGAAGGATACAGGCGGCCAGATTCAGCAGGATCAGCCCGATGGTGAGCAGGAGCGAAGTTCCCAGCCGTTCGTCAAGCCAGTTAAAAAAGCGTTCCCAGGGCAGGGATGGCAAGACCGAAGCTTTGCGGGAAAAGTGGTTCTCTACCAGGCGGAGTGCCTCGACGGCCTCCTCACGTGTTTCGTCGAATCGGGCTGCTCTTAAAAAGTAATACTTGGCCAGGCTCAGAGAGTCGGATTCTACCGAGGCCATACCCATGTTGAACAGTAGCTTGCCCGAAAGATACCCCTCCTCTTCAATCGAACGATAGAGTGCCATTGCCTGATCTGTCTGCTGCCCGAGCAGGAGTTCATTCGCACGATCGAAGGTGGCCTGTTGTGCATTTAGAGAAATGGCCGGAAACACGACAGAAAGAGATATAAGAAGTAGTGTTCGGAGTGTCATTTCAGGATGGCCCCTAGCTTTTTGAGGGTCTCTTCAGCGGATGCAAGATCTTCCTTCATGTCTGCAAGTGTTGCGACAGGAGCATATTGAATCGTTTCACAACGCTCCAGAAGTTTCTTGAGTGAAGCCTGAATGGGGGCGGCTTGAGGCAGTTCTTTGAAGTGGTGAAGTATCTCACTATTGGACAGACCCGCTTCCGGGAGCCCCATTCTGTCGGTCAAAAATCCTGTGAGTGCCTGGTGAATCAGGCTATATATTCTCTTCGGCCCTGCACTGCCGTCTGCCATCTCCGTTTCGGCCAGATCAAGGCGCTGGCGGGCTCTCTGAAACGCATGATAGGATCGTGAGAAACCGGTGTCCGAAAGCAGCCTCTCCTGAAGACGTTTTTGCCGATACCCGATCAGTAGCAAAAAAAGTGGCAGAAGTGAGCCAGTCCAGAGGAAGACGGTACGAATAGGCGAACCGGAGTCAGGTTTCTGCCAAAGCGCCAGCCCGGTCATCGGTTGCAGGTTGGAAGCAGCACCGGAAGAGGAGAGTACCCCCCGGGGGTCTCCCCGTACTTCCAGTTCGATAGCGGGGAGGGTGTGCCACGTAAACGTTTCAGAAACAGGATGAAAAACCGGTACCTGTTCCTCCTGAAGTGTGATTCTACCCGGGTCCAGCGCTACGAAAGTCTGTCGGAAGGTGCGGGTTCCGCTGATGGCTGTCCCCCTTCGATTCAAATCGGTCTCCTCCTGTGGTGGATAGAGTTCGACTCCCGTTGGGAAATCATATTCCGGGCGGCGGACGAGAGGCAAGTTCCCTTCTCCCCGAATGCGTGTCACCAGCTCGACCGGCTCGCCGGCCGAAACCGTCCCGGTGTTTATTTCACGGGTAATATCGAACTGTCCGACAGCGCCAATGGGTAAACCTTCACCCGGTTCATCCAGGCTTTTTGCGGTGATGGCCTTCGGCTCGGTCTCAACCGTAACCCTGCGTGTATTTGTGCCGAAACCACCGAACATACTCCCGAACGGATCATTGCTTCGGGGTTGCGAGCGGATGCCGAGATTTAGTGAAAAGGGGGTCAGGGAGAGCTCACCGGCCCGTGAGGGGAAGAGGGCGTAGCGAAGCAGGGTCGCTTTTCGGTAGCGTACATTTCCCAGAAAAACCGATTCGGTACGTGGTTGCTCGATATTTTGCAGCTCCTCTCTCCAAAATCCATCGGTTCGCCATCCGGAGGCGGGTTGATAGGAGGTTACCTCTACGCCGTCACGAAAATAGATCACCAGGCTTGCAACCATCTGTTGGCCTACAACAGGTTCCGGGTCGCTAATTTCAATCTCTGCAAAGATATCAGGCCGGTCCCCCGCGGGTTCACCGCTTGAACTACGACGGTCCAGTACTTCGACCTGGAGAGGGCGGGTACTTCGGACCTCTCCGTCAATCTCCACATCAATAGGCGGGATGGTCCAGTTTCCATCGCTGCTTCCCATGAGTGTATAACTCCAGGATGTGGTTCGGGTGGTTCTCCCATTGACGATCGATATTCGCTGGCCGCGGGAGGGATATGAGGTCAGGAGCCGTACTCCATTCAGGTCCGGTAGTACCGGAAGCTCCGCACTGTGAAGCGAGTTGCCCTCCAGCTCTACGGTCAGGGTAAACTGCTCGCCAATAAACACACGGTTCTCGGACAGTCTGGCACTCAGGGTGAAATCCTGTGCAAGAGCCCCGATGGTGGTAGAGGAGAGTAGAATCAGAAGAGCTGTAGATATTTTACCAATCTCTTTCATCCCGGCCAGGCTCCTCATCTGATTCTTTTCTGCGGTCTCGCAGGAGCTCCCGCTCTCTCTGTTCCAGCGCTTCCAGTACGCTTTCAGCCTCTTCAAGGCTCATCTGTGGCTCTGGCTGCTGATCCCCGTCCGTTTGGGGGTCTCCCGATGGTGGCTGCTCATCCTGGCCCGACTCACTCTCCCCGTCGTCCGGCTCCTGCTCATTTTCACTTTCATCATTACTGTCGTCCGACTGCTGCTCCTGCTCCTCGTCTTCCTCACCATCGCCATCCTGGTCCTGTTGCTGTTGTTCCTGGTCCTGCTGTTGAAGAATTTGCCGGGCCAGTTCGTAGTTATGACGCGCATCCTCATCCTCAGGCGAGTTTCTGAGAGAGCGACGGAACTGTTCGGCCGCCTGTTCCAACTCCTCCTGGTCGGCTAATACCCGGCCGATATTATAATCGGCCAGCGCGTGATTTTCAGGCTCACTCGTCATCGACTTGAACTGTTCAAACGCCCGGATCGCCTCTTCGCTTTCCCCCGCATTTGCCAGCGCATTTCCAAGATTAAAGTGGAGGCGTGCATTATCGGGATCCGATTCGATTGCTTGTTTATAGAGAGTGGCTGCCTCCGCATAACGTCCCTGATTAAAGGCCTCGTTCGCTTTTTGAGGATCTTCTGCCTCCGGCAAACTCCATAAAGTTATGAGCAATATCAGCAGAGTCATTATTCGATGATATATCGGTTTATATCGATTGCATTAACAGCTTCCGGCAGGGTCTGTAACGTCCGGGCCGGGCTGTCATTATGTAAAAACAGATGTTTTTCGCAGTAACCGGCCGGGAGAGCTTACAGACTTTCGGCGATGGCCATAGTCTCTTCGTCCAGCATCATGTTGGTGAAGACGTTGGCTACATCGTCGTTCTCCTCAAACTGCTCCATGAGCCTGAAGTTGGCTCTGGCTGTCTCTTCATCCACCTTTACCTCCGTGGAAGGGAGCCGAACCAGCTCAGCCGATTCAACCGCGATCCCCTCCTCTTCCAGCGCAGAGCGTACTTCGTGAAGTTTCTCCCGGGCGGTTGTGACGAGGTAGAACTCGTCTGCAGGCTCTATATCCTCTGCACCGGCGTCGATCGCCTGCAGCATAAACGCCTCCTCATCCAGGTTATCGTCCTTCGCCCGAATGGCTCCCTTCTGTTCAAAGAGATAGGCAACCGACCCGTCTGTTCCAAGATTTCCGCCCTCTCTGGTAAAGATGTATCGAATTTCTCCCACGGTCCGGTTGTAGTTGTTGGTGGTTACCTCAATAAAGTATGCGATTCCGCCAGGTCCGTATCCCTCATAGGTGGTCTCCTCGTAATTACCGGTTCCGTCATCCAGCTCACCAGTCCCTTTTTTGATCGCCCTTTCGATATTATCTTTGGGCAGGTTGACTGACTTGGCATTATCGATAGCAAGGGAGAGGCGGGGATTACCGGAAGGGTCACCGCCGCCCTCACGAGCTGCAACAGTGATTTCACGGATGTGACGGGTGAACGCCTTGGCACGCTTGGCATCTTCCCGGGCCTTTTTATGCTTGATATTCGCCCATTTCGAGTGTCCGGCCATCTTTTCTGGATCGAAGTCAACGTTGAGGGTGGAAATGAAGTTACAAATATACGGATCATCAAAATTTTCACATAACAGATCGCATTACTGTTCAGTTACACTGGCTGAACCAAACCTGTTACGAACCGGACACAATATATGAATATAGGTATCGTCTGCTACCCAACCTATGGCGGAAGTGGGGTAGTTGCCACCGAACTCGCCAAAGGGCTCGCCCTGAATGGGCACAATGTGCATATGTTGAGTTATGCGCGACCTGCCCGCCTCGATACATTTCAGGCCAATATTGCCTACCACGAAGTAGACCTGAGCAGCTATCCACTCTTCGAGTATCCGCCCTATGACCTGGCACTGGCCAATGTGATGGTGAATCTGATCCAGTATGAGAAACTGGATGTGCTACATGTTCACTACGCCATACCCCACGCTACCAGTGCCTATCTGGCTAGACAAATCCTGGGTGAAAAGGCGGCTCACGTTCCTGTGATCACCACACTGCACGGTACCGATATCACTCTGGTCGGAAGTGATCCGGGGTATAAAGACGTAGTAGATTTTTCGATCAATCAGAGCAGTGGGGTGACGGCTGTCTCTACCTATCTCCAGCAGGAGACCCTGAAGCGTTTCGATATTAAAAAAGAGATTCGTGTCATTCCCAATTTTATTGACCTGCAACGTTTTAACAGAAAGGAGTGGTCTGATTTCAGAGAGTCGTTTGGTTATCCCGGAGAGAAGATTGTAGCGCATGTCTCCAACTTCCGGGAGGTGAAAAGGGTGAGAGATGTGGTAGATATCTTTCAAAGAGTTCTCGCAAGAGGGATCTCTGCGAAACTGTTGATGGTAGGGGATGGCCCGGAACGTAACAAGGCGGAGATGCGCTGCAGGGAGCTCGGGATTTGCAGTCATGTTCGTTTTATGGGGAAACAGGAGCAGGTAGAGAAGCTGCTCTCTATTGCCGACCTCTTTCTGATACCTTCTGGCAGTGAGACTTTTGGCCTGGCTGCCCTGGAAGCGATGGCATGCGAAGTACCGGTCGTAAGCTCCAATATTGGAGGACTGCCCGAAGTGAATATAGATGGAGAAACAGGTTACCTCTGTGACCTCGGAGATGTGGATGCAATGGGGGAGCGATCGGTAGAGATTCTGTTGGATGACGCACTCCATGCACGTTTGAGTGCCGGTGCCAGGGCACGTGCCGAAAAATTTGAGCTTCATCGTGTGGTCAAAATCTACGAAGAGTACTACGAGGAGATCAGGATCGGCCTTCCGGAGAGGGTGTGAGGGCTTTTCTAATAGCAGGAGCCACCTTCTCGCCAAAAAGTTCTATCGAGCGCATCACCTTTTTGTGAGGGATGGTTCCAACCGTAAACTGAAGCAGAAACCGGTCGTGTTCGAAAAGCTCATGCTGGTGAAGCACCTTGTCGACCACCTGTTCGGGAGAACCAACTACATTGGCTCCCTGCAGGGAGGTTGAATCGTCGAACTGTTGACGGCTCATGGGGGGCCAGCCTCTCTCCCGGCCCAGGCGATCCATCACCTGCTTGAACGCGGGAAAAGATGTGTCGGCAGCCTCTTTCCAGGTATCTGCAATGAACCCGTGTGAGTTGATTCCAAGTGGCAGCCTTCCATACCCGGCTCTCTCTGCTGCGTTCCGGTGCAGTTGGGCAAAGGTGGTGAAGCGCGAGGGTGTTCCGCCTATGATTCCAAGGGCCATCGGCAAGCCAAGCGACCCGGCACGAACAGCTGATTCGGGTGTTCCCCCCACCGCGAGCCAGACGGGAAGCTTTTCCTGTACCGGCCGGGGATAGACTCCCCGTCCTTCGATGGAGGGGCGATGCGTTCCGGACCACTCTATAATCTCCTTTTCACGCAGCTCGAGGAGCAGCTCCAGCTTCTCTGCAAAGAGTTCGTCGTAGGAAGAGAGATCGTAACCGAATAGTGGAAAAGATTCAATAAATGAGCCTCTTCCTGCCATGATTTCGGCACGCCCCCCCGATAGCAGGTCCAGTGTTGCAAAATCCTGGAAGACCCGTACGGGATCGTCGGATCCGAGCACAGTAACTGCACTACTGAGCCGGATGTTGCGGGTTCTTGCTGCCGCTGCAGCGAGAATGACTGCCGGCGCTGAAGAGAGGTACTCCGGCCTGTGGTGTTCCCCGATCGCATAGATGTCGAGACCCGCCTGATCTGCAAGTGCCACCTCTTCGAGCAGGTTGCTCATCCGTTCGCGAGGTGAGATCCGCTCTTCGGTACCGGCCACAGGTGTGGCCTCTGCGAAGGTATAGATGCCAAACTCCATCTCTATTTTTTTTCTGTGTTTCTGTTTCGGGCTGAACCGCCTGACTGATTTCCGGGACGATCCGGATCGCCAAACAGAGGAGAGCTCAGGTACCGGTCTCCGCGGTCGCATATGATACAGACGATCACACCCTTCTGAATTTCGCCGGCCAGACGAATGGCAGCCGAGACGGCTCCTCCGCTGCTCATCCCGGCAAAAACCCCTTCAGCGGAGGAGAGTTTGCGAGTCATCTCTGTGGCTTCCTCACTGCTCACATCCAAAATACGATCTACCCTGCGTGCATCGTAGATGGCGGGAAGGAAGTCCGGGGACCACCGGCGAATTCCGGGGATGGAGGAACCCTCCACTGGTTGTGTTCCAATGATGCGAATGTCCGGATTCTGCTCCTTCAGGTATCGTGAAACGCCCATGATGGTCCCGGTCGTTCCCATGGCGGAGACAAAATGGGTGACCCTCCCCCCGGTGTCTTCCCAGATCTCCGGCCCGGTGGTTTGGTAGTGAATCCGGTAGTTGTCGGGATTGGAGAACTGGTCCAGCATTCGGTATTCACCGCTATCCGCCATCTCCTGTGCTACGGTTCTGGAGTACTCGATGGACTTATTGGCGGGGGTGAGCAGAACCTCTGCTCCGTACGCCTCCATAGTCTGAATCCTCTCCCGGGTAGAGTCTTCCGGCATCACAAGGGTCATATTCAATCCCTTCAGCATGGCAATCATCGCCAGGGCGATGCCCGTATTGCCACTGGTCGCTTCCACAAGGTGGTCGCCCGCCTCGATCTCTCCCCTTTCAAGCGCGGCTGCGATCATTCCCAGTGCCGGCCGGTCCTTTACACTGCCACCCGGATTTTGCCCCTCCAGCTTACACCAGATCTCCACCTCATCCCGTTTCCAGAGATGGTGCAACCGGACCATTGGGGTATTGCCGATCAGCTGGTCGATCGTCATTGCGTTCAGAGTGTAACTTTGTCTTTATCCTCGTCTACGAGGTTTACAAATTGTGCTCTGTAGTAGACTCTGGAGTGGGGAGGCACACTTTTTGTGAGCCAGACATTCCCTCCGATCACACTGTGGTGACCCACAACCGTCTCTCCTCCCAGGATTGATGCGCCGGCATAGAGCACGACATAATCCTCAATTGTAGGATGCCGCTTGATGGCTGCATCCTCTTTTCGAACACTCAAAGCGCCAAGAGTAACACCCTGATAGATCTTTACGTGATCCCCAACCCTGGTGGTCTCGCCAATCACAATTCCGGTACCGTGATCTATGCAGCAGTAACTGCCTATTTGGGCACCGGGGTGAATGTCGATGCCAGTTCGGTTGTGTGCGTGAGAAGTGATCATGCGTGCGATGAGTGGGAGATCCCTCTCCAGAATGACCCTGGCAATACGATAGGAGGCGAGGGCGTAGAATCCAGGGTAAGATCGCACGACCTCCGCATTACTTCTTGCTGCCGGGTCGCCATCGAACATCGCCTGTATATCGAGTTTAAGTGCCTTGCGAATGTCCGGAAGTTGCGAGAAGAGTTCGTCTGTCAGTTTTTGGTCTGAACCGGCATCGTGGTCGGTTCTTCGCTTGAGGATGGTAAAGAACTCCTCTTTGAGAGACTCCAGATAGGATTCGAACTCCTTTGCACTCCGGAACTCTTCACTGCTGAACTCCGGGAAAAGAAAACCGAGAAGCCGATTGAAAAAGCCCGATACTACGCCTGGCGATGGGCATCGGGCAGCCTTCAAATGCTCCTCAAAAAGTTCATTCAAACTGGTTTTGTCCATAGGTCGGGAATCTTCTGACTTCTGGCGGAGCGATTTTGGTTCAGCCCGTCACTCGCCGGTCTGTTCTTGCCTTTGGGAGCTTGAAGATACATAGTTCTTTGAACTTTTCTTGACGTATCCCATTTGCTTCTGAGGCGTCAAAATGGCGTAAATCTTGTAAAATGATGTCCATTTAGCGGGTGTTGGTTGGGAAATGAGCGGTAGGAGTGAGATATTTCATATCTGCTTTTAGAGTCCGGAATGGAACACTTTTTTGGAATCAGAATTGAATGCTATGAGATGTAGGATGAAACTGTTATTGACATTGCTCGGATCTGTGATTCTGGTGCAGTGCATGAGAGCTCAGTCCGTTGGGGAGGAGTTCTATTTTTCACTGCCCGACACCGATCTGGAAGTTCAAACCTCGAATGCGCAGGATTTCCGGGTTCAGATCGTAGTCTCAGGACTTGAAGTGCCGTGGGGCGTGGCCTTTCTCCCCGATGGAACGGTATTGATCACAGAGCGTCCAGGCCGGCTTCGCCTGGTTCGAAACGGAGAACTGCTACCGGACCCGGTGGGGGGTGTGCCTGAAGTCTTCGCCAGAGGGCAGGGCGGATTGCTGGATGTGGCGATTCATCCCGACTATGAAGAGAATGGCTGGATCTACCTGGCCTATTCGAAGCCCGGTGATGGTGGCGGCAATACGGCGGTTACCCGCGGGAAGCTGGAGGGGAACCGATTTGTGGATCAGGAAGAGATTTTCTGGGGGGAGCCGAGAACCGGTGCGGGTCAGCACTTTGGGAGCCGGATTGTCTTTCGGGACGGATATATCTACTTCTCCATTGGTGATCGGGGATCGATGCAGAACGGGCAGGATCTTTCCAATCACAATGCAACGGTCATTCGACTCCATGACGACGGGCGGGTTCCGGAGGATAACCCATTTGTAGACGATCCGGACGCGAAGCCTGAGATCTTTGCCTATGGTTTAAGGAATATTCAGGGCATGACGATCCATCCGGGTACCGGAGAGATCTGGTCTGCAATGCATGGAGCACGTGGCGGTGACGAAATCAATATCATACGGAGCGGGCTCAACTATGGATGGCCGTCCATTACACATGGCGTGAACTATGATGGGTCTCCCATCACCCCCGATACGGCTCGAGCTGGTATGGAGCAGCCGTTCCTTCACTGGACGCCCTCTATTGCGCCCAATGGCATCGACTTTGTATGGGGGGATCGCTACGAGGGCTGGAGAGGGGACCTGATGGTGGCCACCTTGCGTCCCCAGTATCTCCACAGAGTCAATCTTGACGGGAACCGGCTAGTGGATCAGGAAGAGCTACTGCAGGGTTTCGGCCGGATGCGTGATGTCGAGATGGCACCGGATGGTTTTCTCTACGTTACGGTAGAGAGTGGCGGGCGATTGATCCGGCTTCTGCCGGTTCATTGACTCGGGCACACTGCCCGCTCTCAAAATAGAGTCATCCCGAGACTCTCTTTTTCTTCCGATCATTCAGGATCGGCCCACCCGGGAGATAAAATCGCCTTTCCAGGTCTCCCGGGACGGTTTCCGTCTCTTTTGTTTTTTTCTGCTGAGCGGGAACTAAGCGCGCTGTTGAACAGTTTAATAATATACAATTCAACATTGAACTATAATTTCAAAAAATCAGACCGATATGTCAACAACAGAAACTTTGACAAAATGGAGCATCGACCCTGCACATTCCGAAATTGGATTTAAAGTGCGCCACCTGGTCATTTCGACCGTAACCGGCCAGTTCGGAAGCTTTGACGCTTCTGTGGAGTCCGAAGGGGACTCATTTGAAGGAGCAAAAATCTCGTTCGAGGCCGATGTGTCTTCGATATCGACCGGAAATGAAGACAGGGACAATCACCTGAAATCGGAAGACTTCTTTAACGCCGAAAATCACCCGAAAATCACGTTCGAGTCCACCTCATTTGAGCCGGTATCGGACGATACCTACAAACTGACTGGAGATCTTACGATCCGGGGAACGACGAAGACTGTGGAGCTGGAAGCGGTTCACGGCGGTACGGTTACAGACCCCTATGGTAATCTGAAAGCGGGTTTTGATGTTACCGGCCAGATCAACCGCAAAGAGTTTGGCCTCTCCTGGGATGCTGTAACTGAAGCGGGCAATGTGGTCGTTGGAGACAAAGTGACTCTTCAGCTTGGCGTGCAGTTTACGAAAGAGGACGCCTGACACCCATCAGGTGTGAGAACACATAAAAAAGCCCGACCGGGGAATCCGGCCGGGCTTTTTTTATAAGATATAGCGATTTGGATCGGGGACCGGGGACGGTGCCTGGTTAAGCCCGAACATCAGGCGGCCAGAACTTTGGACACCTCTTCGGCCGCTTCTTTGAGAAGGACAGCGGAGATCACATTCAAGTCGCTGTTGTCGATAATCTCTTTTGCCTCTTTGGCATTCGTGCCCTGAAGACGAACAATAATCGGTACATTCTGCACCTTGTTCGCAATTTCGGGATCCTTGATCGCCTCGATGACTCCGTTCGCCACACGGTCGCAACGGACAATGCCACCAAAGATGTTGATAAGAATCGCCTTTACATTCTTGTCTTCCAGAATGATACGGAAACCGTTCTTAACCGTATCTACATTGGCGCCTCCCCCCACATCGAGAAAGTTGGCCGGCTCACCGCCGGAGAGTTTAATAATATCCATTGTTGCCATTGCAAGACCGGCGCCGTTCACCATGCAGCCGACATTACCATCCAGCTTGATGTAGTTCAGGTCAAATTTGGATGCCTCGACCTCGGTCGGGTCCTCTTCTGCAAGGTCTCTGAGGCTGGCATACTCTTTCTGCCGGTAGAGCGCGTTGTCGTCCAGTGTTACCTTGGCATCCAGTGCATGAATTTCGCCTTCCGGAGTACGCACCATCGGGTTGATCTCTACCAGGCTGGCGTCGGTCTCTTCATAGCATTTATAGAGATCCAAAATAAACCGGACTGCTTTCCTGAAAGCATCGCCCTCCAGACCCAGTGAGAAGGCAAGGCGTCGTGCCTGATTGTGCTGAAGTGCCATTCCGGGTTCTACCCACTCTTTGATGATCTTCTCCGGTGTCTCCTCCGCCACCTGTTCAATTTCCACACCTCCTTCGGTAGAGACCATAATGACGTTGCGCCCTTTTGCGCGGTCGAGCAGGATACCCAGATAGTACTCCTGTGCTATATCTACCCCATCAGTCACATAGATGGTTTGGACCAGCTGCCCATCTTCACCGGTTTGAATGGTGACCAGTGTATCACCCAGAAGAGACTCAGCTGCTTCACGCACTTCATCAATCGATTTACAGAGGATAACCCCTTTGGCATTGTTCTTCTTTGTACGCCCCTTGCCCCGTCCTCCGGCATGAATCTGCGCTTTAACAACAAAGAGGTTACTGCCATCAGCTTTCATCTTTTCAGCGGCTTTTACGGCCTCATCTGTAGAAGTGGCCGGGATTCCATCCGGCACGGAAACACCATAGGATTTCAGGATATCTTTGGCCTGATATTCGTGGATTTTCATAGGTTAGCAGGTCTGAATCAAAAGATTGTGCGATTGTACCGTATAAAGCGGAATAATAGCCAATGTGCTTCCGAAAAGAAAGCTTACAACTCCCGATTGGAAACGAGGGTATCAATCCCTAATTTTGTGTTCAAAAATTGCGCCCGGAGAAACTTTTGGAAGAAACCAAAATCATGTCGGCCGAGGATTTGAACCGCACCTATTTGCGGTTTGCTCATCAATTCCTCGAACCGTATGACGATCCCGCCGAGCCGGTGATTATTGGAATGCAGACCCGGGGCGTCTATATGGGCCGCAGGGTCCTCTCCATTATAGAAAAAGAGTTTGGCAAGGCGCCCGATTTCGGGATACTCGATGTCACCTTCTACAGGGACGACTTTCGCCAAAAGTTGAAAATGCCGGAAGTGAAAGTAACGGAGATTCCCTTCGACCTCTATGAAAGGGATGTGATTCTGGTGGACGATGTGCTCTATACGGGTCGAACCGTACGCTCGGCGATGGACGCACTGATGGCCTATGGCCGCCCCGGTCGTATTCGATTCTGCTGCATGGTGGACCGGGGCCACAGAGAGCTGCCCGTAACAGCCGACTTTACCGGAATCAAGCTGCCCACCCATCAGGACGAAGAGGTACGGGTCCGGGTGAAAGAGCTGGATGGAGAGGACGCTGTCTACCTTGTGAACCGAAAAAGCGGGGGAAGTGATGGGTAGTGCGAAGAGGCGGGAGGAACTCTACACTTTTGGCCAGAAACACCTGCTTGGCCTGGCCGACTACTCCAGCGAGGACATCCTCTACGTACTTGAGCAGGCAAATTACTTTCGTGAAATATTGGATCGGCCTGTTCCGAAAGTGCCCACATTGAGAGACAAGACCATTGTAAACCTCTTCTATGAGAACAGTACCCGGACACGCCTCTCTTTTGAACTGGCACAGAAACGGATGGGGGCAGATGTGATAAACTTCTCGACAGGGGCCTCGAGTGCAGGTAAAGGAGAGTCTCTGAAAGATACGATCCGCAATATCAGCTCGATGAAAATAGATATGGTGGTCTCACGGCACGAGAGCCCCGGGGTACCTCACTTTCTTACCCGGTGTGTGGATGCGTCCATTATCAACGCAGGGGACGGAGCTCACGAACACCCGACGCAGGCTCTGCTCGATCTCTTTACCATGAAGCAGATTCATCCTGAACTGAAGGGCCGAAAAGTGGCCATTATAGGAGATATCGCCTACAGCCGGGTTGTGCGGTCAAACATCATTGGCCTGAACAAACTGGGGGCCAATGTAACCGTCTGCGGCCCAAAAACCCTGATGCCTCTCTTTGTGGAGTCTCTGGGTGCGAACGTTTCGTACAATCTCGATGAAACTCTTGCCTGGTGTGATGTGGCGATGGCCTTGCGCATTCAACTCGAGCGTCAGGGAGGAGTCACTGAGCTGATCCCGAGCTTGCGGGAGTATCACGATCATTTCGGTATCAAGATGGAGCACCTGGAGAAGTATCCCGATTTTACCATCATGCATCCGGGCCCGATCAACCGGGGTGTAGAAATGGAGAGTGAAGTAGCCGACAGCGACCGTGCAGTGATCCTTGACCAGGTGACCAACGGTGTAGCCGTCCGAATGGCGGTTCTCTATCTCTTGAGCGGAGGAACCAGAGTGTAGGTAACAATTTCCGGGTTTTGCGCGAAATGAAAATGGTTGTAAATCCTACTAATTTTTGCGTCTAAAATCCGTATTATCTCCCCGGGAATTCCAACCGGCCCGAAAAGTAGCTGCGGGTCAGTAACCACCTTTGAACCCTGATATGAGAGCTTACATTAGAAATTCGATTCCGGCCATTCTCATTGGGGCTCTGCTGGCAACTGCTACTCAGGCTCCCGGGCAAAGCAGTGCTGCAGAGCATCCGGACGAGATCACTATGACAGTGGATGAAGCCGTTCAGATCGCCCTGATTCACCACTATATGCTGCAGCGGGGGGTGCTGGATCTCGATATGGCCGAAGCGCAGATCCGCGAAGCGTGGGGTGCGGTCTATCCGCAGGTCTCTGCATCCGGATCCTATACACGAAATATTCAGTCGCCTAATCCATTCGCCGGGTCCGATGCTGGAGGCCTGTTCGACCTGTTCGGTTCCCTGGAGTGGCTCGCCTATAACGAGAGGGCGAGAACCGACGGCGACCCCTCTACTGATCCGCTGGATTTCGATGAATTCTTTGACCGCCAGCAGCAGGGTATGGAGGCTGCCGGGGCTAACATGCAGGGAGGCGACAATCCCTTTGCGGTGGATAACCAGTTCGAGATGGGACTCTCGATCACTCAGTCGATTTACAACAGGGCCGCATTCGCTGCGATCGAGGGTGCGCGTCACCTGCGCAAGATGAGCGCGGATCAGCTGGACAGTGAACGACAATCCGTTGCCGATCAGATTCGCCACTCTTTTTACGGCGCCCTGCTCGCCCGTAAACAGGTGGAAGTGATGGAGTCCAGTGTGGAACGCCTCAGGAGAACTGTAGAGGAGACCCGTGCGGCTGTAGAGGCCGGGCTGCTCTCAAGTTACAACCGGCTTAGTGCAGAGGTGGAGCTGGTGAACCTCGAAACGAGTCTGATTGAAGTGGAAAACCGGGCCGAGCTCGCTCTTAAAAATCTGAGTTTTCAGCTTGGGGTTCCGGTAAGTACGACCCTTCATTTGAGGGGGGAGCTGGAGTTTCGTGAAAGCCTGATTCCCGAACTGCCGGATATGGATACTCTGCACAACCTGGCCATGTCCCGCCGGCCCGATCTGCAGCAAGCCGATGGATATCTGGAGCTTCTGGAGGTGAACCACCGTGTCACAGGTGCCTCCTACTTTCCGTCCGTCAGTGCATTTGCCAATGCCGCCTATATCGGGCAGGTTCCGGACAACAGAGTGGTGGTTTCACCTGTTCAGGGACAGGATTTTACCTATTCGACCAGCAACAGAGGGTTTTTCCACAACTCCTACTGGTATCCTGCACTGGCGGTTGGGGTCCGGTTTCAGTGGAACCTGTTCAACGGGTTTCAGACGGCGAGCAGGGTTCAGCAGAACCGGATTGAGGTGCGCCAGGCAGAGATCGACCGCCGCAACTTACGTGAGGGGATGCGCCTGGAGGTAGAGCAGGCCGTCCGGGACCTGGAGACGTCATTGAGCCGTATTCGAAGCCAGGAGCGTAATATCGAGCAGGCAGAGACGAACTATGAGCAGGCACGGAGAAGGCTGCAGGAGGGGGTTGGGACACCGCTTGAAGAGCGTCAGGCCTCATCACTTCTGGACCAGAGCCGCTTAAACTACCTTTCGGCTGTCCACGATTTTTTGACGGCAGTAAGCCGCTTCGACAAAGTGACCGGAAAACCGGTAATGGCAACGGATTGAACCCAACACAGAAATGGATCGATAACATGAGACGAATGAAGAGAACAACGCTTGCCGCCACCCTCCTGTTCTTTCTATTTGCAGGGTGTAACGGGGGAGCTGAGCAGATCGAAAGCAATGGAGAGAATTCCAGGCTGGTTCCGGTAGAGACCATTACAGTGGTCCCGGATGATTTTGAAGATTACATCCGGCTGACCGGTGTGGTAGAAGCAATTGATGATGCTACCCTCTCTGCCGAGAACAGTGGACAAATTCTCTCTATCAGGGAGCGGGGGGCTCTTGTCAGGCGAGGTGAGACGATAGCGAGTATGGATGAGCGAATGAGCCGCGCGCAGTATGAGGCGGCACAAACCGCACTGGAGCTCACGGAGGATACATTCGAGCGCTTGAGTGCGCTCTATCAGGACTCAATTATCAGTACACAGGACTATAACCAGGCGAGAGCGCAGCGGGATCAGGCGCGTGCCCAATTCACACAAACAGAGAAGCAGCTCGAGGATGTGCGGATTGAGGCTCCATTTGATGGCCGCATAGAGGAGCGCATGGTAAACAGCGGAGAGCTGGTGAATCCCGGAATGCCGGTTGTGCGACTGGTCAATACGGATCGTGTCCGCATTATTGCCGGAATTCCGGAGCGCTATTCGGGTCAGATTTCGGAGGGTTCGCTTGTTGTGGTCCGTTTTCGCCCCTATACCGGTAATGAGACCCGCACGGAGATTTCGTTTGCCGGTGAGGTTATCGACTCATCAACCCGTACGTTTGCCGTGGAGATCGAGGTGGACAACTTCGAAAACCGGTTCAAGCCGGAGATGGTCGTGGATCTGAGAGTGAGGAGGGAGACGATAAACAATGCGGTGGTGATTCCCAGAACCGCGATTCAACGGGATCAGGAGGGGGCCTCTGTCTTTGTTGCGAGTATGGAAGAGGGAGAAAAGCGCGCCCAAATGGTGCCAGTAGTTTTGGGTACCGGTTCCGGAGCTGTCATTGAAGTGGTAGAAGGGCTGCAGGAGGGGGATGAAGTGGTCGTCACGGGCTTCAGCACCTTAAGTGTAGGCGACCGGCTCAACATCCTCTCTACGATGGAGAGCAGCGAAAAGGCGCGTCAGTTGCAGACACAGGACCGCCCAACGGTGAGCTACTAAAGTTGAAGTGAGAGAGTTAGACGATCTGAACGATTTGAACCTGACCGAAACCCCATCATGAAACTGACCGAACTGACACTGAAGAACCGGACCGTTATTCTGGTTCTGACAGCCATCCTGGTTGTAGCGGGTACCTTCAGCTACAGCGCCATTCCCAAGGAGGCGAATCCCTCTGTTGAGATTCCGATCTTTGTAATCAACACGATCTATCCGGGAATCAGCCCATCTGATATGGAGTCTCTGGTTACCCAGCCGATTGAGAGAGAGCTGCAGGGAATCAATGGGGTGAAGGATATCCGCTCCACAACAACCGAGAGTTTCAGTAATGTTATTGTGGAGTTTGAACTGGATGTTTCACTCTCCGAGGCGAGCCAGCGGGTTCGTGAGAGGGTAGACCTTGCGAAAAATGACCTGCCCCCCGATGCAGAGGATCCGATGATCATCGAGATAGATATCGATGCTTTTCCGATCATGACGATCAATCTGTCGGCCGACTATCCGCTGGCCCGTTTGACCCAGGTTTCGGAACGGCTTGAAGATCAACTGGAGACGGTTTTTGGTGTTCGTGAGGTGGAGGTGCTTGGCGCGGTGGAGCGAGAAGTACAGGTAAAGGTGGATCTGGCGAAACTGAACGGGTATGGCCTTGCATTCGGCCAGCTGGTAGGGGCTATTCAGAGTCAGAATTTGACGATTCCCGGCGGGCTCATTGATGTGGGTCGGATGGGATATATGGTTCGGGTGAGCGGTGAGTTCAACGATCCGTCAGAGATCGAAAATCTGGTGGTTGCACGGCCGGTCGGTGATGAACCCCACGGCCCCGGTCTCGTCTACATGAGGGATGTGGCCGAGGTCACCCTGGGATTCAGGGATCGCGAAAGTTACTCCCGGCTGAGAACCTACAAGGTGGACGAGAATGGGAGTACAGTTGACCTGGACTCATCTGATGTTGCAGACAGTCAGGTGATAAGCCTCAATATCAAAAAGAGGCCCGGAGTGAACATCCTGGAGACGGCCGATGCGGTCTTTTCGGCCATTGAGGAGTTTGATATGCCTGCCGGTACACGGGTCGAGATTACCGGAGATATGAGCGATCAGATCATGACTCTGATCACCGATCTGGAGAACAGCATCATCAGCGGAATGATCTTTGTGGTGCTGGTGCTTGTCTTCTTCCTCGGCATCCGGAATGCGCTGCTGGTGGGTACGGCGGTGCCCCTCTCTATTCTTGTCGGGTTCATTGTACTCCATGCGTTTGGCTATACGGTGAACTTTATCATTCTCTTCAGTTTGATTATTGCTCTCGGCCTGCTGGTCGATAACGCCATTGTGGTGGTAGAGAACATCTACCGCTATCGGGAGTTGGGTTATGAACGGTTTGAGGCGGCCCGTGATGCCACCAATGAGGTGGGGTATGCTCTCATTGCCGCCACTTTGACCCTGCTCGCCGCATTTGCGCCCATGCTCTTCTGGCCCGGTATCATAGGCCAGTTTATGAGCTACCTGCCATTGACTCTCATCATTGTGCTCATCTGCTCTCTCTTTGTAGCCCTGGTAGTCTATCCGGTGCTTACAGGTTATCTGGTTAAACTGGATAGCGACGAGAAGCAACCGGTATCAAAATTCATAAAGGGGGTATTCTGGGGAAGCCTCCTCTTTCTTGCAATCGCAGTTGGCGCCGCCAATATGACCTCTCTGGTGGTATCACTGTTGTCCATCCTGCTGGTATGGCTGCTCTACCGCTTTATCATCCGGCCCGGCTCCATCCGCTTTTCGGAGCGCACCCTTCCCTATATGGTCCGGGTCTACCGGAACTTTCTGCAGTGGATGCTCCTCCGGGACTATTCGGCGAAGCATGCCATGCTACGCAATACGCTGGCGCTGGGAGCGCTCACGCTGGGTGCACTGTTCGCGTTACTTGGCGGGGTAGTGCTTCTCTTTTCTCCTGCCGGCTATATCCTGCTGGCGGTTGGCGGCCTCTCAGTGGCTGCAGGATTCCTTTTGATTGTGGTCCATTTGGCGGAGGCGATTTTCCGTGGCGGAATCTACTCTGTACGGATCGGGGTGGCCCTGGCTATTTTTGTGTCACTCACTCTCATTGTGGTTTCGTTAGGCAACCGGGTTGAACCACAGGTGTGGCTGGTGCTGCTTCTGCTGCCTGTTTTCCTTGTCATCATTGGCGCGGCCGGCAAACTCTTCGGTTCCGGTCGCCCGCTTCTGTTGACAGATAATCGCGCCCTGCTTCTGAACTCGGTCCTGGGTGTGCTGGTGAGCATTATTATACTTTTCAGCGTGGCTCCCACCGGAGTAGAGTTCTTTCCGGAAACCGACCCAAACAACATTATTGTTCAACTGGAAGGGCCTATTGGAATGAATGTTCACACAAGTGATGCGATTGCCCGGGATGTTCAAAATAGGATCTACGATCTGATGGACAATGACGAGAGCGTTAGGGCGAATGTGAAGTCGGTTCAGACCAATGTAGGTGTGGCGGGAGATCTCTTTTTTGGCGGCGGTGCGCAGAGTGCAGAGCGCTCCAGTCTTACATTGAACCTTGTAGATTTTGGTGACCGTGCAGAGCCATCGGGGCAGACGATGAGCAAAATCCGGGAAGTGGTCCGTGATATACCCGATGTGATAGTCAAAATCGATGGAGAGCAGGTGGGGCCGCCGACCGGCGCCCCGGTGAACATCGAGGTGTCCGGTGAGAATTTCGACGAAATTGTACGTATTTCCCGGGAAATTACAGATCAACTGATGAATGCCTCGGTAAGCGGGGCTGTGCCGGGTTTGGTGGATGTACGCAACAATGTTAGTGGTGGGCTTCCGGAGTACAGGGTATTGGCCGACTATGAGCGGGCGAGCCGTTTCGGACTCAATATGGCCGATATTGGCCAGACGATCCGCATCGCCAATACTGGGCTGGAGGCGAGCAAGTGGAGAGACGGGGAGGACGAGTACGACATCGTGGTCCGGTTGCGGCCCGAAGACAGGAGTGATCTTGAGAGCCTGCGTGATTTGAATGTCGGAACTATGGATGGGTATGTGCCACTCACCGCAGTAGCAGAATTTGAGGAGGGGATCGGGCTGGGCAGTATCACCCGCCTCAATCTCCAGAGAACGGCTACCATAGAGGGGCAGACTTCTCCCGGATTCAGCGGCCCCGAGGTACTCGCTGATGTTCAGGAATATCTGGCGGGGTATATGGAGACCATTCCGTCCGGTTACAGCATCGAGTATACCGGCGAAAATGAAGATCAGGAGGAAGCGTTTGGATTTCTGACGACTGCCCTTCTGCTCGGATTTGCACTTATTTTCCTGGTCATGCTGGCAAAGTTCAACAACATCATCTCCCCACTCATTATTATGACAGTGGTTGGGCTCAGCCTGATCGGGGTGCTGTTAGGCCTGGTACTCACCCGCACCTCATTCGGCCTGATGACGTTTATTGGCGTGATCTCACTGGCGGGAATTGTGTGCGTGAACAATGTCGTTTTGCTCGACTATGTAAAGCAGTTGACCGAGGCGGGCAAGTCTAAGATGGAGGCGATTGTGGAGGCGGGGGCGATCCGGTTTCGCCCTGTGCTGCTCACTGCACTTACGACTATCCTGGGGCTGGTACCGCTCACATTCGGGATCAATATCGACTTTGTGAACCTGTTTGTGAACTTCGACCCCGACTTTCAGCTTGGGTCGGAAAACACCGCTTTCTGGGGGCCGATGGGGATCGCAATCATCAGCGGGCTCACATTCGCGACATTTCTGACTCTGGTGGTGGTGCCGGTACTCTACTCCGCATTTGAATCGGTAGCCCGCCGGCTGTCCGTTTTGAGCCGTCCGGAGTAATGGTGTGTCCCCGACTTCGATTTTTCGTATTTTTGCCGGCCCATTCAATCAAGATTCATAACCGGTGATACAACGAATACAATCTCTTTACCTGTTGGGCGCGACCATTGTGAATGTCGCGCTCTTCTTCTCCCCACTCTACCGCCACGCCATGCGCGACCCGGCAGGCTGGATTGGAATCTCTTTTGCGGTGCTACTCGTTGCAGCGGGGGGGCTGGCCCTCTTCTCGATCTTTCTGTACAGCGACCGTGTAAGACAGTTGCGATGGGTGCGTATCGGATCTCTCATTCAAGTAGCGATTCTTGCCTTCTCTGCAGCCATTCTATTCACTCTGGGTGGTTTCGGCTCCTTTTTAATCCGCGAACTGATCACTACAGGACTCGTTCTGCTCGCACTGCTTCTATATCTGCTGGCCACCAGATCGATTCGGAAGGATGAAGAGCTGGTCCGTTCGATGGATCGGATTCGATAGGGGGAGGGCTGTGAGCTCAACAACGACTCAAGAAGATTTTCCAAGGCTTAAGGTGTATTTGCTGCTGTTGGTCGGTTTAACAGCTATCGGTATCAGCCCGCTGCTGGTCCGTTATGCGACCGATGTGGAACCGATGACACTGGCTGCAATGCGGGCACTCTTTGCCATTCTGATCCTGCTACCGTTCTGGCTGGTGAAACGAAAGAGTATGGCCGAATTGAAAGCCTCAGGTGTGAACGCACCGATGATGATGGTCGCGGGTTTCTGTCTGGGACTGCATCTCACCTTCTGGATCGCTTCACTGCACTATACCAGTGTTGCTTCCGCCTCTGTGCTGGTTTCGATACATCCGGTGATGCTCATTGTAGCCGAGAGCCTCATTTTTCGAAAGCGGTTCAAACCCATGGTGTGGGCGGGGGTGCTGGTCGCTTTTGCCGGTACGGTTCTGCTTGGCATCACCGATCAGGTGCAAGAGAGTGAATTTGTGAACGCGACATTGGGGAATATTCTCGCTTTCGTAGCCGCAGTCATCTTTGTTTTCTATTTCCTGATCGGGCGAAAGATTCGTCAGAGAGCAGAGTGGATCGACTACGTGTTTCATGTCTATTTCCATGCCGCAGTGATCTGTGTCATTCTCACCTTTGTCTGGTCGGGAGGCTGGCCCTTTATCTCTGCGACGGCTGTTCTGATTGGGCTCGCTCTGGCGGCCGGCCCAATGATTATGGGGCACGGATCCATGAACTATGCCGTCAAGTATATATCGCCCACACTGTTATCTACACTTGTCCTGACGGAGGTGGTCCTGGCGGCTATTGGAGCCTGGATTCTATTTCAGGAGGTGCCGGGCACCTTATCGATTTTAGCCATGGTTGTGATCATGGCGGGCGTGGTATTGAGCTGGGTGAGGAAGAGGCCGGCAGAGACGCTCGATGAGTAGCGGAGGGTGAATATTTTTGTATCTGCGGTTAAAGTGGTATTTTTAATCGATAATAGTGCCCCGGAGCAATGAAGAGGGTTAAACGGGGCGAAGATTAGGTGAAGTTCCCAGGAACAGGGCGTATTTCCTGTTGATATGGACGGTATGATGAATAAAGTTAGGGAGAACCCCGGAAACGGCCGTTACCGGATCGCAAGTATGATCGGGTTGCTGCTATTTGCCGGCTGCCAGGCAGGAAGTGGGCAGCAGGAGGCACCGGTATCGATTGAAGACAGGCCGCTCGCTACGACCGAGCCAATGGAGAGAGACCTTGCCGACATTCGCGAGAGCGGTGTGCTTCGCATGTTGACCCCCTACAGTTCTCACACCTATTTTTTGCGCGAAGGGATGGAAGCGGGTTTTGAGTATGAACTTCTGCACTCATTTGCCCGGGAGCATGATCTTGCCCTGGAAGTTGTGATTATCGGGCCGGAAGACAGCCCTTTTGATCTCCTGAATCAGGGAGCAGGAGATGTGATTGCCGCACACTATGCGGTAACTCCGGAGAGAAAAGGGTATGCTGCGTTCACTCGTCCCTACAATCTGGTGGATCAGCACCTCGTCTTCTCAGCGGATCTTCCCGCCATACCCGAGACCATGGAAGAGCTTGCAGAGATGGGCATTCCTGTAGCGGTTACACGGAACAGCTCCTACTATCAGCGTCTGCTGGAGCTTCGGGATCAGGGGCTGGATATAGAGATCCAGCTTGTTTCCGGCGAACTGGATACCGAAGCGATGCTTTTTCAGCTCTCCTACGGGGATCTGAAGGCAACAGTGGCAGACGATAACCTGCTTCAATCGACCGCCTACTATCTGGACGGGCTGGTCAAGGGCCCACTGATCGCTGAAAGCGATTCTATTGCGTGGGTGACCAGGCGCAACTCGCCCGATTTGACCACCGCGATGAACCGTTTTCTCTATCGCCACTTTCGATTTACCGACGATCGTGACGAGCCCAGGAGATCCGAATTTCTGAACATTCTACGCAAGCGCTATTTTGGGGATAACAATCAGCTCGCAGGTTATTTCGATTCCGGCCTTTTCAATGTGCAAACACAGGCGATCTCTCCCTACGACAAGATCATTCGAGAGGTGGCCGACTCCCTGGATCTGGACTGGTTGCTTCTAACCGCTGTAATGGCTCAGGAGTCCCGGTTCAACCCGCATGCCAAGAGCTGGGCCGGTGCTGTAGGTCTCATGCAAATCATGCCGCGTTTTTCAGAGATCGAGTATCAGCAACTCTACGATCCAGCAATCAACATCCGGGAAGGGGCTCGGATTCTCCGGGAGAATCTGGCCCACTACGACTATCTGGACAGGGAGAACCAGTGGGCGTTTGCACTGGCCACCTATAACGCCGGCGTGGGCCATATGGCAGATGCGAGAAGGCTTGCCATGGACAGAAACCGCAATCCCAATGAGTGGGAGAGTGTGGCTGATGCACTATTGAAGCTGATGCAGAGGCAGTATTACCAGAATGCCCGCTTCGGTTATGTGCGAGGTATTGAGACGGTTCAGTTCGTTCACGAGATCATGAACCGCTATGAAATGTATCAGAGGGTTCTGCTTGCCGCTTCAGAGAGGAATCAGACCATTGGCCCCGGCATACTTGGTGTGAGTACAGTGATCCGGTAGCGGCCTGTGTTTATAGATTTGAGTAAGCCTGTACAGGCCCCCACCGATGGTTGTTTGATGCATGCCTACTCTACCTTGAAGAGAATCATGGTCATGTCGTCGGAGAGCTTTCCGTTCGAGAATTCCAGGATACGGTCTATGATCGTACGTATCAGCTGTCGGGAGGGTTGATCCCGATTCTCTATAAGTATTCTTCCCAGCCTCTCCTCACCAAACTCCTCGTCTCCCGCATTGAAGGTTTCTGTAACACCGTCGGTGTAGAAAAGGACGATATCTCCGGTTTCGAGTTGTATTGTGGTCTCTTCGTAGGGTGTGATGCTCTCCATGACTCCGAGAATGAGCCCCCCCTTCTGTAGAGTTTCCAGTTCATTGGACCCGTTTCTGAGGACGACCGGCGGATTGTGGCCGGCATTGATATAGCGAAGATTCCGGGTTTCAGGAAAGTATTTGGCCCAGCAGAAAGTGATGAATTTGTCGTCCGGAGTGTTGTCGTAAATCAGGTTGTTGATGCGCCCCGTTGCATCTGCCAGAGTGATATCGACCGGCAGAAGGATATGAAGCATCGACTGCAGGTTGGCCATCAGGAGAGCGGCCGGCATTCCTTTTCCGGTGACATCTGCAATGGCCATTATGTAGTTGGTATCCGGAGTCTGAAGTATGTCAAAATAGTCGCCCCCGACCTGATAGGAGGGCACGTTGATGGCCGCCAGATCCAGTGTCGGTATAGGCGGAACCGGATCGGGATAGAGCCCTTGCTGAATAGTCTTGGCAATATTGAGCTCCTCTTCAAAACGTTCGTTTGAGATTCGTTGCTCCAGGAAGAGGGTTCTCTGGATCGAGAGGAGAGCCAGATTTCCGAGGGATTGGAGAAAGTTGAAGTCGTCGCGGGTGTAGGGTTCCCTGTTGGCCCGTTCGCCAATACCTACAACCGCGGCCTTCTCCCCCTCCAGTTCAAGTGTGATAAGGGCTGTAATCTCATTCTCTTTGAGCCAGGGGCAGCTCTCGTAGTGCTTCTCTTCCAGGCTCATGACTCCCAGGGCAAAGTCGAAGATGCCGGAGCGGATCTCTTCGTCCGGAAGGGAATCCAGGCCGCTAGACTCCAGCAGAACCGGTTCTCCCTCGATTTCGAACAGGAAAAGAAACCGGCGAATGAGAAGCTGTCCGAGCAGGGCGAACTTGAATGTGTTGGCAATCTTCTTGCGATCTACCATCATGTTGAAATCCCGGGAGAGGTCGAACAGCGTGTTCAGCTCATAGACCCTCTGATCGAGTTTCCGGTTGATCTCCTGCATCTTGCTGAACATTTGTGAATTGTCGATGGCCACCGAGGATATGATGCAGAGGCTCTCTACAAATTCGATCTCGTCCTGGTCTAGCGGCAGCCCCTCCTCTTTCTTTCCGAGATAGAGGTAGCCGAGATGGTGCTGACGGGTACGCAGCACGAAGTAGAGGCCACTCGAGGAGTCTGAAAAGAGGTGCGGAGCCTCCCCTCCCGCCTGATCGGGATCAATCACATTTCCGGCAAGTTCTGAAAGATCCCAGGTGAGCTCTACGGCATCCCCCTCTTTCACGTTGGTTTCTCCCTTGATTCTGGAGACGGTGTGCTCTTTTCGGTCGGGGTTGTACATGAGAATGCACCCTTGTGGGACAGAGAGTTTCCCCATGACAATAAAGAGCAGGTTATTCAGTACAAAGCCCGTCTTTCGGGACTCAATGAGCATGCGGCTGGTTTCGAGAAGGGTTCGAAGCTCGAAACGGGAGGTGGATCGGTTTTTTTTCTTACTCTGGGTCACGTTCTGAAGATTGTCGATGCTTGATGAGATGAATTTCATTGTACTCTGCCTTGCGGACAAACTCTACTCTGTCCATCAGAGTTTCCATAAGCCAGACCCCGACCCCGCCCCTCTTCTTCCGGCTGATCTGTTGCCGGAGGTCGGGTTTGCTATAGAGTTCCGGGTCAAAGGGGCGGCCTTCGTGTCGAAGTGTGATTCTGATCCCGTCGCCGGTGGGATCGGCTGTAATGATCACTTTCTGACGTTGGTCGTAATTATAGGCGTGTTTGATGATGTTTGTACACGCTTCATCCACGGCGAGTTGCAGTTCCGAAATCGCCTTCCGGTTCAACCCTGCCTGTTCGGCGTGGCGGCCCGTGAATTCACGTACTTCCGCAAGGTGGTCCGTGGAAGCGTTGATCACCAGATTTCGGGAAAATTCCATATCTACTTGCCGGCCTGCGGGCCATCTGAATACAGTTTCAAGGCATCCCTCTCGTCGTCTACAATATCGTAGAGAGCAGGAAAGCCGAGCAGGTTAAAAATGTCATACACCTTCCCGTTCATGTTGGTCAGTTTAATGTCCCCGCCCAGCTCTCGCAGGTCTTCGATATAAGCCATAAAGACACCCAGCCCTGCGCTGGCAATGTATTCCAGATCGTTACAGTTCACTATGATGCTGGAACGTTTCAGCTCCAGAAGTTTTTTGAACCACTCCTCCAGATGGCTGGCCGTGTGGGCATCCAGTTCGCCATGGAGCTCCAGAATATCGATATCTCCCTCTTTCCTGTGTTGGATCTGAAAATTTTTCATCGGGCAGCTGTTGGATACTTTATCCGGCTGGCTCCCTGAACAGTGGCGGGAGGCGGATGGTTCTAATATAGAACTCTGAAAGGTGAGGGAAAAAAAATAAGGCAACACACTGTTCAGGTGTGTTGCCCTGACTATTCATCAAGAGAGACGCTACTTGAGCGCAAGTGCAATGTAGCGAAAACTGTATAAGAACTACAAATAAATTTGCAATAATGTTGAATGAGAGTAAACGGGTTTTACCGAACTCTGATTGAAAAATGTAATAAAAACCCTATTCAGGGCATTTATTGAAGGTTTTTCTGATTGTCAGTTATTGTCGATCCAGGACTCGGTGTTATACTCATTCAACAATTTTTCCTGCAGTTGACGAGCCATGGAACGGGTATCTACATTACCGACGCGCACCCTGAACCATACATCGCCGGAGTCTTCATTCCCGTACTTGACAACATAGGCATCAGGGAATCCGCGATCTTTCCATCGTTCGGCCTGTGCCCGTGCGTGCTCTTCGGAGCGCCAGGAGCGAACTTGCACGGTTAAGGGGCCATCCTGGCTGTACTCGATTGAAATGGGTTGAGGTGTCGCTTCCACCTCCTCTTCCTCTTCTGCTGCCATCTCTTCCAGTTCACTCAGGCTGTCCAGCCTTGCCTGTTCCAGACTGTCCTGAAGAATCTGTTCCATTTCTGCATCCCAAACCTGTTGAAGAGAGTCCTGGACGGCCTGTTGCCTCTGAAGTTCCTGTTGTCGCAACTCCTCCTCACTGGGGCCGCACGCCTGAAGTATGGCGAATGCGAGAATGAATGTAGCTGAAAGGGTGATGATCGATTTCATAGGGTCCGGATTGGTTGATGGAATTATCCTTGTGAAGCGTTTAACGGAATTTACATAAAAACATACAGGAATATCACTTTCTACACAACAATCCCCTTTCATTGCCATAGAAAACCGTGTATCTTATGTAGACTTAGTATAAATAAACAGAAAGTTGCAATGGGTTTGCCCAACGGGGCAGCCCTTTCAAATTAGATATGAAACGACTGCTGGAAGTTAAAAATCTGGTCAAGGCGTTTGAACAGGGGGTTCCTGTAGTCAATCGCGCCACGTTTCATGTCTATGAAAATGAGATTTTTGCCCTTCTGGGCCAGAGCGGATGTGGCAAGACAACCACACTGCGCCTCATCTCCGGGTTCGAATCAGCCGATGAGGGGGTTGTGCGCCTGGACGGACGTCTGTTGACGGCTCCCGGCTGTCATGTTCCTCCCCAGAAGCGCGGTATCGGATTTGTATTCCAGGATTACGCCCTCTTTCCACATCTCTCTGCGCTGGATAACGTAGCGTTCGGCCTGCGGGAACTTCCGAAGCACAAGCGCCGGGTCTTCGCAGAGGAGGTACTCTGCCGTACGGGCATGGGAGATTTCAAGGATCGTGGTCCAGCCGAACTCTCCGGAGGGCAGCAGCAGCGTGTAGCACTGGCCCGTGCGATTGCCCCAAAACCACAGTTGATCTTGCTGGACGAACCATTTTCCAATCTGGATGCAATGATGCGTGACTCCATGCGCAAGGAGGTACGGGAGATTCTGAAGAAGGCGGGGATGAGCGCGGTTCTGGTGACCCACGATCAGGAGGAAGCTCTCTCGTTTGCAGACCGGATCGCAGTGATGAATGAGGGGAGGATCGAGCAAATAGGCACTCCGGAGGAGGTCTATTACAAACCGAAAACCCGCTTTGTGGCTCAGTTTCTGGGTCGAACCAACCTGTTTGAAGCGGAGGGCGACGGCCGCGATGTGGTTCAGACCAGAATAGGCCCGATGAAACTCGACTGTAACGCCAGCGGGCGTGTGACCTGCTCCATCCGGCCCGAACATCTGACCATCGAGAGGCCCAACGGCTCTCCACCGGATCAGACCGGTTTGATCCTTTCAAGAGAGTTCAAGGGGCATGACATCACCTATCATGTACTCTACAAGGGAGAGCGATTTATCGTCCACACCGACAACCGAATCCTCTTTGACCCGGACGATAAAGTGATTCTCAAGGCGCTTGAGCCTGCAGTAGTCCTCCGCGAACCCCTGAATTGATTTTCAGCCTTACCGAGGGTCCGGAAGGTGAATTCGGTAGGCCCATCTGAATCAGATATTCCAATCCCCAACAGTCGGTATGCGTTTTTTCGGTTGCCTGTTGGCTCTTAAACCACTGTTTACTATTGAATTGATGCAGTAAAAATATATTTTTATTTGCAGGATACCTTTCGGGTTACTAAACTCTACATAATAATATGGTAATCCGTCAGGACTGTTTTGCTGCTAAACCGACCTATCACAGCGATCATTCTCATCCTGGCAACGTTCATATTCGGGGGCCTTGCTCTGAATGAGCTCTCGGTGGACCTGTTGCCGGAAGTAGACTCTCCCAATCTGGTGGTACGCACCGACTGGGCTGGGGCGGCTCCGCGCGAAGTAGAGACCCGGATCAACGAGTCCCTGGAGGCGCTGCTGAGTACCATTCCGGGGGTAGAGCGGGTGCATGGGTTTGCCCGTCAGGGCCAAAGTGTGGTCTATCTCACGTTTCGCTGGGGCCATAATATGGATATGGCTTTCCTGAATGTGAGAGAGAAGCTCGATCAGGCTCGTTATATGCTTCCGGAGCAGGCTGAACGACCGCAATTGATCTTTAATACCATTTCGGATGAGCCGATTGCCGTACTGGCTGTAACCTCCAAAGACCGGGATAATGCAGAGTTCGAGACTCGGCTGGGCCTGAAACGCTGGGCCGAACAGGTTCTTTCCCGAAGGCTGGAGCAGGCGGAAGGTATTGCACAGGTGGTGGCGGTAGGGGCGGTGGAGCCGGAGGTGCAGATTCGATACCTGCCCAGGGAGATCGACCGCTACGACCTCACTCTGGCCCAGGTTCAGTCTCTGGTTCAACAGGCGAACCTCTTTACGTCGTCCGGGGAGATCAGGGATGGATGGTACCGCTACTCCATGAGGGTAATGAGCCGTCTCCATGAACTGGAGGATCTTCAGACTATTCCTCTAACCCAGCTCGGCCAGGGGCGAATTCTCTTCCTGGGAGATATAGCAGAGATCGTGATGGACGAGGCCGATCCCTCCTCATTTGCTCTGCTGGAGGGGGACAGAGTGTTGAACCTGCTTGTCAAGAAGGAGCACGGCAGCAACACGGTGGAGGTGTACGATACCCTGATGCCACTGGTCGAAGAGATGAGGGAGCAGTATCCCGATATCGGCATCGAGGTGCTCAGGGAGGACGCCACGTTCATCCGAAACGCGATCCAGAACCTGTTGCAGACCCTTCTTCTGGGTGCCGTCCTCGCATTCTTCGTACTGTTTCTCTTTCTGAATGACATCCGAACGCCGTTCACCATCGGTATCGCGATTCCGGTCTCTATTTTTCTCACCTTTTTTGTGATGTACGGGTCTGGCATTCAGCTGAACATTGTCTCTTTGAGCGGCCTCACACTCGGAATCGGCCTGCTTCTGGACAACGCCATCGTGGTACTCGAAAACATCAACCGGCATCTTCCGCTGGCTCCGAACGTGAAGCGTGCCGCCTCGGTGGGAACCCGGGAGATCGCTATGGCCGTTACTGCATCTACCTTCACCACCATCTCGGTATTCCTGCCGCTCATATTTCTGGGTGGGTTCGAAGGGGCGTTTTTCAAAGATCAGGCCTACACTCTCTCGATCAGCCTTCTGGCTTCACTCCTGGTGGCACTGGTCATACTGCCTGTACTGGTGGTCAGGATTCTGGAATGGCGGCAGAAACAGAAATCCGGGGAGGGGGTTGCGCAAGGGGACCTCAATACCCGCCGGTTTTTCGACCGTATACTGTTCCACTACGAAGCGTCTCTGCAACATGTACTCAAGAGGCCGGCTCTGGCTCTTCTGGTCGGTCTCCTTCTGCTCGGGTCTGCGTTCTACTTTTTTCAGGCCATCCCGAAAACGATGCTGCCGGAGGATGAACCGGACAGGGTTACGTGGCGCATTCAGCTTCCTGGTAACACCTCGCTCCCCTCTACCATGGAGGCGGCTGAAGCGCTCAAGATCCGCCTGCAGCAGGAGGGGCTGGGGGGTGGACGTTTACAGATGGAGGGGGGGTACACCGACCTCACAAACCTGGCCAACCTGTCCAGAGAGGGGCTGAACAAATTCAAGGCTGTTGTTCCTGTCGGCGGATGGGAAGATTCAAGGCGCGTCAGCGCAGTGATGCAGCAATTCGATCGAGACTATCCCGGATGGACGGTCGAACCGGTAGGCGATACCCAGAGCTGGAGCACTATGATAGGAGCCGACCAGCCACCGGTCGTCTTCAGGATGGTCGGGATGAACCGGAGCGAAAGCGAGAGGCTGGCCGCCGAGTTGGAAAGGGATCTGACGGGAGCAGGGGTACCGGTTCAATTCAGTAAGCAGTTCGACCAGTTGGTGGACACCTGGCACATCCGATTCCGGACGGATCGAATGCTGCAATTGGGCGTGAGCGAACAGGATGTGATTCGCTCTCTGGAGTCGATTACGCGTGGCAGTTTTGTGACTGACTGGAACCGGCAGGACGAGAGGATCGCGATCCGTCTTGCAGGAAGCCACTCGACGATCCACGCTCCGTCCGATATTCATCTGAGGATTCAAAATACCGAGGTTCCCCTCAGCTGGCTGGCCGAACTGGAGCGCGCCCAGGAACCGGAACAGCTCGAGCGGGTCGATCAGACACCCGTGCTCAGTTTTGTAGCCGACTGGACACTCGCAGAGTGGTGGTGGAACCGCAACAAAGTACACGATACGATCAGCACATTTTCGCAGAGTCACGGAATGGAGGTACAGGTCGCAGGCAATGCGATACTTGTAGAGAGTCTAATGGGCGATATGGTGCGGTTGCTGCTCTTAAGCATCCTGGTGATTTACATCATTCTGGCCATACAGTTCGAACATCTTAAATATCCACTCATTATCATTCTTGCAGTTCCATTTGCATGGGTGGGATCTCTCGCCGCTATCTATTTAACGGGTACGGGCCTGAATGCGATGTCTTTTATGGGCATTTTGATTCTGACAGGCATTGCGGTGAACGACTCCATACTGAAGGTCGATTTTATGAGGCGCTATCTGGAAGAGGGGGGCGCCCTGCGCGAAGCGGTAGAACTGGCTGGTAAACACCGGTTTCGGCCGGTGGTAATGACCAGTGTGACCACCATCCTGGGGCTGGCCCCGATGCTCATACCGTTTGGGGACGGGTACGCCTTCCGGCAGGGGTTGGCAATCTCTTTGATGGGAGGAATGGTGACCAGTACCTTTTTAACGCTCTACCTGATTCCGGTCATCTTTGAGTGGGTAGAGAGAAAGCGGGCCCTTCCGGAACCCGCTTCTGTAAGTAATAGTGAGTCTCCGGAGTGACCCACAGGAACCGAAACCGGCCTCCAGGCCGGATCATGTAGAAAAAGACTTATGAAGAGATCAGTTAATCCATCCATTGTAAAAAGCTTGTCGATCCCGCTGGCTGCCCTTCTCCTTGTATCGGGTTGCTCGTATGATGAGGGTCAGGAGAGGCCGGAACGGCCGGAGAGTGTAGAGATCCGTCAGGAGGTGATCTTTACTGTAGCCGATGACCGGCCTCTGGAGGTATTTATTGAGAGCCAGGGTGTGGTAGAGTCGAATCGGGAGATCCCGATTCGACCGCGAATCAGCGGTTTTGTCGAGTCCTCTGCTCTGGAGGATGGACTCTATGTGGAGGAGGGGGAGGTGTTGCTCACCTTTGTGGATCAGGAGTGGCGATATCAGTTGCAACAGTCGCAGAATGAGTATGAATCGGCCCTGATTGAGTACAATATTGAGAGGGGGCAGCGCCAGCGCCAACAGGGTGGCAGCCCGGATGGCGAGCAGCAGAACGACCACATGCTGAAAATCAGCACCGGTCTTTCCCAGGCAGAGTTGAATCTGGAGCGGGCGGAGCTGGATCTCTCTTACACCATAATCAGAGCCCCATTTTCCGGATATATTTCTGTTCCGGAACAGGTGGCAAGCGGTTCATATATTGGTTCCGGTACTGATCTCGGACGCCTGATTGAGGACAATGTGGTACGGGTGCGTTTCGATGTTCTGGAATCTGAAATACATGTACTGGAGAGTGGCCGTCCGGTGACCGTTACCGCTCCGTCCGGCGAACAGATCGACGGGAGCATTCGATCGATATCGCCGGTTGTGGATCCCGAAAGTAAGACGGGGCAGGTGGTCGTGGAGGTGTCGAACGAAACCCGAATTTTGAAGACCGGCATGACTGTGGAGGGCCGAATACAGGTGCAAACTCACGAGGGTTATGCGAGGGTGCCCAGGGAGTCGGTACTGGAGCGGGACGGCCGTACTCTTGTTTTGAAACTGAATTCAGCAACGGAGCAGGCTGAATGGGTATATGTCGATGTGTTGGCGCAAACGTCTGGTTGGGCTCTTGTGCTCTCTACCACACCGAATGCACACATCCTGCCCTCCGATACGGTGGCCTATGACAGGCACTTTGCAGTGAGCCACATGCAATCTGTACGTCCACGAATGGCGGGACAGATAGTGGCAGAGGAGGAGACGATCGACTAATTCATCCGCCCGGTGACCATGAACCAACCATAACGGTATGACAGAGATCTTTCGCAGAAGATACTTCATCTCGCTCACCTACATTTTGATTGTAGTGGTCGGTGTGGCTGCGTGGATGAATATCCCGGTGGAAATGGCTCCGGACCTGAACCTTCCATCTGTTTCGGTCTCCTACTCCTGGGGATCCACTTCTCCGGAGGTAATGGAACAGGAGGTGACAAGAGCGGTCGAGAGAGCGGCCACTCGTCTGAGAAATGTGGATAATATAAGCTCAACTTCCGGTGAAGGCAGCAGCTGGGTTAGTATTCGTTTCGAAAAGGACACTCCGGTAGAGTATCGGGTACTTGAACTGCAGGAGTATCTGAATGGAATTCAGGAGCAGTTCCCGCCGGAGGTGAGCACTCCCCGTATTTCCCGACAGATTCCACAGGAATTGAGGGCAACGGAGACATTTATGGCCTGGTCCATAAGCGGAGACCGGCCGGCAACAGATCTCTACCGCTTCGCCAGAGACAATATTCAAATGCCGCTTCTGGGGCTGGAAGGACTGGCCGATATCGAGATTTACGGTGCAGAGGACCCTGCCCTGACGGTGCGATTCAACACCGCACGCCTCGAGCACTACGACATCGATCCAAATACAGTGCTTCGCACCATACGGGAGCGGCTCAATTGGAGGTCGGCCGGTTTTACCGAACAGGGAGGCCTGCGGTTCAGCACGCTCATCCCCCCTGACTTCAGTTCGGTGGATGATATCCGCAGGATGGAGATCGAGCTTCCACAAAGCCAGCGCAGAATCCCGCTCTACACTATCGCAGAGGTGAACGTAGAGGACTACCCGCTCACCAGCATCAAACGTCTGAATGGAAAGACGGCACTCACCATGGACTTTCTTCACGAAAGCGGAACCGACGCGCTGGAGCTGGCAGAAGAGGTTCGCGACCGGATGGATCACATCCGCTCGATCATGCCTGCCGACATCACTATGAAGCTCGAAAGGGACTCAACAGAAGAACTTCGAAGACAGTTTTCAGAGCTTCAGTACCAGTCGGTCTACAGCCTTCTCACCGTTTTTTTTATTCTCCTGCTCTTTATCCGGCGTTTCCGGGCTCCTTTTTTAATTCTCGGAAGCATTCTGTTCTCGCTTCTGATGAGTGTGAGCATCCTGTTCTTTATAGGCTATACTCTAAATGTACTAACACTGGCCGGCCTGACTGTGGCACTTGGTATGATCGTCGACAACGCTGTTGTCGTTTTTGAACAGGTGAACCCCGGCCTTCCCGCACATCGAACGGATCGAATGGAGCACATTCGCAGGGAGCTGCCCTATACACTGGTCCCGGTGCTTGGCAGCACACTCACGACCGTTGGTATCTTTGTGCCGCTCTTCTTTACCATGGAGCAACTTCAGATCTTTCTCGTGCCGCTTGCCGTGGCACTCACCCTAACGCTGGCCTCCTCCGTGCTCATTGCGCTTAGCTGGATTCCCTATGCGCTCATCTGGCTGGTACCCCCCTCCTCCAGGCAGAAAGACCGCACCCTGAAGAAGCGGTTGAGCCGTATGTTGGACCGCTTTTTGATACGCGGGTTTCATTTGAGGCACCGCATGAGATGGGTCTTCTACATCGGTTTCATGGCGGCTATCGGGTTACCGATCTTTGCCATTGAAGAGCCCGACTGGGAGGAGACTTCATGGCCGGAAATGACCCGTATCTACTTTGATAATCGAAGTAACATCGATCCGTGGGTGGGCGGCCTCCCCTATATATTCTTTAATGATGTCTATTTCGGAAGCCCGTGGGGCGGGTCACGGCAGGAGCGAATTACCGTTACCATTCGTGCCCCCCAGGGAACCCCGCTGGAAGAAACCGACAAGATTGCAAGGAACTATGAGGCCATCGCAGATCCCTACCTGGACGCATTCGACTACTACGAAACCAATGTGAGGTCTCTGGGCGCGGCCACTTCGCAACTGGTCTTCTACATAAAGGATGAGTATATCTACCGGATGGAGCCGTACATGTTTTTGGGCGAGGCGTTTATGCTGGCTGCACGAACCGGCAACTACTCCATTTCTGTGAGCGGCCTTGGAGAGAGCCAGTCCGTCGGCAGTTTTGGCATGTCGTCTGGCAGTCAACGGATCACATTGCGGGGCTTCTCTTACGACGAACTTGTGACACTGGCCGAAGACATTGCCTGGCGCATGAAACGAAACCCCAGGGTTCAGGAGGTGGATATCCATAATACCGGATTTGGGGCACAGCAGCAGATGTCACAGTTTGTGCTCAATCTGGATGAACAACGTATTGCTTCCCTCGGTTTGAACCGGGGATCTATTCTGAATGCTATACGGCTGGATGCGAATCCAACGAACCAGATGGGTGATGTAGAGCTTCTGGGAGAGAGAATGAGGCTGATCGGGCGGAATATGGAGTTGACCAACTATACCGAAGATTTTTTCAACCGGGCCCGGCGCAGCGGCGGGCAATTTTTTACTCTTGCCGATGTAGCGCATCTGAGCAAAGAGGCCACCATGCCCCGAATCGACAGAGAGAACCAGGCCTATACGCGAACGGTGGGCGTGAACTTTCTGGGCCCTTACCGCCTTGCCAACACCTATATTACCGGGGTGCTGGAGGAGGTTCCGGTACCTGTTGGCGCTTCCATCCAGTACGGGAACAGCGGTTTCTTCGGATGGGGACAGTCGGGGCAGACCAGGAGTTACGTCATCCTGCTCCTGTTCACTATTCTGAGTGTCTGGATGATTGTCTCTGCTCTGCTGGAGAACTGGAGAGACCCGATGGTGGTCATCCTTGCCGTTCCATTAAGCCTGATCGGTGTAATGGCCGGTTCCCTCTGGCACGATATCAGCTTCGACCGCGGCGCGCTGGCGGGAACACTTCTGGCTGTCGGGGTGGTGGTAAACAACTCGATCCTGCTCGTCCACGAGAAACAGCGCTGCCGCGCCCTTGGAATTTTCGGCTACCGAAGCTGGGTGCGGGTCTATCGTAACAAGATGAGGGCGGTCATGATTACCTCTCTGACAACCATCGGCGGGCTGGTTCCCCTGGTTCTGATCGGGAGCGACGCCTTCTGGACCGACCTGGCCACTGTGGTGATCTGGGGCCTTGGAACAAGCCTTACACTGTTGCTGCTGCTGATGGGGGTGTGGGAGGCGAATTCCGGGCTTAGGAGGAGCCCGCTGCCGGGAGAGTAACCTCGCCGGGACTCGAACCCGGATCTAAAGCTTAGGAGGCTTTTGTTCTGTCCGGTTGAACTACGAGGTTAAAAAAAAGGCGTACCAAACAGATTGGTACGCCTTTGAAAAGTTGAATAAACCGAAAGATTGTACTGACTGTTCTCTGCTGCTAATGAGTACATCCAGTCAGGCAGAGAGTTTATCCGGTCTTTGGATTTAGTATGAACTCGGGTTGATCGGATGTGACTCCGCTCTCCGGTTCATTTCGCATCCCGGTGTGTCGCGGTCACGCTGTGCTTCTGTACAGGGAACCGGCGCTTTCCCGAGCCCACGTGTTTCAATGCGGTTTTCGCTGATGCCGTTGCTTCTGTAGAAGCCCTGCACGGCAGTGGCTCTGCGGACGCTGAGGCGAAGGTTGTACTGATCGCCGCCAATATGGTCAGTGAAGGCGTCTATGCGAACACGTACTTCCGGAGCGTCACGAAGCTGCTCAATGTTTTCGGCAAGCAGCATGGCTGCTCTGTCCGTAATGTTAAAGAGGTCAAATCCAAAGTGAACGGTGTTCAGAGATTCGATGGTTTCGGGCTCTTCAGGCTCCTCCTCTACGACCTCGGTAAAATCATCTTCAACCTCTTCAATCGGCTCGGGCTCCGGTTCCGGCTCTTCAACGACGGGCTCGGTGACAGGTTCTTGTGAAGCACATCCGAACTGAATGAGCATGAGTCCCGCAAACAGGGAGATGATCAGGATTGAATTCAATGATTTCATGTGAAGGATCTTTTTGATGATGTGGTGTACAGTTTGTAGCCTGTAGAAATTCGAGAGTAAAGCTACGGAATGAGCATATTTATTAAAAGAGAAAATTGCAATGTGAAAAAAAACTGTATCCAGCGGATGTTTTAAATTGGCACAAGCACGATAAATACTCCAGTTTGAACAGAGTGTGGGCTCAATCGTGTCATTGATTGATTTTTAACCCATCAGGGTCTGGATACAGTGCCTTCAGTGCGTTATATTTGCGTTCTGAATTTGAATGGGGCTATAGCTCAGCTGGCTAGAGCGTCGCGCTGGCAGCGCGAAGGTCCGGGGTTCGAATCCCCGTAGCTCCACTTATTCCAAATGCGTTGCGCCAAACTGCCCCGTCGGGCTTGTCTTCGCAACCCTCTCAAATATTTGTTTCTGAGACAAATTTCTGTTTAATTGGTAGAACGTTTATAAAAAAGCCGTTTTCTCACATGCGGTTTCACATTACGGGGTGGTGGTTACAAATGAAGAATGCTCAATTTCTCTCCATTTTCACACTCCTTCTCGTCTGGTCGCTCAGTCCCGGCACCCTTTCGGCACAGGAGTTTGATATCGATCTGGATATACAGGCCGAGCCTGTTCTCACTAACTCTCAGATTATAGAGCTCAGTAATCTGGTGTTTGACGAGAGCGGACGAGGTCCCAGGTTACTCTCTCTATTCATGCAGAACCAATCAGAGAGTACCGTAGGTAATCTCTATCTGGATCTTGTTCTGAGCTCCGAACGAGTTGGGACTATTGTAGAGTCCTACCAGCGTAACGACCGGCCCTTCTCTCTTCAACCCGGCCAATCGGTCTTTGCTACCAATAACGATATTGCAAGTGGGCGGCTTCCCGGAATAAACGTGGACTTCCGTTTTGACGGCCAGATTACAGATGCCGGAAAAAATCTGATCAACGAGTTGCAGGGCACAGCTACATTACCTGCCGACGAGTACACTATAGACCTGGCTCTCTACCAGACTAATAACCGCCGGAACGGTGGGCAACGGGTCGCATTTACCTCCATTACGATTGGTTCACAATTGATAGAGGACGACATTTCCGTTTTCCTGCAGTCTCCGGGAGATGTGGTCGGTTCAGACATAACCATTTCCAATCCCAATCCGGAATTTCGTTGGGAAGGTTTGCAGGGGCAGGCGTATCGAGTCATTCTTGTAGAAGAAAGAGACGGAGAGAATCCGGAATCACAACTTCAGAGTGCAAAGAGTACATCGGCTTCCGTTGTGGGGCAAACCCCTTCTCTGCTGGAGTTCGAACACGCGGATGTAAGGGTAGACAGAACCGGTTTTCAGTACCCGACTACCGGGGTTCAGCCCTTGAGGCCGGGTCGAACCTACTATTGGCAGGTATTTACTGCGCTTCGGACCACATCCGGAGAGGAGGAGCGTGCCTCGGAGATTTGGAGCTTCACCCTGATGGACGAGCGAGGTGCCAGAGGACAGATAGTTGAGGTAGATCAGGAGATGCGCCAGCTACTGGCCGCTATTCTTGGATCTTCGGCTGTGGAACAGCTGGAGCGGCAAGAATACCGCCTGGAGGGATTGGAAATTGATGACAGACAGTTCACCGGCGAGATGGCTCGGGACGAGCTCATGCGTATTATCGAGCTGATCCGGGATGGCAAGGCCAGAGTGGTGAACGGGAATTGACACGTATTGGAGACAAAGACATGAACAGAAGAAATCGATTTATAACACTATTCTCACTGCTGCTGGTATCACTGGTCTGTATCGGGATGGTGTTGGCCGAGATGGAGGAGATCCTGGAGGATCGTGAGATCGCACTTGTACGCCGTTATATTCCCAATGCGGTCATCACCAATGTAGACCAGGAGCTTGTAGAGGTGGGTAAGTCGCTCTTTAGCGGAGATACTCTTGTGACAGATGAGGAGGGCTTCGCCATGATTCTTTTTATGGATCAGAGCGTAACACGTGTCCGGCCGGAATCACAACTCATCGTTCGCGGAGAGGTGAACCGGGACCGCAGTGCAACGACGAGAATTGATGTGAACGCGGGCGAAATATTTATGAATGTGAATCGCCAGGCAAACAGCGATGTGGAGGTGGGAACGGCCAGCAGTGTGGCATCTGTAAAGGGGACCACTTTCGGAGCGCGATCGTCTGGTTACTACTGGGTGGAAGAGGGGGAAGTAGAGGTGATGGCATTAGAATCCGGTCAGATGGTAACCATTACCGAAAATATGTTCGCACAGGTGAATGAAGACGGAACCGAGGTGACCTCTGGTGCTATCACGGAAGAGGAGAAGCGGGAATTGGGTAGTGGGTACAGTGTTCTCGATACCGATCTGCAGGAGCGGCGCATGCAGCTTCGATTCCGTGATGCGAACGGCCAGGTGAGAGAGTTTGAGCTTGAACTCTATGAACAGGAAAACTGATATAGGGCGGGTTGAACCCGGGCGAAACCATCGAATGACAGTATGATCAAATCGATCTGGATTCTACTCTTACTTACAGTCTCTTCCGGTTGGTCCACACTTGTTGCCCAGCAAGATAACGTACGTCATCAGGCTCCTGTGGCACTGGAGCGATATACAGAACATCTGCTGGAGTTCGATGTGCCAGGAGTGGTTCAGGACCAGGTACTGGAAGCTCTGCTCTTTACCCGTCCTGCCGACCGCAGCTCTTTTGAGCAGCAGGAGGCTCGTTTCGAAAATGGCCGGGTACGCTTTCCGGTAGAGATCTCGAGCCGCGAAGCGACCGGAATCGAGTACTACTTTATGCTGCGCCTGACCGACGGTAGCCAGATCACATGGCCCAATGTGAATGAGGATGAAAGCCCGGTGCATGTGACGGTCATCGATCCTGAGACAGTAGAGAGGCCTCTTGCCGACTTTATTGACTATACCATTCTGTCGCCCCAGCCGGGCAGGGCTCTTGGAGAGGGGGATGTCCTTATTGCTGTCGCTCTGTTTTATGATGATGAAGATGTGGAGGACGGTAATTTTCGGATTCTGATTAATGAAGAGGATGTGACAGAGGAGGCGGAAATCTCTCCGTTCGTCATTAAATACATTCCTGAAGAGTCTTCTGAGGGTGAGAAGAGCGTGATGATTCTCTTTGAGCAGGGTGGCGAGGAGTTTGAAGTCTCGAGCTGGAACTACCGGTTTGTTCCAGGGCAGGAGATATCTTTTGGAGAGTATGCGCCGGTTCAGAATCGGCCACCGTCAGGAAGCTTGGAACTGGGAGCCCGAAATCAGGAGATATCGGGTATGAATAACGACGCGCTGAACGGCAGGCTTCGTATTTCCGGTCAAAGAGGGCATTGGGAGTACTCTCTGAACGGATATATGACCTCCCAGGAGGACAGGCGTCTGCAGCCCCAGAGCCGCTACAGCTTCGAAATGAGATATGGGCCGTGGCTTGAGCTTCAGATCGGGGATACCTATCCGATGATGAGTGACCTTACGATTACCGGCCGCCGGGTTCGGGGGCTCAACTCCAGAGTGAGTCTTTTCGGGGAGCGGCTGGAGGCTCAGTTTATCGTAGGAGATATGAATCGTGCTATCAACAACATATACAGCCCGATTGAGGTGGAACCTCAGTTTGCTGGCGACCAACAGGTGGGGACGAATTATACATTGGGCTTCGAGGAGGGTGGCCGGGGAACATTCAGCCAGAAGCTGATCGGAGGGAGACTTGCATTTGGGCACCGGGATCGCTTTCGCTTTGCGATTCATGGATTCAAGGTAGAGGATGACACGACATCTATTCTGGTACTTGATGATTTTAACAAGCTTACAGAATTTCAGCCAGAACTGGAGCGAAATCTGACCCTGGGAGATCGTGGTTACCTGACAGACAATCCGGACGAACTGATTATAGAGGGTTCCAACCCGAGGCCGAGGGGGAATCTGGTGCTCGGCAGTGAACTCTCCTTCTCGATGGACAACCAGAGAATCCGGTTCAAATCGGAAGGAGGCATGAGCCTGCTGAATATGGATATCAGCGAAGGGCCACTGAACCAGCAGCGTGCCGAGGAGTTAGGCCTGGATCTGGATGTCGAGATAGAAAATGTGATCGACCGGCTCTCCTGGCTTATTATTATCAATGAGCAGATGAGTACACTTCCCTTCCGGTTCCAGGAGAATGAAACTGGAGATCTGGAGCTGGAGCCCTTCTTTCCCACATCAATACTGGCCAACGACTCCCGACTGCACCTGAACTACTTCGACCATCAGTTGCAGATGCGCTATCAGTGGGTCGGCCCGGATTACCAGACCCTGGCCAATAGCACTATACGAAGGGATGTGTCGGGTTTCACTGTTATGGATCGATTCCGCCTCTTCGAGAATCGAATTTATGTTACGCTCGGGTATGAAGCGCTGCAAAACAATCTGCTCGGTGTTCAGAATGCAACGACTCACACGAATACCATGAGAAGCGGTATTAGCTGGTTTCCGATCCGGTCTGAACTGCCCAGAATCAGCCTCTCCAGCAGCCTGCGCACAAGGGACAACCAGACCGAACCGTTCAATCCCTGGCTTGACGGCTCCCCGGAGCAGGTCATCCATGCAGCGATTCGGAACTACCAGATAGCCGGGGAAGATACTCTTACCGCTGCCCGGCCGCGCCTTCGTGAGACCCTCTCGCTGAATGGGTCGGTTACACAGAATTTCAACCTGTTCGATTTAAGCCACCAGGCGAATGTGAACTATGGAGTCACACAAACAGACGACCGCTACTTCCTGTACGGTGAATCGGAGAGCCGCAACTTCTCGATACGTCTGACCAGCCGGTTCGATGATTTACCACAGCCATTTCGACTTCGGTTAGGGTACATTATCAACCGCTCTGAGTCGGGTGGAGGCCTCTCTGATGTGAAAATCCACGGTTTCGATCTGGGTGCAGAGACTTTTCTGATGGAGAATAAGCTGACACTGAACGGTGAGCTCGCCTTTACAAGAAACCGGTTCAGTTCTCTTTCTCTGGTCGTGAACGACAACAATAATCCCGATTTCACCGGAGACAATTACTATGTTCCCGCTGATGAGTCGGAACGTAGCCGGCGACACACCAACGCGTTTATCATACGTGTGAATGCGCAGTACGATTTTACCACCAATCATGCACTGTTGGCCAGCGCAAATCTGACAAATGTGAGCGATCCACTCGGAAACCTCGGAGCGATGCCGAACGACCGAATTCTCCATCTGCGCTACATCTTCCGGTTCTGACAACGAATCGGGTTGTATTCCTATCTGAAGTTGGGGAGATTCCACCATGGGTCAGCACTCTGGACTTATAAAGACAATCGGGATTAACGCTCTGCTCACGGTAGCGGTATTCACAGCGGCTCTCGGATTCGGTTACCTGACGCCGGTTCAGGTAATGGAGCTAAAGATGCGGGACTGGCTCTTCGAGCTTCGTGGAGAGCAGGAGCTGGATCACTCCGATATCGTCATTGTGGAGATGAGTCAAAGCGCGGATGAAGAGATCCCCTATAAATATCCGTGGCCTACCTCCATCTATGCCAAAATGATAGAGAACCTGAATCGGGCGGGGGTGAAAGCGATCGGGATTGATGTCATTTATGATCAGCGGGACGTATATGACCTGGCGAACGACACCCTCTTTGCCGAAGCACTGGAGAAGTATGGGAATGTGGTGCTTGCGGGCAGTATATCGTCCCGAATCCAGCACGGACGGGACGGTACGGCCAGGGAGCAGCGTACTTTGGTGGGACCCAATGATGTGTTGCGCGAACGCAGCCCGAATCCGGTGGGGCTGGTGAACATGACAACCGACCCCGATGAGTTTATACGAAACTACTTGCTCTACGCTTCACTGATCGACCAGAACTACTACTCACTGGCACTCGAAATGGCCCGGCTTTACTTCGACGTCTCGGAGGAGGAGATCGTGAGAGCGACAGACCATCTGCAGTTTGGCCCTCTTCGGATTCCGGTTCGTTACAACACGATCCCGATCAACTACTACGGCGGAGGCCGCTCCATCTCCTACCTGAGCCTGGAGGAGATCATTGACGACCAGGAGTTCGATACGCTGACGGAGATGGAGGCGTTCGAAATGAATTTATTTGACGATCCGGAGTATGGCATCCTGCATCAGGGGATCCTGGAAGGGAAGATTGTACTGGTAGGTGCCACCATGCCGGAGCTTCAGGATCTCCATCCTGTACCGGTGAAGAACGAGGTGGGGGGGGCTTTAATGCCGGGGGTAGAGATTCATGCCCATGCGCTACAGATGCTTCTGGACCAAAACTTCTTGTGGGTAGTGCCGGACGCCCCACAGGCGGCATTGCTGCTACTTATTTCGCTGTTTATCGTTGTAATGACCCGGCGCCTTCCTGCGTGGGGCAGCGGCCTGGTCATGTTGCTTACTCTGGCGGGATGGTTGTCGCTCTCTGTTTGGCTCTTTATTGCCCACCAGTTCATCCTCTATTACCTCGGGCCGGTATTTGCGATTGCAGGTGGTTATGGGGGAATTACGGCCTGGCAGTATGTACAGGAAGAGCGGGAGAAGAGACGGATCAAGCAGATGTTCTCTTCCTATGTATCTCCAGAGCTGGTGGATCGGATGGTGGAGTCGGAAGAGGAGTTCCGGCTTGGCGGACGGGAGGCGGAGATCACCGCGTTCTTTTCTGATGTGGCCAACTTTTCGACTCTCTCCGAGCAGTTGAGCGCCTCCAGCCTGATCCGGTTGATGAATGAGTATCTGGATCGGATGACGGAGATCGTGATGGAGGAGGAGGGGACGCTGGACAAGTATATCGGGGATGCATTGATGGCTTTTTACGGTGCACCTGTGGAGGTAGATGAGCACGCATTGAAGGCGTGTCGCACGGCCATTCGTCAGCAGGAGGCCCTTCAGGAGCTCCGGAAAAGGTGGCAGGAGAGCGATGGAGATCTGCCGGATGATGTGTTGAACCTGCGGATCAGGATCGGGATCAATACCGGTCGTATGGTGGTAGGAAACATGGGTTCCTCCAGACGCTTCAACTACACCATTCTGGGCGATCAGGTGAATATCGCAGCCCGGTGTGAGGCGGCCTGCAAGAAGTATGGGATCTATATTATGGTCACCGAGGCGACGCGCGATCGGGTCCTGGAGAGCCCTGGCCACGGGATGGTCTTTCGCTATCTGGACCGGATTCGGGTGAAGGGAAGGGTGGAACCGCTGCGAGTTTATGAACTGGCAGGTTTTCGTTCTCTTATGGCGGAGCAGGCGCTCCGTGAGGTGGATCTATTTGAAAAGGGAGCCCAACACTTCTACAACCGGGAGTGGAACAAGGCGAAGCAGCAATTTCTGCTGGCGGCGGAAACAGAAGAGGCCGTTTCGGGCAGGTTTTCCGCCACTACATCGCCATCCAGGCTCTATATCCGTCGCTGTGATCATCTGATGGCCAACCCGCCGGGAGAGGAGTGGGACGGAGTATTCGACCAGACATCCGATCTCTGACATTTCGGAATGCCTTGCAGGGATCGAAAAAAGTGTAACGAAAACAGTTTATTTCATCGGGCCTGATCCGTATCTTTCCTCTTCGGGGCAAGTTCCATACAGCCAGCTCCCTTCGAACTCCGTCAGGGCCGGAAGGCAGCAGCGGTAGAAGGTCGTAGCGGTGTGATATGGGTAGCTTGCCCTTTTTTTATACCCCTCTTTCATCCCACCTGTCCAGCGATCCATATCCTACTCTATTTTACATCTTTTTAAGCCTCTTACAAGTATATAAAACGATTTAAGGTTACTATTTCAGGGTGAATCGGAACAGGCCCTGCCATCGGCAGAGTGCCCGAAGAATGGTGGCACCCACTCGTGAAAGAGCGAAACTTTTATTCTCGTAATCGATACTTCCGGTGGATCTTGCCAGGCTGGTATTTCCTGCTATTCTGGACAGGGTGTTCAGATGAGTCGCGCCAATCAAACTCCACTCCGGGAGCAGACCTGGAAGCACAGGGGGTGCCTTCACTACCGCTTCATCGTGATGCCGTTTTTTCACTTGAGGGCACAGATGAGGGCGCAGAAACCATCGAAAATCCGGCCGGCGTCGCGCTGTCGGAAAGCGGCCGGCTCTTTATTGCCGACCGGGGTTGGGGACAACAGACGGTGCACATCTTCGATCCGGACGGCTCCCATCTTGGGGTTCTGGGCCGTGAGGAGCTGGATCCCACGTCCTGGATTCGTCATATTCAGGTGGTCGGAGACCAACTCTATCTGTATGATAATGAGAGGCTTGAGTTGATGGTCTACTCTGTCGATACATTTGAAAAAACGGGATCGGTTCAACCCGATATCCATTACCGGGAACCGAACAACAGAGCGGTGAACCGCCGGCCTGCACGATTGATCGCCCGAAGTGACGGCCGGTTTCTGGCAACCTATGAAGAGCCTCTGCGTGTTCGTGACCCGAACCAGCAACTCCAGTTTCGAAATCCCTATCGAAGCCTATTCTACCTGATGCATGCAGACGGTACGCTGGATGATTCATCCGAGCCTCTGCTTCAGATACGGGGAGAGCGAATGACGGCTTTTGATGTCCATTTCGGCACCTTCGGGATCGAGCGCCCGACAACGGCAATTCCGTATCTGGCACTGGCAACCGGTGACCGGATGGTTCTGGCCGATCCAGGGAGCCGTGAGGTGCAAATCTTTACTCCGGAGGGGGAAGCAGAGCTGGCGTTCAAATGGCCGGAAGGTTACGAAGAGGCGGCTGGCCTGCTGACGGACGATGAGGGGAAGATATGGATGGGGATGAGAGTTGGAGAGGGGAGAACAGACTGGATCCGTTTCAGTGAAAAAGGAGAGGCTCTGGCTGTCGCCACTATGGAGCACTCGAAGTGGCAGGGTGGCGGACTCGCTACTCGAGGACTTCTCGCTATATTTGGCGGTGCGTTTTACATATATGAAGAGGAGAGACCGGGACGTGGAGCGGTTGTGCGTTATCTGTTCGGCAAACCCTCCTGAACCCTGCGGTACAGGCTGTTCAGCCATCCATGCTATTCAGGATGTCATCTGAGATATGTTCGGCGTGCACCCGTGTATTCTCTATAAAAAGGCTGGTCGTATCCATACCCCCGCACACCACACCTGCAACATAGAGCCCCTTGCGGTTGGTCTCAAGCGTCTCTGTATTGTAAACAGGCATTCGCACATGATCGTCAGAGAGCTCAATTCCCAATCGTTCCATCAGTTCAAAATGGGGCTGATACCCCGTCATGGCCAGCACGACGTCGTTTTCGATGGTTACAGGGCCATTTGGAGTCTGCAGATCCACCTCATTTTCACGAATCTCTTTGACCTCCGTATTGAAGTAACCCTTTATCGATCCCTCTGATAACCGGTTCTCGATGTCGGGCTTTACCCAGTATTTAATGGTCTTCTTTATACTTTCGTCACGAACCGCCATGGTCACCTCCGCACCACACCGCCACGTTTCGAGGGCCACATCCACTCCGGAGTTCCCGGCGCCCACCACCAGAACTTTTTGCCAGGCGTAAGGGTGTGGCTCATTGTAGTAGTGCCGCACTTTGGGCAGCTCCTCTCCGGGAACGCCCATGAGTTTCGGCTTACCGTAAAAACCGGTGGCCAGCACCACCTTGCTGCTTGGATATTCGTTTTTGGAAGTCCGTACAGTAAACCGGCCATCCCTGCCATCCAGAGCCGTCACCTCCTCATATAGACGGATGGGCAGTTGGTAGTGCTCTGCAACTCTTCTGTAGTACTCCAGGGCTTCGGAACGCGTAGGTTTGTGCCCGTGCGAGATGAACGGTATTCCTCCAATTTCCAGCTTGTCGGAGGTGGAGAAAAAAGTCATGTTCACCGGGTAGTTACAGAGGGACTGAACCAGGCAGCCCCGCTCGATAATCCGGAACGGGATGTTACGTTTTTTGAGTTCAATGCCTGTAGCCAGGCCAATTGGGCCGGCACCGATGATGGTCACCATCTCTGTCTATTGGTTCGTGGTTGCGATTGGCTGCAGGGTTGAACCCGATTCAGGAATTCCGGTTCTGCATCTCCTGCAATTTTTCAAGGTAAACAACTTTATCCAGCTTGCCGCTCCGTTCACCATAGTAACATCCGAGCCCTGCGGCTATTGCGACAACGGCGATCGGGACCAGCGTATATCTTCCAAGCTGATCGTCCACCAGAAGAATCCATGCAGTGGGAGGTAAGAAGATCAGCACAGCCAACAGATAGTGGGATGGAATGGTATCGAACGATTTGCGCGTGTAGCGTTTCGATACGTAGTAACTGAAATTGATGTAGATAAAACCGAATGCGAGCAGGGCCACCAGGCCGATCCATCCCGGGTCGTTCAGGTAACCGAGGAATCGCCCGGTAAAGACAATGATGGCCAGTGAAATCATCACGGCCCAGGTGGCATAGGCGAATAGTCTTGCGCCGTTATTCATGGTTGAACAGGTTTTAAGAGTGAGAAAGATCGGGTTGAACCGGCCATGTTACGGAGTCTGGCTCTGTATCCAGGATTCCGGGTTCAGATTTTCGGTCCGGTCCGTGATCATGAAAAAGAGAACCTCGCCTCGCATAGAATTGTCGTCTCCGGACTGGCCGATGACATCCCCTGCGGAGAGGACACTTCCCCTTGAGACAAAGATGTCGCTAAGGTTGCCGTAGACGGTAAAATAGCGCCCATGTCGAACGAGAACGATGTCTCCGAAGGCCGTGGTAGGCTGTATGCCGGTTACATACCCTTCGCTGACAACCCGTACCGGAGATCGGGAAGGAACAGCGATATCGATGCCCGGATTCTCTGTCCGTGTATTGAAAACGGGGTGAACCCGCACACCGAAACGTTCGGTGATAGTACCACCTTCCACCGGCCAGGGGAGCTGCCCCCTACGGTCGGTAAAGGACGTTTCATAAGCGGACAACTCCTCATCGCTCACCGGTGTAGCCCGAGGCCCGGCCCTTGAGTATCGCTCTACAGCTGCTTCCCGTTCGTCGTCGTCTTCAATCTGCTGCGCTTCGGCCAACCTGCGCAAGCGCTCCTCCTCGGCAAGTCGTACCTCCTCCTCTTCATCGATAAGAGAAGCCAGCAGGTCGTTCAGCTGTGCCCGCTCCTCCTCATGCGCCTGAAGCATGCTCTCCGTGCTCTGTACTTCCTGCTGGAGCTTGTCTATACTTTGTTTCTGCTCCTCCTCCCGGGAAGCCATCTCCTCCGTTTCGGCACGAATCTCCTCCAGTACAGACTGGTTACGTTGTCGTGTCTCCTCCAGATCCTGGTGTGCGAGTTCATACTCCTGCTGAGCAGTGCGAATACGATGCGCCTGTTGCGAGCGGTGTTCGTCGAATTTGTTGAGGTAGTAGGACCGGATCAGAAGCTGATTAATCGATTCTGACGTCAATATGAGTGCCAGTTCTGTTGCCCGCCCATGTTTGTAGAGGTAGATGAGTGTATCCCTGTATTGGTTAATGATTGCTTCCAGCTCCTTCTCCAGCTCTTCAATGTTCTCTGAGACCAGCTCCATCTCCTGAACGGTCTGCCGCTGCTCCTCCTGCAACTGACGGATTTTCTCGTCCTGGAGGGCCAGCACACGGTTCAACTCTTCATACTGCCGGAACAGTTCGTCGTACTCCCTGGTCTCTGCCTCGATCCGTTCCTGATAGGCCCGGATCTGCTGTTCGAGTGTCTGTATTTCGGTACGGGTCGCCTCCTGACGTTCAGAGAGTTCGGTTCTGCGCTGCTCAAATTCCGACTGTGCCTGCAGCGGAGCGGCCACGGCTGTGAGCCAGAACAGAAGAAGCGTCAGTGTTGGTTTCATCATCGCAGAATGGGAGTCTCTTCAGGAATCCGGATGGTAAGCTCCGGAAGGGGATGGTTCGCCTGCAGGAACCTTGCCAGAAAGGTGACGCGTGAACGGCCATCCTGGCTGAAAATCGTGATTTTTCGGGGCAGAGTAAAGCCGTCTGCATCACCGTACTCTTCATAGATGACTCTTCGGTAGGGTGAGTCGGCCTCCTCCGGATGCTGGATTTCAAGAATGGTTCCATGGCCCCGATCCACCGTAATCCGTGAGTTGCTCTCCGTAACACCCACATAGTGATCCCGGGACTCGTAGATCGCCTCAAGCTCTTCTTTAGAAATACCCGGACTAAAGAGAGTGGCGAGGTTCACAGTGGCCAGAGTTCCGACATCACTCAGGTATTCGCTTCGGATAGATACTTTTTCTGCGATATTATCGATCCGATTGTAGACCAGTACCGAATCTTCACCAACCAGGATCTGCGCCCCCTCCATACCAAGCCGGTTCCGGATATGAACCAGGCTCTCCTCACGGCTTGAATAGAAATCGAGATGAACCCGGTCACTGCCACCGGGCTGGCTGATCAAAGCCTGGCCGCTGCCCTGCAGGGTTTGAAGTGAATTCAGGTAGTCGGGGACCAGAGCGGCAAACTCTTCGCTACCCAGCTCGGAGGGCGAGAGCTCTCCCGTCTCTGTCTCGGTCCAGGAGATGGAGCGACACCCGCTTCCCAGCAGGAACAGCAGGGTCAACAGTACTGGCAGGGGTTTCTTCATTGCTATCTACACCTCCACCCTCTCCTTCAGGTGGGTGCGATCAGGATCAGCATCTAGTGCCTGTTGCCACCAATCCCTCGCCCGATCGGTCTCACCAAGTTTCTCCAGTACATCACCCATGTGCTCCAACACTTCGGCGCTCGCCTCGCCTGTTTCAATGGAGGCTTCAATATACCTTTTGGCCTCTTCGTATCGCTCCTGATTATAGCAGATCCAGCCGAGAGTGTCCAGGTAGGCGGCGTTTTCCGGTGCTATCGAAACGGCCTTTTTGGCAAGCTCTTCGGCCAGAGAGAGGCGCTCGGAGCGGAGAGTAAGATAATAGGCGTAGTTGTTCATGGTTACATGGTTCATGCTGTCCAGCTCCAGGGCCATTTCGTACGCTTCAGTGGCATCGTTCCAGCGATCCAGCCGGGTTAGTACGTCGCCAAGAGTACCGTAAATGATGGAGCGGAACTGACGCTGCGCGGGTGCCATAGTGGCCTCTTCGAGTTTGACGACGGACTCCTCCAGGCGGTCCAGCATCATCAGAGAGGCGCCGGTGAAAAAGTGGATGTTGGCATCATCCTGGATATGAGTGGACGCCTCCGTGCCAATTCGAGCCACCTCTTCATACTCTTCGAGTGAATAGAGGAGCTGCATTCGGTGTCTCCACCCCTCTGTATGCGTTGGAAGGGCCTTGTTCGCCCGTTCCAGGCTCTGAAGGGCGGCATCCAGGTTCTGAATCTGGAGATGAAAATCTGCCGAGAGAAGGTGTGCCTCGCCATACTCCGCTTCTGCCCTGCTGAAAGCGTCCAGCACAAGACGGGTCTGTCGTTGCAGAGTTTCGTTGTCCGGTTCGGACTGGTGCTGGAGATAGAGAAAATGAGCCAGCTCCAGCTTCTCCGGTGCGGTCAGAAGCGGATCTTCAATCATGCGCAGAAAGGTCTCTCCCAGCTCTGCCCATTCGGCCGAGTCGATGTAGAGTTCGGCCAGAAGGATCAACGTTTCCGGATTCCCGGGGTTGCGCTCCCGGAGCTCTTCAAGCAGTTGGGCAGCACGCCCGGAACTCCCGAGTTCCATATAGAAGCGGCTCACGGAGTGCATGAGTGGTGTGTTTTCGGGGTCCAGTTCTTTCAGACGGTCCAACTCCCGAAGGGCATTATCGATCTCACCCGCCGCACGATAGTTTTGAACCTTATTCATGTGCAGTTCAATGGACCTTCCCCGGATCTTCAGGATGCGGTCGTATATCCGATTCGAAGCGGCAGGGTTATCGTTACGGCTGTAGTGCCATGCGATTTGCTGTAAAATATCGGGGTCGGTGGGGTGTAGCTTCTCCAGTTTCTTTAACAGTTTATTCAACTCTTCATCAAGGCCGGACTGGCGATAGATCTCCACCAGCTTGAGTCCGTACCATCGGTTGGATTCATCCATTTCGAATGCCTGCCTTGCATGCCAGGCGGCCGTTCCGGGTACTCCCTCTGCCTGCCAGGCTTCTGCCAGGGCATAGTGAATTCCGGATGCATCGGGATCCAGAGAGGAGGCCTTTTCAAGATAGACAATGGCCTGCTCCGTCTCTCCGTTATCGAGGGCGGTGACCCCTCGAATGTAGAGATCGATGGCCTGCTGATGTACTCCGTCGTTCCGGGCTTCCTGCCCTGACGCAAGATCCGACAGTGGCAGAAGCCATATCGGGGCAAGGAGGAGCGTTATGAGTGCAGATCGCTTCATCTTCTGGATAAACGGTCCATTCGGCTGTGTGGTATAGCGTGCCGGGATGCTACAGTAACCGGCTGCAGCAGAGTTTGCTAACATTCACTGAACTCACATAATAGGGGAACGGATGGAAAATTGATATTAAGAATCACAACAGGGACTTTCTGAACCCGGCCGGGCAGGATCATGAAGGGGGCTGGTCGATCGACTCTTTCAGCTCGTTCAGCAGCACCTCACAACTGCGATAGACGATGAAGAAGACATCCTGAAATCCATCAATTCCGCCGTAGTAGGGGTCCGGCACATCCCGGCTCTCCGATTGCGGGTCAAAATCGCGCATCAGCCGAATCTTGTCCCGGAACGTGCCACCGCTGTCCAGATCCTTAATGTCTCGGAGATTGGACTGGTCCATCGCGACGACCAGATCAAACTCACGAAGGTCGGCAGCTTCGAACCGGCGCGCTTTGGAGTGCAGTTCAATGCCGTTCTCTTCGGCTGTAGCACGGCTTTTGCTGTTGGCCGGTTCGCCTACGTGGTATGCAGCGGTCCCGGCCGAATCGATGTAGAAGAAGGTCGATAGCCCCTCTTGCCGGACCAGGTGTTGGAAGATTCCTTCCCCTGTGGGGCTTCGGCAGATGTTGCCGAGGCAAACGAAGCAGATTTTGTAGGGATTCTTTTTGGTAATGGCCCGGATTTTCAGGCTTTTGTTCATGAAGTCGTCATCAGGTTCTGAAGTCCTTTCATTCAAACTTAACAGATTTTTTTGAGATTCCATGGTGTCCCGGGACAGAGTAGAGGGATCATTTTGGCCTGCGAGAGAATCGGGAATAATTCTTATATTCAGGGTTTGATTCTTTTGGAAAAAAATGGACCCGGATTCCGGCATGGCCAAAAAATTCGAAGAAGTTAAACAGCTTACACTCCCCAAGACGGAAGTTGAAATCCTGAACTGGTGGAAAAAGCAGAAGATTTTTAAGAAGAGCCTGGAGTCCCGGGCCGACGGGATCCCCTTTAACTTCTATGAAGGGCCTCCTACAGCCAATGGGAAGCCGGGGATTCACCATGTGATGTCCCGGACCGTCAAAGATCTCTTCTGCAGATACCGGACCCTGAAAGGATATCGTGTAGAGCGAAAAGGGGGATGGGATACCCATGGCCTTCCCGTGGAGATTGAGGTAGAGAAGGAGCTGGGTCTGGAGGGGAGAGAGCAGGTAGAGGAGTACGGGCTTGCCGAGTATAACAATCACTGCCGGGAGAGTGTGCTCAAGTACAAAGATCTCTGGGACGACCTGACAAGGCGCATCGGGTACTGGGTGGATCTGGACAACCCCTATATAACTTTCGAGAACGACTATATCGAATCGGTCTGGTGGGCTTTTAAATCTCTCTATGACAAGAACCTGGTCTACAAAGGATACAAGATTCAGTGGTACTCACCAGGCAGCGGTACGGTGCTCTCTTCCCACGAGGTGAGCCTCGGCTACGAAGAGACGCAGGATCCGTCCATTTATGTACAGTTCCCTCTCGATGCCGATCCCGAGGTTTCGTTTCTGGCCTGGACCACCACGCCCTGGACCATCGTTTCCAATATGGCGCTGGTGGTGCATCCCGATCTGAATTATGTGAAGGTGCGGGTGCATAACGGGGATCTTGGCAGCCTCTTTATCCTGGCCGAGGAGTGCCTGGAAGACGCACTGCAACACGATTATGAGATTCTGGAGCGCTATCGTGGGGCCGATCTGGTCGGATGGGTCTACCGCCCACCCTTTTCGTTTGCAGCCGAGGAATTGAAGGAGGCCACCTGGAAGGTGGTCGCGGGGGACTATGTGACCACTGACGAGGGAACCGGAGTGGTTCACACCGCTCCCGCATTTGGCGCCGACGATTTCGAAATCTGCCGGAAGGAGGGTATTCCGATGTTCAATCCGGTGGATCGTGAAGGGCGGTTTACAGAGTTGGCAAAACCTTATGAGGGGCTCTGGTTCAAAGAAGCAGACAAGCCGATTACAAGGGATCTCAAGGAGATGGGACTGATGTACAGGCATGAGACCTGTGTCCACAACTACCCTTTCGACTGGCGAAAAGGAACTCCGCTGATCTCCTATCCGGTAGAGTCGTGGTTTATTCGTACCACAAGTGTGAAGAAAAGAATGGTCGAGTTGAACCGGAAGATCAACTGGAAACCGGAATCGACCGGTACCGGGCGTTTCGGGACCTGGCTGGAGAACAATGTGGACTGGGCGGTCTCCCGACAGCGTTATTGGGGAACACCTATTCCGATCTGGGTGAGCGACAAGGATCCGGAGTATATAGAAGTGATTGGCAGTGTAGAGCAGCTTCGGAAAAAAGCGGGGCTCCCCGAAAAGAAAAAGCTGGACCTGCACCGCCCCTGGATTGACGAGATAACCTGGAAAGCGCCCGATGGCGGTACCATGCGCCGCGTCCCCGACCTGCTGGATGTGTGGCTCGATTCCGGCGCCATGCCTTTTGCCCAGCACCACTATCCATTTGAGAACAAGGAGTCTTTCAAAAAGAACTTCCCTGCCGATTTTATCGCGGAGGGCGTGGATCAGACCCGAGGCTGGTTCTACACGCTTCACGCACTCTCCACCATGCTCTTCGACAAACCCGCCTATTTGAATGTGGTTTCGAATGGCCTGGTTCTGGATGAAAAAGGGGAGAAGATGAGCAAGTCGAAGGGAAATACGGTGGACCCCTTCGATGTGATTCAGCGTTATGGGGCCGATACGGTTCGCTGGTACATGATGAGCAACTCCTCTCCGTGGGAGAATCTCCGGTTCAGCGAGGAAGGCCTCAAGGAGATGCAGCGCAAGTTTTTCAATACGGTGGTGAACACCTACTCGTTCTTCGCCATGTATGCGAACATCGACGGCTTTACCTACTCCGGTTCGCCACTTTCCCACACCGAGCGTACTGAGATGGATCGATGGATCATCTCCCGACTGAATACGACCGTAAAACGGGTGGATGAATTTCTGGATGAGTATGAGCCGACCCGGGCAGTGAGAGAGGTGGAACATTTTGTCGAGGAGATGAGCAACTGGTATGTGAGGAGGAACCGCCGCCGCTTCTGGAAGGAGGGCAAAAGCCTGGATAAGACGGCGGCCTACCAGACACTGTACGAATGTCTGGTGGTTCTGGCCAAGATTATGAGCCCGGTCGCTCCGTTTTTTGGTGAGTGGCTGTATCAGAGGCTGAATCGGGTGACTGGTCATGATGAGGAGTCGGTTCATCTCTCTTTCTACCCGACGGTCGAAGAGACCTCTATAGACAAGCAGCTTGAGCACCGGATGGAGGTGGCAAGACAAATTACTTCCATCGTTCTGCGAATGAGGAATCAGATCGATCTCAATGTACGACAACCACTTTCACGGATTATTCTGCCGATCGACAGGAAGGATCGTACTGTGGTTGATTCCGTTAAGGATATTATATTAGAGGAGGTGAATGTGAAAGAGATCGAATATGTTGATGATGACTCCGGGATCGTTCACAAGTCGGCCAAACCGAATTTCCCCCTATTGGGCAAGAGGCTGGGGAAAAGAATGAAGGCCGTTTCGGGCCTGGTCGCCGGCCTCAGCAGCAAGGAGATTACACGTTTTGAAGAGAAGGGTGTTATTGAACTCGATCTGGATGACGGCGAATCGGTTCGCCTGTCGGGAGAGGAGATTGAAATTGTCCGCACCGGCCTTGAAGGTTGGTCAGTGGAGTCTGAGAGGGGGATGACGGTGGCTCTGGACACCGAACTCAGCAGCGATCTGATTCGGGAGGGCCTGGCACGTGAGTTTATCAATCGTATTCAGAATATGAGAAAAGAGGCCGATTTTGATGTTACAGATCGTATCGAGATCGGCTACGACGGTGGAGAGAAGATCACAGATGCCGTCTCTTCGATGGACAAATACATCCGTTCAGAAACCCTTGCAGAAAAAATAGAGGATTCCGTGCTGGAAGTTTCCGATTTTGTTAAATCGTGGGACATTGAGGGTGATGATTGCAAAATCTCTATCCGGCGAAATCTTAACCAATAATCGAAGCAATTTATGGCGTCATCAAACAAGGACAAGTCGAAAGATCGCGTCTCCCCTTACACCGATGAAGAGCTGGAGTATTTTCGCGAGATCATTCTGAAGAAGCGGGATGATGCGGAGCAGGAGCTGGATGCGCTTCAGGGCTCCCTTCGTGAGAGTATGGAGAACTCGTCCGACGAATCGGCGTATTCATTTCATATGGCCGATGCAGGTACTGATGCCCAGGAGCGTGAGAAGACCTACATGTTGTACAACCGGACGCGCAAGTTTGTTCGTTATCTGGATGATGCAATCGAACGGATCGACAACAAGACCTACGGGGTTTGCAAGGTGACAGGCAAGAAGATCTCGAAAGGCCGCCTGGAAGCGGTGCCCCACACCCAGCTGAGCATCGAGGCCAAACTGAAAAGAAGATAAGAGAGACGTTTTGCCGACCCGATCCGAAAAGCTTGTGGCGCTTCTTGTCCCCGTATGTTTCATACTCGTTGCCGATCAGGTGACCAAACACTGGGTGAGGTACAATCTCGAACTGCACCGGTTTGATGTCATAGAGGGTTGGCTCGCTTTTAACTACACACGCAATCCCGGTATGGCGATGGGGATGGACTGGCTCTCTACCCCTGTGATAAGCACCATCGCCATTCTTGCCACCATCGGAATCTTTATCTATGTGTTCAAAACGATGGACCATGCCAATAGAGCTTATCTGACCTGCATGGGCTTTATCCTGGGGGGTGCACTAGGCAACATCACCGACCGAATCTCGATGGGATTTATTGAAGATGACGGCGGGATACTTCACGGCCATGTGATCGATTTCATCCACTTTAACCTCAGGATCAACGAAACACCCGTCTTTCCCTACATCTTTAATGTGGCCGATATGGCGATCACCACATCGATCATCGTTATGCTTCTCTTTCATAAATGGATCATGCCTGAAGATCGTGCAGGCCGCGGGGAAGCGGAAGAGGGGAAAGCTGCACAGGGGGCGCAGGCCGGATAGGAAGGAGCGGCCGGCTACTCCAATAGCAGATTTTTCAGAAACCCACGGGCAGATTTTGGCGTGTCCACCTTCTCCTTTGTCGATACCTGATCTTCGTGATCGAGGGGAATGGGCACTTCCTCTACCATCTCCAGGCCAAAGCTTTTGAGCCCCACCCGTTTCACTGGGTTATTGGTCAGGAGTCGCAGTTTTCTGACTCCCAGTGCGTGAAGGATCTGGGCTCCAATTCCGTAATCCCTGTGGTCTGTCCGGCCCCCCAGCTTGTTTCGGATCTCCTCCTGGCTGTACCCCTGATCCTGTAACTGAAGTGTGGCGAGTTGATGCATCAGGACGTGATCTCTGGTCATTTGATCCATGTAGAGAACCACACCCCTGCCTTCTCTCTCTACCATACGCATCGCCTGATGAAGCAGTTCAGTCTTGCCACTCCGCTTACTTCCAAAGATGTCGCTAAGCGGATTGGCCGAGTGTACCCGAACCAGGACGGGATCGGTTTTCTTCCACTCACCCTTTACAAAGGCGAGATGCACCTCGCCACTAGCGGTCTCTTCGAACGTGTGAAGAGTAAAATCTCCGTAAATGGTGGGCATATCGACCGTCAGGGTTTTACGAATCAGAGATTCGTGCTCCATCCTGTAGGCGATCAGATCTTTTATAGTGATCAACCTGAAACCGAACTCCCGGGCCATGTCTGCCAGGTCCGGAAGTCGGGCCATCTCGCCGTCATCCTTCATGATCTCACAGATGATGCCGGCCGGACTTAGTCCCGCCAGCCGGGCAAGGTCGATGGAAGCTTCGGTGTGACCGGCCCTGCGAAGGACGCCACCATTGACGCCGATAAGCGGGAAGATGTGTCCTGGCCTTCGGAAGTCGGCCGGTTCAGCCCCCTCGCCAATCATCTCCCGAATGGTGTGAGCCCGGTCGGAGGCAGATATACCCGTCGTTGTCAGCTTTTTGTGATCCAGCGAGATCGTGAATGCGGCCTCCTGTGGGTCTGCATCTTCGGCCACCATATAGTCGAGATCAAGCTGTTTGGCGAGCTCCCTGGTAATCGGAACACAAACCAGCCCTCTGCCGTACTTAACCATGAAGTTGACCGCATCCGGCGTTACACACTCGGCCGCCATCACGAGGTCGCCCTCATTTTCACGGTCCTCATCGTCCACGACAATAATCATCTTGCCGTTTCGGATATCCTCGATGGCCGAGGGGATGGTATCGAACTTGAATTCAGGCAAATCTGCTCAGGAATCGGGGCATGCTGGAGTGGTCCCGTCAGGCCTTGTCGGGGTTTACATCGGTAATGGCTGCCTTCTGAAAACGTACTTTTACGCCACTGTCCACTTCTACAAGAACCGTCTCGTCGTCAATACTGTTCACGTGGCCGAGAATGCCGCCGGAGGTGACGATCTTGTCTCCCTTGCGCATCCCTTCCACCTTGGTGCGAATCTCTTTTTGACGCTTGCTTTGAGGTCGGATAATGAAGAAGTAGAATACAAAAAAGAGAGCCCCCAGAAAGAGGAGGTTGATGATAGCGCCTTCGGAGCCACCGTCGGGTGAAGCCATGAGAAAATAGGGTGTCATATCGATCGTCTGTGCGGTTATTGATGCTGTGAATGATCTTTACAAGATACCACTTTCGGATGCCCTCTACAATGAACGCCCGCTGTGAAACGGTTCATCCCGCTTCGCCTTCTCTTCGAGCAGGGGAGCCGGATTGAACCGGGCCCCTCCCTTGTCCTGCCACCGGGCCATCCGGTCACTGAATTCACAGCTGCCGATTCTGTCGATCCAGCGGAACGGGCCGCCCGTAAACGGCGGGAATCCGAGACCGAGTATGGCCCCGAGATCGCCATCGGTGGGACTCTGCAAGATCCCCTCCTGCAGGGTGTAGACCGCTTCGTTGACCATCACCATCGAGAGGCGCTGCTGAATCTCCTCCCGGTCGATCGCTTTGCGATCTTCGCCACCGAAAAAACGGTAGATATCGGTGTTGACCTCCTTATTACTCTTTTTGCCCTTATCTCCGTTGTAGAGATAGAACCCCTGACCGTTCTTTCGGCCCAGATAGTCATTTTCCACAAGTTCATCCGCTTTGGCACTCGTTTCGGCTCCCCGTTCCCTGAAGAGCTCACCTACGACACCGGCTACGTGCGCTCCCACATCGATGCCCACTTCGTCCAGCAGCGCCACCGGCCCCACCGGAAATCCGAACGCCTTCATCGCCCCGTCCAGATCCTCCACAGCGGCCCCCTCTTCCAGCAGGAGCAGCATCTCGTTCATATAGGGAGCCAATATGCGAGTGGTATAGAAACCGGGGCCATCCTGTACAACAATAACGTTTTTCCCCTGTCTGATCCCGGTTTCGTAGGCAGTGGCCAGCGCTTTAGTGGAGGTTTTCTCCGTCCGTACAATCTCCAGAAGCGGCATCTTCTGCACCGGCGAAAAGTAGTGCATTCCGAGCACGTTTTCGGGCCGTTTGGCCTCCTTCGAAATGTCGGTAATCGGCAGAGAGGAGGTGTTGGAGGCAAATATGGTCTCGCTCCCTGTGTGTGCCTCCACGTCGGCCAGGATCTTCTGTTTCAGCTCCAGATCTTCGAAAACCGCTTCAATGACCAGTTCCGTCCGTTGCAGTGGGTCCCAGGAGTCTGTGATGTGAATGCGGCTGTATAGAGACTCTTTTTCGACTTTTGTCAGAAGGCCTTTCTCTGCGTCCCCCGCCAGCCGTTTTTCGATCCGTGACCTCCCCTTCTCCGCATCATCGAGTGTACGATCCTTCAGCCAGACGTGCATACCGCCCTGTATGCTCACGTCTGCAATGCCCGAACCCATCAGTCCGGCTCCCAGTACAGCCACCGTTGACACACTTGTGGCGTGCTCTTTGAAAGGGTTCTTTTTCGAGCGGTTCATATCGAAGAAAAGCTGAACCAAAGCCTTTGACTCCGGTGTGGAAGCCAGCTCGCCAAAGAGAACCGATTCATTCTCCAGCCCCTTCTCCTTCCCGTGTTTGTACCCATACTCGACACTGTCGATGATACGCGGGGGCGCCGGATAGTTTCCATGAGCCTGACGGGCTGTCCGTTTGCGCGCCTGAGAGAAGAGGATGGCCCGACCCGGCGCGTTGGACTCCAGCAGCTTCTCGAACAGGCTGCGGCGGTCTTTCCGCTCCGGTTTGCTGTTGGCAAGCCTTCGAACCGCTTCTACACCCGCTCTTTCGATCATCGTGCGATCGACCATCTCATCTGCAAAACCCGTCTTGCGGGCCTGCCGGCTATACATGTTCTTTCCGGTGAGCATATAACCGAGTGCCCTCTGAATTCCGATCAGCCGGGGCAGGCGCTGCGTTCCCCCCGTACCGGGAAGGAGCCCCAGCTTCACTTCGGGCAGGGCGATTTTTGTGTCAGGGTGGTCCGATACCACCCGGTATCGGCAGGCGAGAGCCAGCTCTGTGCCGCCCCCCATGCAGGAGCCGTGAATGGCTGCGACGATCGGCTTCGGAGACTCCTCCACCTTTTTAAGCAGCTTCTGGCCGGTTCGGCTCAACTCTTCCAGCTCCTCCCGGTTCGATGCGGCCTGGATCATTCCCAGGTCGGCACCCGCAATAAAGCTGCTCTCCTTGCCGCTTATGAGCACCGCTCCCCGCACGGTGTTGTCCGATTGCACCTCCTGCAGCAGGGAGGCGAACTGATCCATCACCTCCCGGTTCAACTTGTTTACCTTGTCGTCCGGGTCGTCCAGGATGATCACGGCCACATTTCCCTCCCGCTCTAATCTAAACAGAGAGGGTGTCTCTCGGGTTGAACCTGTTTTGGTGGTGTCGGTATCGTCTCTTCGGTTCATAACGCTACTCCTCCTGTTCAGATTCGTTCGATGAGCAAGGCGTGACCCTGCCCGCCCGCTGCGCAGGCGGCGACAAGCGCCAGCTTCCCATCCTCCCTCTCCAGCCGGTTGGCTGCCGTCATGACCAGCCTGGCTCCGGTCGCTCCAAAGGGGTGGCCCAGGGAGAGGGAACCTCCCCAGCGATTCAGTTTATCCATCGGGATCTCACCCACGGCACGGCTCCGGTTCAGTTTCTCTTTTGCAAAGCTGCCGCTCTGCAGCGCGTGAAGCACGGTGAGCATCTGCCCCGCAAACGCCTCATGAAATTCAAAAACGTCGATATCGCCCAGCGATATTCCATTGCGGTCGAACAGTTGAGGGATAGCGATAGCCGGCCCGATAAGCAGCTCTTCATCCGGTTTCCGGGCCACGTAGTGGTAGTCTTGCAGCAGTGCTCTGGGCAGCATGTCCAGCTCTCCTGCATGTTCCCGGCTCATTAGAAGCAGGGCGGAGGCTCCATCGGTCAGGGGAGAGGCGTTGCCGGCAGTCACGGTTCCGTAGCTCTTGTGGAAAGCGGGTTTCAACTTCTCCAGTTTTTCGAGAGTCGTATCGGGCCGCACTGCATTGTCGTGCCGGATGAACTCTCCATCCGGGCCGGGAACGGGGAAGAGTTCGCTCTCCAGCCATCCCTTCTCTGTTGCTTCGGCAGCGAGCTGATGCGATCGCAATGCATATCTGTCCTGCTCTTGCCGCCCGATTCCATACAATGCACACATCTTGTCGCAGCTTCCGCCCATCGTTTCGCCGGTAGAGAACTCTGCGATCTCCGGAGTGTCGGGCAGCAGGTCGGAGGGGCGCAACCCTTTGAAGAAGCTCAAAAAATCCTTGAAGGAGCGATACTTCGAGGCCTCGATTAATTTTTTGCGGAAAGCACGCTTGAACCGGATCGGAACATCGGACATCGTTTCCACACCGCCAGCCACCACCACCCGGTTCTGCCCGGTACGTATGCGGTCCATTGCGGTGGTTACCGCCATGCTGGACGAGATGCAGGCCATGGTCGTGGTAAATGCGGGAATGTCGTCTGGCAAGCCCGCTGCGAGTGCCGCTTCACGCGCTACATTGCTGGTGTTCACCTCCTGAATCACATTGCCCAGGATCACCAGTTCGATATGGGAGGGGTGGAGCCCGCTTCGGTTGATGAGCCCTTCAAGTGCCAGCTTCCCGAGCTCCCAGGCGAGCATGTCTCTGTAACCCGTTCCCGATCGCTGGAAGGGAATCCGGCCGCCATCTACGAGGACGGCGTCGTTTGCTGTTGGTGTGTGTGGCCCCATGTGACAAAGTTATGTGTTGGTTCGGCAGGCACTACCGTTTGGATGCCCGGCTTGTTCCCCGCTCTATACTCTGTGGGAGCAGAGGCTGTTGACCCAGATGGCCTTTGGCTCTGCCTGTCACAGAGTAAAGGAAATATTGGTGATTTTCGTTTCGTGTTTCCCTTTGTCTGCATTTGAATTGTTCTTATATTTTGAGTCTGCCAAAGGGCCGAATATCAGATATTAGATGTCGTTTTGCCCCGCTGCAGATCGTTTTCGCAGATGGAAACGGGCGCTTAGCTCAGTTGGTTCAGAGCACCTGCCTTACAAGCAGGGGGTCACAGGTTCGAATCCTGTAGCGCCCACAGTCAACGGCCTGAACCTTTTTTATACCAATGTGTAAATGGTTCCAGGCTATTTGCCTATCTCAAAGCTGGTAACCTTCGATACGCAGCCGAAGCAGTGCTTCGGCGGTTCGAATCCTGTAGCGCCCATCTCTGGCATTTTTCAGGTTCACTATTCTGATTCAAAACTTCTGGTTGAGTCGAGCGGACTTCTCACTGCATGGCCACCCGTTTTTAAAACATGAGTATAGATCATAGTGGTGGCAACTGTTTTGTCTATTGGTATTATATACCCTGTTTCCTTTGTAGGTTGTGCGCTTTGTATTGGTAACAGTGCCGTTACCGGATGAATCCCCGTTGTTTCCATCATCCGGGTTATAATCAATATCATCCCCTTTGACCGTTCGTAAGCCGGTAAGCCGCCCATACATAAAGTAATCAATAGGAACCCCTGCACCTTTCCCTTTCTTGGTAATATAAATCCCGTATGGAGTACCCCCTTTATCGGAACCATCAAACAACCAATGGAGCAACTGCCGTTTTTCGCCAAAGGTCATTTCCTGTAAATGTTCCTCTCCTGAATACTTGTGTAACAACTCTCGGCGAATTTGATCGGCTTCCTGTTTGACAGATTCCGGGTCGGGTAGATCATTTAGTATGGAACGGGTTTCTTCAAGTTCTTCCACAGTCTGTGTTTTAGCTTTTAACAACGACTGCTCTTTCTCCCGAATCGTTTCCTTTTTGAGCGTGCCAGACATAGCCAGGTCAACCAACTTGTCCAGCTCCCGATTCAACTTTTTCAAATCCTTTTCCCCGGCCTTAATCTTTTTATTTAAACCCTTTATAAGTTTTTCATCAGGCAGGGATTGGGAAATGGCTTTTTCAAAACTTGGTACATCTGCCATGTTTTCAAAGATGGTACGGAAAACCGCATTTTCAATCTGTTCCAGTGGTACGGAATTAAACGCCTTACACTTCTCATACTTTCCACCCGGATGATTGTAGTACTTGAACTTGGTGCCGTACTTATTTATCTGTGTCTGGCCGGACAGACTTTTTCCACACGCCTCACATCGAATGAACCCGGTAAGGACATACCTACGCACATCACGGCGGTTATCAATCTTGTTATGTTCCAGCCGGTCTTTTACCCGTTGGATTGTTTCATCATCCAGTATCCGGGGAATCTGGTATTCAATAGGTTCCTCATCCTCAAACTTTACTGTCCACGTATCCCCAGAACGGGTCTTCAATACTTTTATCAAGTTGTGGTAGCCTAACGGTTGATCATGACGGGTGCGCAGGGTTTCGGAAAGCTCCCGTAAAGATTCCCCTTTCAGGTACTCATCAGCAGCCCATTGAACAAGCCTTGCCGCTTCTTCATCCAGCACCCATTTACCAGTTTTTTTGTTGAAGGATCGCCCAAACGGTGGTTTGGTAATGTTGCGTCCTTTACGGCCTCGGGCTATCCGGTTTTCAAACATCTGTTCCTGCATAATCTCCCGTTCGAGTTCGGCTATGATGGCAAGGATACCCAGCATTGCCTTGCCGTACTTTGAACCAAAATCAATTCCCTCGGAAATACTCCGCAGTTGGATGCCAGATTGGGAAAGCTCTTCGACATTATTCAACAACTCACGGGCGTTTCTACCAAGCCGGGAAAGCCGGTGAACTACCAGTACATCAAATTTTCCATTCCCGGCATCATATAGACATTTCAGCAGGTCGGGTCGGTCTTTGACGGTTCCCCCGGAGATTCCCTCATCCGCATAAATCTCGGTCAGTTTGTAACCTTGTTGTTTGCAGTAATCCGTAATTGATTTTCGTTGAGTGGACAGGCTTTCACCTTCAACCTGTTTGCTGGAACTCACCCGGACATATCCGGCAGCCTTTAGTTTCTCATTCTCTTTTGTAGGTGTCATAACTGGGTCGGTTTTGGTTGATATTTAAAATCATTATAAAATTTCTTTTAGAATCGGGACGAGAAAATTATTGATGACAGTTATAATCAAACCTGTGATAATCGCACCAATCAAACCGTACTTTACCCATTCCCAATTTTTGTTTTTTCTATAGGCTTTTTTAATAGCAGCTTGTAAAGACATATCCGGATCGTATTTCAAATAATCACAACCAAACCACCTATTTTTTTGGCAAATGGTTTTCTGCCTATCATTTAACGCTTTTCCACCTTCTTTTTCTGTCCAAAAGCCTCTGTCACATTCATACAAAACAACCGAACTTTTGAACTGATTGAATTCATTATCCTTTAATTTTCTCCTTAAACTGGTTGTAACCTCTTGATTGGGTAAAACTGTACCGGAATGATGCACAATCGTATTTCTAAGGAAATGGCAGTCGCTACATGTTCTTTTCATTGAACTCATCATTGATTGACTTTGGGTTCCGGCTCAATATCATTTAACCCATGTTTGGTGAGCCATTGGTGCAGGCCAGCAGGGGTGATGTCGTAGCGTTGGGCTATAAAGGTTTTTGTACTGCCATTTTTCAGCAGGTTGATAATATCATCCCGGTACTGATCGAGTTTGGAAGAACCACTACCTTTAGGTCGTCCAACTTTTACTCCTTTTTTACGGGCGGCCTGCATTCCTTCTTTTGTGCGCATGGAACGGATGTCGGAATCAATTTCAGCCATAAGGCTAAACATGGTACGCATCACCTTGGACTGCATATCATCCCCATTGAGTTGGAAATTCTCTTTGACGGAATAAACCGCTACCTCTTTTTCGGTGGACAGGTTGAGGACTTCCAGAACATCCAGTGTTGACCGTCCAAGCCGGGACAGTTCAGGAACGATTAGTATATCGCCGGGTTGCAGGTCTTCCATAACGGTTGAGAGTTTGCGGTTTTTCCAACTTGTCAGCCCTGAAACCTTTTCGGCTACAAACTCTACCTTTCCGGGAAATTCTTTCTCATTGGCGAATTTCAGGATATCCGCTTTAAACTTATCGGTGTCCTGATCGACTGTAGAGACCCTTAGATAAGCAACTACTTTAGGGCTTCGATCTGCTTTTTTCATGGTGCCAGTGGTTTATTTTAATTGAAATACTCTAAAAGTTAAATAAATATAGTAAATGATTAATTAAAATTAAAACCCTTTCAATTAAAAAAGAAATTAAAACAAGGGATGCTTTACAGTTTAAACCGCTGCCCACCAGACCTTTGCGAAAATGGGAGTAAAACTGTTTTAAAACGTTTGAAACGCTTTAGGTGTATCTACATATAGGGAAAGGACTGATAAGCCGTCAAATTCCCGCATGCACGTTTTATAGGTGGGAATATCAGTCAAACTGGGGCGGAAGGCTCCCTGCCATTGCTTACTGCGGGATTATTTCAGCCAATCCGGTTCTGAATCCAAATTGTTCAAGTCCAGGCCGTCCGTCAAACATTAGAACAACGTCTGGACAAGACTATTACTGACCGGGATTTGTTGGAGCAGGGAAACAAGAGGCTTAAAGCCGAACGATCAGAGCTACAAAAACGGGGTCAAGAAATCCGCAAACAGCTCAACAACGTTTCGGAAATCCGTAAGCTGGAACGCACAATGGAAACCGAGCAGGAACGGATTAGCTTAAGAACCAAGCTCCGGGGGGAGATTCAAAAACTGATTGAAAGCATGGTTGTCTATCCGTTGGCAGAGCAGTACCAAAAGGAGCCGGAGGAAATTGAACCCGGTCTTTATGTTACCATGCACAGCAAATGGATTGATCGTATTCAGCTGAAATTCAGGGGTGGTGGTAAAACCCGTTATCTGCTGCTGAAACGATATGTTGATACAAACCCTCCCGGTGGAGTTAAGCCGGAATAGCACTTCAAATACTCACTCCCAAGCCCGGTTGGTTTCAGTACTGATCGGGCTTTTTTTATTTACCACGCACAAAACTGGCTTTTTTCTACCCAAACATAACTTGTCAAATAGCCTCAAATCATTGCCGGACAAGCCGTATAGAAGTTTCAAAAAAGCTGATTCAAAATTGTATGATATAGAGAGAAGGATGAATCTACAGGGTAAATACCCTGGATGATTGGACATAACTACAAACTAAAGGAATGAATTATGTTATTTGAACGACTTATGAAAGCCCGAGAAAACGGGGAGTTAATTTTAATTGAAGGTGGGATATGTATGTACCATCTGCGAAAAGACAGACAGCTAACGATCACAGAAATCGTATCAACCCGTCCGGGTGCGGGTTCAGAAATGCTTGAAACACTGAAACAGGTAAAAGGTGCGGAGAGTATTTTTGCTAAATGTCCAGCAGGTTTAAAAGCTAATGATTGGTATAAAAGGAAAGGGTTTCAATTAGAGGACGTAGAAACTAAATATCCTACACAAAAATCAGATAAACAGGGTTTTTTTGAATCTGATCAGATATCTAAAGGAAAACAGATAAACCATTGGCGTCTGACTTTAAAAAAACCAATAACACGGAATACTCTCTTATAAAATTAAGGACAATAAAATGAAATACGATTTTAACGATAAAAACTACCACAGGGAAGTCACAAGACTTATTGCAGGGTTCGTAGAAAACCACCAACTACCAGACGATATATATTTCAATAGGGAAAACTATCAAGTCATAGATTTCACAATAACGGGTGGAGTCTCTATGGATGGCGATTCAAATAAAGAGACAGATCACGCCTCTTTGGGGGAGGTGCAAGCTAATTCTGATGTATGGTCAAAACTATCATCTCACACACCATATTTATGGGATAAATGGTTGGATAAAAACAACCTAATTCACATAAAAAGTAAGTCAGATTTAAGTCCAGAACAGAAAAAGGAGTGGGATGCTCTAAAATGGGAAACTGCGGAAGAAGCTCTTAGAAAGTTACTGGCTAATAACTAAATAATTTTTCTGTAAGGAATCCCGGATTAGTGGCTCTTACTTTAAAGAACCATTAACCCAAACCATGCTGATATGAATGAAGCCAGACTTGGGTATCTATGCACGCGGGCAGCCAGAGGTCGTTTAACTTTAGATGAAGAAACCGAACTCCTTTCCTATATTGCACTGGAACCGGGGCTGTCGGAGTTGGTACTGTTGGAGATGGTGTTGATAGAAATACGTTGGTAATGCATTCTGTCGAAAGAATTTTTTCGACCGTTTAATTTTTATACAACATGGAGCCAGAAACAGTAAATATTATTATAGCGATTTCTTCAGCTTTCACTGCTTTGGGCACAATTTCAGCAGTAATAGTAGCCCTCTGGTTAGCAAGAAGGGATAAAAATATCAACTTAGAAGTTTCTGTAGCTATTACAAGACATATTCTCATGGCTGCTCAACCAATTCCCGATGAAAACGAATACCTATCTGTTACTGTCACAAATATTGGCATTAGGGATGCGACAGTTACAAGTTCAGGATGGGAATATGGAATTTTAAAAAAGCAGTCTTTTATTCAATTATATGATTTTGAGAACCCTTATATAGCACGATTGCCAAAAAAATTAATGGATGGAGATAGGGCTGAATTATTTATTTCCTTAAATGACTTTCGAAGGAACACAGATTTTTTGAATAGTATTTATGATGGTCCTTTTAACAGATTATGGTTCCTGTTTTTAAGGCATAAAATCTATACCTCTACAGGTGATATTTTCAGCACCCGACTTGAAAGTACAGTTAGAAAAAGGTTTTTAAATCTTAAAAAAGATTTAAATAATAAGTGAGGAATTTATTTTTTTTACAACTCCTTAAAACGCCACTATGTTAAATAATAAAATAACTCTCGGCCTGTTTACAATACTTTTGACCTCTTGCGTAACAACTTCAAATATTCCAACAGAGATTTCATCTGGAATACCGGATGATGCAAATGTGATTAACCTTTATTCAACTGAATCACCCTCTGATTTTTATACAACAATTTACAGGCATCTTGCTTCAAGAGGATTCGGATTTACACAAGAAAATCCAGAGATGGGCACACTTACTACCGATTTTATACCGATTGATAAAGGATATTCTCTTCAGATAAATATATTTATTGATGAAATAGAAAATGAAAGTGTTGCATCATTACGTGGCAAATGGGGATTTACAAGAACAAGAGGAGCTATTGCATCTACACTCACAGGAGGAAATTTTGAAGGCTCAGCAGAATTTATCCGATGGGGTGGTGACAGTAATATGAAATATATCTTTGGCGAAATGGCAGTAATTGCAAACAAAATTGAGCATCAACGATTAGAATATATTTCAGATTAGTGGCTGTTATTCTGCATCCGGGTTTCCGTAGCCATTCATATTTATACAAACTTCCGCACCTATGGCGGATGAAACTTATTATGAGATGTTATGCAAATGACCGTCCATCCTACTATGTTCAGGCACCACCCTATTCTTTTTATACTTAGCGTTATACTCGTACCTGTGTTGGCGGGGGTAGTTGTGCTTTTAATTTGGTACTGGTCTGTCAGGAATGAGAAACTAACGATTATAGATGACCAGATTTACTATGAACAAGGTATCTTTAGCAAACATCGCAGTCAGATAAATATAAGCGACATCCGGAATATTAGGGTCTATGAATCGCTTGTTAATAGGATATTCGGGGTCGGTACACTTGGCATATCCACAGCCGGACAAGGGAATATTGAGATTGAGATAGCGGGTGTTAAAGATGTTATTCACCTCCGTAATATGATTAACGAGCGTAGAAAGCAACTACAGGACTAACCCTGAAAGGTTTTAAGAGGATTGACCCGCAAACCTTAAATAAATCTTCCGTACCTGAGCAGGGTGAAACTTCTTGCCATCTTTGGACTTGGTGCGGTACCCCTCTTTGTTCAACAACTTGGCAATCTTGGCATAGCTCATTCCCTGTTCCCGCCGGGGTTGAATAAAGTGAAATGCCTGCCTGATCTTTGGGTCTGTCCGGGCTTTTACGGATATGGTTTCGTATGCCTTTTGCCTGTCTGCATCCGTCAGGTTTTCAGGGTTTCCCCAATTGCCGGATTGATAAACTGGGGATTGTGGGATAGCTTCTTTAATTCGCTGGCTTATCCGTTCGGCTTCAAACTGTGCAACCGAAGCCATCACACCCAGTACCATTGTGTTATCAGCAGATGGAAGATCAGCGGCCACAAACCCAACCCCGGCCTGTTCCAGTTCCTCTTTCAGGTTAAACAGGAATGCAACGTTCCGGCTAAGGCGATCAAGTTTTGCAATCAGTAGCTTGGCTCCCGTCTCTTTACATTTTTCAATAGCAGACTTTAGAACAGGGCGGTTGCCATTCCTGCCAGATTCAATCTCTGTAAAGGTCTCAATCTCCTCACCGTTGTTTGCTTTAAGGTACTGCCGGGCGGTTTCACGTTGGGCATCCAGTCCTAAGCCGGAATCCCCCTGCTTCTTTGTTGATACTCGATAATAGGTTACAAACTGTTCCATCTTTTCAGGATTTAATTACTGTTTACCTGAATATAACATTTTACAAACATTACTTTATAAAATATTATTACCAAACCACTGGCCGCCAGACCTTTGCGAAAATGGGAGTAAAACTGTTTTAAAACGTTGGAAGGGCTTTAGGTAGGGTAGTATATGGGGAATGGGGAGATAAGCCGTTAAAAACTGGAATACCCGTCAATTAGAGGGGTATATCTACCTATTCCGGTCTATATGCACCCTTCCATTGATTAGATCGGGATTCTTCCAGCCAATCGGGGTCTTTAGCAGGTACTGACAGGTCGTCCAGATCATCCAGATCATCGAGTTCTAAATCCTCAAAGTCCAGATCATCGGATTCGGCGGGCTGGGTTGCTTTCCGTTTTATCCTCAACCGTGGTTTATTGGGTTGGTCGGCTAACCCCGGCTCTTTAGAACTATTTTGTACTTGGTGAGCGGTTTCGACGTCAAAAACAGACCGGGACTTTTCAGTCTTTTCACCTAACACGTATTTCAATTCGGGCCAACCTTCAGGGTCTTCTCCATATTCCTGAAAGTAGTTCCGCATAGTGTTACTGGCTTGTTCATCCAAATAGGCGGTGGCCTTGCATTGCAGATAATTCAAACACTTAATTTCATCCAGGCTCAGGTACTCAATTGCCTGCATAATACCCTCCTGTCGGTCTTCTGCTTTCTCTGCCTGTTGCTCACGTTGACGGACTTCATCCATTTTGACGTATAACTTGGCGAGGAGTTCAATACTGGAGTTATGCTCCCGAATTGCTTTTAGCTGGGTTCCATGCCAACCCCTTTCTGTGGCTTCACCAAGAATCCGTTCAGATTCATTAAGCATTCGGGTTACACGTTGCAGGATTCCATCCGTGTGCTGGATTTCGGAACGCCTTTCTGCATCCACCAGTTTTTCGGGTAATTTATTTTCAGCCCAATACCGAACAGCAAAATAGGGTACATCATACTTTTTACTAATCTTGGTATGTGGGAGTCCTTTGATGATATCCTGTTCAATTTCTTCACGTTTTGGATGGTGTGTTATTTTTGATACCTGTGGCGCCATGATTTCTTAAGTTTTATTAAGTTTTCAGTTTTGGTAAAATTCCGGGGTTTTTATAACAACAACCAATATCAATAACTAAACCAACCAATATCAATAACTAAACCAACCAATCTATTAACTACCAACCTACCAAACCCACCCATATACTCATTATGTATATAGAATTAGTATAAGTGTATGGTAGATAATGGATTAAAATTGTTGTTCTCACTTTGTAGGTAAATTATTTTGGTCTTAATTTTGTCATTCTGCCTTGTGGTAAAACCCCGGTTGTATCCTGAACTCCTGTAGTAAAAATATCAAGTGCTTTATCCAGATTTTTACCATTACCAAGTAACCCGGATTTGGGAATGAGTAAACTGTCATGCCGGGTCAAAATCGGTAGCCCCGGAAGTTCCGCCTCAAAACGAGAAACCACACGTTCCAGCATGGTATAGGATTCAATGCGTTGGAGGAGTACCGCCAGCCGATTTGTATCCTGCTCTTTAATCCGGTAGAACAAGCGGAAGATGGTCGGAAATGTTTTCTTAAATACTCTGGCTGAATCGTATTCACCGTCTTTAAATTTGTATGTATTGCGGGAGCCAAAGAAGCAGGTGCGGAATATCTCCACCTTTACCTCCTTGCGATCGGTTACCGGAATACCATTCTCCCGGAATACCTCCGCCATATACTCATAAAACTTACCACTTGTTACCAACGATATGTATTTCTGGACATCTTCTCTTTCAATGGCTTCCAAAGAACGTATATACGAAGTGAGGCCCTCACCCAGATAATCATCAATGAGCTGTTCAATTTCAGGAGTTGGATTAAACAGGGAGATCACGAAAAAGGGCTGACTGTTTCTAATATCAATTTCCACAAACGAATTCCCGTCAATATGGATGTATGGCAGCAGTTCAGAGGCAAGGTTTGTAACATTGGTATGCAGTCGTCTTTCAGTCTGGGAATATTTAATGTACAGATCCCCGCTGGCTATCCGCTCAATTTGCCCAATCCTGTGTGTCTTTTTTATTTCGGCTTTGTTAATAGGTTCTGTGGATGCGTTGAAGGAACGCATGACCTGGCTCATGGCTCCATTGCGGTCAATCTTTACCTGCCTGATCCACTTATTCAGATACGGGTATTTTTTACTGTTGCGCTTTCGCAAGGCTTCGTACACTTTTTCTTTCCGCCGGCATAGATCCTGATCGGTTAACATTCTGAATCCTAACCGCACGGTACCCTTGAATTTGTAGAGTTGGGAATTACGGCCTGTGCTATACCCCCGGCGATCAACCAGACCATTGCGTATAAGTACATCCATGTAGTCCCCTGCCTGCGGAACCACGTTACGCATGTAATCCATCCGCAGAGTGGAAAAGTAATTCAAGTCCTTTTTCATGTGCGATAAAATAAGGTGGGCTATGTAGTCAAGACGGCTACGGCGGAATCCTGTGATCCTGTTGTTGCGTTCAATCGCTTGAAATTCATGTTGCAAATTTAATGGTGCCACAATTCTATGATCTTTGAATGATGTAAGCGGGTTCTTCCATGCTGGGAGAATCTGACTTTTAACATCTGCTGCTATTAAACTTTTCCAATTTGTGCGTTTCATTTTATCCATCCTTTTACACCATCCTTTTATAAAAAAATGAGCCGGGGAGAATTGGAGGATGGATTGGAAACCAATTTTTTCAGGAGCTACCTGCCCCGGCTCATATATTTATTCTACAAACTTGCTGTTCACTTTTAAAAAATTGGTTGAAAAAACATCATTTTTATGTTCTGTACTACCTTATATGAAGGGTATAGCATTTTTTCCGCTACGATCTCCAGTTACTTAATAGTCTATATAGCCTTCACTATTTGAAGCCGTTAGATTCCGATAAAACCAAGCCAAAGAGCCGTTGCTATGATGCTGAAAACGTAAGTGATCAACCCAACTGCATGTCTGAAATTTTGATGTTTCATAATTCTGGAATTTTAGAGTTTAAAAAAATGCCCGGCACCTTCGGAGATTAACCCCGGGTTGCAAAGATGCCGGGTTGAGGACGCTATGAATGAACGTCAAAAAAGAACCTCTGATCTATCACAATCACAGGAACGGAATACAAACCCAGAGACCTAACAAACCAGATTAGAAGTACATCATGAGTTTTCAAGTGAATGCTCATCAATAGGTTTGGCGTTTTTCGGCCAACTCGGCCAATCGTTTTTGGTAATACCTAATCGTTTTATCCAATGGGAAAGTTTTGATGCGGTTACCACCAAATCAGCACTTAAATTTGTTGGTGGTTGTTCATCGTTCAGGAGAGCTTCCATTTTTTTCTGTTTAAATATTTCATCCCGTTTTTTACGGAGTTGCTCCATGGTAAGTCCTTTTTCCTCTTTCCATTTTTCAGCCATTTTGCGATAATCGAAAACGGTCATTTTATAATACGGGCTGATGGGTTCATCAATGAACGGAACTGCACCGGCATAAGAAATTTTCTGCCCATCAATTTCTGTGAGTCTTCCGTCTTTTTCCGGCCGTTTTGTAAACTTACCCATTGGCCCGAGTTCGAGTATTTTAGCCTTCCTGGATTTCTCCTTTTCAGCCTTTTTCTGCTCGATTAGATTTTTGATATAATGGGCTTCCTTCCGCCTAACATCTAATAGGGCTTCTCGTTTCAGCCGGAGTTCCAGAAGTTGCGGAGGCCAATTCTTTTGAGGCTTTAAGGCTTTTCCCTCTTTCACCTGCTGGGTACTCCACTCTTTGAATCGTTGATGCAATTCAGCCACTTCCTGTTTCGCAAGCGGGATGAGGGCGGTTTTCCATTCGTTATAAGGTGCCCGGTATTTACCTTGATTATCACCGGATTCGATGCCTTCCAGTTCTAACAAGGTACTTTTCAGGTTATGTAATATCCCTGAATCTCTAATGCTGTTTGAGCGCACTTTCTCATTGAAAATCGGGCTGGAATCAACGGCCTGCTGATAAGCTTGATCGTACACCAGATTTTTTCCGGGCTTGTATCGTGGACTGCCGTCTGCATGGCCTTTAGATTTTAAAGCCGGATTTTTAAGTGATCGTTTTGACTTTGTTCTTTCCATAGCGCTGATTATTTAGGGTTAATTCCTGCTGGATACATTGGGCCTTCTGGTGCAGTTACATTTCTTTGAATCGGCTTTTCTTCCTCGGATTCAAAACTCATGCCGGTGGGAAGCAATAATTCATGCTCATCATCTGCCGATACTTCATTGACCTGATGTTTCAGTAGCTCTGGTTCTTTTTTCTCCGGCCACTGGGTTGTATTTGCGGAGCGTTTGCCATTAGCGGTAAGCCGTTGGTTCACAATAAATCTTTTCACTGTTTTCATTGTTTTATCCTTTTGTTTCAATTGCTGTCTGGTGTCCGTTGCGGAGAATGACCGCCTGCTTCCGGGTCTCATCCCAATCTATAGGGCCGAACAGGGTCTCAATCTGCCTCCGGGTTCGGTCGGCCGGTTGCGTTCTGCCTGTCTCCAAATTGCTAATGGTTGCCTGTGTCAAGTCACAGACTTTTGCCAGCATTGTCTGGCTCCAACCGTTTTCAATTCTTGCAATTCTGAGAGTTTTCATTTTGTAAAAAATTAGAGCTTTAAAATTTCGTACATCTATAATTTAGTAGAATACAAATCAGAATAACAACGAATATCTTTTTTACTTTGTGCATAATATAAAAATTCTTATATACGATAATATATCACGAATTATATATCTGTTTGTTTAACAATGGCTTATCCTGTTTGCATAGTTTAATTAGAATCCTCTAATGATTTAAAATCATTGGAATTATGCAGTGGATTCAGGCAGTAAGAGTGAGGAGAGAAGCTGACCGGGGTGTTAGAAGAGAGATCAGGAAAGAATTGTTATCAGCCGAGAGAGGTCGTTGTTATCAGAATTGCACCAGAGTCTAAAATTTGTATAAATCTCAATTTCATAAGTGTTTGCTAAAATGGCTCAAATAAAATAACATGAGACTCGGGGCTGTGATGAGGTTTATCGCACACATTCACACCAAATCAAATGGATATATGTTCTCTTTGCAAGAATGAAGATCACTTGGTTAAAAGCCATTTATTACCAAGAGCTATATATTCTGATGTAAAAAAATTCTATTCACCAGAAAATACAGATCTGGTAATCGCTGACTTTCAAAGCGGAACCGCCTATTTCACTGACAAGCAAACCAGACAAAAACTTTTATGTAAGAAATGTGAAACAAGATTTAATAAGAATGGGAAAATCTGGTTCTAAAAGAGTATCAAAGAAGAAAAGGAATTTTTCCGTTGATGGATAAATTGAATAATATTTCAGTTGTGTGGAATCATAAAGGTGATAAATGGCTTGATCCAAGAGAATACTTTAATCTAAAACCAGAACAATACCTTTATTTTGCAACAAGTGTTTTTTGGAGAGCATCAGTTGGTAAATGGAAGGGAGCTTCATCAGTTTACAAAAATGCTTTAGTTGTTAAATATTCCGAGGAAATTAGGTTGTATTTGCTTGGTGAGCGTACATATCCAAATCATGCCTGTGTAGCAGTTTTTATCGATAATTCAGACCACTATAGTGCCATGACAAGTTTTCCAAGTGTTACAAAGGAAGATGGGTTTCATAATCATATATTTATCATCCCTGGCATAAAATTCATAATGTTAGTTGGAAAGAATACAGTTAATCCAAGTTCATTATACTACAAAGAAAACATTGCATTCATTAGAAGTGATTTCAGTAACCCAATAACAAATCAGGAATTCAAGAAAATCAGAAATTTGATTAAAAATTCAGTAGTAGCAAAAGGTCGATTAGATAAAGGAAACTAATACTGTTTTCTTTTTGCGTATAGCAACCGCTACCGCTGACCATTTAAGTTGTAAGTTCGGTCGAAATAAGTCAAACTGTTATAGAGCAATTGATTCAAAATCAAATAAATTAGAGATGGGAATATTCAGTTTTTTTAGAAAGAAGAAAAAAGAGACTCAAATCAATTTAAAGAAGACTGAAAATGTCATATCGGCAAAGTCTATAATAAAATCATCATTTGACGAACATACTATTCATAGAGATTTGCTTGATTTATTATGGATAGCTGATGGTAAATACAAAAATTATAAACAATCAAGCAGCAATAACAAAAGTGTTAACATAAACGGTATTCAAATATCCTTCTCATTTCTAAATCAAGAAGAGCCAAGTTTAATCTACACAGGGCAAGCCATATCAAAACCAAGAGATTTTAATAAAGTCGAACGACCACAATATTTTCCAACATATTCATCATTAACCCCAGAACAAAAATGGGTGTATTTAAAGCTTCTTGCAAACCCGTATGACAACTCAATAGATGTCGGATATGTGTTTATACTCTACTATGGGTTGGAAAGGCATCTGCTTGAGGGCAAATTTGAAAAAGCATTTGATACCATTTTAAAACTTAGAGATGTACACACAAATAAATCATTTCAGTCGTATACAGCAAATGCTTTGATACTAAGTTGTTTAATTCATCAACGCCCTAAATATGTTTTAAAATTTATACAGTCTCTTGATAAAGAACATGAACTTTCTTTCTCAGATGACTTGTTTCTGCTATGCTACTTTAATTTTGACATTCCACCGTCAGCAAATAACTTAATGAGAATGGCAAAGACTTTTGAGTTTACGAATTTAAATTACATAAAAAAGTACCCCGAAGTGTTCCAAAAGTGTCTCGAGGATGCATTATCTCAAAGTAATAACAGTAAAAATTTTGAACTTAATGGGTACTTTAAGAATTCTAACTTAAGTGATGTAAAGACCAAAGAAATTAGAGTCTTTGCCAATATGTCTATCAGCGACGAGTCTGTTCACATTCCACTTATTTCAGAAATTTTTAAATTAAAAAAAGATATCTATAATCTACTTGAGACTGCTCACAATAACACAAAATCCGTACTTGCAGAAAACAGAAAAAAGGGGAAGCCGACTCAGCCAAAAATAAGTCCTAAAAAAAATAAAACCGTAACTAAATTTGACTATGATCAAGAAAAGGCTCTTTTACAACAATTAGCTCAATCAGAGGGAGATCCTGTAAAAAGACATTTTGCATATATAGATTTACATAAATTTTATTATAAATACCGAAATCTGAGTGATGAATATTTGATAAAATGCATAGAGTTTTGTTTACTCGACCTAAATTCACTTGACGAATTGGTGAAATCTTACATATCTCAACAGCTAAAATCACTGAAACAAATATCGTCATTATATGATTCTGATTATATTGAAAAGGAAACTCTGAGAATTCGACAAGAGGGTTTTATTGGTAATATTCCCGCATTTAAACGGTTGGTGATTATCTATGAAAAACAAGGCAATTTACTAGAAGCGATTGAAATCTGTAACCGAGCAATAGAGTATGGGCAATCGGTATCTGATTTTATTGATCGAAAAGCTAAAATGGAAAAAAAAATCAATAATTAAATCGATCTATTTCAAACCGCTTTCTGTGGGCATCCAGTGGGTTACGGACATAAAAAAGCCCAGTCAATTTAATGAACCTGTCTGTGTAACGGGATTGGGTGTTTAGGTTTGTGCGTTTATCTTCAGCTCCACTATATAAGACCTGTTAACGTTTTCACATCTTTATGGCCAAGAAGCTCCTGAACGGTTCGAATGTCGTACCCGGCTTGCAGCAGATGAGTAGCAAAAGAGTGACGAAGGGTATGGCTTGAAACTTTTTTAGATATCCCGACAATTTTAACAGCTTTTTGGAGTGCGCGAGACAGGGTTTCCCGCGATAAATGAAATCTTGAACGAATACCCGTTCGAGGATTTCGACCTATTTTTATCGATGGAAATAGGAACTGCCAACGGAAATCCGTAGCGGCTGATGGGTATTTTTTAGTCAGGGCATGTGGAAGTTGAACCGCGCCGAAACCATTCTTCAAATCATATTGGTGAATCCTTTTAACAAGTCTGATTTGATCCGTTAAGCTATCCATCAGTGAACCTGGAAGCATAGTGGTTCGGTCCTTGCGTCCTTTTCCGTCTCGTACTGTAATTTGTTTATAACCGATATCCAAATCGATAATTCGAAGATTAATACATTCCGAAACCCTTAAGCCGGACCCATACATGAGCTTTAGTGGGAGCAACGCTTTTCCTTGTACGGCCCCCAATAAACTATATACCTCATCGGTCGTTAGCACAACAGGAATTCGTTTTCTTTTTTTTGACCAATGAATATCATTAACAAAAAAGTCGGATTGGCCAAGTACATGACGATACAAAAAAAGTATTGCACATAATGCCTGATTTTGTGTAGAAGGAGCAACATGTCTTTTATTAACGAGATACGTAAGAAATATATTTACTTCCATTTCTCCCATTTCAGTTGGATGAGTTTTGCCATGATAGTGGATGAATTCCCGGACCCATTTGATATAATTCTTTTCCGTGTTATAGCTATAGCCTTTAAGACGTATAACGTCACGCAATTCATGCAGAAGTTTAGGTTTAGTCATCTCTTTAGATCCATTACATTGAGGGCATTCGGTAGTATCTGACGATTAATCTCTCTTTGAATATGGTCCTTATACCACGTATTCCTTTCAGAAGGTATGGACAGCTATATTGTTACTTATACGGCTTACTGCCCACTATGAATTGATATAATGGTCCTTATGTGGCATATTGCCATAACGATGTTGTTGCAGGTTATTAATGAGTTA